>CAYPND010000063.1:0-1841 GCA_964412175.1 uncultured Microbacteriaceae bacterium | reverse complement strand
GCGGGCAGAGCGCCCTGCTCGCCCCCACCGAGGTGCTCGCCGCCCAGCACCTGCGGTCGATCGTGCACACGCTCGGCCCCGACCGCGCGGCCCGCCTGCGACCGGTGTTGCTCACCGGGCAGCTCGGCCAGGCCGAGCGGCGCAAGGCGTTGTTGGCGATCGCGAGCGGAGCATCCCGCATCGTCATCGGCACCCACGCCCTGCTGGGCGACACGGTGCAGTTTGCCGACCTCGGTCTCGTCGTCGTCGACGAGCAGCACCGCTTCGGCGTTGAGCAGCGCGAGACCCTGCGCCGCAAGGCGACCGTGCCGCCGCACGTGCTCGTGCTCACCGCTACGCCGATTCCGCGCACCGTCGCGATGACGGTGTTCGGCGACCTCGATGTGTCGACGATCGCAATGCTGCCGGCCGGGCGCATCCCGATCGTGAGTCACGTCGTGCCGCTCGCCGACAAGCCCGGGTGGTGGAACCGCGTCTGGGCGCGCCTGGGCGAAGAGCTCGAACAGGGTCGGCAAGGCTTCGTGGTCGTGCCGGCGATCGACGCCTCGACGCCAGAAGACGATCTCGACGCGCTGGCCGACGACCCCGCCGACGGTTCTGTCGACGATACGGATGCCGTGGCCCGCCCGCCGGCGACCGTCGCCGAGCTGACGCCCCTGCTGCGCACGCACCCCGCGCTCGCGGGGAGGCGGGTCGAGCCGCTGCATGGCCGCATGTCGACCGACGAGAAAGACGCGACGATGCAGGCCTTTGCGCGCGGCGAGATTGACGTGCTCGTGGCGACGACCGTCATCGAGGTGGGTGTTGACGTGCCCAACGCATCAACGATGGTCGTGGCCGACGCCGATCGGTTCGGCGTGAGCCAGTTGCACCAGTTGCGCGGTCGCGTGGGGCGCGGCGGTGTGCCCGGGCTGTGCTTGTTCGTGACCGCCGCACAGAAGGGCAGCCTCGCGCGCGAGCGAGTCGAGGCGGTCGCCGCAACGCTCGACGGCTTCGAGCTCGCGCAGGTCGACTTCGAGCTGCGGCGCGAGGGCGACGTGCTCGGCGCCAACCAGAGCGGCGGGCGCTCAAGCCTCAAGCTGCTGCGGGTCGCCACCGACGGCGACCTCATCCTCGACGCCCGCGAGGCGGCGGCCGGGGTGCTCGAGGGCGATGCGGCGCTGAGCGGGCATCCCGCGCTCGCAGCGGCCCTGGTGCGCCGCCTCGATGACCGCGAGCGCGACTTCATAGCGAAGAACTAGCGCGCCCGATTCGACCGCGGCGCCGGAGGCGGGGAAGGATGGAGCCATGAGGGTCATCTCGTACAACCTGCGCAAGCACGCCGCCCGCGGTGAGCTCGAGCACCTCGTCGAGACCCACAGCCCCAACCTGCTGTGCCTGCAAGAGGTCGACACCGACGACCTGCCGCGCGAGCTGGGGCCGCTGCACCTCGCCGACGCGACCAAGCTTAACCGGCTCGGGCTTGCCATCTTCTACAACCGCGAGCGCTTCGAGGCGCTCAGCACGAAGGCCTTCGCGCTCAAGCGCTCGTTGCATGACATCATCGCCAAGCCCGCGTATGAGCGGCTGCTCGGCAGCCACCTCATCGATCGCACGCACGACCGCGAGGTCGTCATCGGGTGCTTCCACGCCGCCCCACTCACGGCGCTCAACTCGTTGCGGCGCACGCAGATCAGGGCGGCGCACGTGGCGCTCGACAGCTTCGGTGCGACGCTGCCGACGCTCATGGTCGGCGACTTCAACTACCCGATCTTCAAAGATCACCTGTCGACGAGCGTGCAGGAGACCGGCCACGAGGTGACGCTCAGCGACGCCCGCACCTACACGCGCTACAAGTTCTT
>CAYPND010000062.1:0-1955 GCA_964412175.1 uncultured Microbacteriaceae bacterium | reverse complement strand
TCGGGCGCCGCGGCGGCCAAGCTCGAGGCCTGGGCGGCGGCGACGCAGCGCTAGGGGCGGGGCAGGGCTCTACGTCGACCGCGGCGCGCTGCTCGGCACCATGCCGGCGCCCTCGAGCACTTCGAACACGAGCTGCGTCTCGACGTGGCGCACGTGCGGATGAGTCGTGAGGTGCTCGAGCACGAGCTCGCGCAGCGCCGCGGCCGACTCGACGGCGACGTGCAGCAGGTAGTCATCGGCCCCGGCGACGTGGAACGCCGTGAGCACGCTCGGGAGCGACCGCACGCGCTGCTCGAAGCCGCGGATCTGCTCGCGCCCGTGCGTGCCGAGCCGCACCGTGATGAGTGCCTGCAGCGTCAGACCGAGCGCGGCGGGGTCGATCTCGGCGCGAAAGCCCCGGATCACCCCGCGGTCGCGCAGCGACCGCAACCGCTGCGTGCAGGTCGACTCGGCGATGCCGACGCGGGCCGCGAGCGCGGCGTTCGTGAGGCGCCCGTTGCGCTCGAGCTCGGCGAGCATCGCGAGGTCGGCGGCATCGAGGGATGCGGGGCGCGCGTTCTGCGCCGAGGGTGAGTCGAGCATCCCATCAGCATGAAGCACGTGCGGTCACACCGTCAATCCGTGCGGAACCTGCGGAGACTGACCCCATAGACCGAAGAGAGCGCCAGAATCGGGGCATGACGAGCACCGGTGCTTTCGATCACGACGACGCCTTCGAGACGATCGCGGTGCGCGCGGGGCGCGACGACCTGACCGCGATGGGGGTGCACGCGCTGCCGATCGACCTGTCGACGACGAACCCGTTGCCCGACATCGACGCCGGGGGAGCCTCGTACGAGGCGATCGCGACGGGCGGGCATCCGACCGAGGGCGGCAACGTCTACGCGCGGCTCTGGAACCCCACCGTCGCGCGCTTTGAGGAGGCGCTCGCGACGCTCGAGGGCGCCGACGAGGCGGTCGCGTTCGCTTCGGGCATGGCGGCCTTCTCGGCGACGCTGCTCGCGGCCATGAACCGCGGTCGCGGTCGGCACGTGGTCGCGGTGCGCCCGCTCTACGGCGGCACCGACCACATGCTCGCCTCGGGACTGCTCGGCGCCGAGACCACATTCTGCGCCCCCGACGAGATCGGCGACGCCGTGCGTGCCGACACGTGCCTCGTCGTCATGGAGACCCCCTGCAACCCCACGCTCGAGCTCGTCGACATCGCGGCGGTCGTCGCGGCGGCGGGCGAGGTTCCGGTGATGGTCGACAGCACCTTCGCGACGCCCGTGCTGCAGAACCCGCTGGCGCACGGCGCCGCCTTCGCCCTGCACAGCGCCACGAAGTACCTCGGCGGCCACGGCGATGCCATGGGGGGAGTGGTCGCCACGAGCGCCGAGTGGGCGACCGCCATTCGGCCCGTGCGGGCCGTCACGGGCGGGCTGCTGCACCCGCTCGGCGCCTACCTGCTGCACCGCGGCCTGCCGACGCTCGCGCTGCGCGTGCGGGCCCAGCAGGCGACGGCGGGGGAGCTGGCACTGCTGATGGCCCAGCACCCCGCCGTCGCCCGGGTGCACTACCCGGGCCTGCCCGGATCCGACCCGCGCGGGCTGCTCGGCTCGCAGCTGCGCGGGCCCGGGGCGATGCTGGCCGTCGACCTGGCCGGGGGATACGCCGCCGCGCAGGCGCTCACGGGATCGCTGCGGCTCTTCACCCACGCCGTGTCGCTCGGGGGCGTCGATTCGCTGATGCAGCATCCGGCATCGCTCACGCACCGCCCGGTGGCGCCGGATGCCCGCCCCGGGGCCGGAATCGTGCGCCTGTCGATCGGCCTCGAGGCGGGTGCCGACCTGTGGCGCGACCTCGAGGCCGCGCTCGACGGGGTGCTCGACAGCTCCGTGCTCGAGCACTCGCTCGTTCAGACCTCGGCGACGTAGTACCAGCGGCCGCCCTCGCGCACGAAGCTGCTGCGCTCG
>CAYPND010000061.1:0-2635 GCA_964412175.1 uncultured Microbacteriaceae bacterium | reverse complement strand
TGATCGCGATCGGCATCGTCTTCACGACGAGCCGGCTGCGGGCGCTGTTCCTGAAGTAGGTGCCGGATGCGAATGGCGCCCGCACCCCTAGCGGGGAGCGGGCGCCATTCGTTCGGGTGGGGCGGCTACGGTCTCGCGGTGTACACGGTCGCGCTGCCGGGCAGCACGTAGACCGTGCTGGCCTGACTCGTGTAGGCCCGGTCGGGTGAATCCCAGTTGCCGTTGCTGTTGGTGAAGGTGAAGCCGAACGAGCTCGGCGCGTTCGCCAGGGTCACCTTCCACCAGTGGCGGCCGTTGATGAAGCCCTCGTACGCCATCGGGAAGGTGCCGCTGAGACCGTTCCAGGTGTGGATCGAGTAGCTCGACGCCGACTGCCACTCGGCGAAGTGCACGGTCACCGCCGAGCCCTGCGGGGGTTGTCCGCTCGGCGTCGCGGCGTAGACCTTCGTCACCTCGTTGAAGGTGATCGTGTAGGTCGTGTTCGACGCCACGGCGATGTCGCCGCCGCTCTGCACCGCCGTGCCGCTGAGCCCCGAGCCGCCGTAGTTGAGACTCCAGTCGCCGCGCACGTCGAACTTGAATCGCTGGTTCGCGGCGGCCCCGAACGAGACGTTCGTCGCCGTCCAGACGGTGCCTGACTTCACCATGGGCGTGCCGAGGCTCCAGTTGTTGTTCGTGCCGCGCACGTAGAGCGAGTTCCACGCCGAGCCCGCCGGGCGGTACTTCTGGATGAACTGCGCGTAGCGCGTCGCGCCGGTTCCCGAGGCCACCTCGCCCACCCTTAGCACGGTCATGCCGAGGTAGGGGTAGTTGTCGAACGCCTGGTTGACGTTGTCCCAGCCGTTGTTCGAGGTGATGCCGCCCGCGAGGGCGTTCTCGCCCTTGATCGTCACGTTCTGCCGGCCCGCCTCCGCGCCGACCCACCCGACGAGGGTCTTGGCCTGCGAGTACTGCGGCGCGAAGTTCTCGTCATTGAACTCGAGGGACGTGAAGTGCAGGATGACGCCGCGGCCCGAGTCGGCGACGCGGTTCGCGAGCCCGACGATGTTGGCGTAGCCGCGACCGGTGTTCACGGCGTACATGTCGACGCTGGTCTGGATGAGCCCGGCCGCGACCTCCGCCGCCCGCGGCGTCGGCCCCGTCATCGACCAGTGCACGCCGGGGATCTTGTAGCCGATCTCGGCACCCGGGAAGGAGCTGCCGAGCGCGGCGAGCACCGTGTCGAGCATCCGCTCGCCGTGGTCCACCAGGCTCTTGTTGTACCAGTCGATTAGGTCTTTGCCGTAGGTGGTGTTGCGGTAGTCGCCGGAGGAGAAGAAGAAGCCCGCGTTGCTCGGCGGCTGCACCTGGGTGATGGTCGTCACGCTCGAGCCCCACGCGGCGTTAATGCCAGCGATCGTGCCGTACTTCGCGAGCGCCCACTGCTGGAAGCTCTTGATGGCGAGCGGCGAGTAGGCCTGCAGCGCGCCGCGCGTCGGGTAGCCGGTGCCCGAGTCGTGGCTGTTGTACGAGGGGTAGCGCAACTCGCCGGCCGGGCCGAGCGACACGTTGATCTCTTGCATGCGCGTCGCGTAGGTCGTGCCGTAGCGCGCGACGAAGGCCTGCGTGAACGCCTGGTACTCGTTCTGCACCAGTTGCGTGGCCCAGCCCTGCACGGTCTCGTTCGAGTAGTTGCCCTGCTCGCTCCGGTGCTTGAGCCCGTTCGCGTCGAGCGTGACGCCGTTGAGCGTCGCGCCCGTGTACTTGCTCCACAGCCACGAGGGCAGCGGGATGTTGCACGTGTCGCCGACGTTGCCACCGCACTGGTGGAACGAGAAGATCGGCACGATGTCGAGCCCCCGGCTCGTGATCGCCGAGAACACCTGGTCGTAGTAGCTCCAGTTGAACTGGTTGTCGCCGGCGGCCTCGACCTTGCCCCACCACACGTCGACCGTCACGGCGTCGACGCCGTAGGCCTCGACCGTGGCGAGCTGGTTGCCGAATTCCGTCCAGTTCGAGACCTCGAGTGGCGCCATGACGTTGGCGCTGAAGTCGGGGTTGTTGGTGGCGGTCGCCGCCGTGGCCGAGGTCGGCCCGACGATGAGCGTGCCGATGATGGACAGCGCCAGGGCGATGCCGCCCGATGCCGTGTACCGCGTTCGAGTGCGCATGTGTTGCTCCCCATGAGGGAGGAGCGACTCCGTCGTCGCTGACGACCTCCCGATGGGGCGAGTATCACCCTGCGGGTCGCGATCTGCAACCGGTTCCACAATTTTCACAGGGCAGACCGGTAGTTCCACCCTGCAGAGGCTAGATTCCAGGCCGGTCTCAGGGCTCTTGGGCTGCGTTCCTCATCGTTCCCGATGAGAGTTCCACAGGTTACACACGCGTCCGCGCGGCCACGCGCGCGGCAGCGGTCAGCCGCGGATGACGCGCAGTGCCTGCGCGGTGGCAAGCGCGGCCTCGGCCGCCTCGGCGCCCTTGTCCTCCTGCGAGCCCGGCAGGCCCGCGCGGTCCAGGCCTTGCCGCTCGTCGTCGAGCGTCAGCACGCCAAACCCGACGGGCTTGCCGGTGTCGAGCGCCACCCGGGTGAGACCATCCGTCGCGGCGGCGCTGACGTACTCGAAGTGGGGCGTGCCGCCCCGGATGATCACGC
>CAYPND010000060.1:0-2650 GCA_964412175.1 uncultured Microbacteriaceae bacterium | reverse complement strand
CGGCTGCGCTCTTCGAGCTGCTCGAGCTCGCGGCGCACGCGCGCGTTGTCGCGCAGGAACGCGGTGAGGCGCTTGTCGAGCCGGGAGGTATCCCACTCGCCTTCGACGAGCGCGTGGCGGATGAACAGCTCGCGCGCCAGCGCCGGATCGATGCGGCTGAGCTGCGCGCGCCGGCGCGGGATGATCGGCACCCCGAACAGCGTCACCTTCTCGTCGACGACCGCGGCGCCCTGCCGTTTCTCCCACCGCGGCTCGCTGAACGAGTGCTTGGCGAGCTCGCCAGCGAGCGGCTCGGCCCACGCCGGGTCGATGACGGCGACGGTGCGCGCGAACAGTCGGCTCGTCTCGACGAGCTCGGCAGCCATGACGGCGTCGGGCTGCTTCTTCGCGAGGCCCGAGCCGGGGTAGAGCACGAAGCGGCGCTGGCGGGCGCCGAGGTAGTCGCGTTTGGCGGTGTCTTTCAGGCCGATGTGGGAGAGGAGGCCGGACAGGATGGCCTTGTGGATCGCTGTCGCGTCGGCTCCTTCGTCTCCGTTCGCTGCGTGCTTGCCTGCGTTCTTCACTTGACGTCGGATTTGTCTTTCAACGTCGGCCCACTCGCGAATGCGCAGGTAGTTGAGGAACTCGCTGCGCACCTCCTTGCGGAACTGGTTGCCGCTGAGCTCGCGCTGCCGCCGCTGCAGGTGGTTCCAGAGGTTCAGCAGCGTGATGAAGTCGCTCGTCGGGTCGCGGAACCGGTTGTGCAGCTGGTCGGCGCGCTCGCGCTTCTCGACCGGTCGTTCGCGCGGGTCTTGGATGCTCAGCCCCGCGACGATCGCAATGACCTCCCGCGCGACCCCGAGTCTCTGGGCCTCGACGACCATGCGGGCGTAGCGCGGGTCGAGCGGCAGCTGCGCAATCTCGCGGCCGACGCGCGTGATGCGGTTCGCGCCCGCGCCGGGTTCGATCGCGCCGAGCTCCCGAAGCAGGTCGAGCCCGTCGGCGATGCCGCGCCTATCGGGCGGCTGCAGGAACGGAAACTGCTCGATGTCGCCGAGCCCGAGTGAGATCATCTGCAGGATGACGGCCGCGAGGTTGGTGCGCAGGATCTCGGGGTCGGTGTACTCCGGCCGCTTCGCGTAGTCGAGCTCGCTGTACAGGCGAATCGCGATGCCGTCGCTCGTGCGCCCCGAGCGGCCCGACCGCTGGTTGGCGCTCGCCTGCGAGATCGGTTCGATGGGCAGCCGCTGCACCTTCGAGCGCGCGCTGTACCGGCTGATGCGCGCCGTGCCGGTGTCGACGACGTAGCGGATGCCGGGCACGGTCAGGCTCGTCTCGGCGACATTGGTCGCCAGAATGATGCGCCGACGGATGCCCGCGGGAGCCCGCTCGAACACCCGGTGCTGCTCGGCCGCACTGAGCCGGCCGTACAGCGGAAGCACCTCGGTGCCCGCGCCGCGCGGCCCCTGGCGCGCGAGGTGCCCGGTGAGAGCATCCGCCGCATCACGGATCTCGTTCTCGCCGCTGAAGAACACCAGCACATCGCCGTCGCCGTCGCGGCCGAGCTCGTCGACCGCGGCGATGACGCCCTCGATCATGTCGATGGCCTCGCCGGGCGTGCTGGGGCCATCGTCGTCACTGTCGGGGTCGGTCAGGTTGTCGGTGTCAGCGCCGTCGGGGACGAGGGGCCGGTAGCGGATCTCGACCGGGAAGGTGCGCCCGCTCACCTCGATGATCGGCGCGGGGCTGCCGTCGGTTGCTGTGAAGTGCTTCGCGAAGCTCTCGGGGTCGATCGTGGCGCTCGTGATGATGAGCTTGAGCTCGGGGCGGCGGGGGAGCAGCTGTTTGAGGTATCCGAGCAGGAAGTCGATCGTGAGGCTGCGCTCGTGCGCCTCGTCGATGATGATGGCGTCGTAGTTCTTCAGCTCGCGGTCGCCGCGGAGGGCGGCGAGCAGGATGCCGTCGGTCATGAGCGTGACGCGGGTGTCGCGGCCGACATGGTCGGTGAAGCGCACCTTGTAGCCGACGAGCCCGCCGAGCTCGCTGCCGAGCTCCTCGGCGACCCGCTCGGCGATCGTGCGAGCCGCGATGCGGCGCGGCTGCGTGTGGGCGATGCGCTCGCGGCCCAGCTCGAGCAGGATCTTGGGCAGCTGCGTCGTCTTGCCCGACCCGGTCTCGCCCGCGACGATGACGACCTGGTTGTCGCGGATCGCGGCGGCGATGTCGTCGCGCCGCTGGCTGACCGGCAGATCCCCCGGGTAGGTGATGCGCAGGCCGGACGCCGCCGTCGCCGCGGGCGCCGACGCGTCGGCGGGCGGGGTCTCGGCGGGCGCAGTCATGAGCCCTCAAGTCTACGGCGCTGCGTGCTGGCGGAGCGGGCGCTGGAGGCGCGGCGCGGAACGCCGGAAGTCGAGTCCTTTTGAGCGAGTGTGCCTGGCGCGGCATGTGCCGCGAGAGGCACACACCCCCCACATAACGCCTCTCACCGGACCGAGCGTGACAGGATGCGCGACGAAACTTCAAGGGTCGCAAACTCACTTGACATGCAAACTGGTTTGCAATACAAAGTACATATGACCAACCCCACCGATCACCCCGCGCCCGCCGACCTCGACGACGCTCCGCCGAGCGCCGATGAGGCACTCGCGCTCATCCGCCAGCAGCAGAGCGC
>CAYPND010000059.1:0-3122 GCA_964412175.1 uncultured Microbacteriaceae bacterium | reverse complement strand
GCAAGGGCTGGGTCACGGCCGAGTACGGCATGCTGCCGCGCTCGACGAACGACCGAATGGACCGCGAGGCCGTCAAGGGCAAGGTGGGCGGCCGCACGCACGAGATCTCGCGCCTCATCGGCCGCAGCCTGCGCGCCGTCGTCGACATGAAGGCCCTCGGCGAGAACACGATCGTCATCGACTGCGACGTGCTGCAGGCCGACGGCGGCACGCGCACCGCCGCCATCACGGGCGCCTACGTCGCCCTCGCCGACGCGATCGAGTGGGGCCGCGAGCGCGGCTTCATCGCCAAGAAGGCCGTGGCCCTCAAGGATTCGGTGAGCGCCGTGAGCGTCGGCATCATCGACGGCACGCCGCTGCTCGACCTCGCCTACGTGGAGGACGTGCGGGCCGAGACCGACATGAACGTCGTTGTCACGGGCTCGGGCCACTTCGTCGAGGTGCAGGGAACGGCCGAGGGCGCACCCTTCGACCGGGCCGAGCTCGACGCCCTGCTCGACCTCGCCCTGGGCGGCTGCATCGACCTCGCGGCCGAGCAGCGCGCCGTGCTCGGGGCCTAGCCGCATGAGGGTCGTCGTCGCGACGCACAATGCGCACAAGGTCGCCGAGCTGCAGCGCATCCTCCGCGCGGCCCTGCCGAGTCTCGAGCTGCTGCCCTACGACGGCCCGGCGCCGGTGGAAGACGGCGGCACGTTCGCCGAGAACGCCCTCATCAAGGCGCGCGCTGCCGCGGCGCACACGGGCCTGCCGGCTATCGCCGACGATTCGGGCGTGAGTGTGGATGCCCTCGCCGGCGCCCCCGGCGTCGACAGTGCTCACTACTCGGGCGAGCGCGACGACACGGCCAACCTGCGGCTCGTGCTCATGAACCTCGGCACCGAGTCGAACCGCGCCGCGCAATTCACATGCGCGGCGGCCCTCGTCGACCCGCAGAGCGGGTCTGCGTTCGAGCACGTCGAGCTCGGGGTGTGGCCCGGCACGATCGCCTTCGAACCCGCGGGAGTCGGCGGCTTCGGCTACGACCCCATCTTCATCCCCGAGGGCCTGAGCGTCACGAGCGCCGAGATCAGCGCCGACGAGAAGAACGCGATCAGTCACCGCGGGCGCGCCTTCGCGGCGCTCGCGCGCGTGCTGGCCGAGCGGTACGGCGCTGCATAGCCCTCGGCTCGTAGGCTGACCACATGACCTCGTCGCCGATCGCCCGCACGGTGCCCCGCACCACGGTCGACGCCGCCGACGACTACCTCAAGACCATCTACTCGCACACCGAGTGGCAGCCCGACCCGATCACGCCCAACCAGCTCGCGACCCGACTGGGTCTCGCCCCCTCAAGCGTCACCGAGATGGTCAAGAAGCTGCACGCCGCGGGCCTCGTCGACCACCGGCCCTACGGGCCGATCTCGCTCACGGCCGCGGGCGAGCAACGCGCCCTCGCGATGCTCCGGCGCCACCGGCTCATCGAGACCTGGCTCGTGCGCGTGCATGGCTACCGGTGGGACGAGGTGCACGACGAGGCCGAAGTGCTCGAGCACGCGCTGAGTGACCGCCTGCTCGACGCGATCGACACCCAGCTGGGGCACCCGAACCGCGACCCGCACGGCGACATCATCCCCGCGGCCGACGGCTCGCTGCGCCGCCCGGATGCCGTACGCCTCGATCACGCCCCCTTCGGCTTCGCGGGCCGCGTCGTGCGCATCAGCGACCGCGACCCCGACGTGCTGCGGGTGCTCGACCAGCTCGGCGTCGAGCTCGACGAGCCGGTCTGGGTGGGCGAGTCGCCCGAGGGCGGAGCGGGCGTCGCGATCCTGCGCCGTGCGGGCACGGAGATCGTGGTCTCACCCGCGGTCGCCGGGTCGGTGTGGCTCGAGGCGCGCCCCGAGGCCTGATATTTCGGTGCGCCGAAATCTCCCTGCTATCGTCGGAGCGTGACCGAAACCGCACCCCGTGACCCGCGCCTGACCGCCGCTCGCCGCGGGCTCATCATCGCGCCGATGCTCGGCCCGGCCATGGTCGCGGGTGTCGCCTACCTCGACCCCGGCAACGTCGCGGCCAACATGACCGCGGGGGCGCTGTTCGGCTACCTGCTCGTGTGGGTCGTCGTGACGGGCAACGTCATGGCCTGGCTCATCCAGTACCTCTCGGCCAAGCTCGGCATCGCGACGGGGCTGAGCCTGCCCGAGGCGCTCGGGCAGGGATTCCGCCGCCGCCCTGCGCGCCTCGCCTACTGGCTGCAGGCCGAGGCCGTCGCCATGGCGACGGATGTCGCTGAGGTCATCGGCGGCGCCGTCGCGCTGTACCTGCTGTTCGACCTGCCCCTGCTCGTGGGCGGCGTCATCACGGGCGTCGTCTCGATGGCCCTGCTCGTCGTGCAGAGCCGCGGCGGGGCCAAGCCCTTCGAGCGCATCGTGATCGGGCTCACCGCGATCATCGTCATCGGCTTCTCCGCGGGGCTCGTGATCGGCCCGCCCGACCCGGCGGCAGCCGCGGCCGGACTGCTCCCCGGGTTCGAGGGCCCCGAGAGCGTGCTGCTCGCGGCGAGCATCCTGGGCGCCACGGTCATGCCGCACGCGATCTATGCGCACTCGGCCCTCACGCGCGACCGCTTCGGGCAGGTCGCCGCGGGCGCCGAGCGCACGACGGTGCTACGGGCGACGCGCATCGACGTGACGATCGCGCTCGCGATCGCGGGCAGCGTCAACGTCGTCATCCTGCTGCTCGCCGCCGCGAACCTCGAGGGCGTCGAGGGCACCGACACCCTGGAGGGCGCGCACGCCGCGCTCGGCGCGGCGCTCGGCCCGGCCGTCGCCCTGCTGTTCGCGATTGCGCTGCTTGCGAGCGGGCTCGCCTCGGCCTCGGTCGGGGCCTACGCGGGCGCCGAGATCATGAAGGGGCTGTTGCGCGTACGCATCCCGTTGCTTCTGCGGCGCGTCATCACGATCATCCCGGCGCTCGCGCTGCTCGCATTCGGCGTCGACCCGACGCTCGCCCTCGTGCTCAGCCAGGTCGTGCTGAGCTTCGGTATCCCCTTCGCGCTCATCCCGCTCGTGCGGCTGACGGCCGACCGTGTGCTCATGAGCGAATCGGTGAACCGGATGCTCACCACCGCGCTCGCCATCGTGTGC
>CAYPND010000058.1:0-3340 GCA_964412175.1 uncultured Microbacteriaceae bacterium | reverse complement strand
TGCCTGAGCACGCCGAGCAGCCGACCGCGTGGTAGAACCGCGGGCTGATCTCGTCTTCGCGCCGGCCGAAGCCGAGGTTGTCGAGGTGCTGCAGGTCGTACTCCTGCAGCTGCTTGCAGCGGTCGCAGAGTTTGCGGGCGAGCCGCTGGGCCACGACGCAGTCGAGCGCAGAGCCCACGAGGAAGGGCTCGATATCCATCTCGATCAGTCGCGTGATGGCGCTCGGGGCGTCGTTGGTGTGCAGGGTCGAGAGCACGAGGTGGCCAGTGAGCGAGGCCTCGATGGCGATCTGGGCGGTCTCCTGGTCGCGGATCTCACCGATCAGCACCACGTCGGGGTCGGATCGCAGGATGCTGCGCAGGGCGCTCGCGAAGGTCAGACCGGCCTTAGGGTTCACTTGCACCTGGTTGATGCCGGCCATGCGGTACTCGACCGGGTCTTCCACTGTGATGACGTTGATCTCGGGCCGAGCGACCGCGTGCAGGGTCGTGTAGAGCGTCGTCGACTTTCCCGACCCGGTCGGGCCCGTCACGAGGATCATGCCATAGGGCTTGGTGTAGGAGTTGCGGTAGACGGTGAGGTTGCGGTCGAGCATCCCGAGGTCGCCGATATCGCGGCGCGTGGCGTTGTTGTCGAGGATGCGCATGACGACCTTCTCGCCCCACACGGTCGGCAGCGTCGCGACGCGGAGATCGATGACCTGGCCGCCATGCTGCACCGACATGCGACCGTCTTGCGGCCGCCGACGCTCGGCGATGTTGATGTCGCTCATGATCTTGAGGCGCGAGATGACGCCGTTCTGGATATTTTTGGGCGCCTGCTGCACATCGTGCAGCACGCCGTCGATGCGGTACCGCACGCGCATCTCGAACTCGCCGGGCTCGATGTGGATGTCAGACGCGAGGTCTTGGATGGCCTGGCCGATGATGAGGTTGACGAACCGCACGATCGGCGCATCATCGGCGTCGGCCTCCCGCAGCGCGACCTCGTCGGTCTGCGAGGGCGCGACCTCCTCCTGGATGGCGCTCGAGAGATCGCTCAACTCGTTGTCGGCGCGGTGCAGTCGGTTGATCGCCGCGACGAGGTCGTTCTTCTCGGCGACGACGGCCACGACGTGCATGCGCGTGAGCGCCCGCACATCGTCCATGGCGAGCACGTCGCCGGGTTCGACCATCGCGAGGGTGATGGTCGTGGCAGTGGCATGAATGGGCAGGATGTTGTGGCGTCGGCAGAGCTGGGCCGGAACCAGCGACACGGCGGCCCGGTCGACGGGGTACTCGGCGAGCTCGACGAACGAGAGCCCGGCGACCTCGGCCTTGGCAGAGGCGACCTGCGACGGCGACACGAGCCCGCGCTCGAGCAGGTCGCCGACGACGACGTCGTCGCCCTCGTCCCGAACCTTGTCGAGCGTCTCGATGGGCAGCAGCCCACGGATGATGAGTACTTCGCTCACGGATACCACAGCAGAACCCTCCCCCCTGGACGCCAGCCCCTCGATACAGAGGGCCTTGCACGGACTGCCTGGTCGTCACGGTACGACACGCCGTAGTGCTGACAATAGTCCCGCGTTCGGGGGTAGTCCACACCAGTCACATTGATCACATGGGCCACACCCCGATGGTGCGCCTCACCCCCTATTCGCACCGGCGGCCCCGGCGGTTGGGGTCAGGGCACGATGAGCGAGCCGTCGGCCGCGCAGCTCGCGCCCCGCACGGGCACGTCGCGCTGCGTGCCGGCCCACGTGTCACCGACGAGCGCGTGCTGGCCACTGATGCAGAAGTCGCCGCCGGCCCCGGTGAGGGTCAGGCTGATGTCGGCGTCACCGTGCGCCACGAGGATGTCGTCCCGCTGCGCGCCCACGGGGAGCGCGCTGGTCTCGACGACGACGAGAGCGACCGAGAGCCGCGCGTTCGCGAGTGCGGCGTGCAGCGCGCTGGTGCGCGCCTGTTCCATGCTCGACAGGAAGATCGGCACCGCGATCGCCGCGAGCACCCCGATGATGAGCGTCACGACGATGAGCTCGATCAGGGTGAAGCCAGCATCCCGAGTCGCGTTCATGAACGCAAGTCAATATCAGGAACGCCCGCGGGGCCAGCCCCCGAACGAGTGCGCCCGCGGAGCCTGACGGCTCCGCGGGCGCACTCGGTACGGGGTCGTGCCTAGTTGTACGTGCCCGGCGTGTAGTCGTCGCTCGAGAAGGTGTCGAAGTCGACGAACGACAGGTCGGCCTCGGTCAGGGCGGTGTCGTCGGCGAAGATGCGGTTGGGGTACCGCTCGGCCTTCGCCTCCTCCGTCGCCTCGACCGTGACATTGCGGTACGCGGGCAGACCGGTACCGGCCGGGATCAACTTGCCGATGATCACGTTCTCCTTGAGGCCGAGCAACGGGTCGCTCTTGCCCTCCATGGCCGCCTGCGTGAGCACGCGGGTGGTCTCCTGGAAGGAGGCCGCCGAGAGCCACGACTCGGTCGCGAGCGAGGCCTTGGTGATACCCATGACCTCCTGACGCGCCGAGGCGGTCTTCTTGCCCTCGGCGAGAGCGGCGCGGTTGATCTGGTTGTACTTCGAGCGGTCGACGAGCTCACCCGGCAGCAGGTCGGTCTCGCCGTGGTCGACGACGGTGACCTTGCGCAGCATCTGGCGCACGATGACCTCGAGGTGCTTGTCGTGGATCGGCACGCCCTGCGAGCGGTAGACCCCCTGCACGCCCTCGACGAGGTGCTGCTGCACGGCGCGGACGCCCTTGACGCGCAGCACCTCCTTCGGGTCGACGGTGCCGACGAAGATCTGCTGGCCGAGCTCGACGTGCTGGCCGTCCTCGACAAGCAGCGTGGCGCGCTTGGAGACCGAGTACGCCACCTCCTCATCACCGTTGTCGGGTGTGAGCACAATCTTCAGGAGGGTGCCGTTGTCGTCGATGCTGATGCGGCCGGCGCTCTCGGCGATCGGGCTCGCGCCCTTCGGCGTGCGCGCCTCGAACAGCTCGGTCACGCGGGGCAGACCCTGCGTGATGTCGGCCGCCGACGCCGAACCACCGGTGTGGAACGTGCGCATGGTCAGCTGCGTGCCGGGCTCGCCGATCGACTGGGCCGCGATGATGCCGACGGCCTCGCCGAGGTCGACGCGCGTGCCGGTGGCCAGCGAGCGGCCGTAGCAGGCGGCGCAGACGCCGACCGCCGACTCGCACGTGAGCACCGAGCGCACCTTGATCTCGGCGACGCCCGCCGCGACGAGCTCGTTGATGAGCACGTCACCGACGTCGGCGCCAGCCTGGGCCACGACCTCGCCCGAGGCGCTGATCGCGTCGGCCGCGAGCGTGCGAGCGAAGACCAGGTTCTCGA
>CAYPND010000057.1:0-3436 GCA_964412175.1 uncultured Microbacteriaceae bacterium | reverse complement strand
CCCACGCCGCGCTTCTCGGGCGCGACCGTGCGGCCGGGGCGCGAGATCTCGCGGTCGCCGATCGTGATCGACCCCGCGTGCACGGGCAGTAGCCCGGCGATCGAAAGCAGCAGGGTGGTCTTGCCGCATCCCGACGGCCCGAGCACGGCGACGAGCTCACCGCTGCGGATGTTGAGCGAGACGTCGTCGATCGCGAGCGTCGACCCGTGGGTCACGCTCACACCGTCGACGACGAGGTCGCTCACAACTCCTCCTTGGCTGAACTGCGTACGCCCGACAGGATCACGGCGGGCACCGCCGCGACGAGCACGAGCAGCGCCGCGTAGGGCGCCGCCGCGCCGAACTCGAACACGACCGTGCGGTTCCACAGCTCGGTCGCGAGCGTCTGCACCCCGGTCGGGCGCAGCAGCAGCGTCGCGGGCAATTCTTTCATGGTCGCGATGGCAACCAGCAGGGCGCCGATGCCGACGCTCGGCAGCGCGAGCGGAACCGTCACGCGCCACCAGGCCTGCAGCGGCGACAGGCCGAGCGTGCGCGCGACGGCGACGAGCCGCGGCGGCACGTCGCCGAGACCGGCGCGCATCGTGCCGATCGCCTTCGGCATGAACAGCACGGCGTAGGCGAAGACGAGCACGACGATGCTCTGGTACAGCGCCGGCACGACCGCGAGCGCGAAGAACACGAGCGAGAGACCCACGACGATTCCGGGCAGGGCGTGGCCGAGGTAGCCCACCGACTCGATCGCGGTCACGAGCCGGCCGCGGTAGCGCGAGGCGAGCGCCGCGATCGGCAGCGCGAGCAGCACGGCGAGCAGGGCCGCGGCCACGGCGACCCCGACGGTCGAGCCGACGGCCTCAAGCAATCGCGGCACGTCGATCTCGCGCAGGGTGGCCGCCTCGACCAGCCGCGAGAGCAGGCCCAGCAGCGGCACGCCCACGCCGATGAGCGGGGCGACGGCGACGAGGGGCAGCAGCGAGACGAGCATCCCGCGGCCGACCGCGCGAGGGGCCACGGCGCGAGCGGCCGCGCGGGGCAGCTGGCGGCGCGCGGCCCGCTCGCCCACGACGACGACGAGCGCGAGCACGACGAGCAGCAGCGCGAGCGTCGCCGCCTGCGCGCGGTCGAAGCTCGCCGAGTAGGCGGCGTTGATGCCCCAGGTCAGGGTCGGAAACCGCATCATCGCGACGAGCCCGAAGTCGCTCAGCGCGTAGAGCGCGACGAGCAGCGATCCTGCGATCGCGGCGGGCCGCACGCTCGGCCACGTCGCCACGAGGAAGGCCCGCAGCGGGCCCCGGCCCAGCGTGCGCGCGACCCCTTCGAGGTCTCCGGATGCTCCGCGCAAGGCGGCGGCCACCGGCAGCGTCACGTACGGAACCGTGACGGTCGTGAGCAGCAACCAGCTCGGCACGAAGCCGTTGAGCGAGGGGACGGCGACGAGCCAGCCGTACCCCGCGAGGTACGAGGGCACCGCGAGCGGCAGGGCCGAGATGAGCAGCCAGGTGCGCGCGAACGGCACCCGCACCCGCGTGAGCACGAACGCCACGGCCGTGCCGAGCACGAGCGCCGTCACGGTCGTGGCCGCGGCGAGGCCGAGCGAGTTCGCGGCGTACTCGAGCACGCGGCCGCGCGAGAGCGTCTCGACGATCGCGGCGAGCCCCGATTCGCCCGCCCGCACGAGAAGGTAGACGAGCGGGATCGCCGCTGCGGTCGCTGCGACGATCGCGGCCGCGCGCAGCGCGATCGGCGGGCGGGCGCCGACTGCGGCGAGCGCGCCGGGACGCGACGACGCCGCGGGGGTGATCCGGGCATCCGGAACCCCCGCGGCGATCGTGTCGTCTCGCCCGAGCGCGATGGTCATGGCTCTAGTGCATCACGGTTCGGCTGGTCGTCGGCAGAGACCGAAGTCCCCACCGAGCCGCTAGATGAGGCCGGCCTCGGCGAGCATCTGCTGCGTGGTCGCGAGGTCGCTGAGGTCGCTGAGGTCGAGATCGGGGTTGAGCAGGCTCTCGAGGCTCGGCAGCCCTTCGGGCGCGTCGACGCCCGGCAGCAGCGGGTACTCGAAGGTCTGCTCGACGAAGTACGTCTGGGCGTCGACCGACACGAGGTAGCGCACGAACTCGAGCGCGTCGGCGTCGGTCGCGGCACCGTTCAGGATGCCCGCACCGGTGACGTTGACGATCGAGCCCGCATCGCCCGCTTCGAGGAACTTCAGCTGCGCGCGCATGTTCTCGACGCCGACCTCGGCGGCCGCGCGGAACCAGTAGTAGTGGTTGATGAGCCCGACGTCGACGACGCCGTCGTTGACAGCGGTGAGGATGGGCGTATTGCCCTCGAAGATCTGCGGGCTGTTGCCGGCGAGGGCGGCGAGCCACTCGGCCGCGGCGTCCTCGCCCTCGAGCACGCGCTGCGCGGTGACGGCCGACTGGAAGCTCGCGTTGCTCGGCGCGATGCCCACGCGGCCCGCCCACTCCTCGGTGACGTACCCGTCGATTGTGTCGGGCAGGTCGTCGGCCGAGAGCTCGGCACCGTCGTACACGACGACGCGCGCGCGACCCGTGACGCCGACCCAGCTGCCGTCGGTCGAGGTGAAGCCCGCGGGCACGGCGCCCGCGATGTCGTCGGGCAGGGTCATGAAGAGCCCGGCCTGGCTGAGGGCGCCGAGCGCGCCGGCATCCTGCGAGAGGAAGACGTCGGCGGGGCTCGCGTCGCCCTCTTCGAGCAGCAGGGCACCGAGCTCGGCCGTGTTGCCGTAGCGCACCTCGACCTCGATTCCCGTCTCGGCTGTGAACTGGTCGATGAGCGGCTGCACGAGCTCTTCATCGCGGCCCGAGTAGAGCGTGAAGGCGCCGTCGGCGGTGGGCTCGGCGGGCTGCTCGGTCTCGACCGGCGCGGGCGCGGCGCAGCCGGCGAGCAGCAGGCCGGTGGCGGCGAGGGCGGTGAGCGAGAGGGGTGCGGTGACGCGCATGAATGAATGCTCCAATGGAGTGAGAAGGGACGGGAACCGGCGACGCTGCCGTTGGTAAGGTTAGCCTAACTTTACTTCTCGCGCCACTCGGGTTGCTGGGTGCGGGCCGAGCGCTACGCTCACCCTCATGGATGCCCTCGATTACCGCATTATCGACCAGTTGCGCCAGAACGCCCGCGCAGGCTACGGCGACATCGGTGACGTGGTCGGGCTCTCAGCCTCGGCCGTGAAGCGGCGCGTCGACCGGCTCGTCGGCGACGGGGTCATCCGCTCGTTCACGGTGCAGGTCGACCCCGCCGTCGACGGCATGGCGGTCGAGGCCTACGTCGAGCTGTTCTGCCGCGGCACCGTCGCGCCCGACGAGCTGCGGCGCATCCTCTCGGCCGTGCCCGAGGTCGTCGACGCCGGCACCGTGACGGGCGACGCCGACGCCATCGTGCACATCCGCTCGCGCGACATCGCCTCGCTCGA
>CAYPND010000056.1:0-3710 GCA_964412175.1 uncultured Microbacteriaceae bacterium | reverse complement strand
AACTGGTTCCAGCTCTACATGTGGAAAGACCGCGAGCGCTCGATGCAGCTCGTCGAGCGCGCGGCGGCCGCGGGCTTCGACACGCTGCTCGTCACCGTCGACGTGCCCGTCGCCGGCGCGCGCCTGCGCGACAAGCGCAACGGCTTCTCGATCCCCCCGGCGCTCACCGTGGGCACGATCGTCAACGCGATCCCCCGCCCGTGGTGGTGGTGGGACTTCCTGACCACCGAGCCCCTCGCCTTCGCCAGCCTCTCGAGCTGGAACGGCACGGTCGGCGAGCTGCTCGACGCGATGTTCGACCCCACGGTCACCTACGACGACCTGAAATGGATCAAGGAGCAGTGGCCCGGCAAACTCGTCGTCAAGGGCGTGCAGACGGTGGATGACGCCAAGCGCCTCACGGCGCTCGGCGTCGACGGCATCACCCTCTCGAACCACGGCGGTCGGCAGCTCGACCGCGCGCCGATCCCGTTCCACCTGCTACCCGAGGTCGTGCGTGAGGTGGGCAACGACACCGAGGTGCACCTCGACACGGGCATCATGTCGGGCGCTGACATCGTGGCCTCGGTCGCACTCGGCGCGCGCTTCACGCTCGTCGGCCGCGCCTACCTCTACGGCCTCATGGCCGGCGGGCGCGAGGGCGTCGACCGCGCAATCGAGATCCTCCGCGGCGAGATCACCCGCACGATGAAGCTGCTCGGCGTGCGCTCGCTCGACGAGCTCGAGCCGCACCACGTGACGCAGTTGCAGCGGCTGGTGCCGCGAGGCTGATCGTCACCCGCGGGCTGAGCCCCGTCGCGAGGCTGTGGTGGTCCTCGCGGCGGGGCTCTCGTCTTCAGGAGCCCACGAAGAGGCTGAACGGGATGCTCGCCACGCCCAGCCCGGCGACCATAAGCAGCACCGCCGCGAGCACGGAGCGCCGAACGACCCCCTCGGTGAAGCGGCGGGTCACGCGCTGCAGCCACGACCGCGTGCGCTCCCGGCTCACGAGCCCGATGATGAGCAACACGAGACACGGCACGCAGTAGAGCACCGCGTAGCCTGCCAGCACGAGCAGACCCGTCGCGGGGTCGATGCTCGCGGCGAGCATCCGTTCGATGGCGATGAAGTACGGGAACGCGTTGGGCAGGTCGGCCGCGGTGACGACGATGCCGAATGGCAGGGCGGTTGCCGGGCGGAACCACGGTGGCAGCGCGAGCGGACGTCGGGGACGGTCACGCAGCCGTCGGATACCGGCGATGACAAGGGCGATTCCTGCTGCCCCGAACGCGACAACGCGAAGACCGAGCAAGACGCCGTCGACCGCGCCGGAGATGGCGCCCGCCGAGAGGAACAGCACTGCCCCGACGGTGAAGACGGTGAGAGCCGCGCCCATGACGACCGCGGCGGCGGTCAAGGCCGGGCGTCGCTGGGCGGTGAGCAGGATGAGCGCGACCGACCCGATCGTCGCCGGGTTGAGCGAGTCGAGAAGCGCGAGACCCGCGATGAGCAGAAGGAGGTCGGCGCTCATTGGTGCCCTCCGAGCACCGCCATCAGCTCCTCGAGCGGCAGCGTCGGGGCGCGCTCGTCGATGAGTCTGCCGAGCAGCAGGCCATCGCCGACAAGACGCACGATGCGGGCCTTCTCGGGCGACCCCAGCTCCGCCGCAAGCAGGGCCTCCCACCGCGTAATGGCGGTCGCGATGGCGACGGCCGTCTCGCCGAGCTGCTCTCGGTCATCCAGAGCGATGCGCGCGAGGGCTGTTATCGAGGTGCCACCGACGACCGTCTCGCTCGACAGGGCCAGCCAGGTGGCGACGACCTGGCCGTCGCGCGCGGCCGCATCGAGCGCCCGATCGGTCTCGTCGACGACCGTCATGATGAGAGCGTGCACGAGCGCGCCGCGCGTCGGCAGATGGTGGGTGACCCCGCCCTTCGACAACCCGGTCTCGCGGGCCAACTGGTCGAGAGACGGCAGACGACCGTGCTCGGAGACGAGCCGGCGGGCGGTGGCAAGGAGGATGTCGCGAGCGCTCACCTCGACATTCTTGCACACCGACCGACTGGTCGGTCGGTGTGCGGTGCGCGTCAGCCGAGCAACCCCGGAACGAGCGTCGTGACGGTGACCGCATGCACGACGGCGATGCCGAGGTTCGAGATGACGACGGGGTTGCGCAGGGCATCCTGCACCAGCACCGCCGTCAGCACCTTGTAGACGATCTGCACGGCGAACAGCGCGATCGAGGCGGCCTCGACGGCGACGGACGGTCCGACCGTCGCGACGACCGCGAGCAGGGCGTTCGACCCGGTGAGGATCGCGACATAGATCGCGAGCAGGATATCGAGCGCGGGCGTGCGCTCGCCCCAGACCCGTGCGATCCAGGGCGCGCGCGCCGCGAGCGAGCCGACGACCGGCACGAGCACGACGATGTTGAGCAGCAGCGAGACGATGAGCATCGCGGGGTCAGCCGGCGTTTCCGGTGCGGGATGCGCCCTCGCTCGACGCGGCCGAGGTGAACGGCGCGATCGCCTCGTCGAGCCAGGCGACGAGCTGCTTCTGCCGCGTCGCCTCGGCCGTGACCGGCTCAGCGCGGGTGAGCCGGCCGATCTCGATGTACCCGTCATGCACGTCGGCGTGCGCGTCGCCGAGGGCGAGCTCGACGGCATGGCGGCTGCTGGTGCGGGGGGTCGTGGCCCCAGGCAGCACGCTCATCGCGGGCATGAGGTTCTTCCACACCCAGTACATGTAGCCGGGCATGTCTTTGCCGAGTCCCGTGCCGGCGACGAGGCCGGGGTCGTAGGTGTTGAGTCGGCGACCGTTCGCGGCGAGGCGCTCGGCCCAGACGTGGGCGACGGTGACGAGGGCGAGCTTGCTCGTGGCGTAGGCGATGCCGCCCTGTTCGCGTTCGGCGGCGAACCGGGTCGGGCCGTCGGCGGGTGGTTGTGCCGTGGCCATCTCGGCGGGCGACTGCCAGCGCGGATCGGGCACGAGATTGAAGGAGGCCTTCTTGCCCCGGTGCGTCGACGACCCCATGACGACGACGTGACCGGCGGGGGCGAGCATGGGCTCGAGGCCGGTGACGAGCAGGTGCTGCGCGATGACGTTGACGGTGAAGGTGAGCTCGTGCCCCTGGGCGCCGGTGCGCCGGCGATCGGTGAACTGAGCTCCGGCGTTGAGCAGCGCCGCATCGATGGGCGCGATCGTGCCGGCGTCGATGAGCGCGCGCACCTCGGCGAGCGCCGCCTGCACCGACGACAGGTCGGCGAGGTCGACGTTCACACCGTGAGCGGTGAGGCCCGCGGCGCGCGCCTGGTCGAGCGCGGCATCCAGTGCCGCTGCATTGCGGGCGAGGAGGACGAGGTGGGGGCGCGAGGGGTGAGCGAGCAGGTGGCGCAGCATGCCGGCGCCGATGCCGCTCGTCGGCCCGGTGAGAAAGACGGTGGGTCGAGTGATGTCAGAAACTGTCATGACGGCAGAGTACGTGATGTCATGATCTGACACAAGAGTAGGATCGACGGCATGCCCCGCTGGCCAGAGGACTCGCGCACGCGGCTCGTCGACGCCGCGATGAGCCTCTTCGGCGAACACGGCTACGGCGCCACGACGGTCGACGAGATCGCGGCCCGCGCGGGGGTCACGGCGCGCACCTTCTTCCGGCACTTCCCCGACAAGGAGGAGGCGCTGTTCGCCGAAGACGACGAGATGCTGCCGCTCATGCTCGCGACGATCGG
>CAYPND010000055.1:0-3954 GCA_964412175.1 uncultured Microbacteriaceae bacterium | reverse complement strand
AGTCCCGCGTTCGGGGGTAGTCCACACCAGTCACATTGATCACATGGGCCACACCGGCACGAAGGACCTCACCGTCTATTCGCACCCGCGGCTCCAGCGGTTGGGGTCAGGGCACGATGAGCGAGCCGTCGGCCGCGAGCACCCCGATGATGAGCGTCACGACGATGAGCTCGATGAGGGTGAAGCCCGCATCCCGAATCGTCGTCATGAACGCCAGTCAATCTCAGGAGCGCCCCCGCGGTCTGCCCCCAGAACGAGTGCGCCCACGAAACCGGTCGGTTTCGCGGGCGCACTCGGTGCGGGTTCGTGCCTAGCTATACGTGCCCGGCGTGTAGTCGTCGCTTGAGAAGGTGTCGAAGTCGACGAACGACAAGTCGGCCTCGGTCAGGGCGGTGTCGTCGGCGAAGATGCGGTTGGGATACCGCTCGGCCTTCGCCTCCTCCGTCGCCTCGACCGTGACATTGCGGTACGCGGGCAGACCGGTACCGGCCGGGATCAACTTGCCGATGATCACGTTCTCCTTGAGGCCGAGCAACGGGTCGCTCTTGCCCTCCATGGCCGCCTGCGTGAGCACGCGGGTGGTCTCCTGGAAGGAGGCCGCCGAGAGCCACGACTCGGTCGCGAGCGAGGCCTTGGTGATACCCATGACCTCCTGACGCGCCGAGGCGGTCTTCTTGCCCTCGGCGAGAGCGGCGCGGTTGATCTGGTTGTACTTCGAGCGGTCGACGAGCTCACCCGGCAGCAGGTCGGTCTCGCCGTGGTCGACGACGGTGACCTTGCGCAGCATCTGGCGCACGATGACCTCGAGGTGCTTGTCGTGGATCGGCACGCCCTGCGAGCGGTAGACCCCCTGCACGCCCTCGACGAGGTGCTGCTGCACGGCGCGGACGCCCTTGACGCGCAGCACCTCCTTCGGGTCGACGGTGCCGACGAAGATCTGCTGGCCGAGCTCGACGTGCTGGCCGTCCTCGACAAGCAGCGTGGCGCGCTTGGAGACCGAGTACGCCACCTCCTCATCACCGTTGTCGGGTGTGAGCACAATCTTCAGGAGGGTGCCGTTGTCGTCGATGCTGATGCGGCCGGCGCTCTCGGCGATCGGGCTCGCGCCCTTCGGCGTGCGCGCCTCGAACAGCTCGGTCACGCGGGGCAGACCCTGCGTGATGTCGGCCGCCGACGCCGAACCACCGGTGTGGAACGTGCGCATGGTCAGCTGGGTACCGGGCTCGCCGATCGACTGGGCCGCGATGATGCCAACGGCCTCACCGAGGTCGACGCGCGTGCCGGTGGCAAGCGAGCGTCCGTAGCAAGCGGCGCAAACGCCGACCGCCGACTCGCACGTGAGCACCGACCGCACCTTGATCTCGGCGACGCCGGCCGCGACGAGCTCGTTGATGAGCACGTCACCGACATCGGCGCCGGCCTGGGCCACGACCTCTCCCGAGGCGCTGATCGCGTCGGCCGCGAGCGTGCGAGCGAAGACCAGGTTCTCGACGTTGTCGTCGCGCACCCAGCCGCCGTCGACCGCGTGGGCGATCGTGAAGTCGAGACCCTTGCTCGTGCCGCAGTCCTCCTCGCGGATGATGACGTCCTGCGCCACGTCGACGAGTCGACGCGTGAGGTAGCCCGAGTCGGCCGTGCGCAGCGCGGTGTCGGCGAGACCCTTGCGCGCACCGTGGGTGGCGATGAAGTACTCGGCCACCGACAGGCCCTCGCGGTACGAGTTGATGATCGGACGGGCGATGATCTCACCGCGCGGGTTCGACACCAGACCGCGCATGCCGGCGATGTTGCCGACCTGCAGCCAGTTGCCTCGAGCACCCGAGGTCACCATGCGGTTGATGGTGTTGTCGGCCGGGAAGTTGGCGCGCATCTCGTCGTTGACGGCCTTCGTGCCCTCCGTCCACAGCTCGACGAGCTCGCGGCGACGCTCGTCATCGGTCGTCAGACCCTTGTCGAACTGCGCCTGGATCTTCGCGGCCTTCTTCTCGTACTCGGCGACGATCTGCTTCTTCTTCGGCGGCGTGAGCACGTCGCTCAGCGCGACGGTCACACCGGAGCGCGTGGCCCAGTAGAAGCCGGCGTCCTTCACCTTGTCGAGCGTCGCGGCGACGATCGTCTTCGGGTAGCGCTCGGCGAGATCGTTGACGATCTGCGAGATCGCACCCTTGTCGGCCACCGCGTCGACGAACGGGTAGTCGGCCGGCAGCTGCTCGTTGAACAGCGCGCGACCGAGCGTGGTCTCGCGCAGCTCGCGGCCGTCGGCGAACTTCTCGCCGTACAGGCGGATGCGGATGGGCGCGTTGAGGTGCAGCGAGCCCTGATCCATGGCCATGATCGCCTCGGCGACCGAGGAGAACGCGCGGCCCTCGCCGGCGGCGCCCTCGCGCACGGTCGTGAGGTGGTGCAGACCGATGATCATGTCCTGCGTCGGAACCGTCACCGGGCGGCCGTCGGACGGCTTCAGGATGTTGTTCGACGCGAGCATGAGGATGCGGGCCTCAGCCTGGGCCTCGACCGAGAGCGGCAGGTGCACGGCCATCTGGTCGCCGTCGAAGTCGGCGTTGAACGCCGCGCAGACGAGCGGGTGCAGCTGGATGGCCTTGCCCTCGACGAGCTGCGGCTCGAAGGCCTGGATGCCGAGGCGGTGCAGCGTGGGCGCGCGGTTCAGCAGCACGGGGCGCTCGCGGATGATCTCCTCGAGCACGTCCCACACCTGCGGGCGCGAGCGCTCGACCATGCGCTTGGCGCTCTTGATGTTCTGCGCGTGACCCAGGTCGATGAGGCGCTTGATGACGAAGGGCTTGAACAGCTCGAGCGCCATGAGCTTCGGCAGACCGCACTGGTGCAGCTTGAGCTGCGGGCCGACGACGATGACCGAACGGCCCGAGTAGTCGACGCGCTTGCCGAGCAGGTTCTGGCGGAACCGGCCCTGCTTGCCCTTGAGCATGTCGCTCAGCGACTTGAGCGCGCGGTTGCCCGTGCCCGTGACCGGGCGGCCGCGGCGGCCGTTGTCGAACAGCGCGTCGACGGCCTCCTGCAGCATGCGCTTCTCGTTGTTCACGATGATCTCGGGAGCACCGAGGTCGAGAAGGCGGCGAAGACGGTTGTTGCGGTTGATGACGCGACGGTAGAGGTCGTTGAGGTCGGAGGTCGCGAAGCGGCCGCCGTCGAGCTGCACCATCGGCCGGAGCTCCGGCGGGATCACCGGAACGACATCCAGCACCATCGCGGCCGGCGAGTTGCCAGTCTGCAGGAAGGAGTTGACGACCTTCAGTCGCTTGATGGCGCGGATCTTCTTCTGGCCCTTGCCCGTCGCGATCTGCTCGTGCAGCAGCTCGCTCTCGGCGGCGAGGTCGAAGGCCTCGAGGCGCTTCTTGATCGCCTCGGCGCCCATGTGCGCCTCGAAGTACAGGCCGAAGCGGTCCTGCAGCTCCTGGAACACGGAGTCCTCCGGCTTGAGGTCGCCGACCTTGAGGGTGCGGAAGTCCTCCCACACGCGCTCGAGCTGAGCGATCTGCTCGTCGAACGACTTGCGGATCTGGCCCATCTCCTTCTCGCCGGCGTCTTTCACCTTGCGCTTCTGGTCGGCCTTGGCGCCCTCGGCCTCGAGCTCGGCGAGCTCGGTCTCGAGCCGCTGCATGCGCGTGGCGATGCCGGCGTCGCGCTGGCCCTCGAGGGTCGTGATCTCGAGGCGCAGCTCGTTCTCGAGCCCGGGCAGGTCGGCGTGACGGCCGTCTTCATCGATCGAGATGACCATGTACGCGGCGAAGTAGATGACCTTCTCGAGGTCCTTCGGCGCCATGTCGAGGAGGTAGCCGAGCCGGCTGGGCACACCCTTGAAGTACCAGATGTGCGTGACGGGCGCGGCGAGCTCGATGTGGCCCATGCGCTCGCGACGGACGGAGGACTTGGTGACCTCCACGCCGCAGCGCTCGCACACGATGCCCTTGAAGC
>CAYPND010000054.1:0-4159 GCA_964412175.1 uncultured Microbacteriaceae bacterium | reverse complement strand
CTAGGCGCCGCGGTCGTGGGCGTGCTCGGCCGGCACGACGTGCGCGCCGAGGAAGGTGGTCTCAGGGCTCACCTCGCAGGCGAGGCGCAGGGCGCGCTGCTCGTCGTCGACCGTGAGGCCGTAGCCGCTCTTGATCTCGAGCGTCGTGGTGCCCTGCGCGCGCGCCTCGGCGGCGAGGTGCTGAAGGCGCGCGCGCAGCGCGTCGTCGGAGGCGGCGCGCGTCGCCGCGACCGTCGCGCGGATGCCGCCGGCCGTGTACGGCCTGCCAGCCATGCGGGCCTCGAACTCGTCGACGCGGTCGCCCGCGAACACAGGGTGACTGTGGCTGTCGACGAAGCCGGGGATGACCGCCCCGCCCTCCACGTCGATGCGGGTGTCGGCGGCAGGGGCATCGGCGGCATCGCCCACCCACGCGACCTGCCCGGCCTCGATGACGAGCGCGGCGTCGGTGCGGATCGGGCGCTCGGGCTCGGCGGGGTCGAACGTGACGAGCTGGCCGATGGTGTCGATGAGGATGCTCATGCCGCGGCTCCGGGCCGACTCGCTAGCCCCGCGAGCGCCTCGATGCCGAGCTGGCTGGTGCGCTCTCCGGCGAGCCCGGCCTCGAGCAGCCGCCGCACGGGCGAGCCGTTGGTGGTGCCATCGCGCAAGTCGTGGTGGGCATCCAGCGTCACGAGCCCCGCGGTGCCGATGCGCGCCCCCCACGCGCCGAGAGCCGCTGGCACCGTCGCGGCGTTGTCGCCGCCGAGCACGATGACGAGGGATGCGGAGCTCGCGAGCTCGGCAACGCGCGCGGTCGCGGCCGCCTCGCCGGCGCCGTCGGGCTCGGGCACATCGCCCGCGTCGAGGACGACGAGGCGCTCGCCCGCGGGCGTCGCGCCGGTGTCAGAACTGCCGTCTATCGGTCGCTCGTTGCGGTCACTCGTCACGTCGCCGACAACGAGTGACCGATCGACGCGGGGAATGCGCAGTAGGGCGTCGGCGGTGTAGGAGCGGAGGGCATCCCGAATCGCGGCGGGCGTCGTGTGCGCCTGCCCCGGCGACAGCGCGGTGCGCCAGGTCGGGATGCCCACCACAACCGCATCGGCGCGCGACCCCGGGGCCCACGCCGGCCAGTCGCCCGCCCGCGGCCACAGCGGGTCGTGGCTCAGCACGGTCAGCCCTGCTCGCGCATCGGGATGCGCACGCCGAGGTCGGCGACGATCTGCTCGCCCTCGGTGTAGCCCGCGTCGATGTGCCGGATGACGCCCATGCCCGGGTCGTTGGTCAGCACGCGCTGCACCTTCTGACCGGCGAGCGCCGTGCCGTCGGCGACGACCACCTGCCCGGCGTGGATCGAGCGGCCGATGCCGACTCCCCCGCCGTGGTGGATCGACACCCAGGTCGCCCCGCTCGCGGTGTTGACGAGGGCGTTGAGCAGCGGCCAGTCGGCGATCGCGTCGCTGCCGTCTTTCATCGCCTCGGTCTCGCGGTACGGGCTCGCGACCGACCCCGAGTCGAGGTGGTCGCGGCCGATCGCGACGGGCGCGCTCAGCTCGCTCGACGCGACCATGTCGTTGAAGCGCTCGCCGGCCCGGTCGCGCTCGCCGTAGCCGAGCCAGCAGATGCGCGCCGGAAGCCCCTGGTAGTGCACGCGCTGCTAGGCCATCGGGATCCAGCGCTGCAGGCTCTCGTTCTCGGGGAACATCTCGAGCACCGCCCGATCGGTCGCCGCGATGTCGGCCGGGTCGCCGCTCAGCGCCGCCCACCGGAACGGGCCTTTGCCCTGCGCGAAGAGCGGGCGGATGTAGGCGGGCACGAACCCGGGGAAGGAGAACGCGTCGGCGTACCCTGCGGCGCGAGCCTCGGTGCGGATGTTGTTGCCGTAGTCGAAGACCTCGGCCCCTGCCCGCTGGAACCCGACCATGGCCTCGACCTGTATCGCCATCGACGCCCGCGCCGCGGCCGCGAAGCCGATGGGGTCGCGCTCGCGGGCGGCGTGCCACTCGTCGACCGAGTGCTCGAGCGGCAGGTAGGCGAGCGGGTCGTGCGCGCTCGTCTGGTCGGTGACGATGTCGATCGGGGCACCCATCGCGAGCAGGCGGGGGAAAACCTCGGCCGCGTTGCCGAGCACGCCGATGGAGAGCGCGCGCCGAGCATCCCGCGCCTCGATCGCCAGTGACAGCCCGTGCTCGAGCGAGTCGGCGACGACGTCGAGGTAGCGGTGCTCTATGCGGCGGGCGATGCGGCTCGGGTCGACGTCGACGCAGATCGAGACGCCGTCGTTCATCGTCACGGCGAGCGGCTGGGCGCCGCCCATGCCGCTGAGCCCGCCCGTGAGGGTGATCGTGCCGGCCAGTGTTCCTCCACTGAGTCCATGAAGCCCGCCCTTTCGGGCGGCGAGCTGCGTCGCCACGGCGGCGAAGGTCTCGAAGGTTCCCTGCAGGATTCCCTGGGTGCCGATGTAGATCCAGGAGCCGGCCGTCATCTGGCCGTACATCGTGAGGCCGAGCGCCTCGAGGCGCCGAAACTCGTCCCAATTGGCCCAGTCGCCGACCAGGTTCGAGTTGGCGATGAGCACCCTCGGCGCCCACTCATGCGTCTGCATGACGCCGACCGGTCGACCCGACTGCACGAGCATCGTCTCGTCGCCCTTGAGCGTCTCGAGCGTGCGCACGAGCGCGTCGAAGCTCGCCCAGTCGCGCGCCGCCTTTCCGGTGCCGCCGTACACGACGAGCTCGTCGGGGTGCTCGGCGACCTCGGGGTCGAGGTTGTTCTGCAGCATGCGCAGCGCGCCCTCCTGCTGCCAGCCGAGGGTGTGCAATTGTGTGCCGCGGCGGGCGCGCACGGGGCGGGCTCGGGATGCTGCGCTCGTGCTCGTCGCATCAGTGAGGGTCAAGGCGGTGTCCTGTCGGCCGGTCTAGCGAATCTCGGTGACCGCCCGGGCGGCGGCCAGCAGCGTGCCGTCGCCAGTGAGCCGCACGGCATGCTCGATCTCGGGGGCGAGGTAGCGGTCGGGGCCGGGGCCAGCGACATGCTCGCGCAGGGCGGCGACGACGGCCGCGGTCGCGGGGGCGGGCGCCACGCGGAGCGCGGCGCCCCGCAGGTCGAGGCCCCGCGCAGCAGTCAGCACTTCGATCGCGACGACGCGCTCGAGCCCGTCGAGCGAGCGCCGCAGCTTGCGGGCGGCCGACCAGCCCATGGCCACGTGGTCCTCTTGCATCGCGCTCGACGGAATCGAGTCGACGCTCGCCGGCACGGCGAGGCGCTTGAGCTCGCTGACGATGCCCGCCTGCGTGTACTGCGCGATCATGTGGCCGGAGTCGACTCCTGGGTCGTGCGCGAGGAACGGCAGCAGCCCCTGACTGCGGCTGGCATCGAGGAAGCGGTCGGTGCGGCGCTCGCTCATGCTCGCGAGGTCGGCGACGGCGATCGCGAGGAAGTCGAGCACGTAGCCGAGCGGAGCGCCGTGGAAGCTGCCGTTCGACTCGACGCGGCCGTCGAGCGTCACGACGGGGTTGTCGATCGCGCTCGCGAGCTCACGGTTCGCCACGCTCGCCGCGTGCGCCATGGTGTCGCGCACGGCGCCGTGCACCTGAGGAGCGCAGCGCGAGCAGATCCGAGGCGAAGGGGCGGTCGGTGCCGAGCAGGGCCTCGACGCTCATGCCCGCGGCGAGGTCGGCTGTGGCCACGAGGCGGTCGAGGTCGGTGAGGGCGAGAGCGAGCATCCCGAGTATGCCGTCGGTGCCGTTGATGAGGGCGAGGCCCTCCTTCTCGCGCAGCGCGACCGGCTCGATACCCGCGGCGGCGAGGGCCTGCGCGGCGGGCACGAGCGCGCCGGTCGCGTCGCGCACCGTACCCTCGCCCATGACGGCGAGCGCGCAGTGCGCAAACGGGGCGAGGTCGCCCGAGCAGCCGAGGCTGCCGTACTCGCCGACGATCGGAGTGATGCCGGCATTGAGCACGGCGGCGTAGGTCTCGGCGACGATCGGCCGGGCGCCCGTGCGCGCGGTCGTCAGCGTCTGCAGCCGCAGCAGCATCGTGCCGCGCATGACCTCGCGCTCGACCTCGGGCCCGCTGCTCGCCGCGTGCGAGCGCACGAGCGAGCGCTGCAGCTCGGCGCGCTTCGCGACGGGGATGTGCGTCGTCGCGAGCGCCCCGAACCCGGTCGAGACGCCGT
>CAYPND010000053.1:0-4212 GCA_964412175.1 uncultured Microbacteriaceae bacterium | reverse complement strand
GTCGACCATGCGACGCTCGTCAGCCGAGAATTACACCACCCCAGGGGACGCCACCCCGAGAGAGCTCGGATAGTGCACGCCAGTCGGGTTCTTGTAGCTCCACGCCCAGCCTCTTTCGTGGCTTAGGCGCGACTGATCCGGGCATGGATCGCGGCAGGGAGGCGAGTTGTCCTTGCGTATGTCTATTCCCCAGTCTTGACTTCTCCAACCCACAACCCATCGCGGGCGCGGGTCATGCCGACGTACAGCTCGCGCCGCTCGATCTCGCGCCGTTCGAGTGCGCCTTCGTCGAGGCCGGCAGTAGCAGGGGAGAGCAGCGACCCATCGACCCGCGCCAGCAGCACCTGCTTGAACTCGAGGCCCTTGGCGCGCTTGATGGTTCCGACCTTGATGGCAGATGAGGTCACGCCGCGGTACTCGTCGAGCTCGAGGGTCTCGAAGCCGGCCGCGCGCAGGGCACGGGCGCACTCCTCGGCGTCGCGCCGGGTGAGGCAGAGCACGGCGAGGTCTCCGGGGTCGCAGCCAGCGCGCACGAGTGCGCGAGCTTCGGCGATCAGGGCCGCATCGTGCTCGGGCAGCGAACCGAACGCGTGCTGGCGCGGCTCGGGGCCGGTGCGGATGATCTCGAGCGCAGCATCCGCCCGCCCCTGATCGCCCTCGAGGTCGATTACCTCGTCACCCTCGACAACCGACAGAGCGAAGGCCGCGATCTCGCGGGTGTTGCGGTAGTTGGTCGAGAGCACGACTCCGCGGCCGGCGACCGAGATGCCCGCCTCGGCGAGCGAGTAGCCGCCGGGGTAGATGGTCTGCTGGCCATCGCCGATGAGGGTGAGGCCGTCGGGGCGGTCGCCGACGAGGGCGTGCAACATGCGGATCATCGCGCACGACAGGTCTTGCGCCTCGTCGATGATGACGTGGTCGATGCCCTTCATGGGCAGCTTGCGCAGGGAGGCCTCGGCGCGCAGGATGACGTCGTCGAAGTCGAGCACGCCGCGATCGCGCAGTCCCTGCTCGTAGGCGCCGAACAGTTGCCACACCGCGCGCCGGTGCTCGAGCCGCAGCGGGCGGCGGCGACCAGCGCGCGGCAGGTCGGCGTACTGCTCGAAACGCGTGAGCCCGCGACCCTTGATGACCTTGCTGATCTCGTCGCGCCAGTAGCGCGGGTTCGGGTCGAGCGTGCCGAGCACCCCGAGGCGGCCGACCGCGCCCCACGCCTGGTTGAACGCCTGATTCGCATCGTCGAAGCTGCCTCGCGGCACCCGGATGCCCCGCTCACTGAGCAGGCGCATCGCGAACGCGTGCACGCCCGTGAACTCGACACGCTCGACCGTGTCGGGCGCGAGCCGTTCGAGCAGCGTGCCGAGCACCGCCGGCAGCGACTTAACGAACGTCGTCACGACGATTCGCCCCGTGGATGCTCGCGCCAGGTACGCCGCCCGATGCAGCCCCACGACCGTCTTGCCGGTGCCCGCCGCGCCGCGGATTCTCGCCGGGCCCGAGAAGCTGCGGCGCACGAGCTTGGCCTGATCGGGGTGCAGAAAGGCCATCCACTCCTCGATCGGGGCGGCCAGCATCCCGGTCAGGAAGGTGTCGGCGACCTCGTCGACGGTCAGCAGCGCGGGTTCGTCGAGCACCGGGTCGGGCACGCTGAGGTCGAGCGGTACGGGCTCGTCGCCCAGCACCGGGAAGTGCTGCATGACCGCGCCCAGCACCGCGTTCTGCTGGCGCTCGGTCAGTCGCCGGCCGAAGCCGTTGATGAACGCGGATGCCCTCCGCTCGCCGACCACCACCAGGCCGCCCAGGCTCGCGAGCGGCACCGGGTCGATGGCGGAACCGGCGAGCACCACGACCACGTGCACCTCACCCGGAGCGAGCCCCAGCTCGACGAGCGCCGCCTCGGTGCTCACGCCCACGTCGGCGAGCCCAGCCAGGTCGTCGGTGACGTCGGCCTGCCCGCGGAAGATGCGGCCTCCCGCCACGGTCACATCGCGCCAGCCCTTCGTGTCGACCACGAACACGCCGCCCGGCCCGACGAGCACGTGATCGATCTGGGCGCGGCTGCCGCGCTTCGCGCCGGGCCAGCCGCGGTCGTGCAAGAAGGTGTAGCCGCACGCGGTCAACGGCGCGAGCGTGCCGGCCACTTGCCGCTCGGTGCGGTGGGCGATCATCCACCGTTCGGCGGCGGCGCGCGCCTCGGCCGCGCGCGCGTCGAAGGCATCAGCGAGCGCGACGAGACGGCGCGACTCGTCGCCCGCCGATCTGCCTGCCTCGCTCACGAATCCCCCCAGTGCCGACTCGCGCAGAAAGCGAGCCTCGCTCCATTCTGGTGGGCGAAGGTCGGCAGCGGCACCCCCTGAGCGGGGGCGACATCACCGGAGCCCGGCGACCTTTTCTGCGACGAGACGTCGGGATTGCATGACGACAGAGCAGCACGCCCGCCTGACGCTCTACGGCGAATCCACCACAGCGACGACGATCTTGCCGCGATGCGTGGCGGCCGCCAAACGAGCGAGCGCCGCTCCGGTTTCCGTGAGGGGAAAGATCTGGTCAATGCGGGGCTTCAGCACGCCCGACCCGGCGAGGGCTGCCACGGCCTCGGTGCTCTCGTTCGTCTTGAGCCAGAGCATCCTGATTCGCTTTCCGGTGACCCGGCTGATGAGGCGAGCCCAGAGCGCGAGACCCAGGAGCCTCGCCGTGGTGGCGCCGACCGTCACGTAGGTGCCGCCCGGTCGCAGGCTTCGCGGCAAACGAAACGGCGAGCGGGTGAGGCGGCTGTCGACGATCACATCAAACTGTTTGCCCGTGCGGGTGAAGTCGACCTGCCGGTAGTCGAGGGTGCGCGCGAAGCCCACCTCGCGCATGAAGTCCTGCTTCGATGCGTCGTTAACGCCCACCGTGTCCTGCACGCCGTGGTGCGCCGCCAGCTGTGCGATCAGTGGCCCGACGCCACCACCGGCGCCATTGACCAACAGGCTCTGCCTGGGTTGGATGCCGGCGACGGCGACGAGCGCCTGCATGGCGAGGTTGCCCGCATGGGGGAGGGCTGCCGCATCTACGTACGAAACAGAATCCGGGATGCTCGTCAGCTCCGTCTCGGCCACGGTCACGTACTCGGCGAAACCGCCAAAGCCCGTCTCGGACAGGTCGCCGAACACCCGGTCGCCCACACGGAACCGCGTGACCTCAGGGCCGACCTCGACGACGTCACCGGCAACGTCGTGGCCGAGAATGCGCCCGCGAGGTCTCCCGGATGCCCTCACATAGAACGGTGTGCCGCTCAGCAGCGCCCAGTCCAAGTCGTTGACGCCCGTCGCGTGAACGCGCACGCCGACCCGCCCGGCGCCGAGGGCGGGGCGCGCAACGTCGCGGATGCCGAGCGACTCCGCGCCACCGTACCCCGTCTGCACGACAGCGAGCACTAGGAGAATACCGGCGTTGTCACTCTGCGACCGTTACAGATGTCGGGGACATGGGAGAAACCCTTGCCCCCGACATCCGTGTCGCTGGGAGCGATCAGAAGGGGTTCGACGCCGGGTCAACGACGAGTCGAACCTCGACGCCGCCACCGGGGGCCGGGCACAGCTTGGCGATCTCGATGGCGTGGTCGAGGTCGCGAGCTTCGATGACGTAGTAGCCGTTGAGGGAGTGCCCGGTTGTGATGATCGGGCCATCCGTAACCGTGTCGCCACCCGTGATCGTGGTGGCCGCCGGCGCGAGCGCCTCGCCGCCGACGAGGGAACCCCCGCGCTCGGAGACTGCCGCGCGGAACGTGTTGTGGGCGTCGATCACTGCCCCCCACACCTCCGGACCGGCGTTGAGGTAGGTCGACTGGTCGTCGTGGATGAGGATTGCGTACTTGGCCATGATGGCTCCTTGAGTGAGGTGCGAGCCGGGTTTTCCGACTCCGTCACTGATATGACGAAAAACCTCTGGAGAATCGACAGCTCTGCCCACATTTCTTCGGGAAAGTTTTGGCGCGGTCGCGCGTCGCCCCTCTGCGGCAGACTGACCCGGTGCGAGCATCCGACGCCGACAAGACCACCTACGACTTCACGGCCGCCCTCTACGAGTGGACCGGCCCGGCCGCCTGGCACTTCGTGACCGTGCCGGTGGCGATCAGCGATGAGATCGACGCCCGCACTGAGGGCCTCACGAATGGGTTCGGCAGCGTGCGGGTGCGGGTGCGACTGGGCGGCAGCGAGTGGATGGCGA
>CAYPND010000052.1:0-4476 GCA_964412175.1 uncultured Microbacteriaceae bacterium | reverse complement strand
TTCAGGAACAGCGCCCGCAGCCGGCTCGTCGTGAAGACGATGCCGATCGCGATCATGACGAAGTAGTAGCCGACATGCACGAGCATCATCGGCGACAGCGCTCCCGTCGTGAGCCCGCGCACGAGCTCGACGCCGTGCCACAGGGGCAGCGCCTGAATCAGCCACTGGATCGCCTGCGGGTACACCGTGATCGGGTAGAACGTCGCCGAGAAGAGGAACATCGGCAGCATGATGAACGTGACCCACTCGATCTGCTGGAACGTCTTCATGTAGCTCGTGATCGCCATGCCGAGGCTCGCGAAGCCGAAGGCGATGAGCAGCATGGCCGGCAGCGCGAGCAGCGCCGTCCAGGCCAGGTTGAGCCCGAACGCCTGCATGATGACCATGAAGCCGAGCGCGTACATCGCACCGCGCAGCAGGGCCAGGAAGATCTCGCCGAGGGCCACGTCGAGCGGGCCGAGCGAGGTGGTGAGCATCCCCTGATAGAGCTTCGAGTAGTTAAGCTTGAAGAACACGTTCCACGTCGAGTCGTAGACGGCGCCGTTCATGGCCGAGACGGCGAGCAGCGCCGGGGCGATGAAGGCCGCGTACGGCACCTCCTGGCCCGTCGAGGTCTGCACGGTGCCGACGAGGGCGCCGAAGCCGATGCCGAGCGACAGCAGGTAGAACACGGGCTCGAAGAACCCGCTGAGCACGACGAGGTAGTTCGTGCTGCGCGTCGCGAGCAGGCCCCGATGGATGACCGCGCCGGTGTTGCCCGCATACAGGGCGCTGCGGCGGGGCAGGAGTGCAGGGGCTTCGGTCGTCGTCGTCACTTGTTCAGCCTCCGCACGAAGTGCTTGCGCGTCGCCCAGAGCCCGACGATGACGAGCGTCGTCAGGTAGCCGACGTGCGTCACTGTGAGCCAGATTGGCTCGTCGGCCCCATAGGTCAGCACGCGGCCGAGCTCGGTGCCGTGCCACAGCGGCGAGGCCCAGCCGATCGGCTGCAGCCACAGCGGTAGCTGCTCGAGCGGGAAGAACGTGCCGGAGAACAGGAACAGCGGGGTGATCGCGAAGCGCTGCAGCATCGCCAACTGGCCCTTGTCCTCCGTGATCGTGGAGGTGTACGAGGCCTGGGCCGCGCCGATCGCCATGCCGGTGAGCGTCGCGGCGATGATCGCCAGCCAGCCGGTGGGCGAGGGCACCGCACCGAACAGCACGATGATGCCGAAGTAGATCGCGACCGTCACGAACGTGCGCAGCGCGATGTGGATCATCATGCCGTTGACGATCTGGACTCCCGTGATGGGCGAGGCGTTCATGCCGAAGAAGATGGGGTTCCACTTGAAGCCCATCATGATCGGATAGCTCGTCTCGTTCGCCGCGACCGTCATCGCCGCCGTCGCCATGAGCGCGGGCGCGACGAACTGCAGGTAGCTGACCTCGCCGATGCCCTGCGGCACGAGGCTCGCGAGCCCCACGCCGAGGGCGAAGAGGTAGATGAGCGGGTTGCCGAAGCTCTGGAAGATCGCGTCGCCGGCGTAGCCCTTCATCGCGCGGATACGGTGCTCAGCGACGTACCAGGAGCCCCAGCGGCGCGGCGCGGTGCCGCCGGCGAGCGCGCGCTGAGCATCCTGTCGCTGATCGAGACTGGTCATTCGATCAGACTCCGCCCGGTCAGGCGCAGGAAGACGTCTTCCAGGCTCGAGCGGCGCACGAGGGAGGTGATGGGCTCGAGCCCCATGTGCGTGACGGCCTCGAGCGCGGCCTCCCCGTTCTCGCTGTAGACGAGGATGCGGTCGGGCAGCACCTCGAGGCGCTCCCCGAGCCCGGCGATCTGCTGGGCGGCCTCGGCGTTCCTGTCGCTGCCGAAGCGCACTTCGAGCACCTCTTTGCTCGAGTACTCGCGAATGAGCGCGGCGGGCGAGCCCTCGGCCATGATGCGGCCCTTGTCGACGACGACGAGGCGGTCGCACAGCTGCTCGGCCTCGTCCATGTAGTGCGTCGTGAGAACGAGCGTCGTGCCCTGCTCCTTGAGCCGGAAGAGGCGGTCCCACAGGATGTGCCGCGCCTGCGGGTCGAGGCCGGTCGTCGGCTCATCGAGCAGCAGGATGCGCGGCTCGTTGATGAGCGCGCGCGCGATCGTCAGACGGCGCTTCATGCCGCCCGAGAGGTCGTCGACCTTGGCCTTCTTGCGGTCGGTCAGTTGCGCGAACTCCAGCAGGGCATCCGCCCGCTCGGCCACGACCGCGCGCGGCAGGCCGAAGTAGCGCCCGTAGACGAGCAGGTTGTCGCGCACCCGCAACTCTTGATCGAGGTTGTCCTGCTGCGGCACGACACCGAGCTGCGAGCGAATATCGGGGCCGTGATCGTTCGGGTCGAGCCCCAGGATGCTCAAGTCACCGCTCGACCGCGTCGACACTGCCCCGACCATGCGCATGGTCGTCGACTTGCCCGCGCCGTTCGGGCCGAGCAGGCCGAACGACTCACCCGGAGCCACCTCGAAGTCGATCGAGTCGACGGCCGTGAAGTCGCCGTAGGTCTTGGTCAGCTGCGATGCGGAGATGACGGGCTGGAGCACGAGAGTCGAGCCTAGCCCGGTCGCACGGTCGGCACCGAGGGCGCGTCGGCCAGGATGGAACCATGAGCACGACCGCAGAAACTCCCCGCCGCCGCTTCGGCCGCCCCGTCGACGACGGGCCGCGCGCGACCTTCCGCCAGCTGCTGCCCTACCTGCTCGAGCACCGCACCGTGCTCGGCTGGGTCATCGTCATCAGCGTGCTGGGTGCCGCCGCCTCGCTCGCGCAGCCGCTGCTCGTCAGCCAGGTCATCACGATCGTCGAGAACGGCGGCGACCTCGCACCGCTCGTCGCGTTGCTCGTCGGTCTCGTCGTCGTGGGCGCTTTGCTGAGCGGATTCGGGCACTACCTGTTGCAGCGCACGGGCGAGGGGGTCGTGCTCTCGAGCCGCCGCGCGCTCGTGCGACGCATGCTCAATCTGCCCATCAGCGAGTTCGACCAGCGCCGCACGGGCGACCTCGTCAGCCGCGTCGGCAGCGACACGACCCTGCTGCGCGCCGTGCTCACCCAGGGCCTCGTCGAAGCCATTGGCGGCAGCCTCACCTTCGTCGGCGCGCTCATCGCCATGGTCATCATCGACCCGCTCCTGCTCGGGCTCACCGTGCTCGTCATCGCCGTGTCGGTCGTTACGGTCGTGCTGCTCTCGCAGCGCATCCGTGTCGCGAGCCGGAAGGCGCAGGAGAAGGTCGGCGACCTCGCCGCGGCCGTCGAGCGTTCGATCTCGGCGGTGCGCACGGTGCGCGCCGCCAACGCCACCGAGCGCGAGATCGCCGTCGTCGAGCAGAACGCGCGCGGCGCCTGGGAACAGGGCATCAAGGTCGCCCGCATCTCGGCCCTCGTCGTGCCGATCTCGTCGATCGCGCTGCAGGTGTCGTTCCTCGTCGTGCTCGGCGTCGGCGGCTACCGCGTGGCCTCGGGGGCGATCGGCGTCGCCGATCTCGTGGCATTCATCCTCTTCCTCTTCCTGCTCATCGGCCCGCTCGGGCAGGCTTTCGGCGCCATCACGAGTGTCAACTCGGCGCTCGGGGCACTCGGCCGCATCCAAGAGATCATCGGCCTGCCGAGCGAGAGCGAGGGCGACGGGCACGTGGTGCCCGCCGCATCCACCGCCTCGCTCGCGGCGGTCGAGTTCGACGACGTGCACTTCCGGTACCCGGAGGCAGCGCACCGTACCGAAGAGGAGAAGGTCGTCGCGGAGGTCGTGGGCGAGCATCCGCGCGACAAAGCCGTTCTTGACGGAGTGAGCTTCAGCGTTCCCGTCGGCTCGCGCACCGCGCTCGTCGGGCCGAGCGGCGCCGGCAAGAGCACGGTGCTCTCGCTCATCGAGCGGTTCTACGACCCGACCGCGGGCGTCATCCGCATGGGCGGCGACGACATCCGCGGCCTCGAGCGCACCGCGCTGCGCGGCCGCATCGGCTACGTCGAGCAAGACGCTCCCGTACTCGCCGGCACGCTGCGCGACAACCTGCTGCTCGGCACGCCCGGTGCGACCGATGCGGAATGCGTCGCGGTGCTGCGCTCGGTCAACCTCGACGAGGTGCTCGATCGCGACGAGCGGGGGCTGCATGCGCAGGTCGGGGAGGACGGTGTCATGCTCTCGGGCGGCGAGCGCCAGCGCCTCGCGATCGCGCGCGCGCTGCTCGCGGCCCCACCGATCCTGCTGCTCGACGAGTCGACCTCATCGCTCGACGGCGTCAACGAGCAGCGCATGCGCGAGGCGATCGACGCCGTGGCGGAGGACCGCACGCTCATCGTCATCGCCCACCGGCTGTCGACGGTCGTCGACAGCGACCAGATCGTGGTGCTCGACCACGGGCGCATCGTCGGCGTTGGCACGCACAGCGAGCTCGTGGTCTCGACGCCGCTCTACCGCGAGCTCGCGAAGCACCAGTTGCTGGTCTGACCCCGGCACTAGA
>CAYPND010000051.1:0-5215 GCA_964412175.1 uncultured Microbacteriaceae bacterium | reverse complement strand
ACGATTAACAGCCTCCACGCCGCCCGAGCCAATTAGGACTCACTCATCTAGACGCCGAGCTTCGCCCTCACGGCGTCGTCGCTGGGCTCGACGAGGTGCGATCCGTCGGGGAAGACGACGACGGGAATGTTCATGCGGCCACTGATCGCCTGCGCCTGGGCGGCGGCGTCGGCCGAGGCCTCGACGTCCACCTTCGTCCAGTCGACCCCGAGGTCGTTGAGCAGGGCTTCGGTGCGGCGGCAGTCGCGGCACCAGTCGGCGCCGTACATCGTGATCGTGCCGGCAGCGGGAGCGAGAGAGTCGGTCATGTCTCTACCCAACCACGCGAGCGGCTGAGATCTTCCCGCGAGCGACCCCTGTCGAGCATCCACCGCCGTCTCGAGACTGACCGCATGAGCACCGCCAGCCCCGCCCGCACCCTGCTCGACGTCGAGTCGGTGGCCTTCGTGCACGCCGTGCTGGTGGTGCTCTCCGCGTACTGGAACTACTTCTCGGTCTCGTCGATCACGACCCCGAAGCTCTCGAGCCTGCTCGTGCTCTTCATGACGTTCGGCACGATCACGGCCATGGCGACCGCGAGCGGTCAGATCGCGCGTGAAGTCGACCCGCACCCAAGGTCGTCGACCAACGCCCGTCCGCTCGTCATCCCGGTCGCAGGTGCTGCACAACGACACCGTGCTGCGCCGCGAGAGAGGCGGCGATGAGCGAGCGGTGACATGCCTCCGCGTCGCGCTCGACGCACAGCAGGGCCGCCCGGCCGGTGGGCGGCAGGCCCACGACGAGCTCGCGCACGCTCGATGCGCGGAGGATCTCCCGTTGGTAGCGCTCGATGTAGGCGGCGTCGAGCGCTCGGCGCGAGCGCTTGCCGACCCCGGCGCGCGCGTCAGCGGCGTACTGCAGGTGGCGTAGCTCGGTCGTGGGGGCGAGCGACCGCAGGTGCCGATAGGCGATGCCCGCGTCGAGTAGCAGGGCCTGCAGCCGTCGCGCGTTCGCCCATGCGTAGGCGGTCCCGCGCACGCCGCGCCGCTGCCGCACGTCGACGAGTTGCGTCACGTGCGCGTCGCGTAGCGCCTGCAGAAACCGAGGAGCGTCGAACTCGTACACCCCGATGGTGGTGATCGTGGTCATGGTGGTCGCGCGCTCGTGCCGCCCGGCGCGAACCGGGCAGCACGAGCAGAGCCGACGCCTCAGGCGACGACGGTCCCTTCCAGTTCGACGAGCTGGCCGGGCACGGCCAGGCGGGTCACACCCAGCATCGTCGTGGTGGGCGAGACGCCGGCCGCCGCGAGCCGGCCCGCCAGCTGGCCGTAGTGCGGGAAGAGCGCGTCGACATTGGTGGTGTAGACGTTCAAGCGCACGAGATTCGCGAGCGTCATGCCGGCCGCGGCGAGCACGGCCTCGAGGTTGTCGATTGCCAGGGCGAACTGCCCGCCCATGTCGCCCTCGTGCTCGGGGCGGCCCTCGGCACTCATCGCGGTCTGCCCCGAGATGTAGAGGGTCTGGGTCTCACCCGAGACCACCTCGCCCTGGTTGAAACCCATCTCCAGTGACCAGGTGACGGGGTTGACTGCCGTTCGCTGCATTTCTTCCTCTTTCGTGTTGAGTGTTACTGCGGCCCGGAAAGCCCCCGTCGAGTGCCGGGGTGATGGCCACACATCCACGATTCCGAAAAATCACGACACCTCATGTCATGTTTTTCGAGAAGATTGAGAACGTGCGCGCAGATCGTCTCGTCTCGCTGGTGCTCTTGTTACGCCAGCGCGGCCGGATGACCGCCGCCGAGCTCGCGGGTGAACTCGAGGTCTCGACGCGCACGGTGCTGCGCGACATCGAGGCCCTGTCGTCGGCGGGGGTTCCCGTGTATGCCGATCGCGGGCGGTACGGTGGCTTCTCCCTGCTACCCGGGTTTCGCACTGAGCTCACCGGGCTCAATCACGATGAGGCCCTCGCGCTGCTCACCGCCGCCTCGTCGCGCGGTGAGCGGGTTTTCGGGCTCGGTTCCGCGCTCGCCGCCGCGATGCGCAAAGTCGTCGACGCGCTGCCCGAGGCGCAGCGCGGAAGCCTCGATGAGGCGTCGCGTCGGATCCTCGTCGACCCCGCGATCGATCTGCTCTCGCGCCGCGACGACACCGAGAGCCTCGACGAGGGCCTGCTGCGGTCGGTGCGCCTCGCCGTGGTGCAGGGCCGCAAGTTGCGGTTCGACTACGCGTCACCGCAGAAGGGCGTTCGCTCGCACGAGGTCGACCCCATCGGGCTCGTCACCGTGCGCGACCGCACCTACCTGCTCGCTCTCATCGAGGGCGCCGACCGCACGTACCGCCTCTCGCGCATGACGAGCGCGACCGTACTCGACGCGGTCGCCGAGCGGCCGAGCGACGTCGACCTCGACACGCTATGGGCGCAGCGCGCCGCTCGCTTCCTCGCCGACCGCACCCTAACGGTGCGCGTGCGGGTCGACGCCGAGCGCCGCGACGAGCTCGTCCGCTCCGCGCGCGGAGGACAGCTGGAGGGTACCGAGCCCGACGGCCGCCTACTGCTGCAGCTTGCTTTCGACGATCTGCGGCACGCCGTGTGGGCGCTCTGGCCGCTCGACACCGACGCCGAGGTGCTCGAGCCCGAGATCGTTCGCCGAGCCCTCGCCGAGCGGGCAGCCGAGCTCGTGCGCCGGTACGGCGACGCGATGCTCTGAGCCGTCAGTTGCCGAGCAGCGCGGCAATGCCGACGGTGAGCAGCGGCGCGACGATGAGGGCGGGCAGCATGTCGGCCACGGCGACCGCGCGCAGGTTGAGCAGGCGCAGGCCGACGCCGAGCAGCAGCACGCCGCCCGTCGCCGTGAGGGCCGCGATCGCCGCGCCAGACATGACCGAGCCGAGGGCGAAGGCGAGCACGGTCAGCAGCCCCTGCCAGATGCCGACGGGGATGGCCGAGAACGCGACGCCCCAGCCGAGCGAGGCGGCGAAGGCGATCGACGCGAAGCCGTCGAGCGTCGACTTGAGGGCCAGCTGGTCGATGCCCTGACCGGTGCCGTCTTGGAACGCTCCGAGAATGGCGAGCGGCCCGATCGCGAACACGAGCGACGCATCGACGAAGCCGTTGAGGAACTTCTCGCGCGGGCTAATCTCGAGGCGGGTATCCACGAGGCTCTCGGCCAAGGGCTCTGTCTCGGCGACGGATGCTGCGCCGCGGCCGCGCCGCGTCAGCCGGTCCTGCAGCCAGCCCCCGAAGCTCTCGAGCCGCCGCTCGATGCCCGCCAGTGACCCGACGATGCTGCCGATGAGGAGGGCGCCGATGACGACGAGGAAGGTTCCGCCGGCGCCGACCGCGCCGACGAAATCGCTGTCGGTGAGCGACACGAGGTTGAGGCCGCCGAGCACGATCGTGATGAGGCCGAAGGCGTCGGTGACGACGCGGTTGGTGCGCTCGGGCAGGCGGTTGCCGATGATCACGCCGATGGCGGCTCCGACGACGATCGTCGTGACGTTGAGCAGGGTGCCGAGGCCGACGATCACTGCTCAAGGCTAATCGGCGGCGAACGCTGCTCAGAACGCCGTCACGCGCTCACGATGACCCTGTGCGCTATTCGTTCGTTTTTTTCGATTCGCTCGCTACACTGTGGAGCATGAGCATCCCCACAGATGTCCCTCGCGGTGCTCGCGCGGCGCACACGTACCTACCTGAGCCCGATACTCGAGAAGAGCTCCTTGACTTCGCGGAGGCACTTCGCGAGATCGAACGCTTTCTTGAGAAGGGCGCGTCGAAAGCAGCGCTGGTCGACCCAAATGGCGCGGCGCGACCGATCCCTGACGAGATCTTCCGAATCCTCGAGCAGGTCGCGAAATCCCTCGCTGCAGGCCAGGGCATTACGGTCGTGCCTCAAGGCATGACCATGACTACGCAGCAGGCCGCTGACTTCTTGGGCATCAGTCGTCCGACGCTCGTTCGACTTCTCGAGTCGGGCAAGATTCCCTTCGATAAGCCGGGGCGCCATCGTCGCGTCGGGCTTGAAGACCTCGTGTACTACCAGACCCATGCGCGCGACGAGCGACGACTGGCCCTTCGAGAGCTTCAACGCGCGAACCTCGACGCGAAGATCCAGGTTGGCAACCCCGCGGAACTTCTGAGACGCGCGGAGTTGGAAGGCTAGGTGCTTTTCCCCGCTTTCTTCGACACCAACGTTCTTTACGGGGCGTTGATGTGTGACTACGTTCTTGAGCTCGCAGACCGCCGGCTGTTTCGGCCGCTCTGGTCAGACGATGTTCTGTTTGAGCTGTCGAAGAATCTGGTCAAGAACGGCGAGAACCCTGACTTGGTGACGAAGCGAGTGAGCACGATGGAGCGCCATTTCGCCGACGCCAGGGTCGAGGGCTACTCCGACCTCATTCCGATGATGACAAACGATGAAAAGGATCGACACGTCCTTGCCGCCGCTGTACGTGGCGGCGCTGAGGTGCTGGTCACTTTCAACACCAAGCACTTCCCGGCGTCATCACTAGAGCCGTTCGATCTTGAGGCTGTGCACCCCGACGATTTCCTGCTCGATCAACTCGACCTTCACTACGCGCCCACGCTGCGAGCTCTCGTCGAGCTGGTCGAGGGTTACGACTCGCCGTCGTTAACTGTCGACGACCTTCTCCGAGCGCTCGCCCGTGCGGGTGTTGCACGGTTCGCCGACGAGGCCCGCTCGAAGTTGTACTAGATCTGACGTTGCCGCTTCTGCCGCTACTCGTCCCAGGAATCGCTGATCGCTTCGACGAACGCCATGTCGTCGCCGACGGCGCGTTGCACGAGGTTGGTTATCCGCTTCTTCTCGGCCGCGCCAACCGTGGTGACGGCGAACGACGCCGGCCACATGGCGCCGTCGTCGAGCTGCGCGGAGTCGTTGAACCCGAGGGTCGTGTAGCGGGTGTCGAACTTGCTGGCCGGCTGCACGAAGCAGAGCACCTTGCCGTCGAGCGCGTAGGCGGGCATGCCGTACCACGTGCGCGGAGCCAGCCGCGGAGCCGCCGCCATGATCACCTCGTGCAGCGTCGTGGCGAGCGCGCGGTCGCCCGCGTCGGGAAGCTTCGCGATCGCCTCGAGCAGGTCGTTCAGCTCGGCCTCGGCCTTCGCCGCGCCCTTGGCCCGCTTCGCCTGCGCGCGCAGCTCGGCCGCGCGCTCCTTCATCGCGGCGCGCTCGTCGGCCGTGAATCCGTCGTTGCCGGTGGATGCTCTGCTC
>CAYPND010000050.1:0-6407 GCA_964412175.1 uncultured Microbacteriaceae bacterium | reverse complement strand
ACCTAGCGGCTGACGCCGACCTGCAGGCCCTGCATGATGTACTTCGACGCGAAGGCGAGCAGGATCAGCGGCACGGAGGCGGTGATGAACAGGCCCGCCGAGACGAGCGGCTGGTCGGTCAGGAAGCGCTCACCGATGCTCGCGAGCTGCGGGGTAAGTAGCCGCATTGATTCGTCGGGGACGAGGATGACCGCGAAGATCAGCTCGTTCCACGCGCCCAAAAACTGCAGCACGGCGAGGGTGGCGAGCCCGCTCGAGCCCATGGGCGCGATGATCGACCACATGATGCGGAAGAAGCCCGCGCCGTCGATGCGCGCCGCCTCGATCACCTCGTCGGGGATGCCGCGGAACGACAGTGTCAGGAAGAACGTCGCGAACGGCAGGCCCGTCGCCACGTAGACGAGGATCAGCCCCGTGTAGCTGCCGACCAGTTCGAGGCGCGCGAGCATGAGATAGATCGGGATGATCAGCACGGGCCCGGGAATCAGCATGACCGACACGAACGTGGCCGTGATGTACTTCTGCCCCGGCACCGGCAGCTTCGCGAGCGCGTAGCCCGCGAGGGATGCGAGCACGAGGATGATGCTCACCGCGATCGTGCCGACGAACAGGCTGTTGAGGAACGCCTGGCCGATGCCGTAGGTGTTCGCGAGGTTGAGGTAGTTCTCGAACGTCCACACGCCGGGCAACCCGAAGGGGTTCTGCAAGTAGTCGCTGTTGGGCCGCAACGACGTGATGATGACGAAGTAGAGCGGGTAGATGATCGTCGCGGCCACGACGAGCAGCGCGATGAAGATCGGCACCTGCCCGCGCCCCGCTGAGATGCGCTTGCTGACGATGACGTCTTCTTCTGCCACGGTCAGTCGTCCTCGCCCAGCTTGAACACCCGGTTCTGGATGAGGGTGAGAATGCCGATGAAGAGGAAGAGGATGACCGCGAGCGCCGCGCCCGAGCCGAGGTTCGTGCTCGAGAAGGCCCGCAGGTACACCAGGTAGTCGATCGTCGTGGTGTCGAAGCCCGGACCGCCCGCCGTCATGACGTAGATGAAGCCGAAGAGCGACGAGAACGTGTAGATGACGTTGATGATGAAGACGAAGCCCAGCACGCGACGGATATTCGGCAGCGTGATGTACCAGAGCCGCTTCCACCAGCCGGCCCCGTCGATCGCCGCCGCCTCGAAGACGGCCGGGTTGATGGCCGTGAGGCCCGCGAGCAGCAGGAGCGACTGGTAGCCGAAGCCAGCCCAGACGAGCGCCAGGATGATGATGGCGATGGCGGTGGTGCCATTGGTCAAGAACTGCACGGGCTCGATGCCGAAGAGGCCGAGCGCCTGGTTGACGCCGCCGTAGTAGCCGAAGGCGTTGCGAAACATGATGCCGATGACGGCGACCGAGAGCACGTTGGGCAGGAAGAAGATGACACGGAAGTACTTCCAGCCCCGCACCCGCTCGAACAGCAGCACGGAGACGATGAGGGCCGTAAAGATGACGAGCGGCACCGAGATGAGGAACGTCAGGTTGTTGCGAAACACCTGCGCAACGATCGGGTCGCTCAGCAGCGCGATGTAGTTGTCGAACCAGCGCCACTCGTAGCGCAGCCCGTTGGTGCGAGTAAACGAGATGAAGACGGCGAACGCGACCGGGAAGGCCATGAATCCGACGACGACAAGGAAGGCCGGAAGAACCGCGAGCAGACCGACGAGTCGGTCGCGCCGGCGGATGCCTCCGGGCTTGCGGGGCGAGGGGCCCCCGCCCGTGGGCGCCGTCGAAGCGGCACCCACGGGCGGGGGCAGAGTAGCTGAGGTCACTGGTTCGCGATCTCGGCTTCGTACGACGCCTTGAGCTGCGCGACCGCGTCTTCCGGCGTGATGCTGCCAATGAAGACACCGGCGTTCACGCGGTAGAAGAGGTCGATCGTCGCCTGCGGCATGACGCTGTCGAAAGCGAAGGTGACACCATCGGTCGCGGTAGCAAGCTGCTCAAACTGCTGACGCAACAACGGGTTCTGAATCTTAGACGGGTCACCGTCTTTGTTGTTCGAACCCTGGGTCTGGTACATCTCCACGAACACGTCCTGGTTCTCGGCCTGGGCAAGGTACTTCAGGAATTCTGCGGCGAGCTCCTTGTTCTCGGAGGACTCCGAGATTGAGATGGCGATTTCGGGGCCGCCCGCGCCCATGGCCGGAAAGTCGGAGCCCTCGAGCGCCGGAATGAAGAACGAGCTCACGCCGTCTTCGCCGAACGCGTCGAGCATGTTGTTGTTCTCCCAGCTACCGACGAGGTAGTAGGCGCTGCTACCATTCACAAACCCGGCGGTCGACTCACCGTTCGACACCTGACCGGCGTCGGGGTTTGTCAGGCCGCTGGCGCCCCACTCAGCGAAGGCCTCGTAGGCGCGAATCATGGCGGGGTCATCCACGGGAATCTCACCGGCGTACATCTGGGTGAACACTGTCTCGCCGAGCTGCGCGCCGACGAGCGCCGAGATCATCCACGCGCCGACGTAGCCCTCGAGGTTCGCGACCCAGAAGCCGTTCTTGTCGGTATTGTCGACCACCTGTTGACCGTTGGCCATCAGCTCCTCCCACGACGAGGGCGGGTCGGCCGGGTCGAGGCCAGCTTCTTCGAGCACCGCGTGGTTCTGGAACACGGTGAACAGGTTGCCCGCGCCGTACGGCATGCCCAGCAGCCGGCCGTCGGCCGAGAAGCCCTCACGGTTGACGTTCACGCCGGTGAGGTTGTCGAGAACCTCCGGCCCAAGGAGCGGATCGAGGTCGGTGAAGAAGTCGGCGAACGAGATGGTGGGGCCACCCGCGTATTGGATGCGGATGTCGGGGCCGTCGCCGGCGATGGCGGCTGCCTGGAACTGGGCGCTGTTCGCGGTGATGTCGCCCGCCTGCTGAACCACCTCGATGCTCACGCCCGGGTTCGCCTCTTCGAACGCCACGGCCATCCGGTCGATGAACGAGTTCTCGAGGTCGGGGTCGCCGTTCTCAAGCGTGCGGCCGAGGATTCCGGTGTCCCAGACGAGGAGCGTCTGGTCACCCTCGGCAGCAGGCGCGGTCGGCGCGCATGCGGCGAGACCGGCCATCAAGCCGACGGTCGCGACGATCGCCGCTACCTTTCGTGTCTTCATTGCTGTGTCCTTCCTATCGGAGCACACGGTCGGGTGGCCCCGGCCGATTCGGGAATCGCGCGCAACTCGACGGCACGTCGCCGGGTCGTCGATGCTGCGGCGAGCTTCGGGCGGGCAAGGTGGCCCGCCGAAGGGCGAAGGGCGTGCGACCGGGAGGCGTGCAGGCGAGCGACGACACCGGCGGGGGCCGGGGGGCTCTGGATCATCTGCGACATCATCGTCCCGTTTCTTCGCACCGCGGCACGAAGCCGCGTTGGTGGAGCCATTACATCATACCTAGACACCTGACGCGCAAGACTGGACATACAATTGTTACCGCCCCGATCCTAAAGTGCGGGTGTAACGTATGATCTAACGATGCATCGCGCGGTGGCGATGACGGGCGAGCGCCCGATCCCCCGCGCGGGGAGCACGCACCCCGTTCACCTTCGCGAAGGCGGCCCACGACACATGATCATCGATTCCGTCGATTTCTTCTACGCGGCGATGCCCGAGATCACCCTCGAAGCCGATGGCAGCCAGGATGCCTTGCTCGTGCGCGTCATCGCCGACGGTCACATTGGCTGGGGCGAGTGCGAAGCCTCGCCCCTCACCTCGATCGCCGCCTTCGTGACCCCGCGCTCGCACGGGGTGTGCCAGCCCGTCGCGGCATCCGTCATCGGGGCGACAGTCGACGGGCCCGACGACATTCACCGCCTCGCGCGCCTCGTGGGTCGCCACAGCATGGACCTATTGCAGGCCGGCCACACCTGGTCGGGCATCGAGATCGCGCTGTGGGATTTGCTCGGCAAGGTGCGCGGAGTGCCGGTCTGGCAGCTGCTCGGCTACACCGAGAACCACGCCAAGCTGCCCTACGCCTCGATGCTCATGGGCGAGACCCCGCAAGAGACGCTCGACCGCGCGCGGCTCGCGCGCGCCAACGGCTTCCGCGCCGTGAAGTTCGGCTGGGGCAGCTATGGCACCGGCACAGCCGCGGCCGACGCCGACCACGTGGCCGCCGCGCGCGAGGGCCTCGGCGACGATGCCCAGCTGCTCATCGACGCCGGCCAGATCTGGGGCGACGACGTTGACGCCGCCATCGCGCGCCTCGAGGCGCTCGAGACCGCGCGCGCGACGTGGCTCGAAGAGCCCTTCGTTCCGCACGCCTTCGTCGCGCACGCCGCGCTCGCCTCGCGCGCCCGCACGGTCGGCGTCGCTGGCGGCGAGGGCGCCCACACCGTGCACATGGCCACGAACCTCATCGACTACGGCGGCGTGCGCTTCATTCAGGTGGATGCCGCGCGCATCGGCGGCATCGGCCCCTCGAAGGCCGTCGCCGATCACGCGGTGCGCCACGGCACGACCTACGTCAATCACACCTTCACCTCGCACCTCGCGCTCTCTGCCTCGATGCAGCCCTTCGCGGGCCTCGCCGACCACCGCATCTGCGAGTACCCGGTGGAGCCCAAAGCCGTGGCGCTTGCGATCTCGAGCAACTACATCGAGCTCGACGTCAACGGCGAAGTGCGGGCTCCGGATGCCCCCGGCCTCGGCATCGAGGTCGACCTCGGGGGTCTCGCACCGTACCTGCGGCACGTCGAGATCTCAATCGATCACGAGCGCGTGTACACGAGCCCCGAGGTGCCGCATACAGTGGGTCACGTCGTCTAGACGCAAGGAGGGTGGCACGTGGCAGAGATCGTCGCTGAGGTCGATCGCGGTGCGGGCTACTCCATGCGCGGGCTGCAGGGCCGCGTCATCGACGGCGTCGGCCGCCAGATCATCGGCGGCCAGTATGCGCCCGGCGATCTGCTGCCGAAAGAGGCCGAGCTCACCGTTGAGTTCAGCGTCTCGCGCACCTCGGTGCGCGAGGGCATGCGCGTGCTCGCCGCGAAGGGTCTTGTCGACATCCGCCAGAAGATCGGCACGCGCGTGCGCCAGCCCGAGAACTGGAACGTCTTCGACAGCGACATCCTGCGCTGGCACACCGAGGTCGGCCACGGCGACAAGATCATGCGCAACCTCGTCGAGGTGCGGCAGATCATGGAGCCGGCGGCCGCGCGCCTCGCCGCGGGCCGGGCATCCATGGACGACCTGCGGCGCATGGACGACGCGCTCGCCGCGATGGTCGCCAATGCGACCGACCGCGAGGGCTACGCGCACGCCGACGTCGAGTTCCACCTCGCCGTCTACGCCGCCTCGCACAACGTGCTGCTGCGCCAGTTCGGCAGCGTCGTCGCCGACTTCATGTACGCCTCCTTCACGGTGCAGCAGGCGACCGCGGCCGACGACGAGGTCTTCTCGGAAGACGCTGAGACCCACGCCGCCGTGTTCCGCGCCATCAACGGCGGCAACGGCGAGAAGGCCGCCGAGACGATGCTGCACGTCGTGCTCGACGGCAAGAACGCGCTCATCAAGGCCCTCAGCGAGCAGCGCGATGGCGCGGGCTCTGCCTGAACGCTCGGAGGTCTCGGGATGACCGCGCAGCCCGCGGTGCACCTCGAGCGCGGCGGCATCAGCGCGCGCGTGCTGCCCGATGAGGGCGGCGTGCTGCTCGACCTGCTCGTGCACGGCCGGCCCGTGCTCGCGACGACGCCCTGGGCGGCGACCGTGCAGCCCGCAGCCCGCCCTGCGGGCGACGAGCCGACGTGGGTCGGGCTGTGGCGCGGCGGCTGGCAGCTCTGCTTTCCGACCGCCGGCCAGCCGAACCCCGCCGCCGCCGTGCCCGAGGGCTTCCACGGCGCGGCATCGCAGGCACCCTGGCTCGAGGTGGCCCGCACCGCCGACTCCGTCGCGCTCGGCTGGGCCGACCGCGACGGCCTGAGCGCCGAGCGCGTCTGGCGCCTCACCGACGACGGCGCGGCCGTCGCGACGCGCGTGCACAACGCCGGGCCCGCGGTGCGCGTGCTCGTGATCGCCGAGCACCTCATCATCGGCGGCGACGTGCTCGCGGGGCCGCTCGAGCTCGAGGTGCCCGAGGGCACGCTGCTGCGTCCGCTCGACTACGCGGGCCTGCCCGAGAGCGACCTGAGAGCGTGGCCAGGCGACCCCGCCGATCGCTGGATCAGCGTCGACGCACACACGCCCGCCCGCGTCAGCGGGCTCGCGGCCGTGCGACCGCAGCGCATCGGCGCGCGCGGCGCGCACGTCGCCGTGACCGTCGAGTGGCAGGGCGCGGCCCTGCCCCATGCGCTGCTCTGGGAGGAGCTCGGCGTCTCAACCGAGCCGCCCTGGAACGGGCAGGTCGTCGCGCTCGGCATCGAACCCACCTCGACCCCTCACGGCGCCGGCAC
>CAYPND010000049.1:0-7530 GCA_964412175.1 uncultured Microbacteriaceae bacterium | reverse complement strand
CCGAGTAGGTCGAGCCGAACACGACCGTCTGGGCGAAGATGCCCGCCATCAAGAACGACGTGTAGCCGTCGCCCGGGATGTCGATCGCGGCGCCGAAGACGTAGGTGAAGAGCAGCACGAACATGATCGGCTGAATGAGGCTGAACAGCAGGATCTCGGGCACCCGGATGATCTTCATGAGGTTGCGCCACGTCGTCACCCAGCCGTCGCTGAGGAAGCGTGAGACCGCGGTGCCGGGCACCGGCTGCAGGGTGCGGGATGCCGCGCTCGAGGTCGCGGCCCGATCAGTCAGGGCGCTCATGCCGCACTCTCCGTCGTCTCGTCGGTCGCCTCGGCCATGTGGCCGGTCAGCTGCAGGAAGACATCGTCGAGTGTCGGTCGGCGCATGCCTGCGTCGTGCAGCGCGATGCCCGCGGTCGAGGCCGCGGCCATGATCGCCGCGAGGGCGGCGGGGCCGTCGCCGACGGGCACGACCCACGTGCGGCCGCCCGTCACGACGGGCTCGCCGGTGCCGTGGCTCGCGAGGAGGGCGCGCACAGCATCCCCGTCGCTCTCATCGACGACCGTGAGGGCGACGCGCTGGCCGCCGACCGAGGCCTTGAGCTCGTCGGCCGTTCCGCGCGCGATCACGCGGCCGTCGTCGATGACCGAGATCGAGTCGGCGAGCCGGTCGGCCTCCTCGAGGTACTGGGTCGTGAGCAGCACGGTGGTGCCGTCGCTCACGAGGGTCTCGATGACGTCCCACAGGCCGATGCGGCTGCGCGGGTCGAGGCCCGTCGTCGGCTCGTCGAGGAAGAGCACGGGGGGCTTGATCACGAGCGCGCCCGCGAGGTCGATGCGCCGCCGCATACCGCCCGAGTAGCCCTTGACCGGGCGGTTCTGCGACTCGACGAGGTCGAACAGCTCGATGAGCTCGCTCGCCCGCTGCCGGGCCACCTTTGCCCCGAGGTGGTAGAGCCGCCCGACCATGATGAGGTTCTCGAGGCCCGTGAGGTTCTCATCGACCGCCGCGTACTGGCCGCTCGCCCCGATCATGCGGCGGATCGCCTGCGGGTCGGCGAGCACGTCGACACCGTCGATCGTCGCCGAGCCCTGGTCGGGCGAGATGAGCGTCGTGAGCACCTTGACGGTCGTGGTCTTGCCAGCGCCGTTGGGGCCGAGCAGCGCCGTCACGGTGCCCTGCGGCACCTCGAGGTCGAGGCCGTCGAGGGCGCGCACGATAGGCGCACCCTTGGGGCTGTAGGTCTTGACGAGCCCATGGGCCTCGATGAATGCCATGGGCGGGATGCTACTCGGTCGAGACGACGCTCAGCACCGCGATCGCCGCTGCCGCCGACCACGCCTGCGGGCGGCAGGATGCCGGGTACGGCACGGGGCGGGCCGAGCTGCTGGCGGGGTCGCCCGAGTGCAGCTCGGGCATCCGGAACCCGAACGATTCGGCGGCGCGCAGCAGGCCCTCGGCGAGCGAGGCCGCGACGTCGTGGTGGCCCGCGCGGGCGAGGCCCGTGATGGCGATCGCAGTGTCGTGGGTCCAGACCGAGCCGCCGTGGTAGCTGAGCGGCCAATAGCCGGCCGAGTCGCTCGACATCGTGCGCAGGCCGAAGCCCGAGTCGAGCTCGGGCGAGCCGAGGCGCGCGGCAACGAGGGCCGACTGCTCCGCATCGAGCAGGCCCGTGCCGAGCAGGTGGCCGAGGTTGCTCGTCACGGTGTCGACGGGGCGCTTGCGCACGTCGAGGGCGATCGCGGGGTAGGGGCCGAGCGGGCCCGTGGTGGCGGGGTCGGTGATCCAGAACCGCTCGTGGAACGCCGTGCGCAGTCCCTCAGCCCAGGCGCGCCACTCGTCGCCGCCCGGACGGTCGAAGGCGTCGAGCAGGGCGGCGCCGCCGATCGCGGCCTCGAAGGCGTAGGCCTGCACCTCGCACAGCGCGATGGGCCCTTCGGCGAGCGCGCCGTCGCGCCACTGCACGCTGTCGCCCGAGTCTTTCCAGCCCTGGTTGGCGAGGCCGTGGCCGCTCTCATCGATGTACTCGAGCAGGCCGTCGCCGTCGGCGTCGCCGCTGTCACGCATCCACGCGAGCGCGGCCTCGAGGTGCGGCAGTAGTGCGCGCACCTCGTCGTCGGGCAGGCCCGCACGCCACGCGTCGTGCAGCAGGCACACCCAGAGCGGGGTCGCGTCGACGGTGCCGTAGTAGAGCGGCGGCAGGGTGACGTCGTCGTGGATCACGAGCGACTGGCGGCGCAACTCGTGCATGATTTTGCCCGGCTGAGCGGCCGTTGCGGGGTCGTGGTCGGTGCCCTGAAGCCGCGCGAGAACGCGCAGGGTGTCGCCCGCCAGGCGGGTTCCGAGCGGTAGCATCATCCGGGCGGCCCACAGAGAATCGCGCCCGAAGAGCGTGAAGAACCAGGGTGCGCCGGCGGCAATGAACTGCTGGTCGGGATGCCCGGCCACCGTCAACCGCAGCGCGTCAAGGTCGGTCAGCGCGTGCTCGACCCATCGCGCGAGGCGCGGGTCGACGGCGCTCAGGTCGAACCCGCTCGCGGCAGGATCGCTCCAGGGCACGGGCGCGCGGGCCCCCCGCACGACACTGATCGCGTCGACCGCGTCGAGCCGCCAGCCGACGCTCGCCGAGCCCCGCGGCGGCACGACGACGTCGGCGCTTAGCAGCAGCCCGCCCGGGCGCTCGGCGATGCGCAGGCCGGTGGCCGTCAGGGCCGCGGTCACGTGCTCACCCGACCAGCGCGCGGAGCCGCCGTCGACGACGAGCCCCGTTGCGGCCGTGCCGGGCATGCCCTGCTTCATGAGGTCGATGAGCGAGGCATCCACATCGATCTCGATCTCGATGCTCGTGGCGATCGGCTCGGGGTGGCGCGTCGTGATCGTGAGGGTCTCGGAGCACCCGTCGATGTCGACGGATCGCTCGATGCGCAGCCGCACGCCGGGGTCGGGCGTCGGGTCGTCGAGGTGCCGCAGCAGGGCGTCGATCGTGAGGCGATCGGCGGTCGCGCCGGCCGTGACGAGGTGCTCGGCGGTCGCCCCGCCGACGCGCACACGCAGGCCGCGCACGACGCGCACGTCGGAGTGGGTGATGCCGTGGATCGCCGCCCCGCCGATCGAACCGTCGTGCGCCGACCACACCTGGGTCGGCGCGCGCATGGCCACGAGCTCGTGGTGGAGCAGGGGCTGCAGATGATGAGTCACGGGCGTCGAGCCTCCGGGCCGTTTGTGCGGGTCGGTGCCGAACGGGGTTGACACCGATGTCGTCGTGAGCAACACTACAGAATAATTTGATCGATCAAAATGCCGGTGCACCCGAAGCCCGACGATCGACGACACCACCAAAGGGGGCGGTCATGGAGCGGATGCCGACCGTCGACGACGTGGCCGCGGCAGCCTCCGTCTCGCGGCAGACCGTCTCGAACGTCATCAACGCGCCCGAGATCGTGCGCGAGACCACCCGCGTGCGCGTGCAGGAGGCGATCGACCGCCTCGGGTACCGGCCGCACGCATCCGCCCGCCGCCTGCGTACCCGCACCTCCTCGACCATCGGTCTGCGGCTCGACCCGCTGCGCGACGGCATCTCGGGCGCCGTGCTCGACCGCTTCGTGCACAAGCTCGCCGAGCAGGCCGACGCGCGCGGCTTGCGCGTCATGATCTTCACGGCCAACGGCGCGGAGGACGAGCTCGCGCACATCCGCCGCTTGCGCGACGGCAGCGACATCGACGCGTTCGTCCTCATCGCGACCTTCCACGGCGACCCGCGCATCTCGTGGCTCATCGATCACGACGTGCCGTTCGTCTCGTTCGGTCGCCCATGGGGCTCGACAGCCGACGACCCCCGGCACCGCTGGGTCGACGTCGATGGGCGCGCCGGCGTGCGCGACACGACGCTGTACTTGCGCGAGAGCGGGGCGCGCCGCGTGGGCTACATCGGGTGGCCGAGCCCCTCGGGCACGGGTGACGAGCGGCGTGCCGGCTGGGAGGAAGCGTGCGGCTTCGACATTCGCGACCGCCTGCGGTACCAGATCGTGACGCTCGACGGCGTCGATGAGGGCGTGCGGTCGGCGCGTGAGCTTCTTGCGCTGGATGCTCCGCCCGACGCAATCGTGTGCGCGAGCGACTCGCTCGCCCTCGGGGCCCGCATGGCGGCCGATGCCGCGGGGCTCCTCGACCTGCCCGTCGTCGGTTTCGACAACACGCCGGTCGCGGCCGCCGTCGGACTCTCGAGCATCGATCAGCCGCTCGACGACGTCGTCGCCGTCGCCCTCACTCAGCTTTTCGGCCCGACGGGCGGCACCGTCCGGCCGAATCCAGACAGCAACGAGGAGCCGACGAATCGGCTCCTCGTGCCTCGACTTGTCGAACGCCGGTCTAGCCACCGTGCGCTCGGCGAGACCACCGGTGCCTGAGGCCCCGGCAATCACTCATCGAAAGGAAACATCGTGAGGACATCACAATGGAGCGCCGTGGCTCTTGCCGCGGGGCTCGCCGTCACTCTATCCGCGTGTGCGCCAGCGAGCGACACCGGATCGACCGAGGGCGGGCTCGAGCTGACCATGCTCATCGGCTCGAGCGGCGACGCCGAGACGACGGCCGTGCAGGAGGCGGCCGACGCCTGGGCGGCCGAGACCGGCAACACGGTCGAGGTCATCGCCGCGAGCGATCTGGTGCAGCAGCTCGGCCAGGGCTTCTCGGGCAACAACCCGCCCGACCTGTTCTACATGCCGTGGGACCAGTTCCAGACCTACGCGGCCCAGAGCTTCCTCGAGCCCTACGCGGAAGACCTCGCCAACGCCGGCGACTTCCTCCCCGCGTTGCGCGAGCAGTTCAGCTACGACGGGCAGTTCTACTGCGCGCCGAAAGACTTCTCGACGCTCGGGCTGCAGATCAACACCGAGGCCTGGGAGGCCGCAGGGCTGACCGAGGCCGACGTGCCGACCGACTGGGATCAGCTCGCGACCGTCGCGGCCGCTCTGACGACCGACACGCAGGTCGGCCTCTCGATGGGTCGTGAGTACGCCCGCGTCGGTGTCTTCATGAACCAGGCGGGCGGCACGCTCGTCGACGGCGACACGATCACCGCTGACAGCCCCGAGAACGCCGAGGGTCTCGCGTACCTGCAGGGTCTCATCGCCGAGGGCTCGCTCAAGTTCCCGCAAGAGCTCGAGGCGGGCTGGGGCGGCGAGGCCTTCGGCCTCGGCAAGGCGGCGATGGTCATCGAGGGTCCGTGGATCAACGGCGCCATGCGCAACGACTTCCCCGACCGTCAGTTCATCTCCGTCGAGTTGCCGGCCGGCCCCGGGGGGCCGTCGACCTTCGCCTTCAGCAACTGCTGGGGCATGCCGGTCGGCTCGGAGACGCGTGACGCGACTCTCGATCTGATCGAGTTCCTCACGAGCGACGAGCAGCAACTGGCGTTCGCCGAGGCCTTCGGGGTCATCCCGTCGACCGAAGCGGGCTCGGCCGCCTACGCGGAGCAGTTCCCCGAGAACGCGGCGTTCGTCGCCGGTGTCGCGTCGGCGGTGAGTCCGGTCGCCTTCCAGGGCGCCGCGGCCGCACTCGCCGACTTCAACACGCAGCTCGAGCAGATCGGCAGTGCAACGCCCTCGGCGCTGCTGACGCCGCTGCAGGAGAACCTGCAGGCCGCGCTCGACGAGGCGAACGGATAACCACTGTGGCCCTGCGTGCCGCAGCACGGCCTCGTCGCGGCGGAGGAATCCGCCGCGGCGAGGCCCGCGCGGGCTGGCTGTTCATCGCCCCCGCGGTCGTCATCACGGTGGTGTTCCTCGTGATCCCCATCGCGCTCGCCTTCTGGGTGAGCCTCAGCGACTGGAACGGCTTCCAGTCGCCCCTCAACCCCCGCGTGAACTTCGTCGGGCTCGAGAACTACGCCGCCATCACCGTCGATGACGGCCTCGACCAGCAGAACTTCGGCACGGCCGTGCGCAACAACCTCTACTACGTGCTCTTCGTCGTGCCGCTGCAGACGATCATCGCCCTGCTGCTCGCCGTGCAGGTCAACCGCGCTGCGCTGCGCGGTCGCGGCTTCTTCCGCACGGCGTTCTACTTCCCCTCGGTGACGAGCACGGTCGCGATCGTGATCGTCTTCCAGTTCTTGTTCACGGCATCCGGGGCCGTCAATGCCGTGATCGGCGCGCTCGGCATTGACGGGCCCGATTGGTTCAACGACTCGACGGGCATCTTCCACGGCTTGCTGAGCACGGTCGGCATCACCCAGCCGAGCGGACTCATGGCCGAACCCGGCTTCCTCGGCATTTCGGGATGGGAGTGGATCGCCGGCCCCTCGGTCGCGATGAGCTCGCTCATCATGCTCGCGATCTTCACGACCTCGGGCACCTTCATGCTGCTCTTCCTCGCCGCGCTACAGAGCATCGGCGCTGAGATCGACGAGGCCTCGCTCATGGATGGCGCCGGCCCCGTGCGCAAGTTCTTCTCGATCACCGTGCCGATGCTGCGCCCGACGCTCTTCACCGTGCTCACCCTCGGGCTCATCGGCTCGTGGCAGGTCTTCGACCAGATCTACGTGCTCGGCGGCACCTCGGCGGGCGGCACGATCTCGACCCCGGCCTTCCTCGCCTACCGGTCGTCGTTCGTCGACCTCGAATGGGGGCAGGGCGCCGCGATCGCGTTCATCCTCTTCCTCTTCATCATCGTGCTGACGCTGCTGCAGCGCTGGGCGCTCGCCGAGCGCGGGCCGCGCAAGCGCACGGCCGGGTCGACGAGCTCGTCACCGACGGCGGGCGACAGTGCAGCATCCGGCACCGCCTTCACCGTCGACGGAGGCCTGCGATGACCGCCGTGACGCCGGCGATCGCCGGGGCCGACGAGCCGCCACGCTCGTTCCGCCGCCGAAAGGTGCTCGGCGGGCGCGCCCGCACGACGATGCTGCTGAGCTACCTCATCCTCATCGGTCTGGCGCTCATCTACATCTACCCGTTCATCATCTCGATCTCGGCCTCGTTCAAGACCGATGCCGAGGCGACGCAGGATGCCCTGGGTCTGATCCCCCAGACGATCACCTTCGCGGCCTACGAGCGGCTGTTCGGCGACGTGCCGTTTCCGCTCTGGGCGGGAAACACCCTGCTCATCGCGACGATCGTCACGGTCGGGCGCGTGTTCTTCGACTCGCTCGCGGGCTACGCGCTGTCGCGCCTGAAGTTCCGCGGCCGCACGACGGTGTTCGTCGCCTTCATCGCCATCCTGTCGGTGCCGGGCGTCGTGCTGCTCATCCCGCGGTTCCTCATCCTGCAGCAGCTCGGGCTGTACGACACGTACGGGGGCATGATCATCCCGCTGCTGTCGACCGCGGCGGGGGTGTTCATCATGAAGCAGTTCTTCGACTCAATCCCGGTGAGCATCGAGGAGGCGGCGCGCATCGACGGCGCCGGCACGTTCCGCACGTTCTGGACGATCGTGCTGCCCATGGCGCGCCCCGCGCTCGTGACGCTCTTCATCCTCTCGTTCCAGGGGTCGTGGAACGAGCTCGGCCACTTCATCGTGTCGCGGCAGAG
>CAYPND010000048.1:0-9487 GCA_964412175.1 uncultured Microbacteriaceae bacterium | reverse complement strand
AGGCGCTGTTCGCCGAAGACGACGAGATGCTGCCGCTCATGCTCGCGACGATCGGTGAGGGCACCGAGCCCGTCACCGCCGAAGCGCTCATGCAGCGCGTGCTCGGCCGGCTCGCCGAGCACCTCGAACCACGACGCTCCGAGCTCGCCCAGCGCCAGGCGATCATCGACTCGGAGGTGTCGCTCACCGGCCGAGAGCTCGCCAAGCAGGCCCGCTGGCAGCACGCGATCGCCGAGGCGCTCATCGCCCGCGGGTTCGGCGCCGAGCACGCGGGGGTGCTCTCGGCCATCGGCTTCGCCCTCTTCAGCCGCACGCTGCACGCGTGGCTCGCCGAGCCCGGCGGTGCGACCCTCGCCGAGCGGCTGCGGGATGCCCTGCCGAGAGTGCGCACCGTGCTCGACGAGGTCAGCGCGGGCTGAGCCGCACGCGCATCGTAGGCTCGAACCCATGCAGTACTGCATCTTCACCGAGCCCCAGCAGGGCGCCCACTACGACACGATCGTCGCGCACGCGCAACGCGCCGAGGTCCTCGGCTTCCACGCCTGGTTCCGCAGCGACCACTACCTCGTCATGGGCGACGGCGACGGGCTGCCCGGCCCGACCGATGCCTGGACGACCCTCGCCGGCCTCGCCCGCGAAACGAGCACGATCCGTCTCGGCACGCTCGTCAGCTCGGCGACGCACCGCCACCCGGGCATCCTCGCCGTGCAGGTCGCGCAGGTCGATCAGATGTCGGGCGGGCGCGTCGAGTTCGGCCTCGGCACCGGCTGGTACGCGCACGAGCACGAGGCCTTCGGCATCCCCTTCCCCGAGAAACGGTTCGGGATGCTCGAGGAGCAGCTCGCCATCGTGACGGGCTACTGGACCACCCCCGACGGCGCCACCTTCTCGTTCGAGGGCGACCACTACCGGCTCGTCGACGTGCCTGCCCTGCCGAAGATCGTGCAAGACCGCATGCCCGTCATCGTCGGCGGCGGCGGACCGCGCAAGACACCCCAGCTCGCCGCGCGGTACGCGACCGAGTTCAACATCGGGTTCCGCACGCTCGAGGGCTTCGCCGAGGTGCTCGCCAATGTGCGCGCTGTCTGCCTCGAGGAGGGGCGCGACCCCGCGACGCTCAGCATGTCGGCCGCGTGGCCGACCGTCGTCGGGCGCAACGCCGCCGAGATCGCCCGCCGCTGCGCCGCCGTCGGCATCGACGCCGCGAGCGACCACGGCGAGCGCCTCGTCGGCACTCCTGCCGAGGTCGTCGACCGGCTCGGCGCGCTGCGCGAGCTCGGCGTCGACCGCGTCTACCTGCAGACGGTCGACATGACCGACCTCGAGCACCTCGACCTCATCGCGGCCGACGTGCTGCCGCAGCTGACGTGAGCGGAGCATCCATGACCACCACCGCGTTCGGCGCCGCCGCCGACTGGACCCGCCGCCACGTCGAGGCGGGCCGCCTGCCCGTCGCCGTGCTCGGCATCGTCGATTCCTCGGGCGTGGTCGACATCGCCGCGTTCGGCACCGACCCGGTCAGCGGCCGCACCGCGCACGTCGACGACCGCTTCGCCCTCTACTCGGTCACCAAGCCGCTCGTCGCCCTCACGGCGATGCGCGCCGTCGAGCGCGGACTGCTCACGACCGAGACGCCGCTGCGGGATGCCCTGCCGGGCTTCATCAGCCCCGAGGTCACCCTGGCCCACCTCACGAGCCACACCTCAGGGGTCGCCGAGCTGACGCTCGAGGGCGGAGGCTCGACGCGCACGCACGGGGGCGCAACGACGCTGCGCGAGGGCATCGAGCGCGCGCCGCTCGAGTTCGTGCCCGGCACGGCCCGGCGCTACACGAACATCACGTGGGCGGGCGTGACCGCGCTCGTCCAGCACGCCACCGGCCGCGCGTTCGAGGACGAGTTCGGCGACCTCGCCGCCGCGATCGGCGCCGAGGGCCTCTCGTTCGACACCGATGACGTGCACCACGTGCACGGCACCGAGCGCTACGGCCACGACGTCGCCGGCCTGCGCGCGCTGCGGCACCCCGCCGCGGGCGCGGCCGCGCGGGCGAGCGACCTGCTCGCCCTCGGTCGCTCGCTCATCGCGGGCGACGACGCCGTCGTGCACCGCGTCACGCTCGAGGCGATGCTGCGGCCACGCACGAGCGGCTTGTCCGTCATCGACCCGAACCGCGCGCGGCACCCGGAGGACTTCGGCATCGGCTTCAACCTGCCCTACCGCCCGAGCCTGCTCGACCACAGCACCTTCGGCCACGAGGGCTGGTGCCGCTCGCAGTTCTGGGTCTCGCGCCACACCGGACGCGGCGTCGTTCTTCTCACCAACCGCCTCGACACGGGCGAACCCGATGTCGGCGTCGACATCGACGAATTGCTGAACGCGGCGTTCGCGGGCCGATGAGCACGGGTCGATGAACACCCCGCCCCCGCACATCATCGTGCTGCCCGGCGGCGGATACGCCTTCCGCGCCGCACACGAGGGCAAGCCCGTCGCCGAGTGGCTGCGCTCGCTCGGACTCGAGTCGAGCGTGCTCGCCTACCCCGTGCGCACCCGGCACCCCGGCCCGATCCAGGCGGTGCGGATGCGCGTCGCCGAGCTGCGCGCGGCGGGCGTCGAGCGGCTCGGTGTGCTGGGCTTCTCGGCCGGCGGTCATCTCGCGGGTCACGCCGCGGCGCTCGGCCTCGTCGACTTGGCGGTGCTCTGCTACCCGGTCGTCTCGATGCTCACGCCCACGCACGGGGGCTCGCGGCGCGAGCTGCTCGGGCGCTGGGCCACCCCGTGGGCGCGCGCCGCGACCTCGGTCGAGCGCCTCGTGACGCCGAGCACGCCCCCGACCTTCGTGTGGCACACGGCGGAGGACGCTTCGGTGCCGCTCGAGCATCCGTACCGGCTCGCCCAGGCGCTCGCCCGGCAGGGCGTGCCGCACGCGCTGCACGTGTACCCGCGCGGCCGTCACGGCCTCGGGCTCGTCACCGGCATCGAGGGCGGCGAGCACGCCGGCATCGCCGCGCACTGGACGCGCGACTGCGAGGAGTGGCTGCGCGAGCTCGGCTGGGTGCGCTGACCTACTGCTCCAGTTCGGCGCGCACGGTCGGCGCGACCTCCGACCCGAAGCGCTCGATCGCGTGCGGGTCGTCGCCCGCCAGCACGAAGGTCGAGACCCCGTAGGTGCGGGCCAGGTTCACGAGGCGCTCGGGGCGAGCATCCGCCCCGCCCACATTCAGGATGCGCGTGATGGCGCCGGGATCACGCCCGGCCGCGCGCGCGGCCTCGTCGATGATCGCGCCGCTCGTGGCGAGCTCGGTCTCATCGCCGAGCATGTTCAACGATGCCCACCAGCCGTCGGCCTGCCGACCGATGAGCCGCAGCATGCGCGGCTTGAGCGCGCCGACGCAGATCGGAATCGGATGCGCGGGGGCGGGGCCGCGCTTCGCCCCGGTGATCGGGTAGTGCGGGCCGTCGAGAAAGACGCCGCCGGGTTCGGTGCTCCAGATCGCGCGCATGACGGTGATCGCCTCGCTCAGGGCGTCGACGCCCTCACCGGGCGTGCGGCGCGGCCCGCCCATCGCGGCGATGCCGTCCCAGAAGAAGCCCGCGCCGAGCCCCATCGTGACGCGACCGCCCGTGAGCAGGTCGAGGCTCGCGGCGCTACGGGCGAGCATCGCCGGATGCCGCAGCGGCAGATTGAGCACGTTGCCCGAGAGCGTCACGCGCTCGGTGCGGCCGGCGATGACGCTCAGCAGCGTCCACGCGTCGAGGAAGGCCGGCTGGTACGGGTGGTCTTGCACCGTGACGAGGTCGAGGCCCGACCGTTCGGCCGTGACCGCGAGATCGACGACCCGCGCGGGGTCGGCGGCGGTCGGGGTGAGGAAGACACCGAACTGAACGGTCATGAGGTGGCGGGAGTGATGCGTTCGACAAGCAGCTGCCGGAGTTGAGTGCGACTAGGTCGGCCGCGAAGTCCGACCTCCGTGAGGTACACCCTGCACGCCAGCTCACCGGTCGGCTCACCGTGGGGGTAGGGGTCGACCCCATCGATGAGCACAGTGGGCGATCCGGCAAATCCCACCGCAAGAGCGTCATCGCCAGACACAACCCTGCGAACACCGACCGCGATGTCTGCGTGGCCCAACTCGGCCAACAGGTCACGAAGGTCCTGGGCAGTGTCGGCCCAGTTGGGGCACTCGGCGATGTGGACGACTTCGAGCACAGGGGCGCTGCCGTTCATCTCGGCACCTTTCGTGGGAAGGACTCGCTACACAGGCAAGAGGCGTATTCCCTAACGGGATGCTTCACTCAAGCCCCGCAAGCGGCACCGTATTCCCGCACCCGGTCGGCGAGCCAGCGCAGCGCATCATCGGCGCCGTGGTGCTCGGCCGCGAGCGAGGAGATGTGACTCTCGCCCTCGAGCGACCAGTGCTCGGCCCCGGCGATGTGCGCGGCGAGCCAGGCCGAGTGGCTCGGCGGCACGACGTGGTCGTCGGCCCCGTTGGTCAGCAGCACGGGCGCGATGATCGCACCGAGGTCGACGCCCCACGGCGTGACGTAGGCGAGGTCGTCGTCGATGAGGGCGTCGAGCCCCGAGGCCATGCCCGCCGCGGCGACCTCGCCGAGCCAGCCCCACGGTCCGCTCAGCGCCGTCCAGTCGTCGGCGGTGAAATCGATGGGCGCGTCGGCGTGCTCCTGCTCGTGCGCCCGCTTGCCCTCGAGGCCGGCCGCGGCGGCCCGCAGCGAGGCGTGGCTCGTCGGCCCCATGCCCGCGAACCAGTCGAGACCCTCGGCGTCGATCGGTGCGAGACCGCCGAGGCTCACGGCTGCGATCACGCGCGCGGGCTGCCGCGCGGCGCACGCGAGCGCGTGAGGCCCGCCGCCGGAGTGCCCGACGACGGCGAAGCGCTCGAGGTCGAGCGCATCGGCGAGCGCCGCGGCGTCGGCCGCCACGCTTGCGACCGTGCGGCTGGGGTGCGCACTCGAACCGCCGTAGCCGGGCCGGTCGAACGAGACCCACCGCAGACCGAGCTCGGCGGCCAGCGCGAACAGGGGCTTCGGAGGCGTGCCGACGTTCGGCGTGCCGTGGTGCCACATGACCGGCACGCCATCGCCATCGGTGTCGTAGCCGTGCAACGTGCGCCCGTCGGGCAGGGTCAGATCGAACTCGTGGATCTCGACAGTGCTGTTCTCGGTCATGGTAAAGGTCCGAGCAGGTCGGCGGCGACGGTGCCGTGCACGGCCTCGGTGTCGCTCGGGTGGTAGATGCCCGCGAGCACGTCGCGCTGCAGGCGGCTCAGCTCGGCCGACCAGCGGTAGGCGCCGCCGCCCGCGATGCGCATCGACTGGTCGACGACGTGCCGCGCCGTCTCGACGCTGCGGTGCTTGAGGCCCGCCAGGTCGCGGAACCACCGAGCACCCCGGTCTAACCCCGAGTCGCGATCGCGGGCGACAGCCTGCAGTTGCGGGGCCAGCGCGTCGAGGGCGAGCGCAGCATCCGCGATTCGCCAGCGGATGTCGGGGTCGTGCGCCTGCGGTGCTCCGTCGTTGCGCAGGCTCGTGCGGCGTCGGGCGCTGTCGACGGCGAGCTCGAGCGCGCGGTCGGCGAGGCCGGCGTAGACACTCGCGATGAGGGTGTGGAAGTTGGCGGCGATCGCGAGCGTGTAGACGTCGCCGCTCGGCCCGACGGGCAGGATGCGCGCCACGCGCTCATCGGTCACCACGGCGCCGTCCAGGCGCGTCGTGTGGCTCTGCGTCGCGCGCATGCCGAGGGTGTTCCAGTCGGGGGTGATCGTGACGCCCGGGGCCTCGCCGCCGGGCTCGCGCGTGAGGAAGCCGTGCACGATCTGCGACGGTGCGCCGTCGGCGGGGTCGTGCCGACCGAGCACGCCGAGCCGCGTCCACGCGGGCGAGAGGGTCGTGAAAATCTTCGTGCCCGTGAACGCCCAGCCGCCGTCGACGCGGTCGACGCGCGTGAGCGAGTCGCTCATGACCCGGTCGTTGCCGGCCTCGCTGATCGCGAAGGCGAAGAGCTCGCCGCGCTCGGCGTCGTCGAGCACCCACTGCAGGCTCGCGTCGCCCGCCGCGCGCAGGTCGCGCGCAACGCCCATCCACACGAGGTGCATCGTGAGGCCCAGCGCGGTGGCGGGCGCGTGGGCGGCGAGCAGGCGCTGGTCGGCGGATGCCCGCTCGAGGCCGCGCGCCCCCAGATACCCCGCGGCGCGCAGCTCGTCGAGATCGTCGGCGAAGAACACGTTGCGCTCGTCGTAGCCCGGGGCCCGCTCGCGCACCCGCGCGAGCAGGTCAGGGATCAGTACGCTCGACTCGTCCACACCGCCCACGCTACTCGGGCGCACGGGCTCGACGCCCTCGGCCTCTCGAGTCTTACATCATATGATTGAAGCCCGGGCGAGATCGCCCGAGCGAGCCGGAGGACCCGATGATGCGACCCGACATGTCTGTGCAGCTCTACACCGTGCGCGATCGGCTCGCGGCCGACCCCGAGGGCACGATCGCCGCGCTCGCCGGGCTCGGCTTCACCGCCGTCGAGCCCTACGGGCTGCCCGACCTGCCCGAGGCCGCGCGCGCGGCGATCGCCGACCACGGGCTCGCGACCCCCACCGCCCACGGGTCGATCCTCAGCCGCACCGACGAGACCCTCGCGGCCGCGAGCGCGCTCGGCGTGCGCACGATCATCGAGCCGTACCAAGACCCGGCGCGCTTCGCCGACCGCGCCGGCGTCTCGGCCGTCGCCGCCGAGCTGAACGCCGCCGCGGCCGCCGCGGCCGCGCACGGACTCGCCGTCGGGTACCACAACCACGACGCCGAGCTGCGGGGCAGCATCGACGGCCTCGCGCCCCTGCTGCTGCTCGCCGAGCTCACCGACCCGAGCGTCGTGTTCGAGCTCGACGCCTACTGGGCGGCGGTCGCGGGCGTCGACGGCGCCGCGATCGCGACCGCGCTCGGCGACCGGCTCGTCGCCGTGCACGTGAAAGACGGAGACCCCGCGGGCGGGGTCGATGCCCAGGTGCCCGCGGGCCTCGGCTCGGTGCCGCTCGCCGCCGTGCTCGCCGCCGCGCCGCACGCCCGCCCCGTCGTCGAGTTCGACATCGTGCCGGGCGAGGGCTGGGACGCCATCGCCGCCTCGGCCGGGTTCGTCGCCGCGCTCGTCGCCGAGGAGGGTGCGCGATGAGCGGGCCCGTGGGTGTGGGCGTCATCGGCGCCGGCGTCATCAGCACGCAGTACCTCGACAACCTCAGCCGCGCATCCGATGTCACCGTGCGCATGGTCGCCGATCTCGATCTCGACCGCGCCCGGGCGCGCGCCGACGAGTACGACGTCGCGGGTGCGGGCTCGGTCGACGAGCTGCTTGCGCGCGACGACATCGACATCGTGCTCAACCTGACCATCCCGGCCGTGCACGCGAGCGTCGCGACCGCCTGCGTCGAGGCGGGCAAGCACGTCTGGACGGAGAAGCCCTTCGCGCTCGACCGCGTCGAGGGCCAGCGGCTGCTCGACCTCGCCACCGCGCGCGGACTGCGCGTCGCGTGCGCCCCCGACACCGTGCTCGGGCCGGGTGTGCAGACCGCGCGGCGCCTGCTCGAGCAGGGCGCGATCGGCGAGCCCGTCAGCGCGCTCACGATGTTCCAAGTCTCGGGCCCCGAGGCCTGGCACCCGAGCCCCGAGTTCCTCTACGCGCGCGGCGGCGGGCCGCTCTTCGACATGGGGCCGTACTACCTGACGACCCTCGTTCAGCTGCTGGGCCCGATCGCCCGCGTGGATTCTCGCGGAACCCGCGCGCGCACCGAGCGCATCATCGGCTCGGGCCCCAAGGCCGGCACGCGCTTCCCCGTCGAGGTGCCGACCAACGTCGCCGCCCTGTACGAGACGGTCGCGGGCCACGTCGCGCAGAGCACCTTCAGCTTCGAGTCGCCCCGACCGCGCGTCGGCGTCGTCGAGATCACCGGCACCGAGGGCACTCTCGTGCTGCCCGACCCGAACATGTTCGACGGCGAGATCAGCATCTGGCGTGCGGGCATGATGCCCGACGACGAGCCCGAGCGGCACGCGACCACGGGCCACGGCATGACCCGCGGCCTCGGCGTCGTCGAGCTCGCGCGGGCCATCCGCGCCGGCGTGCCCGAGCGCGCGAGCGGCGAGCTCGCCCTGCACGTGCTCGACATCATGCAGAGCACCGAGGAGTCGGCCGCCGCGGGCGAGCCGATCGCGCTCGTGACCACCGCGAGCCCCGCGGCCGCGATGCCCGAGGGCTTCGACCCCTGGGGGGCGACGCTGTGAGTGCTGCTGTCGCCGCCGCACTCGTCGGTGGTGGATTTATGGGCCAGGTGCACGCGCACGCACTGCGCGCCGCGGGCATCCCGATCGTCGGGGTCGCCTCGTCGTCGCCGCAGAACGCCACCCGCGCCGCCGAGCGCCTCGGCATCGCCCGCGCCTACGCCGACACCGACGAGCTGCTCGCCGACGAGGCCGTGACGCTCGTGCACGTGCTCACCCCCAACGCGACGCACGCCGCGCTCGCCACCCGCGCGCTCGACTCCGGTCGGCACGTCGTGTGCGAGAAGCCGCTCGCGACGACCGCGGCTGACGCCTCGGCGCTCGCGAGCCGGGCATCCGACACCGGCCTCATCGCGGCCGTGCCCTTCGTCTACCGGTTCCACCCCATGGTGCGTGCCGCTCGTGAGCGCATCGCGCGCGGCGAGACGGGCCGCCTGCTCTCGGTGCAGGGCGCCTACTTGCAAGACTGGCTGCTCGCCGCCGACGACGACAACTGGCGCGTCGACGCCGGCCAGGGCGGCGCCTCCCGCGCCTTCGCCGACATCGGCAGCCACCTGTGCGACCTGCTCGAGTTCATCGCGGGCGAGCGAATCACGCGGCTCGTCGCCCGCACGCGCACGGTGCACGCCGAGCGCGGCGGCCACGCGGTCGAGACCGAAGACCTGGTCGGGATGCTCGCCGAGCTGCAGGGCGGCGCCCTCGTGAGCCTGCTCGTGTCGCAAGTGGCGCCCGGCCGCAAGAACGGCCTCGTGCTCGAGCTGCACGGCGAGGGCGAGAGCCTGCGCTTCGAGCAGGAGCGGCCGGAGGAGCTGTGGATCGGCCGGCGGCGCGAGAGCCTGCTGCAGCTGCGCAACCCCGACGAGCTGCAGGGCGACGCCGCGCGGTTGAGCACGCTCCCGGCCGGGCATCCGCTCGGATACCAGGATGCATTCACGGCGTTCGTCGCCGACACGGCCCGCTCGATCACCGAGGGCGCGCCCGTCGCCGGGCTGCCCGTCTTCGCCGACGGCCTGCGCGCCGCGCGGCTGACCGAGGCCGTTCTCGCATCGGCGACGCTCGGTGCCTGGGTCGAGGTTCCAGCAGAGGAGGAGTCACGATGAGCACGCATCCCGTCACCCTGTTCACCGGCCAGTGGGCCGACCTGACGCTCGAAGAGGTCGCCGAGCTCGCCGCGGGCTGGGGCTACGACGGCCTCGAGATCGCGGCCT
>CAYPND010000047.1:0-10524 GCA_964412175.1 uncultured Microbacteriaceae bacterium | reverse complement strand
GACACTAGCGGGGCCGTTGCAGTTCGGGGTTCGCCTCGTAGTCGATCGGCGCCGGGAGGTCGGCGAGGTACTGCAGGGCCGACTCGACCGCGCCGGTGTAGATGCGCCCGCCCGTCGGGCCGGGGTGCACCTGGTCGCGCGCGAGCAGGTCGAGTTGCGGCGCGATCGCGCTGCGCCAGTCGGCGATCACGACCTCGCGGTAGTCGGCCGCGAAGGCCGCGAGATAGCCGTTGACCTCGGGGATCCACCCGCGCGGTGCCTGCGCGCTCACGAGCACGAGCGACCGTTCGGGGCCGATGATCGCGCGCAGCTCGTGAAGGGTCGCCGGATCGATCGGGCCGTTGGTGCCAAGACCGATGACGACGAAGGGCCGCAGCTGCCCTGCCGCGGCGAGGGCGCTCAGCATGGCGGGCGCCTGCCGCATCTGGCGCGAGACCGCGGCGTCGATCGCGATGCCTGGGAAGCGCGCTTGCAGCTGAGGGGCCGCGGCAAGCATGACCGAGTCGCCGATCGCGACGATCTGGTCGCCCCCGGGGAGGGGGGCAGCGGGAGACTCTGCGGGGGCGCGCTCGGCCATCGGTACGCGCAGCGGCACCGCCGCGGCGGGGGTGGCGGGGGCGTCGATCGCGGCCTGGCCCGCGGCGATGAACGCGGCCGCTTGCGATTGAGCGGGTGCCAGCGCGACGGCCGCCGTCCCACCGGCGACGAGCCCGGCGAGCGCGAGGGCGAGCCCCGTCGCGAGAACCGCACGTCGGGGGCGGCCCCAGCCCGATTGGCCGCGCAGCGCCGCATCGAGCCGCCGCGTGCGCACCGGCTGCTCGACAAACCGGTGGCTCAGTGCCGCGAGCACGATCGCGATCGCAAGCGCCGCGAGCCCCAGCAGCCAGGCCTGCTCGCCGACCCGGTCGATCGCCGGCTGCGCCGCGCCGAGCAGGATGAGCACGGGCCAGTGCCACAGGTACAGGCCGTAGGAGCGTTCGCCGAGCCAGCGGGGGAGCGGGGCATCCGCAATACGGGCGGCGCCGCCAGCGGGATGCGCGAGGCACACGATGAGCACGGCTGTCAGGAGCGTCGCGGCGACGATGCCGCCCCGGTACGCGGCCGCTGCATCGATCGCGAGCACGGAGGCGAGCGCGACAAGGCCGGCCGCCGCGAGGAGCGCGCCGGCATCGGCGGCCCACGGCGGCGTACGGCGCGCGGGGGACTCGGTGCCCAGCGGGTCGATGGCGAGGGCGAGCCCCGCTCCGAGCAGCAGCCCAAAACCGTGGCTCAGCGTCGACAGGTAGGCGACCGAAGCCGGGTCGGGGTCGATCGCCGGGTCGCCCGCGAGCAGGGCCATGGCGACGGCCGAGGCGAGGGCGAGGGTGAGGGGCAGGGCGACCCGCAGCGCGCGCACGGGCAGCAGGAGCAGCAGCACGACGACGAGCGGCCAGAGCAGGTAGAACTGCTCCTCGACCGCGAGCGACCACGCGTGTCGGAAGAGCTCGGGGCTCGTCTGGTCGAGGTAGCTCGAGCCCTGCGCGATCGACCACCAGTTGCTGCTGAAGGTGAGGGCGCCGGCGAGCTGCCACCCGACGCCGACGAGCACGTCGCCCCCGATGGCCGCGGCGACGGCCGCGGTCGCGCCGACCATGACGACGAGCGCGGGCAGCAGGCGCCGGGCGCGCCGGCCCCAGAACCGCCGGATGGCGACGCGGCCGCTCGCGCGGTGCTCGGCGACGAGCAGCGCCGTGATCAGATAGCCGCTGACGACCAGGAACACGTCGACGCCGATGAAGCCGCCCGGGGCGAGCCCGGGGAAGAGGTGGTAGGCGAGCACGAGCACGATGGCGAGCGCCCGCAGGCCATCGAGCCCCGGGAGCCGATCGCGAGCGACGGTGCTGGTGCTGATGGCCGACATGGTGCTTCCAGGGTCTCTCCCCGCGGCCCCGCGGTCAAACCGAGCGCCCTAGACTCGGGAGTCGTGGAGACTGTGCGCCTGCGGCTCGACCTCGCCTACGACGGCACGTCGTTCTCCGGCTGGAGCCGCCAGCCGGGTCTCCGCACGGTCGAGGGTGTGCTCGACGCCGCGATCGCCACCCTGCTGCGCGACCCCGAGCTCGAGGTGCGCCTCGTGGTGGCGGGCCGCACCGACGCGGGCGTGCACGCGACGGGGCAGGTCGCGCACATCGATTTGACGGCCGAGCAATACCGCCGGCTGGCCTCGGCGAGGCGCGGCGGCTCGATCGAGCAGTCGGTCGCCCGCCGGCTCAACGGCATCGTCGCTGCGACGGCCGCCGACGTCGTGATCGACCGGGTGTCGGTCGCCCCCGACGGCTTCGACGCCCGCTTCTCGCCGGTCTGGCGCCGCTACGAGTACCGCATCGCCGATGCGCTCAGCCACCGCGACCCCCGCCGGCGCACGCACACCCTGTGGCACCACGCCGAGCTCGACGCGGCGGCGATGGATGCTGCTGCCGCGAGCCTCACGGGCCTCCACGACTTCGCGGCCTTCTGCAAGCCGCGCGAGGGGGCCACCACCATCCGTACCCTGCTCGACTACGCGTGGTCACGGGATGCTGAGGGAGTGCTCGTCGCGCGAGTACGCGCCGACGCGTTCTGCCACTCGATGGTGCGCGCACTCGTCGGCGCGGCTGTCGCCGTCGGGCTCGGCCGGCTCGAGCCGACACGGCTGAGCGGCATCCTCGCCGATGCCGTCAAGGCCAACGCTTTCGCGGTCGTCGCGGCGACGGGGCTCACGCTCATCGAGGTGGGGTACCCGCCCGACGACGAGCTCGGGGCGCGCGCCGAGCTGACCCGCGCGCGTCGCGAACCGCTCGGCCGGGCATCCGACCCCTCGGACTGATCGGACGGGACGCGGGTAAATTGACCGGGCGCCCCCGTGCCGGTACGCTCGACCCTTGGTGCCCGTCGCCGACGGTCATCCGGTTGAGCCCTCCACCGCGGCGTTCGGTCTGTATCTGCAGAACGAATTCCCCCCGGAGCGGGATTCACGAACTACTCGACACGAAAGTACGCACTGTGACGCGCACATTCAGCCCCACTCCCGCTGACGTTCAGCGCAACTGGGTCGTCATCGACGCAACCGATGTCGTCCTGGGCCGCCTCGCCAGCCACGCCGCCGCCCTCCTGCGCGGCAAGCACAAGCCGACCTTCGCCCAGCACATGGACATGGGCGACTTCGTCATCATCACCAACGCCGCCAAGGTCGCCCTCACGGGCTCGAAGCTCGCGCAGAAGAAGGCCTACCGCCACTCGGGCTACCCGGGCGGTCTCACGGCTACCTCCTACGCGGAGCTGCTCGAGAAGAACCCCGAGCGCGCTGTCGAGAAGGCGATTCGCGGCATGCTGCCGAAGAACTCCCTGGGCCGCGCCCAGATGAAGAAGCTCAAGGTCTACGCGGGCGCTGAGCACCCGCACGCGGCGCAGCAGCCGACGACCTACACCCTCGACCAGGTCGCCCAGTAGCGGCCGCGAAGACGCTAAGGAACAGCATCGTGGCAGACATGACCACTACCGGCGCAGTGAACACCGGCGACATCACCCCCGACTCGGCTCCCGAGTCGTACACGACCGAGTCGGTCGCGCCCACCGCGTCGGCGGCGCCCCGCGCCATCCTCTCGGTCGGCGGCCAGGCCGTGGGCCGTCGCAAACAGGCCATCGCCCGCGTGCGCATCACCCCCGGCGCCGGCACCTACAAGGTCAACGGGCGCACGCTCGAAGACTACTTCCCGAACAAGCTGCACCAGCAGCTCATCAACGACCCCTTCACGATCCTGCAGCTCGGCGGCGCCTACGACGTCATCGCGCGCATCACGGGCGGGGGCCCCTCGGGCCAGGCGGGCGCCCTGCGCCTCGCCATCGCGCGCGCGCTCAACGAGATCGATCGCGAGAACAACCGCCCGACCCTCAAGAAGGCCGGCTTCCTGACGCGCGACGCGCGCGTCATCGAGCGTAAGAAGGCCGGTCTCAAGAAGGCCCGCAAGGCTCCTCAGTACTCGAAGCGTTAGTCGATCGAGCAGAGGGCTCCTGATGGGTCGTCTTTTCGGTACGGACGGGGTTCGAGGGTTGGCCAACGGTGATCTCACCGTCGACCTCGCCCTCGGCCTCTCCCAGGCTGCGGCCCGGGTGCTGACGAGCGGTCGTCACGCCGACGAGCTGCGCGCGCAGGGCCGCCGCCCGACCGCGATCGTGGCGCGCGATCCGCGCGTCTCGGGCCAGTTCCTCACGGCGGCGGTCTCGGCGGGGCTCGCGAGCTCGGGCATCGACGTGCTCGACGCCGGGGTCATCCCGACCCCGGCGGCGGCGTTCCTTGTCGGAGACATCCACGCCGATTTCGGTGTCATGATCTCGGCCTCGCACAATCCCGCCCCCGACAACGGCATCAAGTTCTTCTCGTTCGGCGGCACCAAGCTGCCGGATGCGGTCGAAGACCGCATCGAGGAGGCCATGTCGGGCGACAAGCTCGCGCCAACGGGCGCGGGCGTCGGCCGCATCCGCCGGTTCGCCGACGCGGAGGACCGCTACCTGCTGCACCTGCTCGGCACCCTCGACGTGTCGCTCGCGGGCCTGCACGTCGTCATCGACTGCGCCCACGGCGCCGCCGCGGGCATCTCGCCGCAGGTGTTCTCCGACGCGGGCGCGCGCGTCACGGTCATCGGCAGCGACCCTGACGGTCTCAACATCAATGAGGGTGTGGGCTCGACGCACCTCGGCCCGCTGCAGGCCGCCGTGCTTGAGCACGGCGCCGACCTCGGCATCGCGCACGACGGGGACGCCGACCGCTGCCTCGCGGTGGATGCCGCGGGCCGCGTGATCGACGGCGACCAGATCATGGCGATCATTGCGCTCTCGATGAAAGCGCGCGGACTCCTCACCGACGACACGCTCGTCGCGACCGTCATGAGCAACCTCGGGCTTAAGCGCGCGATGGCCGAGCACGGGGTGCGCCTGATCGAGACGAAGGTGGGCGACCGCTACGTGCTCGAGGCGCTTGCCGAGCACGGCCTGAGCCTCGGTGGCGAGCAGTCGGGCCACATCATCATGAGCGAGCACGCGACCACGGGCGATGGAATTCTGACGGGGCTGCAGCTGGCCGCCGAGATGGTGCGCACAGGTCGCTCGCTCGCCGACCTCGCCGACATCATGACGGTGTTCCCCCAGGTGCTCATCAACGTGCGCGGCGTCGACCGCGCGGCGCTCGAGGGACACGCGGGCATCGTCGCGGCCGTCGCGGCCGAGGAGGCCGCGCTCGGCGACAGCGGCCGCGTGCTGCTGCGCGCGAGCGGAACCGAGCCCATGGTGCGCGTCATGGTCGAGGCCGCCGAGCAGGGCACCGCGCGGGCGGTGGCCGAGCGCCTCGCCGGCGTGGTGCGCGAGCACCTCGCCGTCTGACGGCTCAAATTTTGCGGAGCAGCACGGTCTCGACCGTGTGATCGCTCGCCTTGCGCAGTACGAGCGAAGCGCGTGCGCGAGTGGGAAGGATGTTCTGCACGAGGTTCGGCTCGTTAATCTCGCGCCAGATCTCCCGCGACGTGAGCACCGCCTCGTCGTGGGTCAGCGAGGCGTAGCGGTGGAAGTAGCTGCGCGGATCGGCGAAGGCCCCGCGCTGCAGGGCCAGGAAGCGCTCTTCGTACCACTGGGCGATGTCGCTCGTGCGCGCATCCACGTAGATCGTGAAATCGAAGAGGTCGCTCACGGCGAGCGCGGCGCCCGGGCCGGGCGGCTGCAGCACGTTGAGCCCCTCGACGATGAGGATGTCGGGGCGGCGCACGATGATCTCGGCGCCGGGCACGCGATCGTAGCTGAGGTGGCTGTACACGGGCGCGCGCACCTCGTCGGCCCCCGACTTGACTCGCGCGACGAAGCGCAGCAGCGCCCGCCGATCGTATGACTCGGGGAAACCCTTGCGGTGCAGGATGCCGCGCCGGTCGAGCTCGGCGGTCGGCAGCAGAAACCCGTCGGTCGTCACGCGCTCGACGCGCGGGGTGTCGGGCCAGCGGGAGAGCAGCTCGCGCAGCAGGCGCGCGATGGTCGACTTGCCGACGGCGACCGAGCCCGCGACGCCGATGACGAAGGGTGTGTGCTCGCCGGACTCGCCGAGGAAGTTGCGGGTCGCCTGGTGCAGTTGACGCGCGCCGACGGCGTACAGACTCAGCAGGCGGCTGAGCGGCACGTAGACCTCGTCGACCTCGCGCATGTCGAGCGTATCGCCGAGGCCCCGCAGCTGCAGGAGCTCGGTTTCTGTGAGGGGATGCGCGGCGGAGGGGGCGAGCGCCGCCCAGCGGCGTCGATCGATCTCGACGAACGGCGTCGTCTCGCGTACTGCGCCCGGATCGTTCATCGGCTCCACAGTACCCCTGCGCCGTCGGGCCACGACCGGAGCCGTAGAATGGTCGCCTATGTGCGGAATCGTGGGGTATGTCGGAACCCGGGCCAGCGTCGAGGTGCTGATGGGTGGGCTGAAGCGGCTCGAGTACCGGGGATACGACTCCGCGGGCGTCGCCGTCATCGACGCCCACGGCCACCTCGATACGCGCAAGCACGCCGGCAAGCTCGGCATCCTGAGCGACGACCTCGCCGCCACCCCGCTCGCCGACGGCCAGACCGGCATCGGCCACACCCGGTGGGCGACGCACGGCGGCCCGACCGACGAGAACGCGCACCCGCACCTCGGCGATGACGGCAAGCTCGCGCTCATCCACAACGGCATCATCGAGAACTTCTCCGAGCTGAAAGACGAGCTGCTCGCGAGCGGGCACTCGTTCTCGTCGCAGACCGACAGCGAAGTCGCGGCCCTGCTCGTGGGCGACGCCTTCCGGCAGACGGGCGACCTCACGGCCGCGATGCTGCAGGTCGTCAACCGCCTCGAGGGCGCGTTCACGCTGCTCGCGGTGCACGCCGACCAGCCCAACGTCGTCGTCGGCGCGCGGCGCAACTCGCCGCTCGTGATCGGGCTCGGCGAGGGCGAGAACTTCCTCGGCTCCGACGTGGCCGCGTTCGTCGAGTACACCCACCGCGCCATGGAGATCGGGCAGGACCAGCTCGTGACCATCCGCCCCGACAGCGTCGAGGTCGTCGACTTCGCCGGGCAGCCCGTGACGCCGACGACCTTCGAGGTCGATTGGGATGCCTCGGCGGCCGAGAAGGGCGGCTGGTCGAGCTTCATGGCGAAGGAGATCAGCGAGGAGCCCGAGGCGGTCGCGAAGACCATCATCGGTCGCGTGCACGACGGGCTCGTCGACCTGCCCGAGGTGACGGCGCTCGGCCCCGAGGTGCTCTCGAGCATCGACCGCGTGCTCATCATCGCCTGCGGCACGGCCGCCTACGCGGGGCTCGTCGGCAAGTACGCGATCGAGCAGTGGTCGCGCATCCCCGTCGACGTCGAGCTGGCCCACGAGTTCCGCTACCGCGAGCCGGTGCTCTCGCCGAACACCCTCGTCGTCTCGATCAGCCAGTCGGGCGAGACGATGGACACGCTCATGGCCGTCAAGTACGCCCGCGAGCAGGGTGCCCGCACGCTCTCGATCTGCAACACCCAGGGGGCGACCATCCCGCGCGAGTCCGACGCCGTGGTCTACACGCACGCCGGCCCCGAGGTCGCGGTCGCCTCGACCAAGGCCTTCGTCGCGCAGATCACCGCCATCTACCTGCTCGGGCTGCAGCTCGGCCAGGTGCGCGGCACGCTGGGCGAGGAGCGCGCTCGCGGCCTCGTCGCCGAGCTGCAGGCGGTTCCCGACAAGCTCACTGACGTGCTCGCGACGGGCGAGCGCATCAAGGAACTGGCGCACTGGATGGCGGACACCCGCTCGGTGCTGTTCCTGGGCCGCCACGTCGGCTACCCCGTGGCCCTCGAGGGCGCGCTCAAGCTCAAGGAGCTCGCGTACATCCATGCCGAGGGCTTCGCGGCGGGCGAGCTCAAGCACGGTCCGATCGCCCTCATCGAGCCGGGGCAGGTCGTGTTCGTGATCGTTCCGAGCCCGCGCGACCCGAACTCGCTGCACGCGAAGGTCGTGTCGAACATCCAGGAGATCCGCGCTCGCGGCGCGCGCGTCATCGCCATCGCGGAGGAGGGCGACGTCGCGGTGCTGCCGCACGCCGACGAGGTCATCCGCATCCCCCTCGCCTCGCCGTTCTTGGGGCCGCTGCTCGCCGTCGTACCCCTGCACATCTTCGGCATGGAGCTCGCGGCCGCGAAGGGCCTCGACGTCGACCAGCCGCGCAACCTCGCCAAGTCGGTCACGGTCGAGTAGCTCGGCCGAGGAGACCGGAGGCGAGCCATGGGCCGGATCGTCGGGATCGGGGTCGATGTGGTCGACCTGGCGCGCTTCGAGCGAGCGCTGAGCCGCACCCCGCGCTTGCGCGAGCGCCTGTTCGCCGAGAACGAGCGCGACCTGCCGCTGCGGTCGCTCGCGGGTCGCTTCGCGGCGAAGGAGGCGCTCATGAAGGCGCTCGGCGCGACCGACGGGGTCGGCTGGCACGACATGCGCGTCGTTCCCGATGCGGAGGGCAACCCCGACCTCGTCGTGAGCGGGCGTGCCGCCGAAATCGTCAGCGCGCGCGGCATCGCATCGCTACACCTCTCGATGTCGCACGACGCGGGCGTCGCGATCGCCTTCGTGGTGGCCGAGTCATGACCCGCCCGCTGCGCGAGGCCCGCATCTCGCCCGCGGCGATCGGCGCGAACGCCGAGACGGTGCGCCGTGCGGTGCCGACGCCCCACGCCATGGCGATCGTCAAGGCCGACGGCTACGGCCACGGCGCCGTGACGGCCGCGCGCGCCGCCCTCGAGGCGGGCATCGACCACCTCGGGGTGGCCGACCTCCACGAGGCTTTCGAGCTCCGCGCGGCGGGCATCGACGCGCCGGTGCTCGCCTGGCTGCACGACCCCGAGGCCGATTTCGCCGCGGCCGCCGAGGCGGGCATCGCACTCGGCGTGAGCTCGCGCGCGCAGCTCGCGCGCGCCGCCGCCACGGGGCACCGAGCGACCGTGCACATCAAGGTCGACACGGGGCTCTCGCGCAACGGCGTCGTCGAAGCCGAGTGGGGCCCGCTCGTCGAGGCGCTGGCGGCCGCGGTCGGTGCGGGCGAGCTCGTGCTCGGCGGCGTCTTCAGCCATCTCTCGAACACCTCGCCCGACGACGATCGTGCGCAGGTGGTCGCCTTCGAGCGGTTCGTGGATGCCGTGCGCAGCGTGGGGCTCGAGCCGGGCATCCGGCATCTGGCCGCGTCGGCCGCGGCGCTCGACCACCCTGTGGCCCGCTACGACATGGTGCGCATCGGGCTCGCGCTCTACGGCATCGCCCCCGAGCGGCACCTGCGCGGCACGCTGCCGCTGCGGCCCGCGATGCAGCTGAGCGCGCGCGTCGTGGGCCTCAAGCGCGTGCCGGCGGGCAGCGGGGTCTCGTACGGCTACCTGCATCGCACGAGCGCGCCGACGACCCTCGCGCTCGTGCCCCTCGGCTACGCCGACGGCGTTCCTCGCGGGGCCCTCGACGCGCCCGTGCTCATCGGCGACCGCGTGCACCGGGTCGTCGGCCGCATCGCGATGGACCAGCTCGTCGTCGACGTCGGCAACGCCCCCGTCGCGCTCGGCGACCGGGCGGTGCTGTGGGGGGACCCCGCCGCTGGCGAGCCCGGGGTCGACGACTGGGCCGACGCCGCGGGCACGATCGCCTACGAGCTCGTCACGCGGCTGGGCCGCCGCGTGCACCGCACGCGGTCGTGACGCGCATGACGGTGACCCTCACGATCGCCGACCCCGAGGCGATGGCGCGCCTCGGCGCCCTGCTCGCCGCGCAGCTGCGCGCGGGCGACACTGTGCTGCTGACGGGCGAGCTCGGCGCGGGCAAGACGACCCTCACGCGCGGGCTCGGCTCCGCGCTCGGCGTGCGCGGCACGGTTACGAGCCCCACTTTCGTGCTCGCCCGCACGCATCCGCGAGCGGAAGGCCCGCCGCTCGTGCACGTCGACGCGTACCGGTTGCGCGACGCCGCGGAGCTCGATGACCTCGACCTCGACTTCGCGGGCTCGATCGTCGTCGTCGAGTGGGGTGCGGGGCTGCTCGAGCACCTCCTCGACGAGTGGCTCGCCGTCACAATCGAGCGGCCCCGTGCCGTGGGAGCGACAGCGCCCGAGAACCCCGAGCGGGCTACCGCATCGCCGACGACCTCCGATGACGACCCTGACGAGGAACCGGTCGAGCCGCGCATCGTCACGATCGTCGGCGTGGGCAATCGTTGGCCCGACCTAGGCTGGCTGCATGCTGCTGGCGATTGACACCTCTGCGGGCACCGCGGTCGCCGTCGTCGCCGACGACGGGCGCGTGCTCGCCGAGCGCTCGACCGACGACACCCGGCGCCACGCCGAGGTCATCGGCCCGTTCCTCGAGTCGGTGCTGCACGCCGACGGGGTCTCGGCCGCCGCGCTCACGGGGGTCGTCACAGGCATCGGGCCGGGGCCGTACACGGGCCTGCGCGTCGGCATCGCGGCGGCGCGCGCGGTCGCGTTCGCGCGGGGCATCCC
>CAYPND010000046.1:0-11009 GCA_964412175.1 uncultured Microbacteriaceae bacterium | reverse complement strand
ACCTCTAACAACCAACTGCTGATGCCCGCTTACACAAACAACTTGACAGGCTCGGACGAGGTGGTCGACGCGGTGGCGAGGAGGGCGTTGAGGCCGCGGACGCCGGAGTACCCGAACGACGCGCCCTGCTTCTGATACCCGTGGACCTCGATGATCGTGTCATCCAAGTCGACCATCATCCGCTCGCCTTCCCGGACCTGCAGAAGCGGCGCCTGGCTGGTGAGGTTCCCCAGGACGCGGGAGGCGACCGCGTCGAGCTGGCGGACGTGTCCGAACCGGAACTCCCGCAGGAACGAGCCCAGCGTCGACGGCGCATACGTCCGGTCGAACAGCCGCCCCATCCCGCCATGGCGGAGCAGGTTCATGTCGTCGATGGAGTCCGCACCGGCGAGCATCCCCGCGACCAGCGCGGAGACCTTCGCGCCGGCGTAGGAGCCCTTGTGCGTCGGGACGCTCAACCGGCCCTGAGCGAGTTCCGCCAGCCCGGCCTGCTGCGCGAGCCGCAGCAGCGGGACCAGTCCCGCCGCCGACACAAGATTCTGATCATCGAAGACCGCGGATACCGCGGCCGGAGCGTGCTTGAATTGCATCGACGAGATGCCTCTCCGACTAGGCGAACAGAACCTCAAGTAAGCTCTATTCTTCCTGGTCAGAGGGGCATTTCCTTGTCACGACGCCCGCACAACACCCCGGCTCATCGGTGGATCGAGGCTTAGCCATCCTGCGATCGCGTCGGCCTGGTCGCGGCTCACCGGGAGCGGGGCCGGCTTCGCGGTCAAGGTCGGCGGGATCGCAAAGAGTTGCTCGCAGACGTTGCGTCGCAGCGAGGACCCAGACAAAATCACTACATCAGCGCCGGGCTGCATCCTCATCGGCGGCTCTCGCCGACGCGCCAACGTGGTTCGGAGCGTCGTGACAGCCGCGTTCCCTGACTGGAAGGTCGAGCTCATCCGGTCGTTTCCCGCTAGCGCGAGCTTCCGAGCGCTGCGGCGTGATCCCGCGCTGGTCGCCTTGCTGGCCGCGGACCGCTCGCGCTAACGCCGCAAGCGAAAGGCCCCGGGTATAACACTCGCCTCGGGCACGGGTAGACACTTGATCTATGGCGACGGCCGCAGTGATCGGCAGCGGCCCAAACGGGCTCGCAGCTGCCGTGGTGCTATCGCGCGCGGGTTTCGATGTCACCGTCCACGAGGCCCAGCCGACGTTGGGCGGAGGGCTCCGCACGGACCAGCTCACCGTTCCCGGGTATTGGCATGACCGCTGTTCGGCTGTGCATCCCATGTCGTCGACGTCGCCCTTCTTCCGCGCGTTCGGTCTGACCGATCGGGTGCAGTATGTGAGCCCTGAGATCGCATACGCGCACGCAATCGAACCCGGGCGCTCCGCGATCGCCTTCCGGGATATCGAGCAGACCGTGCAAGAGCTTGGGACGGGCGGGCGGGCTTGGCGATCGCTTCTGGCCCCGCTTGCCGAGCGTATTGACGACCTCGCCGTCACTGCGCTGGATGCGCAGCTGCGGTGGCCAGCCCACCCGCGACTCCTGGCCGAACTAGGCACTCGAGTTCTCCGGGCAACCCTGGCCTCCGGTGCCCTGGCGACGTCCGATGCCGCGGCCCTGCTTGCGGGTGTCTCGGCGCACTCGGGGACGAAGCTCCCGTCGCTCGGCGCGTCCGCGGTGGGCGTGGTGCTGGCTGCGCACGCCCATGCTGGCGGATGGCCCGTGCCGGTGGGCGGTTCAAGATCGGTCGCGCAGGCGCTCGTCGACGACATCCGCGCCCACGGAGGCGAGTTCCGCACGAGCTCGCCAGTAACGGCGATCGCGGAGCTCAATCAGGACGTGGTGGTTGCCGACGTGTCGGCGCGAGCGTTGGCCGCGCTGGACTCGTCGTTGCCGCGGGGGTACCTGCGCTCGCTCCGACGCTTTCGCTACGGGACCGCGACCGCGAAGGTCGACGCCGCCCTCGACGGCCCGATCCCATGGGCGGACCCACGCCTCGCGGAGGCGGTCACCGTGCACGTCGGCGGGACCGCCGCCGAGACCAGGGCTGCGGAGACCGCCGTCGCTGGAGGGCGGGATACGTCTCAGCCGTTCGTGCTGGTCACGCAACCTACCGTCGCGGACCCGTCGCGCGCTCCTGCCGGCACCGGGATCTTGTGGGCCTACTGCCATGTTCCGGCCGGCTCCGGTCGTGACATGAGTGACACGATCCTGGATCGTCTGGAGCCGTTCGCTCCGGGGATTCGCGATCGCGTCGTCGCGCTGCATTCGTCGACGGCTCTCGACATCGAAGCTCACGACGAGAACTTCGTGGGCGGCGACATCGCGTCGGGGGCGTCAACATTCGATCAGCTGGTACGCAGGCCCACGCTCTCCTCCTCACCCTGGCGCACCCCGCGCCGTGGGTTGTATCTAGCGTCTGCGTCAGCGGCGCCGGGGCCGGGGGTTCACGGCATGGCCGGCTATCTTGCCGCGAGGGCCGTTCTGGCGGACTATCGCCTACCGATGCCGGATCTCTCTCCCGGCACCTAGCGTCGCCCGAGCCGGCGGCGCGCGAGCAGGAGGACGATCACTCCTGTCGCCACGAGCAGGAGCAACGCGAGCGGGTTTGCTGTGGCGAGCAGCGCGACGCCGGTGAGCACGATGACCGTGATGATGAGCGAGTCAGCCTGCCAGTAGGCGATCAGGACTCCGGAGAGGTCGCCAGCGGGAGAGGGGATCGGCGCCAGCAACGAAAGGGGCATCTGCCCCTTGGTGGCGTCGAGGATGCGGACCGCGACGGTGAACGCCGCGGCGAGAAGGGCCAGCAGCACCGCGGACCAAGAGGCGCCGAGCAGAAAACCGGCCGTCGCGCCGACCGCGGCGAAGAGGATCGCCGCCGCGGTCGGAAACAGCGCGTGGAGAACAACCAGCCGGACGTGGCCAACCCCGTAGAGGGTAGGGCTACCGGCCGACTCGGCTGCGTGCCGGAGTCCGTCGCTCCACACTCCTAGGCCCAGGTATCCAAGAACCGCCGCCACGGCGATCCCGGCCGCCATTGCCCCGCTCGGAGCAGTGAACGCGAGAGCGTTCAACAGCCCGGCTCCGATCACCGCGGCGACCGCGACTACACATCGCCCAGGGGTGCGGAGTGCTCCGACGAGATCACGATACAGGAACGTTGTGGCCAGTCCGCGGCCGCGTACCGCCCAACGACCGCGACCGCGGGTCGGCAACGGCCGGAACTGCGCGAACGCGCCGGCGAGGTCGCCCACTGCCCCGAAGGTTCCGACGGCCTGCCACCTGCGGGCCTGAGACAGGAGATCCGGCCCTTTCAGCCGATCGAGCAAGCGCGGGCTCAGGGCGACCGCGAGGCAAGCAAGGAGGGCCAAGCCGCCAAGGGGAAGCCACTCTATCCCGGCGATCGGCGGGTATAGCGCCGCCGCCCAGCCCCACGGCGCGACGACAAAAAACGGCGGGATGAGCACGGTCGCGACGGTCGCCAGAGCTACGGCCGCCGCCGCCAGCTGCGCGATCGGTCGTGACGCCACCTGCCCGACGAGCCAGCCGCCCGCGGCCACCGCGGCGTAGAGGAGGACTCCGCCGACGAACGTCCCCGCGGCGCCGATGGTCGTGACGCTCGAGCCATACATGATCGCGCCGACGAATGCAGCCGCGCCGCCGAGCAGGCCCGCGAGGATGAGTGCTGCGATGACGAGCGGGCGTCGCAGGGTGACCGAGCGAGGAAGGCCGTTTCCTGCGATGGCAACGGTAGCGAAGGGGCTCAGCAGCGCCGGGCCGCGGACCTGGCCCAGGAGGATGAGGGCCGCAAGCATCATCCCGAGCGCGGCAGCGACGACCACCCCTGCGGCCGGGGAAAGCATCAGCGTCAGCGCCGCAGGCTCTCCGAGTGCGATCGCGGCCGCGCGACCGAGAGGGACCACGATGATGAGCGTGACCATGATCGTGAGATACCCGGTGTAGCGCGTCGTCTCACCGGTGGGCGCTCCAGCACGACGCCGCTGCACGGCGCGGGCGTTGCGCAGCGCCGTGCTCATGGCGTTCTGGGGAGAGCGATCGCCTGATCGCTGACGGCCTCAACGAGTTCGGGCGCGTGAGCGGCGAAGATCAGGGTCGCGCCGTCGTCGACGAGACCTCTGAGAAGTCCTGAGACCGCCCTGAGGCGGTCGTGGTCGAGGCGCTGCTCGGGTTCGTCGAGCAGCAGGACTTCGAACGGCCGTGCGAGGGTTAGGGCGAGGGTGAACAGCTGGGTCTGACCGGACGACAGCTCGTGCACGAACCGCTCAGCCAGGTGACGGATCTCGAGCTGGTCCAGGAGAGTTCGGGCCCGTTCCCGGCTGGCGGCGACGTCGGCGCCCCAGGAGGCCGCAACCAGAGTCAGATGCTCTTCCAGTGTGAGATCCCGCGCAACTGCCGGGTACCCGATCAGCGCCGCGACCGACGCCCGGAACTGCGGGTCGCGCTCGTCCACGGCTCGGCCGCTGACCCCGACGTGGCCCGCTGTAGGCCGGATGACGCCGGCGAGAACCCGTAGCAGGGTCGTCTTGCCGGCGCCGTTCGGACCGGTGATCGCGAGGGCTTCTCCGCGTCGCACGGTGAGCGACGTCGGTGGCAGAAGCCGATGACCGTCGAGGGTGACTTCCACCTCAGCGGCGTCGACGACAACCTCCTCGACGGTCGGCGGGCTCGCGCCGGCTGGAATGGTCACACTCCAGTATCGGCGTCGGGCTGCCGCAGCCGTTCTAGCGCCTCGAGCAGAAGCGGCATGAAGAAGCCGGTCCCCGCCGTCCAGGCCTGCTTGCTGACGCTGAACGCCGGCACCGTCCCGGTGACGACGACGTTAGGCCGTGTGCGCAGGGCCTCCATCCGAGATTCGATGACCTCGTTGGTTCCGGGGAAGGTTGGGGCGATCGCGATGGGTTTGGTCGTCGTCTGTAGTGCGTAGAGGGTCGGGCTATCGCAGTGTCCGTTCGCCAATCGCATCGCGGTGTGCACGGTCGCGGGGAATACGCCGAAGCACTCGGCCATCTCCTCGAGGGCCATGTGCCCGCTCTTGGGGAGGTTCGCGTCGTCCCAGTCGTCGCGATAGACCTCCCCGATGACGAGGTGGCGGAGCGCCTCGACAGTCACGAACCTCTCGGCCGATCGAGTGACGGTGACGTGCGTGACGAGTGCGGGGTACATCTGGCGCAGCCAGTTCAGCCAGTACGGTACTAGGGCTGCGCTGATCGACCCGGTGACGAGCAGCAGCAGCGTTTCGGCGGTGAAGGGCGGCGGGTCCAGGGGCGATCCCTGTGCGGCGTCGTTGCTCATGGACGCGCGCCCGTTGGCTCGACCGGTGCCGGCTCCGACGCGAGGATCGGATGCATGCCCTCGGGTCCGGAGCCGGGCCGCGAGCTCATGATCATGAACTGGAACTGGCCGTGCCGTTGTTCGCTGCGGCAGATGTCGCGCACGACGTCCTGCAGCAGGAGGTAGGCCGTACTTCCGATCGCCCATTCGTAAGAGGCGCCGTAGCCGGCGAGCACCATCAGCTGTTGGGACGTGTCGAAGAGAGCCTTGGGCGCGCGGCTTCCGGGGTTCCAGAGGAACGAGTACCACTTCAGCCGGTTGCGGTAGGGGATCTCCTGCCACCGGGTCCAGCCGCCGGCCTCGTCGCTCGATCGGTAGAGCACATGGGTGTTCTCCACACCCGGGTTCGGCGCGAAGAAGCGCCACTGGGGGAGGCGGTTCAGCCACGGGATTCGGGACCCGAGGGAGACCTTGGTGTCGGGGGAGTTCTCGAACGCGGTCAGCGCGACATGGGTGACGAGAAGTGCCGTCACGGCGAACGTGAGGAGGCTGCCGAGGCGCTTCACGGGAGCGTCTCTCGGATGTGCCGGACCACGGCGCGGGCGCACGCGATCTTCCCGATAATGGATCGGTGGGCGCTCTCCTCGATGATGTTGAAGGTCGCGCCCAGCCGCTCAGCGAGCCGCTGCTGTTGAGTCACGTTGTCCGCTGCCGCGAACAGGTGCATTTGGATTGCCTGGTCTGGATGACCGAGCTGTCCGCTCAGCGGTTCATGGAGGTACTCGCGCTGCGCAGCGAACAGCGTGCGCACGGAGCCGGAAGTGACCAGGTATGAGCGCTGGATGTCGGGCCGGTATTCGACGTCGCGCTCGATCTTGCTCACCGTCCATCGGTTGACACCGGTCACGGACGCGAGGATCTCCTGCATCGTCATCTGGCGGTATTGCCCGACGCTCGGTGGTGACTCGCGAGCGATCTTCAACAGTTCGGCGTCGGTGCCGTCGATCAGGTACGCCGCCGTGGTCCGCGCGGCGATCGCGGGAGACTCGTCAAGCACGTTGGCGGTGATGAGGGCACCGATCGAGTGGGACAGGAACACGATCGGGCTCGAGGGGGCGACTTCCTCGACCAGCGATTCGAGGAGTTCGGCGGGTCGGCCGAGGCTCTTGGTTCGGGCGTACCCGCGCCGGTGATATCGGAGCACGGGATAGTCGGCCCGTAGCTCGTGCTCCACCCAATCCCAGCTCTCAAGGGGCGAGCCCAGCCCGTTCTCGCAGATGATCACGGGCCGCTCTGCGGTCGGCGCCGGGCCGGTCAGGGTGTACTCGATGTTGCGGCCGTGCTGATCGGGACGAATCTGGGTGCCCTTGAGCCCCGCGCGGCGAGCGAACTCCTCCTCGTTACGGACGAACGCCATCGTCGCGCTCACCGCGAGGGCTCCGCCGATCGCGGCGCCGACCGCCGCCTCAAGCCTCACGGATCTCCGCCTTCCGGCTCGCGATCACGTACATGACCGCCTCGTGCGCAGAGCTGAAACCCCACAGGAAGCGGGGGAGTCCCATCGTCATGGCGACGCCGAGGTGGAATCCTTTGACGGCGATCAGACCGAGCCGGGCGACTGGCGGGGGCGTGACGTAGATGAGGGGGAAACTCGTTTCCCACGCGATTGTGACCCAGCTGACGAGCTTGCCGAGGATCGGCTGCCGTTCGAGTAGGCGGGAGAACCAGGTGCCCCCGTAGATATCGGTGCGAACGACCTGGCCCATCGCCTCGCCTGAGCGCCAGGTACTCGAGATGAGCTTGGCGAGGCCGGACGCGAGGTAGGAGAGTCCGGTCTGCGCATTGACCGCGCGGAGGAAGAGGTCGTCGGACTGCTCCCGATCGGGGACGACCACCGCGGCGAGACGGTATCCGGCGATCACGCCGGCCATCTGATCCGAACCGTCGCGGCCGAACGGATTGCGGATTTCGAAGAGTTTGCTGGCGGCGAACGTCACGGCGGCGCCGGCGATCTGCTGGTTGCGACGGGAGCGACCCGTGAGCACGAGGAGCGCGCCGACGATTGAGAGGCCGTGAACCACTGCAGCCCCGGCAGTGGTGTCGAGGCGTCGTCGAAGAGGCATCGGCAGGTAGCTCTTGGTGCTCGACGCTGCGCGCCCTCGAAGGATGGCATCGGGGCGGTATTGCTTGATGGACCACAGCGATTCGAGCCCGCTCACGAGCTGCCCCACAGCCGCCGGCACGAGCACGCGGTAGGCCGAAGTGCTCGTGCGCGGCGGAGTGGCTGGCTGCATCAAGCGGTGGAGAGCGTACCGGGCGACACGTCGTCCGATACCCACCGGATTGCTAGCAGACCAGGCAGAGCGTGCTGCCGATGACCGTCACGACGGCGGCCGGCACGAGTGCGGGCGTGGTCATCACCGGGTCGTTCGTGGACTCCATGAAGCCCGGCTTGACGTTGCAGAAGATCTCGTTGACGGCGTCCTCGATGGACTTCGGCGCGGAGATGGTTGCGGTTGCGGTTGACATCGTTATTACTCCCAGCTGTTCGGCGATGCTGATTGGTGAGTTCAGCGGCTCGGCTTCGGGAACTGGTCAGCTAGCGCCTGATTTGTCCCACGCAGCTGACCAATAGTCGGGACCGTTGCCGTTCACGATAGACCTGTCTGTCTATCGTGACAAGCAAATAGTTTGTGATGCTCAACTTGACAGGCGGGACGCGGACCGCATCCCCTCGCACCTGCAGCGCCTCGAACAGGCCCGCGGCGCCGAAGCCGTCGAGCGGACGGCGCGGGCCGTCGCCCTGTTCTTCCTCGACGACCACTGGATCGACCACCTCTCCAAGTTGCAGGAGATCCGCGACGGCATCCACCTCCGCGCGCTCATTGGAGAGAAGCCGGCCGACGAGTTCCACCGCATCGCCCTGCGCGAGTTCCACCGCATCGCCCTGCGCGAGTTCCACGGATTCATCGACGACGTGGACCGCGCCACCGCATCCTTCGTCGAGACACTGGAACCCGAGGATCTGGACCGCGGCCTCGAGGAGTTCGGGCTGCGCCGCCCGTCCGCGACCTGGACTTACATGGTCACCGACGACCCACTCGGCTCCCCCGGCGACCGCCTCGCCAAGGAGCTAGGCAAGCGGTGGCGAAGCAAGGTGCTCCGCATCGAATAGTGAAGATTCGGGTAACGCTCTTAACCAGTAGAGCGCGATGGGCTGCGGGATGTTCGCCCTGAGCGTCCCCGAGCGCCCCACCCCGGGCATCCCCCGTCGATAGGTTCGTGGTATGCCGACTCTCGACGCCCACGGCCGATCCATCGACGATGCCGAAAGCTTCCTGCTCGACGCCATGCGCGCGAGCGATCTCGAGGCGCTCGACGCCCTCATCGCTGACGAGCTGACGTTCTCGCTGCCCGACGGCGCAACCATCGGCAAGCAGGACGACCTGGAATCGCACAGGACGGGCGCGACACGATTCGACCGCCTCACCGAGCTCTCGCGCAGCTCGAGCGAGTACGACGACGGAGGAACGACCGAGACCACTGTCGAGGCGATCATCGGGTGGAACGGCGATCGCATCGAGGCCGCGCTCACGTACACGCGCTCGTGGCGCATCATCGACGGCCGCTGGCAGGTCGTGAGCGGCTCGGCCGCGCCGACGGCATAGCCGTCGCCTATCCCCCGAAGAACGGCCGCAGTTCGACCACTCGGTTGCAGGCGCGCGACCCCTCGGCAGCGAGCGCAAGCGCAGCATCCCGATCGGCCGCTTCGACGATCCAGAACCCCGAGACGTATCGCTCGGCGTCGTGCAGCGGGCCCGGAGTGACGAGCCCCGCTCCCCCGCGGTTGTCAACGACGTGGGATGCCCGGGGCGCCGCCAGGCCCTCCGCCATGATCAACTGCCCCGCGCTCTGCAGCCGCGCGTTGAATTCGTCGATCGCCGCCATCTCGTCGCCCGAACCCGAGCCCGTTTCATCATCGATCACGCTCATCATGAATCGCGTCACTTGCTTACCCCGTCGATATTCCCGCGCGGCCTCGGGGTGGTGAATCCCAGCCCGACCGAGTCATCAGCCTTCAGAATGCGCGACTCTGTGGCGGGCTGCGGCAAAAAGCGAATCAGATAGCGCTGCGCATCGTTATGGGCCACCTGGACACGGTCGGTGTCTCGTCCCATGGCGGCAACAAGAACACTGCGGGCACCTTCGGCGGTCAGGCCGTCAACGGCGTACCCCGTATTCGCGATGATCGGGCACACGGCAAGGTCGCTCGCCGCTGGACGGTACGGCCGATGCACGACCCACTGCCAGTGGTCATCGACCTGAAGACTGTCGTCCTCCGCGAACTCGATCGTCACGGTGACCGGCCCTCCCCAACGGCCGGTAAAGATCGACAACCCATCCAGCTCGACGCCGGTAAGGCCATCCTCGACGCGGAAAAGGTAAGGGGTCCATTCGCAGTGCCCCACAACGAAGTTGCGGTTCGAGACGTCAATGAATCCGGTGTTACTGATCCTGTTTGCTGACATTTGCTCGGCCCCCTCGTGTCGAGACTAGCCACTGAACCGCGGCGACATGGGTGGAACGTGAGCATCGGCCTACACTTTCGACATGACCGATCACGGGGTTCCGACGCTACCCTCGCGCGATCTCGGCGCGACCGCTGCGTTCTACGCTCGGCTTGGGTTCGTCGAGAGCTACCGCGATGAGGGTTGGCTCATCATGAGCCGTGGCAAGCTCACGCTCGAGTTCTTCCCCCACCGCGACCTCGATCCGATAGCGAGCGACCACCAGGCGAACCTGCGCGTCGACGACCTGGATTCCCTGCACACCGCGTTCGCTGTCGCGGGCATCCCGCACGGTGTGATGGGAATCCCGCGACTGACTCCCATCGAGCCTCAGGCCTGGGGAGCCCGGGTGGCCTTCCTCATCGACCTCGACGGCACGATGCTGCGCCTCATCGAGAACTGATCATGGCCACGGCACCCGCCACCCTCGAGCGCGTCGCGCGCATGTCGTTCGGCCAGGTGTACCCGCTTTACGTCACCAAGGTTGAGCGCAAGGGCCGCACCAAGGCCGAACTCGACGAGGTCATCACCTGGTTGACAGGGTTCGACGCCGAGGCGATCGCCCAGCACGTCACCGATCAGACGACGTTCGCCGAGTTCTTCGAGCGCTCGACCCTCAACGCCAACGCGACGCTCATCACGGGTGTCATCTGCGGCGTGCGCGTCGAGGAGATCGAGGAACCGCTCATGCAGCAGGTGCGCTACCTCGACAAGCTCGTCGACGAGCTCGCGAAGGGCCGGGCGATGGAGAAGGTCCTCCGCACACCGGTGGCGTGACCGTCGCCGCGCGCTGCCCCTGCCTGAGCGGGCTTCTCTATTCCGAATGCTGCGAGCCGCTGCACCGCGGCGAGAGCGTCGCGCCCACGGCCGAGGCCCTCATGCGCTCGCGCTTCAGCGCCTTCGCGGTGGGCGACCGCGACTACCTGCTGGCGTCGTGGCACCCCTCGAACCGACCGGCCACCCTCGAGCTCGACCCCGAGCTGCGCTGGTACCGGCTCGACATCCTCGACCGCGCGGCCGGTGGCCCGCTCGACGCGCGCGGCGAGGTCGAGTTCGAGGCGTTCTGGCGCTCCCCCGACGCCCGCGGCTCGCAGCGCGAGCGCAGCAGCTTCGTGCGCGAGGGCGGCCGCTGGTACTACGTCGCCGAGGTC
>CAYPND010000045.1:0-13025 GCA_964412175.1 uncultured Microbacteriaceae bacterium | reverse complement strand
ACCATCCAGAGCTCGGCGATGCCGAGCACGATGATGAGCCCGAGCGCGAGGGCCAGCAGGGCCTGGGCGACCTGCGTGATGCCGAGCAGGCGGCGGCCGGGCATCCGGTCGGCGATGATGCCCGCGAGCGGGCCGATGACGAGCGCGGGCCCGAACTGCAGGGCCATCGTGACGCCGACGGCGGCGGCGTCGTTGTCGGTGAGCTCGGTGAGCACGAACCAGTCTTGCGCCGTGCGCTGCATCCACGTGCCGACGTTCGAGATGAGGGCGCCAGCGAACCAGATGCGGTAGTTGACGCCAGCGAGCGAGCGGAACATCGCGTTCACGCGTCAGCCAGCCGTCGCAGGATCGGCCGCACCTCCTCGAGGGCTCTGCGTTCGGCGGGGGTGAGGGCCTCGAGCTGGGCGTGGAACCACTGCTGGCGCAGCCGCCGGGTCTCGGCGATGACCTGCTCGCCCGCGGGCGTGATGGTCACCCACACGCTGCGCGCGTCGTCGTCGCTCGGCGCGCGCTGCACGAGCCCGCTCGCCTCGAGGGCGTTTAGCGTGCGGTTCATCGAGGGGGCGCTGACCCGCTCGGAGGCCGCGAGGCGGCCGGGCGTCGACCGGCCCTCGCTCGCGAGCTGCCACAGCACGCCGAGCTGGGTGTCGCTGATGCCCTCGCCTGCGCGCTCGGCGCGGATGCGACGGGCGACCTTCTGGATGAGCACCCGCAGCTCTTCCTCGGGGTCGGTCTCGTGGTGGATCACTCCCTTAGCCTAACTCATTACCCGTGCTAACGATATTCTCGCACCTAGGATCGACCTCAGGAGGGCATCCATGCCGAAGTTCACTGCCGAGCGCCAGCACCGCACGTTCACCGACAGCCACGGGGTCGTCGTGCACCACTACGTGTGGATGCCCGGCCGACCGAAGGGCGTCGTGCAGCTCGCCCACGGCGTCGGCGAGCATGCGCTGCGCTACGAGCTGCTCGCGCAAGACCTCGTCGCGGCGGGCTACGCCGTGTACGCCGACGACCACCGCGGCCACGGGCAGACGGGCGTCGAGTACTGGAAGGGCGACCTGACCCAGATCGGCAGGCTGGGAGTGGGCGGTCTGCGCGCCACGCAGCAAGACCTGCTCGACCTCACCGAGATCGCGAAGGCCGCGCACCCCGACCTGCCGTTCGTCATGCTCGGCCACTCGTGGGGCTCGCTCATGGTGCAGAACCTGCTCAATCAGGGGGCGCATCCGTGGAGCGCGGTGGTGCTGACCGGCACGGCGCTGCGCACGCCCACCGACATGAACGGCGGCGACCTCAACGCGCGCCACAAGCACCTCGGCGACACCGGTGCCGAGTGGCTGAGCCGCGACCCGGCCGTCGCCCGCGCCTTCGTCGACGACCCGCTCACGACCGACGCGAAGATCCTGAAGCTCTTCGGCCTCGCCGACGGCCTCCGTCTCTTCGGCCGCCCGAAGCGCGTACAGCCGCCCGTGCCGCTGCTGATCATGGTGGGCGACGACGACCCGCTCGGCGGGGAGAAGAGCGCGAAGAAGCTCGCCGATGCCTACCTGCGGCGCGGCGGCCTGACCGACGTCGAGCTCATCGTCTACCCGGGCGCGCGGCACGAGGTCTTCAACGAGACCAATCAGCAAGAGGTGCGCGACGACCTCATCGCCTGGATCGACGATCGGCTCTTCGCGACGCGTTAGGTCTCCGACGCTCGTCGTCCCCACCTCCTCGCGCCGACTCCCGAAGTGAAGGAAGTCCGCTCGACCGTGCTCGTCGAGTTCCTTCACATGGGGAGTGTTTTCTGGGCGCTGGGCGCCCGTTGGGCGGTACCGTCGGATCGCGCGACGTCGCTCGGATCTCGGTTCCCTCGGTGAGCAAGTAGTCGGTCGCTACCCGTCACGGAGCCGCCTCTCATCGTGCTCTCACGCTGTGCTTCATACGGTCGGCACCATGACGAACTCAGCAATAGCGACGGCTGGCCTTTCGAAGTCGTATGGAAACACGCTCGCCCTTGACGCGCTGACCCTCGAGGTCGCCGCGGGCGAGGCGTCTTGTTTTCTCAATGATGAGGGTGATCGCTTCGGTGCCGCCGTTGGAGACGCCGCCGATGTCGAAGTAGGCAAGGAAACGTCGACCCTGTCACGAATGCGGCAATCGACGACTGGCTTCAGGTGACGGTGCGCAATGACACGACCAGCGAACTGTCCTCGTTCGAGATCTACTCCGTGATGACGGACGTAACGACGGGGCAGAGCGAGGCCTACTACCAAGCGCTACCTGGCTTCACCCTGGCAGCTGGGGCGACGGGTACGCTGTCGTTCGACGGCGAGAACGGTCCGGGCCACTTCCCGGAGAACACCTTCAGCCTCTACCGCAGCTCCAAGAATCAAGTGGACTTCACGATCGAGGTCAGCGCCGCCGGGGTCCAGGTGGCCAACGCCGCCGCCACGAAGGGATCAGGTGGAGGGGATGCCGCAGACTGATCCGGCACGGAGAGCCTTCCCGTGAAGCTCCTTGTGGTGGAGGACGACGTCCGCATTGCGGACGTCGTCCGACGCGCCCTCGCCGAAGCCGGCTACGCGGTCGACGTCGTGCACACCGCACCTGCCGGGGTTGAGGCGTTCGAGATCGAGACCTACGATCTCGTCATCCTGGATCTAATGTTGCCGGGCCTGCCTCGAGGCGGCATGGACGTGTGCGCCCGTATTCGCGAACTCAACCATGACATCCCGGTGCTCATGCTGACGGCGTTGGATTCGACGCGCAAAAGGGTCGAAGGGCTAGACGCTGGGGCCGATGACTATCTCGTCAAACCGTTCCACCTCGTCGAGCTTGTCGCCCGCGTTCGAGCGCTGCTTCGGCGGGCGCCGCGGGCGCATGCGCCCATCCTCACCGCACAGGGCGTCGCCCTTGACCCGGCGACGCGCACCGCGACGAGGAATGGCCGCGTGATCGTTCTGACGGCGAAAGAGTTTGCCGTGCTGGAGTACCTCATGAGCAATGCCGGCCACCTCGTCAGCGCGAGTGAGCTCATCGATCATGCATGGGACAGCAATTACGACGGCTACAGCAACGTTGTGCAGACCTACATTCGCTATCTGCGGCAGAAGCTCACCGTGGCGGGCGAGACCGACGTCATCGAGACCCGCCGCGGGGCCGGCTATGTGATCGCAGCCGACCCATGATTTTCCGCCGCGCCCTGATTAGGCTGACGCTGACGTACACGATCGTGCAACTGGTGTTGTTCGGTGCGTTCGCGCTCGGGGTGTACTCCTATGTCACGGGAACCTTTGACTTTGACGCGGCGATCGAAGACGGAGAGTCATCACTCGATGTCGACCAAGCTTTTGCGAATCTGCGTACTGGCCTCATAGCGGGCTATGCCCTTCTCGTGTTGTTTCTTCCTGTCTCGAGTTACGTCATGGCGCGGGGTGCCCTGGCTCCGGTTCAACGAAGCTATGAACTTCAGCAGCACTTCGTCGATGCGGCATCGCACGAATTCCGTACCCCTCTCAGCATCGTGCAGGGAGAACTCGAGTTGGCGCTCTCTCGTTCTCGTACGCCAACCGAGTATCGAATGGCGATGGCGACCGCTCTCGCCGCAACAGAGGGCCTCGGTCAGTTGACCGGTGATCTCCTGATGCTGACTCGAGGAAACTCTCACGAGTTAGAAGAGTCATTCGTCGCTGTCTCGCTCAACGACCTTGCGCGCATGATTGTCGACTCGCACGCGACGGATGCCGTGCGGCTGTCATTGATCGACGATGATCCCGTGGCTGTCCACGGTTCACCGGAGCTACTGCGGCGCGCAATCTCGAACGTGGTCGACAACGCTCTGAAGTTCAGTAACCGCGAGGGCACAGTCGAAGTTTCCGTGTCGGGAGCGGGCAAGTTTGCCGAGCTCAGTGTGCGTGATCACGGGGTCGGGATGACCGAGGCTGAGTCAGCACGCGCTTTTGATCGTTTCTGGCGTGCCCAGACGTCGCGAACAACTCCCGGCTTCGGTCTCGGGCTGCCGCTGGTGCGCCAGATTGTGATGGCCCACCACGGTCAGGTCAGCGTGGAGTCAGCGATGGGCGTGGGAACAACGGTCACTCTGGTCTTTCCGGTGATGCAGCGGTAACGCCCTGGTTCGATATCGGGTCTCTCACGCTCCCCTCACGTGTCTCTCCCTACCGTGAGAACACACGCCATGCAGCTCGCATGGCGCAGCTTCACGAAAGGACAAGACCATGCAGAAGACCGCAAAGGTCGCCGCCGGCTCCGCAGCTGCGCTCGCGATCCTCATCGCTGGCGGGGTTGCTCTGGCAATGCCCGCTCAGGCGGCCCCGGCCGGTAAGTCGGTCTCGGTCGTCGAGCCCGTCGACGCGACCGACACCGACAACGTGCAAGACGAGGTCGACGACGGCACCGAAGACGGCACAGAGGTCGAAGACGGCACGAACGACGGCGAGACCGCTGACGACAGTGAGAGCGCTGACGAGTCTGGCACCGAAGACACCAGCGATGACATCAACGGTGTTGAGGTCGAAGACGGCCAGCAAGACTAGGTAGCCACAGTGTGGGCCGGCGAGATGACTGTCGCCGGCCTGCAGCTGTGTCTAGTGCTCGTGGCGGCCGGGCAGGGCGATCGCAGTCAGCAGGATGACGCTGGGCTCGAGCGCCTCGACCCGGTGCACGCCGTCGGGGATGCGCGCGACCGTTCCCGCGGCGACCTCGATCGCGCGGCTCGCGTCGCTCAGGCGGATGCGCCCGCGCACGACCTGCAGCACGGCCTCGCCCGGGTTGCGGTGTTCGGGCAGCTCGCCGCCGGTGTCGAAGCCGAACGCCGTCATGCGCAGCTGCTCATGACTGAAGTCGATGCGCTGCGGGGCGCGGTGCTGCGGGTTCTCGGCCGCCTGGGCAAGCAGGAAGTCGGCCATAACGTCGAGGTCGAGCGCGATCGGATCCATGCCCGCACCCTACGCTGGTCGCCATGATCGCGCCCTTCGTCTCCGTCGCCACGCTCGACGAGCTGCTCGCCGCCGGGGCCCGCGGCGACGGCGATGTCGTCATCGTCGACAGCCGCTGGTACCTCGACGGCCGCTCGGGCGCCGAGGCGCACGCGCACGGGCACGTTCCGGGTGCTGTGTTCGTCGACCTCGACCGGTGGCTCGCCGCAGCGCCCTCGCCCGCTGCGGGCCGGCACCCCCTCCCCGATCCGCACGTCTTCGCCCGGGGCATGGCCGAGTCGGGCATCGGCGACGGCAAGACCGTGGTCGTCTACGACGATGCCGGGGGAGTCATCGCCGCACGCCTGGTGTGGATGCTCCGCACCCTCGGTCACGAGGCCGCCGTGCTCGACGGCGGGCTCGACGCGTGGGGGCGCGCCCAGCCGGGGATCGCGCTCGAGACGGGCCCCGTCGACGCGAGCCCCGCATCCTTCACCGAGCGCCCGTGGCCGGATGCCGCGCTCGCGTCGATCGACAAGACCCAGCAGGCCGCCGCCGACGGCAGCGCTCTCGTGCTCGACGCCCGCACGCTCGATCGCTACCGCGGCGAGAGCGAGCCGGTCGATGCGCGCGCGGGTCACATCCCCGGCGCCGAGAGCCTCTCGTGCCGCGACAGCGTGGCCGCCGACGGCACGCTGCTCGACACGGTGACCCTGCGCGACCGCCTGACGGCGCTCGGCGCTGGCGAACGCCCCGTCATCAGCTACTGCGGCTCAGGCGTCACGGCGTGCCACACCCTCCTCGTGCTCGAGCACCTGGGGTTCGCGACCGGCCGGCTCTACCCCGGCTCGTGGTCGCAGTACGCGGCCGATGCGCGCCGACCCGTCGCAATAGGCTGAGCGCATGCACGGCGACGCGCGGCACGCAGAGTACAAGGTTCCCGGCGGCAAGCTCGTGGTCGTCGACCTCGAGGTCGCGGAGGGGCGCATCAGTGCGTTCCGGCTCGCGGGCGACTTCTTCGTCGAGCCCGACGAGGTCGTGCCCGCGATCGAGGCCGCCGTGCTCGGCCTGCCCGCCGACACCGATGCCGCGACCCTGACCGCACGGGTTCGGGATGCCCTGCCCGACGGCGCCGTGCTGCTGGGCTTCAGCCCCGAGGCTGTCGCGACGACCGTGCGTCGAGCGCTCGCGAGCGCCACGGCCTTCGCCGACTACGACTGGCAGTTGCTGCGCGGCCCGGCGCTGGCCCCCCTGCAGCAGATGGCCATGGACCAGGTGCTTGCGGAGGAGGTCGGCGACGGCCGCCGCGGCCCCACCCTGCGCATCTGGGAGTGGACGAGCCCCGCGGTCGTGATCGGCTCGTTCCAGAGCGTGCGCAACGAGGTCGATCTCGAGAACGCCGAGCGGTACGGCTTCGAGATCGTGCGCCGCATCTCGGGTGGCGGGGCGATGTTCATCGAGCCCGCCTCGGCCATCACCTACTCGCTGTACGCCCCGACCGCGCTCGTGCAGGGCATGAGCTTCGCCGAGTCGTACGCCTTCCTCGACGAGTGGGTCATCACGGCGCTGCGCGGACTTGGCATCGAGGCCAGCTACCAGCCCCTCAACGACATCGCGAGCCCGAGCGGCAAGATCGGCGGCGCCGCGCAGAAGCGGCTCGGCACCGGCGCCGTGCTGCACCACGTCACGATGGCCTACGACATCGACGGCGACCGCATGGTCGAGGTGCTGCGCATCGGGCGCGAGAAGCTCAGCGACAAGGGCATCAAGAGCGCCAACAAGCGCGTCGACCCGCTCAAGTCGCAGACGGGGCTCTCACGCGACGAGATCATCGACCGCCTAGTCGCGACCTTCCGGGCGCAGTACGGCCTCAGCGACAGCGCCATCACCCCGGCCGAGTTCGACCGTGCGAACACGCTCGTAGCTGAGAAGTTCTCGACGCACGACTGGCTGCACCGCGTTCCGTGAGCCCGCGCATCCGGGCCCTCGCCCTCGTCCTGCTGCTCGCCGGCATCCTCGTCGGCGGTGTCGTGCTCTCCGCCGTCACGGGCCAGCTGCCGATCACGCCCACCGAGGTGGCGGGCTCGCTGCTGCGGGCCATCGGCATCGACACCGCGTGGGCGCCGACTAACCCGATCGTCGAGTCGACGCTGTGGGTCGTGCGGTTCCCGCGCATCGTCATGGGGCTCGCGGTCGGGTCGGCGCTCGCCGTCGCCGGTGCCGTCATGCAAGCCGTGTTCGGCAATCCGCTCGCCGAGCCCGGCGTGGTGGGGGTGTCGTCGGGAGCCGCGCTGGGGGCCTCGGCCGCAATCGCGCTCGGCGCATCCGTTCTGGGCGGGCCCGGGGTGGCCCTCTTCGCCTTTCTCGGCGGCCTGCTCGCGACGCTGCTCGTCTACGCGGTCGCGCGCGCGGGCGGACGCACCGAGGTCGTTACCCTGCTGCTGACCGGCATCGCGGTCAACGCGATCGCCCAGGCGGGCATCGCCTTCGTGCTCTTCATCGCCGACACGGCGAGCCGCGAGCAGATCGTGTTCTGGCAGCTCGGCTCGCTCGGCGGCTCGCGGTGGGACCAGGTGGCCCTCGTCGCCCTCGTCGCCGCGGTCGGCATCGCCCTCGCGCTCGTGCTCGCGCGACGCTACGACCTGCTCGCCCTCGGCGAGCGCAACGCGCGCCACCTCGGCGTCGATGTCGAGCGCCTGCGCCTCGTCTCGATCGTGCTCGTTGCCCTGCTCACCGGCGCCGCCGTCGCGTTCACGGGCATCATCGCGTTCGTCGGGCTCGTCGTGCCGCACCTCATCCGCATGATCATCGGGCCGGCGCACCACGGGCTCGTGCTCGCGAGCGCCGTGGGCGGCGGCGCGCTGCTCGTCGTCGCCGACCTCCTGACCCGCACGCTCGTCGCGGGGGCCGAGCTGCCCATCGGCATGCTCACCTCGCTCGTGGGCGGCCCGTTCTTCTTCTGGCTGCTCTACCGGCAGCGGCGACGCAGCGGAGGCTGGGCATGAGCGCGGCGCCGGTCGTCGTCGCGCGCGGCGTGCACGTGCGGCGCGACGAGCGCGAGATCCTCGCCCGCGTCGACCTCGAGGTGCGCCCGGGTGAGGTGCTCGCGCTCGTCGGGCCCAATGGCGCCGGCAAGTCGACGCTGCTCTCGGTGCTGAGCGGCGACCTGCGGCCGAGCGAGGGATCGGTCGAGCTCATGGGTCGCGCGGTCGGCGCCTACCGCCCGCTCGAGCTCGCCCGCCGGCGCGCCGTGCTCTCGCAGGCGAACACCGTGAGCTTCCCGTTCCGCGTGCTCGAGATCGTGCAGATGGGCCGCAGCCCCTGGCTGCGCACGGCCGACCTCGCCGACGATGAACGCGCGGTGGATGCCGCGGTCGAGGCCACCGACATCGCCCACCTGCTCGGCCGCCGGTTCACGAGCCTCAGCGGAGGCGAGAAGGCGCGCGTCTCGCTCGCGCGCGTGCTCGCGCAGTCGACGCCCATCGTCTTCCTCGACGAACCGACTGCCGCGCTCGACCTCCGGCACCAGGAGGAGGTCATGCGCCTCGCCCGCCGGATCGCGGGCGAGGGCCGCGCGGTCGTCGTCGTCGTGCACGACCTCTCGCTCGCGGGCGCCTACGCCGACCGCATCGCGCTGCTCGATCACGGCCGGCTCGACGCCGTCGGAACCCCGGCCGAGGTCATGACGGCCGACCGCATCGGGCGGGTCTACGGGCTCGACGTGCAGATCCACCGCCTGGGAGCATCCGATCGCCCGATCGTGCTGCCGCTGCGCGACTGAGGATTCCTCCGTATACGGCGACTAGGCTGGCGTCATGGAGTGGTGGGGGTGGTTGCTGATCGCGGCCGGTGTGATCGTGCTCGGCGCGATCGCGCAGCGCCTCGGCTGGATCGACCTGCGGGGTGACGGCCGGCGCGGCGGCTCGGGCGGCGGGCTCGTGGGCATCGGCGACGAGGTCTTCAACCCCACGCGTCACGAGGCCTCGATCGAGCTCGATCGGCAGACGACGCTGCCCGCCCCCGCGCCGATCCCGGGCGACGGCGATCTCGGTGTCATCCAGACCGACGTCGATCCGGATGCCGGCGAGGGCTATCGGGGCGTCATCCGCCTGTAGGCCCTACCGGTCCGTCAGGTCGGCGTACTCGGGGTGCCGGCGCATCCACATGCGCGCGAAGCCGCAGACGGGCTGCACGCGGTCGGTCGTCGAGGTGCGCAGCTCGTCGAGAATCACGCGCACGACCTCGCCGCCGACGCCCCTATTGCGCATGAGCGGCGGCACCTCGGCGTGCAGCAGCCGCACGGTCGTGCCGGAGCGGTCGTAGTCGATCCACCCCTGCAGCTCGTCGCCCTCATAGACGGCGTAGCGCTCGGCGTCGGGCTCGTGGCGAACGGTGAGGCTCATGCTCGCGCCCTACTCGGGCGCCCTTTGCTCCCACCGCGGCTGCTCGGCGGCGGGGGGCGGCGTGGTTCCCGGTGCGGGTCGAGCGCCCGAGAGCAGCTTCCAGATCGCGACGCCGGCGCCGACCCAGATGGCAAGATCGTCGGCCAGCCCGAGCGGGCCGAGCACGAGCTCGGGAAGGATGTCGATGGGAGAGGCGCCGTAGGCGATCGCGCCGAGCGCGACGAGCACGGCAGAGAAGATGGCGCGACCTCGTGACATGCCCTCCACGGTATCCCCTGACGACGTCCCGCCCCGCGTGAAGTGCTTTAGTTGCTAAAGTATCGGCATGACGACCCCGGCATCCCCCCGCACCATCGCCCTCTTCGGCGCCACCGGCAAGACCGGCCGGCACGTGCTCGCCCAGGCTCTCGAGGCCGGGCACACCGTGCGGGCGCTCGCCCGCCGACCCGAGTCGCTCGAGGTCGCGCACGATCGACTCACCGTCATCGCGGGCGACGTGCTCGACGCGACCGCCGTGCGCGAGACCGTGCGCGGCGCCGACGTCGTGGTGAGCGTCTTCGGCCAAGTGAAGGGTTCGCCGGCAACGCTGCAGACCGACGGCACGCAGAACATCGTCGACGCGATGCGTGCGGAGGGCATCCGGCGCATCATCTCGCTCTCGGGCGGCGGCCTGCCCGCCGAGGGGCACGACCAGCCGAAGACCCCCGACACGATCATCAAGTGGCTGCTGAAGCGCCTCTCGCCGCAGGTGCTCGCCGACGCCGAGAGCCACCTCGCCGTGCTGCGCGCGAGCGGCCTCGACTGGACAGTCGCCCGCGGCCCGCGCTTGACCGACGCCCCGGCGACGGGCACGTACCGCGTCGGATGGGTCGGTGTGAACGCGAGCACGCAGATCGCGCGCGCCGACCTCGCGACGTTCATCCTCACCCAGCTCGACGACACGACGTTCGTGCACGAGCTGCCGTTCGTGAGCCGCTGATGCCGGTCGTCGGCGAGACGACGGTGCGAGCTGAGTCGCTCGCCCGCGTGATCGAGCGCATGGCGATCGTCACGCGCGAGGTGAACGCGCGCGGCGCCTATCCCTTCAAGACCCTCGGCTTGCGACGAGCGGCGATGAACCTGCTCTTCGCCCTCGCTCGCTCCGACGGCGCGCGCGTGGCCGAGCTCGCCGAGCGCCTCGGCATCACGAGCGGAGCCGTCACGCAGACCGTCGACGCGCTGCGCGAGCTCGGCCTCGTGTCGAGCGACGTCAGCCCCGATGACCGGCGGGGCCGCGTCATCAGCCTCACGGCCGAGGCGCGCACAGAGATCGACGGGTTCGAACGGCAGTACATCGAGGCCGTCGCCCCCGCCTTCGACGCGCTCAGCACGGCCGACGTTCTCGAGCTCGACCGCATCCTGTCGGCGGTGTCGACCTCGTGAGCGGGGCGGTGCTCGTCACGGGCGCGACCGGCAACGTCGGTGCGGCGGTCGCGCGCCACCTCGTCGCGCGGGGTGAGCGCGTCGTGAGCGCGGTGCGCGAGACCGCCGACCCCGGCGTGGTCGTCGGCAGTGAGGCGCGCGCGTTCGATTTCGAGAACCCGACGACGTGGGTGGATGCTCTCGCCGGAGTCGACCGCCTCTTCCTGCTGCGCCCGCCCGCTATCGCCGACGTGCAGCAGCATCTGTTCCCCGTCATCGACACCGCCCTGCGGCAGGGCGTGCGTCACATCGTCTTCCTGTCGCTGCAGGGCGTGCAGGTCAACACCGCGACCCCCCACCACGCCGTCGAGAAGCAGCTGCGGGCACTCAAGGCTCCCTTCACGTTCCTGCGGCCGAACTTCTTCATGCAGAACCTGTCGACGACCTACGCCGCCGAGATTCGCGAGACCGACCAGATCGCGGTGCCGGCGGGTCGTGCACGCACCGCGTTCATCGACACCGACGACATCGGCCGGGTTGCCGCGACGGTGCTGACCGAGCCCCGCCATCGGGGCACGGCGTACACGCTGTCGGGCGAGCAGTCGCTCGGGTATCGCGATGTCGCTCGCCTGCTGAGCGCCGAGCTCGGCCGGGAGATTCGCTACACGCGCCCGACGGCCGAGCAGTACGCCGAATCACTGCGTGCGCGAGGTCTGCCGCAGGACTACATCGACGTGCAGGCGATGATCTACCGGGTCGTACGGCTGAACGTCTCGGCCCTGCCGAACCGCACCGTGCGCCGACTGACAGGAGCGCCTGCAACGACGTTCGCTGAATTCGCGCACCGCGAGCGCGCCGTCTGGCTGCCCTCGGCCTGAGCCTCAGGCGCTCGCGCGCACGACGATCTCGGTCGTCATGATGTGCCGGCGCTCGGTCGGCACGCCCTCGAGCAGGTCGAGCAGGATGCGCGCCATGCGCTCGCCCTGCTCGACCGAGGGCTGTCGCACGGTCGTGAGCGGAATCTCGCTCGCGAGCGCCGCGGGCGAGTCGTCGAAGCCCATGACGGCGACCTCATCGGGCACGGCGATGCCGCGCTCGCGCAGCACCGTGATCGTGCCCATGGCCATGAGGTCGCTCGCGACGAAGATCGCGTCGAGGTCGGGGTGGGCGTCGAGCAGCTGGCGCGTCGCGTGCGCCCCGCCGGCGAGGGTGAAGTCGCCGCGGGCGATCGCGTCGGTCGCGAGCCCCGCATCCGTCATCGCCGTTCGCCAGCCCGCCAGCCGGTCGATGCCGGCGGGCATGTCGCCGGGGCCCGCGATCGTGCCGATGCGACGCCGCCCGTGCTCGATGAGGTACCGGGTTCCGGTCGCCGCCGCGACAGGGTTGTCGACGTCGACGAAGTAGCTGTCGGTCGATTGCGGGTCGAGCGGGCGGCCGCCGAAGACGACGGGGATGCTCGAGCCCAGCTCGGCGAGCACGTGGTCGCCCGTGTGGTGCGAGACGACGAGGGCGCCGTCGGCGTTGCCCCCGAGCAGGTAGGCGACGGTCTTCTCGAACGAGCCCGTCGAGCTCGCGAGGTGCAGGTTGAGCACGTAGCCCGTGTCGTCGAGCACGTTCGAAATGCCCTGCACGATCGCGGCAAAGTAGGGGTCGCCGAAGAACCGCGTCGTGTCTTCGGGGATCACGAGGGCGATCGCCATCGAGCGCCGGTTGGCGAGCGAGCGAGCGGCCCGGTTGGGTGTGTAGCGCAGCTCGGCGATTGCCGCCGTGACGGCCGCGATCGTGTCGTCGCTCACGCGGGGCGAGCCGTTGACGACGCGCGAGACCGTCGCACGCGAGACCCCGGCGCGCTCGGCCACCATCTCGAGCGTCGGGGCGACGCGTACGCTCGCACCCTCTGCCGTCATGGCTGAATCCTAACCAGCGGTGGGCGGCACGCTGCGCGCGGCGATGATCGACTGGTACAGCCGACCGCTCGACTTCACGGTGCGCTCCTGGGTGTCGTAGTCGACACGCACGAGACCGAAGCGCTTGTCGTATCCCCAGGCCCACTCGAAGTTGTCCATGAGCGACCAGTAGAAGTAGCCCTTGACGTTCGCACCCTGGTCGATCGCGTCGAGGATGGCGTCGAGGTGCAGCCGCACGAACTCGGCGCGATCATTGTCGTCGACCGATCCGTCGGCCGCGACGACGTCGGTGTACGCGGCACCGTTCTCGGTCACGTAGAGGGTGACGCCCGCGGGGCGCGCGTACTCCTCGTCGATGCGCACGAGCAGGCGCGTGAGGCCCTCGGGCTGCA
>CAYPND010000044.1:0-16108 GCA_964412175.1 uncultured Microbacteriaceae bacterium | reverse complement strand
TCGACTTCGACGCCTTCATCGCGCGACTCGCGCAGCTGCTCGAGCGCGGCTGAGGGCCCCTACTCGTAGACCTTCACGACGAACCAGCGCGCCGGGTCGCCCTCGTCGCGCACGTCGAGCACGCAACTGCGCCCGTCGTCGGCCGTGGCCTGGAAGCGCCAGCCGGTGCACGTGCGGGGCGCGACGGCGAGGGCCTGAGCATCCACGTCGAGACGGCGCCACCACGAGACGGGCTCGGTGATGACGGTCGGCCGGTCGGTGACACGCCATCGTGCCCCGGCCCAGACGAGCCGCATCGGGCGGCCGTAGGGGTCGGCCCACACGATCGCGATCGGGTCGGCGGGGTCAGGGGTCGAAGAGAGGTGAGCACGGGTCTCATGAGCACGGGCCGGCACGGCAGTCTCGCATTCAGGGATCGCGCGCGCGCCGGCCCGGCGCTGGTCTGACGGGAGTTACTCGAACATGCGTTCGAGCAACGACACTACGCCGTCGGGCCGCGAGACGCCAAGAGGGTGCAGCTACCCTCGAAGCATGCCGCTGACCGGAGAGTACGCACCGAGCACGTCCGCCTGGGCCCGCAAGCAAGCCGAGCTCTACGAGCGCACGAACGGCGCCAAGGGCAACGACCTGCGCGGGCGGCCCATCATCGTGCTGACGACGCTGGGGGCGAAGACGGGGATGCTGCGCAAGACAGCCCTCATGCGCGTCGAGCACGACGGCGCCTACGCGGTAGTCGCCTCGAAGGGCGGCGCCCCCGAGAACCCCGTGTGGCACCACAACCTGCGGGCGCACCCGCTGTGCGAGCTGCAGGACATGGCGTCCAAGAACGACTACCGGGCCCGGCTGCTCGAGGGCGACGAGCGCGCGCTGTGGTGGGATCGCGCGTGCGCGGTCTGGCCCGACTACGCCAAATACCAGCGGAAGACGGAGCGGGTCATCCCGCTGTGGGTGCTCGAGCTGGCCTAACTGCCGCTCCCCGGCCGCGCGAGTCGGGCCAGATTCGCCCCAAAGTGGCGGAAGGCGCGCGCGATAGCGCCCTTTTGGCCCAGATCTGGGACTAAGCGGCGCGGCGCTGGAGGAGATCCTCCGCGGCGACCCAGGCGAGCATCGCGCACTTGACCCGCGCGATGAACTTCGAGACGCCGCTGAGGGCGGCCGCGTCACCGAAGCGCTCCTCGTCGAGCGGGGTCGCCCCGCGCGAGCGCAGGGCCTCGCGGAACTCGTCGATGAGGGCCTGCAGCTGCTCGGGCGTCCACGCGGCGTCGGCCTCCGCATCCTCGTCGGCGAGGGTCGACAGCAGCGAGGCGCTGGCCTGCGAGATCGAGCAGCCCGAGCCCTCCCAGGCGACCGACTCGATTCGGGTGCCGTCGACGCTCCAGCGCAGGGCGAGGGTGATCTCGTCGCCGCAGGTCGGGTTCAGCTGGTGGCTGGTCTCCTCCCCCTCGGCGAGGCCGACCCCGTGCGGGTGCTTCGAATGGTCGACGATGATCTGCTGGTACAGCGACTCGAGTCCGCTCATGATTCGTCCTTCCCGGTGCTGTTCACGTCGGCATCCAGACCGAAATACGACCGGATGCCCGCCACGGCCGCGACCGCGCGATCGACCTCCTCGGCCGTGGTGTGCACCCCGGCGCTGAGGCGCAGGCTCGCGGTGGCCCCCAGGCGGCGGTGCAGCGGCTGCGCGCAATGGTGGCCGACCCGCACGGCGATGCCCTGGTCGTCGAGCACCTGCCCGGCATCGTGGGCGTGCACGCCCTCGACGACGACGCTCGCGAGCGCGACGCGCTGCCCGGCGGGCACGGTCGAGCCGCCGAGAACGCGGATGCCCGGGATCACCGCGAGCCCCGCGTACAGCCGCTCGGCGAGCACGTGCTCGGTCGCCGCGATGCGTTCCATGCCGATCTCGGTGACGAAGCGCACGGCCTCGGCGAGCCCGATGGCCTCGGCGATGCGCGGCGTGCCCGGCTCGAAGCGCTGGGGGGCGGGCAAGAAGTGCGCCTTCTCGAGCGTGACCGTGGTGATGGCCGAGCCGCCGAACAGGTGCGGGGGCAGCGCGTCGAGCACGGCGGCGCGGCCGTAGAGCACGCCGATCGCGGTGGGGCCGTACAGCTTGTGGCCGCTGAACACGGCGAGGTCGACGTCGAGCTCGCGCGGGCGCAGCGCGAGGTGCGGTGCGGCCTGGCAGGCATCGAGCACGACGAGCGCGCCGACGGCGCGCGCGAGCGGCACGATGCGCTCGAGCGGGGTCACGAAGCCCGTCACGTTGCTGACGTGGGTGACCGCCACGACCCGCGTGCGCGCGGTGATGAGCGCGGGCACGGCGTCGAGATCGAGCATCCCGTCTTCGGTCATCGGGATGTGCCGGAGGGTCGCACCCGTGCGCGCCGCGAGCTCCTGCCACGGGATGAGGTTGGCGTGGTGCTCCAGCTCGGTGGTGAGGATCTCGTCGCCCGGCCGCAGGGCGTAGGTCGGGAAGTCGGCGCCCGCGCCGAGGCCCGTGCTGGCGATGCCGATCGCGGTGGCGACCAGGTTGAGCCCCTCGGTGGCGTTGCCGGTGAACACCACCTCGTTGTCGTCGACGGCGAGGAAGGCGGCGATCGTGCGCCGGGCATCCTCGTAGAGCTCGGTCGCTTCGCCCGCGAGCGTGTGGGCTCCGCGATGCACGGCCGCGTTCTCGTGCTCGTAGTAGGCGCGCTCGGCGTCGAGCACCCGCCGCGGCTTCTGCGCGGTCGCCGCCGAGTCGAGGTAGGTCAGCGGGTGGCCGTTGACCTCGCGGTCGAGGATCGGGAACTGCGCGCGGATGCCCGCGATCTCGCCGCTCGTCAACGACGCAGGGGTCAGGGGCGCGGCGCTCACCCCTCCAGGGTAGTCGCGGGCACCGGATGCTCCCCTGGTGTTCGCCGCCGGCGCAGTCGCCCGGCGCAGGCCCGGAGCCGCTCAGCCGCCGAGCGGCACCTCGCACACCGGCACGAGCACCACGGTGATGCGGGTCGGGTCGACCCCCGCGTCGACGAGGGCGGCCTCGAGGGCATCGGTGTCGGGCAGCGGGAGCGCGCCCTCGACGTGGATCGTGAGCTCGCGGCTGCTGTAGTCGATCGACTGGATGCGCCAACCCGCGTCGTCCGCCCACTCCTCCACGACGCCGACGGAGGCGGCCTCGATGAGCGATTTCGACGCGATGTCGACGCTCGTCAGCGAGAGCGGGACGCCGATGACGATGAGCATCGAGAGCAGCAGGATGACCGGCTTGCGCAGCGACGCGCGCCGGGAGCCATCCACGACCTCGACCGCCGCGAGCTGGGTCACGCCGTACACGGTCATGACGACGATGCCCGTGGCGATGATCGCCACGACGTTCGTCACGAACAGCAGCAGCGCGCCGAAGGCCTCGCCGACGGCGCCCGCCTCGAGCGTGAGACCCACGACGGTGAGCGGCGGCACGAGCGAGATCGCGATCGCCACGCCCGGCAGGGTGTCGGAGATATCGCGGCGCACGAGCGCGACCGAGCCGACGACCCCGGTGCCGAGGGCCGCCAGCAGGTCGATGAGCCGCGGGCTCACGCGCCCTGCGACCTGCGAGTTCGTGGCCGCGACGACGTCGCCCGCCACCGTCAGCCCGATGGCGAACCCGATCGCCACGGCGACCGCGGCGCCCGCGACGACGAGCAGCAGCGAGCGGACGAGGTTCGCCCGATCGCCGAGCACCGTCGCGAGCATCGTGCCCTGGATGGGCCCCAGCAGCGGGGCGACGATCATCGCGCCGATGACGGCGGCCGTCGAGTCGGCCACGACGCCCGCCGAGGCGATGATCGATGACAGCACCAGCAGCATCCAGAACCGCGAGTAGCGGGCGGGGGCCTCCGGCCCGTCGAAGAACACGGATGCCCGCATGTCGACGGGGGTGGCGAATCTCGACTCCATGGCGCGAATCTAGCCCCCGCGAGGACCCTCGACCATCCCTATAGTGAGAGCATGATCCGCCACATCGTGATGTTCCGCCTCGCCGCCGACGACGACGCCCAGCGCCGCGACGACGCCCACGGCATCGCCGAGCGCCTGGAAGCGCTCGAGACGCAGATCCCGGGCATCCAGAGCATTCGCGTCGACCGCGACCTCGGCCTCGTCGACGGGCACTGGGATGTCGTGCTCGTGTCGGAGCACGACGACAATGCCGCGCTCGAGGCCTACCAGGTGCACCCCGCGCACAAAGAGGCCGCCGCCTGGATCGGCTCGGTCGTCAGCGACCGCGCCGTCGTCGACTACTCGCTCTAGCCATCGCGCCATGACGGCCGACGAGCAGGTCGCGGCGCCGGTGCCTCGCATGCCCGAGCTGATGTGTACGCACAACGTCGGCCAGCAGATCGGTCGCGAGCGCGGCACCAACCGGCCCTCCGTGCCGAACGAACTAGTGGATGCCCCGCCGATTCTCTTCTCGGGGCTCAGGCCCGTCGCCATCCTGATCCTGGGCGACCGGCCCTGCTGAGCTCCGAGCTCGCGCAGTTGCTCGCCGCGCCCTCAGCGCTGCGCGATCGGCGCGACGCGCGCGCCCGGCAGGGTGGCGAGGTACTCGCCCGTCACGAGCAGCTTCGCCCCGCGGATGCCCGCACCCACGATGAGCGGCCCGCTCGCCGCGACGGCCTCGTCGACGAGGATCACCCAGTTGGGAGGCAGGCCCACGGGCGTCACACCGCCGTACTGCATGCCGGTCGCCTCGATCACGGTGTCAAGGGGCGCGAAGGATGCGCGGCGCGCGTCGAGCATCCGTCGCACCGCCCTGTTCACATCAATGCGATCGCTGCCGAGGATCATGCACGCGACGAGGGTGCGCGTTTCGCCGCGCTTGGCTTCGACGACGACGCAGTTGGCACCCTGCGCGGGGTCGAGCTCGTAGTGCGCGCAGAACGCGGCAGTGTCGGCGAGCTCGGCGTCAATCGCCCCGACGAGCACCCGATCGGTGGGGGTGCGTGGCGAGAAACGCGCGTACCGGCTCGGCGAGCAACTCTGGGTGCTCGGCGGCGGGGGCGAGGTCGAGGGTGCCGAAGCGGGCCGTGCTCACACGCCGAGCGCGGTCAGCCCGCCGTAGACGGCGTAGGCCGGCCAGACGATCGCCTGCAGCAGCCCAAGGATAACGCCCCAGAAGCTGCCGTCGCTCTGACCGATGAAGTAGATCGCCGCGCCGATGTAGGCGAGCAGGCCGGCGAAGCCCCACGTCGCACCCTGCTGAACACCCTTGCCTGCCATGACTGCCTCCTGTGAGATCGACCCCAGGCTAGAGGGTCGCGGGCGAGCTCGGCGAGGGGGTTATCCCCCGACGTACGCCGCGCGGCGCTGGCCCGTCAGGCTCGAGCGGGCGGCGACCAGTTAAGCGTGCGTGCCCTCGAACACGATGCGGCCGCCGTCGTGGCCCGCGCCGGGGCCGAGGTCGATGTCGTAGACGCAACCCATGCCCTTGCATCGCGGGCGCATGCCGCTGAGCTACGTCTGGTTCTCGACCGCGGTAAGGCGCACAATCTGGCCCACCTCTATGGGGCAGGATCAACCCCATGACCGCATCGCGTTCGCCCGATGTCGACGCCGTCGTCGTCGGCGCGGGGCCGAACGGGCTCGTCGCGGCCGTGCGGCTCGCCGAGGCGGGGCTGCGGGTGCTCGTGCTCGAGGCGGCCGACCACCCCGGCGGCGGGCTGCGCAGCGAGCAGCTGACCCTGCCCGGGTTCGTGCACGACCTCGGCGCGACGGTGCACGCGCTCGGGCTCGCCTCGCCGGCGATGCGGGCGCTCGACCTGTCGCGCGACGGTCTGGAGCTCGTGCATCCACCGACCCCGCTCGGCCACGCGATCGACGCGGGGCGCTCGGCGCTGCTGCACCGCTCGATCGACGCGACGGCCGAGGGTCTCGGCCGCGACGGGCGGGCATGGCGCGGGATGCTCGCGCGCCTCTCGGCGAACTGGCCGGGCCTCGCCTCCTCGGTGCTCGACCCCACCCGGCTGCCGCCGCATGATCTGGGCGCGCTGCTCGGCTTCGGCGCGCGCGGGCTGTGGCCGGCGTCGCTCGTCGGGCGCACGATCTTCCGCGATGAGCCGGCGCGCGCGCTCTTCGCGGGGCTCGCGGCGCACGCGGCTGTTCCGCTCGGGCAGCCGCTCACGACGGGCATCGGCCTCATGCTCGGCGGCCTCGCGCACGGAGTCGGCTGGCCCGTCGCCCGCGGCGGATCGCAGTCCGTCGCCGACGCGCTCGTCGCGCGCCTGACCTCGCTCGGCGGAGAGCTGCGCACGGGCCACCGTGTCACCTCGCTCGCCGAGCTGCCGAGCGCTCGCGTCGTCGTGCTCGATCTCACGCCCCGTCAGGTGCTCGCGATCGCAAGCGACGCCCTGCCTGCGCGCTACGCCCGCCGGCTCGCGCGCTGGCGCTACGGCGCGGGCGTGTTCGCCGCCCATTGGGCTGTCGACGGCCCCGTGCCGTGGGCCGACCCCGCGCTCGCGGGCGCGGGCGCGGGAACCGTACACATCGGCACCGCCGAGCAGGTCGCCCGCACCGAGCGCGAGGCCGCGCGCGGTCGGCACGTCGACGACCCCTGGGTGCTCGCTGTGCAGGCGACGGTCGCCGACCCCACCCGTGCGCCCGCGGGCAAGCACACGCTGTGGGCCTACTGCCGCGTGCCGAACGGCAGCACCGTGGATGCCCTGCCCGCCATCGAGGCCCAACTCGAGCGCGTCGCCCCCGGCTTTCGCGAGCGCGTGCTCGGGCGGCACGTGATGGGCCCGGCCGCCCTCGAGAGCTGGAACGCGAACCTCGTGGGCGGCGACATCGGTGGCGGCGCGACCGACTGGCGGCAGCTCGCCGCGCGGCCCTCGCTCTCGCTCACGCCGTGGGCCACACCCGTGCCGGGGCTGTACCTGTGCTCGTCGTCGACGCTGCCCGGCGGGGGCGTGCACGGCATGGGCGGCTGGAACGCCGCGGGTGCGGCGCTCGCGCGGCTCGGCTAGGCCGCGCACGGCCGAGCGCGCGCGACCGAGGTGGCAGGATCAACCCGTGGCTGACACGATGCTGGCGCCGGGCGCTCGTCTGGCCGGCCCTCGCGCTCGTCGGCGTCGTGCCGCTGACCGAGCCGTGGAAGGGGGGGCGACAGACGCCCTCGGCATCGTGTTCGCCTTGCTCGCCGGCACGTGGTGGGGTCTCTACAACCTGCTCACCCAGCGCGTCGGCGACCGCTTCAGCGGCATCACGGGGCTCGCCTTCACGATTCCGATCGCGGCCGTTGTGACGACCATCATCGGGCTGCCGCAGGTGATCGGCGGCACGCCCTCGGTGCTCCCATGTGGAACCCGGCAGTAGGCCCACAGCGTGTGCTTGCCGGCGTTCGGGCTCGTCGTCGGGCTCATCGCCTTAAGCCAGCTCCCGGGCCCCTGCATATCATCGGCATCGTGATCGTCGTTTTGGCCGGATCCGCCGCGCAGCGCGACGGAAGCCGCTCACGCCCGGTCGACGCGCGGTAGAGCGTCAGTCGCCGTGGCAGGTACTCGTGCGCTGCATGCCCCGCCGGGGCAGGCGGGAGTCTCCGGTGCGCTGCTCCCCCTGCAGGATGCCCGTGACTGCGCTGAGCGTCGAACAGAACCTCAACCGCACCAAGCCGTCGACCCACTCGCCGTTCCACCCGCCTCGGTCATCTGAAGCTCGGCGCGGTGCGCTCGACTTGCCAGAGCAGGGGCGGTCTTGTGTCGAGCATCCGCTGCTGAGGGGCGGGAGCAACGGTTACGGCGCGAGCGTGCTTCGCGGTACCGACCGAGCATCGCGTCGGCGGCGCACGATGACAAAACCGATACCGAGCGCGATGAGCGCCAGCAACGCAACGATCCACGCGACCGCGCCCTCCCAATCGAGACCACCGAAGCCGCGGTCGCCCCCTGATCCTTCTGACGCTCCAGAGTTCGGGGAGACTCCCGACGACGCACCCTCAGGGTCAACCGGGGTAGACGAGTTGCTCGAGACAGGAGACGGTTCAGGCGTTGGATTCGGAATGGCGACGATTGTCGGTTCAGCATCCACCACGATCGTGGCAGTCGAGACCGCCGACTCTTGGCCGAGACGATCGAGAGCCTGATAGGTGAATCGAACCGGTCCCGATACCTCGCCGTTGGGGCGAAAGGTGAACGAGCCGTCGGGGTCGAGCTGCACTGCACCGCCGACGGGCGCGGTCACAAGCTGCGCGATGAGGGGCCCCTCGCCCACGTCATTCGCGAGCAGTCCGGCCGCTTCGCTCACGATCAACGACCGTCCCGCGCCTATTCGATATGCATCAGCAGTCGTTCGAGGAGAGGGCACGTCGTCGATGCTCGCTAGCGAGTTCCAGGTGTTGTTGGCCACGTCGACGTCGAGCCGCGCGTCGACGGTCGCACTGGCCGCCCACGGCCCGACCGTCGTGCCGACACCCACGTCGACGCGCACGTCGATTGCCGGCCACGCCTCCCCCGCGTCGAGCGATCCCGATCGCGAACAGACGAGCGCATCGAGCAAGCAGATCCAGCCCGTGCCGCTGAGCGCGCGGGCGACGATGTCGGGGCTGCCCGTGTCGACGGTCACCGTGGTCGTGCCCGGGTCGGAGGGGTCGATGCCACGATTGTCGACCGTCAGCTCGAGGGAACGATTCCGGTCGCCCTCGCGCACCGTCGGCACCGTGCCCGCCGAGATCGCGAGGTCGGTTTGCGAGACTACCGCGATCTCGACCTCGATGACCGACCATGCCCCGACGGGTTCCGCATCGAGCGTGCGCGCGTCTTGCGCCACCACGACGCGCGTCGTGTACGTGCCGTCGCTACCCGCGGGCGGCGTTCCGACGAGCGAGGCCGTGCCGTCGCCCCCGTCGATGAACGAGAGCCAGTCGGGCATCTCGCCCCGCACGGCGAGCACGCGGCCACTGTCGCCTTCCGACGTCAGGTCGATGGCCTGCTGACGCGCGGGCCGCCACGTGACGGGGTTTGCCGCTGCCGCGATCGACGATGGATGCTCGATGACGAGCCGCACGGTACGGTCACCACCCTCGGCCTCAATCTCGAGGTCATACACACCCGCGGTGCCGTCGGCCGGGGTGCCCACAATCTGGCAGAAAGGAATCGACGCCCCGAGGTCGACGCATGACCATTCGAGGCCTGCTGGGATGCCCGGCGGTTCGGAGGGTGACGCGCCCAGACCGGCGAAGGTGAGAGGAAACCCACCCGCCTCACCGAGGGTGAAGCGCCAGCGATCGGCGGCCGTCACGGTCGCACGCTCGGTTGTCACGGCGGTCGCTGTCCATTCGATGCCGACGAAGGAGTCAGCGCCGGCGACCTCACCGATCAGTTCTGTAGCGTCCGGATACCGCGAGTAACCGATGCCACCACCACCACCGGCGCCCCCGCTCGGATACGGTGACTCTTCCTGACCGGCCGCCGCCCCGAGGCATCCACCGCCACCCCCGCCCGCGCCGCCCGTGCTCACACGGTCGGTACTGCGCCCGGGATCGCCGTTCTGCAGGGTCTGCGCGCTCGGACCCCCGGGGCGTTGCGCGAACGCCGTCACTCCGATAACGCACTGCGCGCGATACGTGCCGCGCGTTTCACCCGAGCCCTCACCGAGCGCCCCGTCTGACAGACCCATGAAGCCTGACCCGCCGACCCCAGCGAACGATGACAGGCCTCCACCTCCGCCACCACCTCCACCAGGCGCGGCGATGATCCACGGGTACTGCAGATCAGCCGATTCGAGAAAGACACCACTGCCACCACCGCCGGCGCCGCCGTCGCCGCCGTCCGTCCCGCCGCCGGTGCCCCCAGAACCGCCGAGCAGTTGACCGTGGGTCGACGCTCCATGATGACCAAGCACAACACTTAAGGTGTCGCCGGGGGCAAGCAAATCTGCGCCAACCCCGACGGGCACAGTGACGCGCGCGGTGGGTCGGCCACCCCCATCCGCGCCCGGGTTGCTGCACGATTCGCCGACGATCTCACAGAGGTCACCCACCCCCGGGGCGCTATCGGTGCCGCGCAGACCAGGGCGTCCGGCAGCGGTAATGACAAGCGACGTCGTGCGCTCGGGTATCTGCCAGTACTTTTGGGTGCGTGCCGGATCACTTGCGCCGGTCCACGACACCGATCCGCCAATGATGGCTGGATTCACGATACGGATGATCTGCGCTTCGGCCTCGGGCGATCCGTTCGTCATCATGGAGCGGCCATCGAATCGCGGCTCGACGCTGGCGCCGAGCCGACTGACCGAACGCACCGTCACGGTGTAAATGCCCTCGGCGTCGAACTCGTGCTCAACGCGCGGCTGCGTCGTGGTCGCGAGCCCCGCTCCGTCGTGGAAGTCCCACTCGAGGTACGAGAGGTCCTCAGCGGGGGCGATCCCGTCGAGCATGATCTCAACGGACTCACCCGCATTCGACGACCCTCCGATCGGCCCGTCGATTGTCACGGGCTGACCGGGCATGATCAGGATCGCCCGCGCCTCGCCTGCCGCGTACGGCACCGACAGGCCGCCGCTCGGATACTCGAGCCGAATGACGCTCGCCGCTGAGGGCACCCACGCGTCCACCGCGTTGCCGAGGGGGGTCGAGGTGAGCACTGCCGAGACCGGAGCATCCACGATGAAGTTGCCGACCGGAGTCAAGGTCGCCGCTCCCCACACGAGGCGTTCGATCGTCGGGGACCCGTCGATCGCGACGAGCACGTCGCCGTACACCCGATCGATCTCGAGGCCGATCGGTTCGAGCGGCCCGAGCGTCGCATCCCGGTCGCCGGCTCCCTCGACCGAGAGCGCGGCATCGAGGCGGAGGCGCGTCACGGCGCCGCCGCCCGAGCCGCCGTCAGCCGCGATGTACACCGCATCGCCCTCAGGGGCGAGTTCGATGTCGACAAGCCCCTCCGCGGTGAAGCCGCCGCCCGCGGCGCGCGTCGCGGTCACGGCACCCGTCACGAGGTCGACACGGTGCACGATGTCGTCTTCAGTGATGACCGCCGCCGTGACCCCGTCGGGAGCGACGACGATTCCTATTGGGCCACCCGGAATCGCGAAGGCGTCGACGGTTCCGGCGATCGTGTCAACGGCCGTGAGCGTGTTGGCGTCGGGGTTCACGGTGTACACGTGCCGGTCATCCGGCGATCGCACGAGGTCACGGGCACCCTCGCCGACGTCGAACGCTTCGCCCGTCGCCGTGAGGCTACCGTCGGCGGCCACCGCAAACCGTTCGATACGGGATGCTCCCGGCGCGCTGCCTGAACCAAGCACCCACACCGCGGAGCCGTCGGCCTCTGCCACGACCTCGCTCGCGCCTGCGATCGGCATCTCGCCGAGTAGCTGAGCGGGCTGCCCGCTCTCGCTCGTCGTGCGGTAGTGCCGCAGCAGCTCGCCAGCGACGGGATCGTCGACGACAACCATCGTCGTCCACGGGTCGCCGTGATTCGCGGCCGTTGCCGAGTTTGCCCCTACCGTGGACACTCCGATCATCGACCCCGCCAGGGCGACGAGAACTACTGTCGCGACGGTGGAACGTCTCACGCCGGACTCCCCACTCGATGTGCTCAAAGTTTAGCGATCAACGATGCTCAAGGAAATGGCGGAGCTGTTGCGTACGTACTCTCAACATGTGAACCAGGTGCCTCACTCCTGAGGCTGGTTTCCGCGTCGCGTTGATCCAGCCGTGACCAAGAGGGGCTGTTCTCTTCCGTCAGCCGAGCACGCTGAACTGATGACCTCGGTTGCCGCCGTCGCCGCCACCGACGATGCGGCGCCCGGCAAGCCCTTCGACGACGACTTCCATCTGTCGTGCGTCGAGGGCATCGGCGCCGAGATCATGGGCGCGGGCAAGTTCGGCCTGCACGCCTACCCCGACGACCCCGACTGGCGCGGCTGGTGGGGCGACACCCCGCCCTTCCACTACCCCGTCTTCGTGCTCACGCACCGCGAACTGCCGTCGATCGAGATGGCGGGCGGCACCACCTTCCACTTCATCTCGGCCACCCCCACCGAAGCCCTCGCGATCGCGAGCGAGGCCGCCGACGGGGCCGATGTGCGCATCGGCGGCGGACCCACGAGCCTGCTCCCCTATCTGACGGCGGGCCTCGTCGACGAGCTGCACGTCGCGATCACGCCCATCGTCCTCGGGCGCGGCATTCGACGGTGGGATGCCCTCCGCGCGTTCGAGCGCGCCTACCACGTCACCTCGGCCATCGCCGAGAGCGGCGTCATCCACGTCACCTTCACGCGAGCCTGAGCCGCACCGGCCGCGCGCGCAGACGCCTCGAGCGCGGAGGCCAGCCTGCGACAGGACGTCGACTCCGCCTCAGGCGACAGTCGTGGTCACGAGCACGCCGGCGTGCAGGGTGCGGTGCACCGGGCACTTGTCGGCGATCGCGAGCAGGGCATCCCGTTCAGTGTCATCGAGGTCACCGGTGATCGTGATGACGCGTTCGATGTGCTGCAGGTGCTCGGTCGACTCGTCGCAGTTCGCGCAGTCGTTCGCGTGCGTGCGCGAGTGCGCGAGCTCGACACTGACGTGCTCGAGCGGCCACGTCTTGCGGTCAGCGTACATGCGGATCGTCATCGAGGTACAGGCGCCGAGCGCCGCGAGCAGCAGGTCGTAGGGGCTCGGCCCGAGATCAGTGCCGATGCCGAGCGGTTCGTCAGCGCGGAACACGTGCCTGCCCGCCCGGATCTCTTGCGTGAAGCCGCGAGCGGCGGTCTCTGAGACGAGAACGCGACCGTCGGCGAGTTCCGGGTCGGGTACCGTGATCTGGTGCGGGTCGGCGTCGAGCGCATAGCGACTCACCCACGCGCCGATAATCGTCGCGACGTAGGCGGCGTCGTCGCGATCGGTGAGTAGGTGATTGGCGCCGTCGAGGGCGACGAACGACTTCGGGTGGCGTGCCGCGTCGAAGATGAGGCGCGCGTTGTCGACCGAGACGGTGTCGTCGCTCGGGGAGTGCATGACGAGCAGCGCCGCGCCGAGGGACGCGATGCGCTCCTGCTGCGGCTGCATCTCGAGGTCGCGCAGAAACTGCAGCTGGATGCGGAACGGCCGACCACCGAGATCGAGTTCGGCAACGCCATCGCGCTCGATCGCGGTCAGGTCATCACCGAGCAAGTGCACGACGTGATGCGGGTCGGCCGGCGCGCCGATGGTCACCACCGCGGCGACCCCCTCGATGCGGCTCGCCGCGGCGAGCACCGCAGCGCCACCCAAAGAGTGCCCGATGAGAATGCTCGGGGCACGGTAGTGGGACCCCAAGAACGCGGCCGCGTGCACGATGTCGTCGACATTCGACGAGAAGTTCGTGTTCTCGAAGTCGCCACCCGACTGCCCCAGCCCGGTGAAGTCGAATCGCAGCACGGCGACACCGGAGTCGGTGAGTGCGCGTGAGATGCGGCTCGCCGCCACGGCATCCTTGCTGCACGTGAAGCAGTGCGCAAAGAGGGCGAACGCCCGGATCGCACCCGCCGGCAGCTCAAGGCGGGCCGCCAGCGGCTCGCCGTGCGAGCCGTCGAACTCGATTCGCTGCGTCGTGGCGGTCACGGCGTTACCGGTACTCGGGGTTGAAGCCGAAACGCTCGCCCTCGTTCCACTGCTCGCGCAGGTTGCCGTATGCGGGGATGCCACCGGCATCTGTGAGGATGCGGGCCAGGTGCAACAGGTTCCAGGTCATGAAGGTGGTGTTGCGGTTGGTGAAGTCGTTCTCGGGCCCGCCTGAACCCTCGTCGAGGTAGCTCGGGCCGGGGCCGACTTCGCCGATCCAGCCGGCATCTGCCGCTGGCGGGATCGTGTAGCCGATGTGCTGCAGGCTGTACAGCGTCGACATGGCGGCGTGCTTCACACCATCTTCGTTGCCGGTGATCAACGTGCCGGCGACCTTGCCGTAGAAGACGTACTGACCCTTATCGTTGAACAGCCCGCTCATCGCGTACAACCGCTCGATCAACTGGCGAGTCACCGAGGCGTTGTCGCCCAGCCACAACGGGCCTCCGATCACCAGGATGTGTGCAGCCTCGACGAGCGGCCACACCGTGTCGGGCCAGCCGTCCTGGGCCCAACCGTGCTCGCGCATGTCGGCGTAGACCCCGGTCGCCACCTCCTGATCGATCAAGCGCAGCGAGTCGACGTGCACCCCCTGGGCACGCATGAGCTCGATGCTGCGATCCATGAGCCCCTGCGTGTGCGACAGCTCGGGGCTGCGCTTCAGGGTGCAGTTGATGTACACCGCGCGCAGGTCACGGTAGGTCACCTCAGCCATTGCTCGCCTCCGGGGCAGGGGTCGTCGGGAAGAAGTGCGTGGTCGCCCGCGGCACCAGCTCTCCGTCGATGAAGGTGTCGACCTTCTCGTTGTAGAATGCGATGAGTCCCGCAATGGGCAGCAGCTGCCGGGTCGGAAACACGTACGACCACGCCAGATCCGCATGCACCGTTCCCCCGATCGCTACCGACCAATAGTCGCTCGTCGTGCCCTTGTACGGGCACTCTGAGACCGTATTGGTGTGCACGAGGTGCTCGACGTTCACATCGGTGCGGTTGAGGTAGTACCTCGTCGGCAGGCCGGTCTCGAACACCATCACCGGCGATGACGATTCCGCGAGTACGACCCCGCCGAGCTCGACGCGCACGGTACGGGTCGAGCGCAGAGCATCCACCCGCGTATAGGGGTTTCGCGGGTACACGAAGACCTGCTCGTCTTCTTCGAACCACTCGTCGAGGCCCTCCCACTCGAACTTCACCATGCCCGGCAGGCCGTCGAGAGCGTCGTCGGTGTACATCTTCGCGGCCTTCGGCACCTCTCGGTCGCCGACCTGGAGGCCGTAGCGCATGGAGGTGCCGAGCGATTGGTGCTTCTCGTACATCTCGTCGACGAGCAGGTCATCATTCACATCATCGATCGGGATGTAGTAGTACGGATAGTGCGGCTTCTCCCACACATAGAGCGCCTGGGTCGTATCGAACACCAGCTGGCCAGCGAAGTAGCCGCGCACTCGTCGAGGGGCGGGCTGGATCAGGTTCTTGCCGGCGATCATTGGGGGAAAGTCCATCGCGCCACCCACTCTTCTCTAGTCGACGAGACCGGAGCCTACATCGACCTGATTGACGGAAGACAGACGCTTGGGAGATCTCTTGAGACGGAGTGAGGTGAGAACAGCGTGGACCTGAGGGGATTCGAACCCCTGACCTCCTCGATGCGAACGAGGCGCGCTACCAACTGCGCCACAGGCCCGTGGTGCATCGACCACATTACCAGTCACGGGCGGCGTGCCCGTCCCGTTGCTGAGTCGACTCAGCTGGCGGCGCGACGACGCTGCAGCACCTCGTCGAGGTCGGGTGCGCGCGTCGGCAGCCCCTCCACGAGGCCCATGCCGGCGAACCGGCTCGCGGCGGGCCGGGCCACCTCGGGCGCCGTCCACTCCGACGTTGTGGAAGCGGCCGCGGCGACGTCGGTGGATGCCGCGCGGGCTGCCGCCCGCTGCGCCCGCTCGGCCTCGGCCGCGGCGGCAGCGAGCGCGGCCGCGTGGTCGAGAGCCGGAGCCGCGGCCCCGGTCGGCACTACCGGCGCGCTGAGGTAGCTCGGCTTGGGCAACGGCACGGGCGTCCACTCGCGACGCGCGACCGCTGGCGCGCGGCGAACCGCGGGCGCGAGGTCGACGAACTCGCGCGCGGCCACCCCCGCAACGGGAGCCGTGCGGCGGCGCTGCGCGCGCGCAAGACCCGTGAGGAGCATCCCGCCGCTGATCGCGACGAAGGCGGCGAAGCCTGCCCAAGCCCAGGCGCCAACGACGACCGCGACGACGATGCCGACGAGGGCGAGCAGCGTCGTGAGTGAGGTGAGGGCGCGCGAGCGCCGCAACCGGCGCTGGCCGAGCCGCGCGGCATCCATCTCTGCCATGAGGCCGGGCGCCGACTCGGTGAGCCGCGCCCGCAGCGCGCGCTGCGCGGCGGCATCCCGCGCGCGCTCGATCGCCGTGAGTTCGCGCTGCCGGGCCGCGAGCGATCGCTGCTGCGCCGCGACATCGCGCGCCGTCAGTTCAGCGCGCACCGAGTCGGGAACCTCGGCCGCGTGCGCCATGATGCGCAGCGTCTGCTGCAGACGGATGGCGTTGC
>CAYPND010000043.1:12969-17095 GCA_964412175.1 uncultured Microbacteriaceae bacterium | reverse complement strand
GGTGGGACTTCGTCTCGACCGGGCACGGCGACGTGCCGTGGGAGGACTCGTTCCGGGCTCTCAAGGCGATCGGCTACACCGGCCCCATCTCGATCGAGTGGGAGGACGCGGGCATGAGCCGGCTGCACGGCGCCGACGAGGCCGTGCAGTTCGTGCGCTCGCTGCTGTGGGACCTTCCCGAGCAGTCGTTCGACGCCGCCTTCTCGAACCAGAGCTGAGCCGCCCGTGATCGCCGCCGCACCGACCACGCAGCGCGCGATCGACCTCGTCGCCATGGCGCACGACGCGAGCCACTACCTGCTGCGCCCGCACACCGTCGCGACGCCGACCTCGATCGCGCAGGTCGCCGAGCTGCTCGCCGAGGCCTCGCGCACGGGCCGCCCTCTGACGTTCCGCTCGGGCGGCACGAGCCTCTCGGGGCAGGGCGTCACCGACCAGCTGCTCGTCGACACGCGCGCGGGCTTCCGCGGCATCGAGGTGCTCGACGGCGGCGAGCGCGTGCGCGTGCAGCCCGGCGCGACCGTGCGCCAGGTCAACGCCCGCCTCGCGCGGCACGGCCGGCGCCTCGGCCCCGACCCCGCGAGCGAGATCGCCTGCACGATCGGCGGCGTCATCGCCAACAACTCGAGCGGCATGGCGTGCGGCATCGAGCAGAACACGTACCGCACGCTCGAGTCGATGACGCTCGTGCTCGCGAGCGGGGCGACGATCGACTCCGCGTCCACCGATTCTGATGGGCGCGACGCGGATGAGCAGTTGCGGGCTGCGGCCCCCGAGCTGTGGGCCGGGCTGTCGGCCCTGCGGGCGCGGGTGCTGGCCGACGAGGAGTCGGTGGCGAGCACCCGGCGCCTGTTCGCGATGAAGAACACGATGGGCTACGGGCTCAACTCGTTCCTCGACCACGAGCGGCCCATCGACCTGCTCGTTCGGATCATGATCGGCAGCGAGGGCACGCTCGGCTGGGTGGGCGAGGCCGTGTTCCGCACGGTGCCCGTCGCGCCGCTCGTGGCGACAGGGCTGCTCGTCTTCCCGTCCCTCGCCGCCGCGACGGCCGCGCTGCCGGACCTCGTCGACGCGGGCCTCGCGACGATCGAGCTGATGGACGCCACCTCGCTGCGCGTCGCCCAGACCCTCGGCGACGCGCCCGCGGCGATCACCGCCCTCACGATCGACCGGCACGCGGCCCTGCTCGTCGAGGTGCATTCGGCGACGGATGCGGAGCTCGCCTTCGGCCTCGCCGCCGCCGACCGCGCCATCGCCGGGCTGCCGCTCGCCGCCCCCTTCGCGTTCTCGCGCGAGCCCGCCGCCCGAGCGGCGCTGTGGCACGTGCGCAAGAGCCTCTACGCCGCGGTCGCCGAAGCGCGACCGAGCGGCACGACCGCGATTCTGGAAGACGTCGCGGTGCCCGTCGCGAACCTGCTGCCGACCTGCGAGGCCCTCGAGGCAATGTTCGCGCGGTACGGCTACGAGAGCGCCGTGATCTTCGGGCACGCGAAAGACGGCAACATCCACTTCCTGCTCACCGAGCGCTTCGACACGCCCGAGGGCGTCGCGCGCTACGCCACCGTGACGGAGGAGATTGTCGAGCTCGTGCTCGCCCAAGGCGGCACGCTCAAGGCCGAGCATGGCACGGGCCGCATCATGGCCCCGTTCGTCGAGCGGCAGTACGGGGCCGAGCTCACGGCGGTCATGCGGGCGGTGAAGGAGCTGTGCGACCCGGCGGGCGTGCTCAACCCGGGCGTCATCATCACCGACGACGCGCAGGCGCACCTCAAGCACCTCAAGACGACGCCCACCGTCGAGGCCGAGGTCGACCGCTGCGTCGAGTGCGGCTACTGCGAGCCGACGTGCCCGAGCCGCACGCTCACCCTGACCCCGCGGCAGCGCATCGTCGTGCGCCGCGAGCTCGCCGCTGCTGAGGCGCGAGGTGACAGCGAGCTCGTCGAGGCGCTGCTCGTCGACGAGCCCTACGAGAGCGTGCAGACGTGCGCCGTCGATGGACTGTGCGGCATCGCCTGCCCGGTCTCGATCAACACTGGCGACCTGGTGCGGCGTCTCCGCGCTGAGACGCGCACGCCTGGCCGCGGGGTGTGGAACGCCGCCGCCGAGCACTGGGATGCCACGACCCGCACCGCCTCCGCCGGCCTCAGCGTCGCGGATGCCCTGCCGACCCCGCTCGTGCGCGCGGCGAGCTCGGCCGCTCGCGCGCTGCTCGGCACCGATGTCGTGCCTCGCTACGAGGCCGGCCTGCCGCGCGGAGGTGCTCGCCGTTCGCGCGTGCTCGAGGTCTCGCCGGTCGTGCGCATCGCGGCTCCCGTCGCGGCGGCGCAGTACACGGCGATCTACCTGCCGGCGTGCGTCGGCACGATGTTCGGGCCCGAGGGCGGTCATGCTGGCGGCGACGCGGACGGCGGCGCGACGGCCGCGTTCCTCGCCCTGTGCGAGCGCGCCGGGGTCACTCTCCTCGTGCCCGAGGGCATCGACGGCCTGTGCTGCGGCACGCCCTGGAAGTCGAAGGGCCACACCGCCGGCCACACGGCGATGCGCGACCGCGTGCGCGAGTCCGTCGAGGCGCTCGGCCCCGCCGCCGCCGGGCTGCCGATCGTGAGCGATGCGGCCTCGTGCACCGAAGGTTTCGCCGGGCTGCTGGGCGGGCCCGCCGACGCAGCGCGCGGCGATGGCCCGGGAGCGCGCCGGGTGATCGACGCCGTGACCTTCGCCGCCGAGACCCTGTTGCCCCGGCTGTCGGTGCTCGAGCGGCAGGGGCGGGTGGCCGTGCATCCGACGTGCTCGACGCAGGCGCTCGGCGCGACCGAGGCGCTCGTCACGATCGCACGCGCGGTCGCCGACGAGGCGGTCGTGCCCGAGGCCTGGGGATGCTGCGCCTTCGCGGGCGACCGCGGCATGCTGCACCCCGAGCTCACGGCGGCGGCCACGGCCGACGAGGTGCGCGACCTCGATCGGCTGCGGCGCGAGGGCGGAGACTTCGACCACGCCGTGAGCGCCAACCGCACGTGCGAGCTCGGCATGAGCCGCGCGACCGGCATGCCCTACCGGCACGTGCTCGAGCTGCTCGAGCTCGCAACCCGCCCCCGGAAGCGCGCGGCTCGCGCTGACGAGTCGGCTCGGGGTCGGCCCTAGCGCGGCGGCGCGACCGTCTGCCGCTGCTCGCCGAGCCCGTCGATGCCGAGCGTCATGACATCCCCCACCTGCAGGTAGGTCGGCGGCGTCATACCCAGGCCCACCCCGGGCGGCGTGCCCGTGTTGATGAGGTCGCCCGGCTCGAGCACGATGAACTGGCTGAGGTAGTGCACGATCACGAAGGGGTCGAAGATCATCGTCGCCGTCGAGCCGGTCTGCCGCCGCTGCCCGTTGACGTCGAGCCACATGCCGAGCGCCATGACGTCGTCGAGCTCGTCGGGCGTCGCGAGCCACGGCCCGGCCGGGTTGAACGTCTCGGCCGACTTGCCCTTGGCCCATTGCCCGCCGCGCTCGATCTGGAACGCCCGCTCGCTCACATCGTTCACGACGACATAGCCGGCGATGTGCTCGCGCGCCTGCTCGGGTGAGTCGAGGTAGCTCGCGCGCTGGCCGATGACAATGCCCAGCTCGACCTCCCAGTCGAGCTTCGTCGCGCCGCGCGGCATGATCACGTCATCGTTCGGCCCCACGAGCGTGTTGGGGCTCTTCGTGAACAAGATCGGCTCGTCGGGCACGGGCATGCCCGACTCCGCGGCGTGATCGGAATAGTTGAGCCCGATGCAGAGGATCTGGTGCGGGCGCGCGATCGGCGCCCCCACCCGCTGATCGCCGAAGGGATGCACGGCGCCGGCCGCGAGGCGCTCAGCGACGACCGCCTCGAGGCCGAGCATCCCGCCCCCGATGCTGGTGGCACCGAAGAATCGCTCGTCGACGTCGGGCACGACGTCGCTGACGTCGACGTAGTGGTCAGCGTCGACACGCACGACAGGGCGTTCGTGGCCCGCCGGGCCAAGGCGCATGAGTTTCACGAGGTACTCCTCTAGTACGTGGCGCGGCCGCCGCTGATGTCGTACACCGCGCCGGTCGAGAAGCTGACTTTATCGGAGGTCAACCACGCGATAAGCTCGGCGACCTCGTCGGCGCG
>CAYPND010000043.1:3870-12869 GCA_964412175.1 uncultured Microbacteriaceae bacterium | reverse complement strand
AGTTGACGAGGATGTCGACGGGGCCGATCGCCGCGGCGAGCGCCTGCACGGCCGCGTCGTCGGCGATGTCGACCTGGTGGTCGGCCGCGTCAGAGAGATCGACCGTGATGACCTCGATGCCGTCGGCCCGCAGCCGCTCGGCCGCCGCGGCCCCGAGCCCGCTCGCGCCGCCGGTGATGAGCGCGCGCCGCACGCCCGTCACGAGGAGGCCGCCGCACGGTCGAACCGCACCCGGAAGTCGCTGATGTACACGTGCTCCTCCTGCGTCATGTCTTTGAAGAACAGCCGCGCTTCGGCGCCGAGCCGCAGGCACGTGCGCTTCGCGGCGAGATCCTCCGGCGAATCGGTCGGCTGCAGCGAGGGGTACCAGAGCGTGTGGCCAGGGCGATGCACGATGCGCACGGGCGTCGACCACTGCTGCGCGTTGTCGCCCTCGCCGAGATCGCGGTGCGGGTTGATCGAGAGGAAGAGGCTGTCGCCCACCCAGAAGCTGCCGTCGACGCGGCCGAGCAGCATGACCCACACCTGCAGGTGCTCGTTCCAGCTGACCGAGGGGCCCCAGTAGTACTGCTCGTCCCCCTGCGAGACGGCGCCACCGCCCTCCGAGAACGGGATGCGCAGGCTCGCGATCGGCTGCCCGACCCCGTTCCACGGCGCATCGAAGGCGGTGCCGCTCCAGCGCCGCGCGGCACCCGTGGGCTCGTCGAGCGCGGCGAGCGGCACGCGGGCCACGCTCACGCACTGCGCCGCGGCCTCGGTCTCGCGCGACCACGTGCGGGCATCCCAGGCTTCGGGGTAGGCGTACTCGCCGAAGAACACGTACAAAAACTCGCCCGAGGCGACGGCGCTCGGGTCGCCGACCCCGCCCGGGAAGCAGTTGTTGCGGTTGACCGGCAGGCGGATCATGCGATCGTCGCGGTCTTCGAGCAGGATGCCGCGGTTGCTCCAGCTGAGCCCGCCGTCGGTCGAGTGCATGATGCCGATGCGCGGCACCGCTTGCACCGACTCGGGGCCGGTGAGTCCGGGCGGCCAGTCGTCGGCGCGCAGGCCATCACCCGTCGCCGGGTCGAAGGGCAGCGTCTCGGGGTAGTTCTCGTTGTGGTACAGCGCGTAGAGCGTGCGGCCCGAGGCGTCGGAGGGGTCTTGGTAGACCGTCTCGAACCACACGGCGCCGTGCAGCCCGGGGGTGCCCGGCGGGGTATTTGGCGGCATGACGGGCTCGACGAACTCCTCCGGTCCGCGCGAGAACGCCTCGGCCACGGTCGCGCCGTCGGCGTGGGTGAGCTCGTTCGCCTGACCCCACACCGGGTCCTCCCCGTACTTGCCCGGGAAGATGCGGAACCGGTCGCCGACCCAGGCCGTCGCCATGTTGCAGTCGACGAAGCTGCCGAAGGTGAAGCGCTCGGTCGGCTCGAGCGTGACGGTGATGCCGTCGACGCCCGTGTCGATCGTGTGCGGTGCGGTCATGAGGCCTCCTGGTCGAGCGTGAAGCGGATGCTGCCGCGCACGGTGCGCGCGGTCAGCCGGTAGTCGGGCAGCACGCCGGGCCCGCACGCGGCCGAGCCGACGCCGTGCTGCGCCAGGTCGAGCACGACGTGCGTGCGGTCGTCGTCGGGCAGCAGGTGGTCGTGCGTCGTGGCGGCGAGCGTCTCGGTCGACCACGGCCGCACGGTGAGAGCCACCGCGTCGGGAGTCGCGAGCTCGAGCGCCCGCCCCTGGGGCAGCTCGAGCCGCGCCCAGCGCACCTCGGCGCGCGCGCCCGACTCCTGCGGCCGCACCGTGCGCTCCTGCAGCGCGTCGAGCGAGCGGGCGAACCAGCCGACGTGCGCCGCCTCGCCCGTGTCAGGGTAGGCCGGGCCGGGGCCGCGGCCGAACCAGCGCACGTCGTGCGCGAGACCGGGCAGGGCGAACGAGACGCCCACGCGCGCCCACTCCGCCTCGGACCCGCCCTCGGGCACGACCTCGAGCGCGAGGGCGAGCCCGCCCGCCTCGGCCGTACAGATCCAGCGGGCGGTGACCCCGGCATCCGTCGCCGCGGCACCGATGCGCGTGACGACCTCGACGCGGTCGGGCGTGCGCGTGAGCGACACGAGCCGCGAGACGAGGCGGTCGAGCCCGAGGGCCGCCCACTTCTCGGCGTCGGGGCGCGAGTCGGGCCGATCCCACCCGGTACCGAGGTCGTTGTCGATGGGCGCGCGCCACAGTTCGAGCCGCCAGGCCTCGACCGGCTGGTCGCCTATCGCGATCACCGCGCCCGTCACCTCGTCGAGGTGCAGCTTCTCGAGCGCCATGATGCCCGGCGTCGGCAGCGCAGTCGGTCGCACCTCGGCCCCCACGGTCACGACCTGCGCGCGCGCGACGACCCAGCCCGCGAGCGCGGGCAGTGCAGGGTCGAGCGCGCTCGCCTCGACCGTCACCACGAGCCCGGGCGTGCGCACGTGCGCGAGCAGCGGCGGCGGCAGGGGGATCTCGGCGGTGCCGCGTGGCGGCACTGGCCGGTGCGCGAACACGCCCGAGCGACCCTGCGTGACGCCGTCGTCGTCCAACCCGTCGGCATCGACCGACGAATCCGCCGAGGCGACCCTCCAACTCAGCTGGTAGCGCGCGGTGTCGGTGTGGTCGAGGCGGCTGCGCAGGCGCAGCACCCCGGCCTCGGCATCCACGTCGAGCACGACCGGGGTGAAGACGGCCGCGAGGTCGGCGAGTTGCGCGCGCGGCGTGCGGTCGGCGGCGACGAGGCCGTCGATCACGAAGTTGCCGTCGTGCACGGGCTCGCCGAAGTCGCCGCCGTAGAAGGTGCCGGTGCCGCCATCGGGCAGAGGGCGGTGGATGCCGTGCTCGAGCCACTCCCACACGAACCCGCCCATGAGGCGCGGGTATCGGTCGAACAGCTCCTGGTACTCGGTCATGCCGCCGGGGCCCGTTCCCATGGCGTGCACGTACTCGCACAGCACGAACGGCATGCGCCCGCGCCGCTCGTGCAGCGCCTCGGCGTCGTCATCGGGGCGGAGCGTCACCCACGGGTCGTCGCCGAGCGGCGGCTCGAGGCCCTGGCCGATCGCCTCGACCTGGTCGTGCGGCGCGTACATGCGGCTCCACACGTCGACGTCGCGGCACGCCTGATCGCCCTCGTAGTGCAGGGGTCGCGTGGCGTCGCGCCCGCGGATCTCGGCGGCCATCACCGCGAGGTTGCGGCCTGTGCCGGCCTCGTTGCCGAGCGACCACATGATGATGCTCGGGTGGTTCTTGTCGCGCTCGACCATGCGCGCGGCGCGGTCGCGCAGCGCGGCCTCCCACGCCTCGTCGTCGGTCGGGTTCTCGCGCCAGCCGACGTCGCCGAAGCCGTGGGTCTCGAGGTCGCACTCGTCGATGACCCAGAATCCGAGCGCGTCGGCGAGGTCGAGCAGGTCGGAGTGCGGCGGATAGTGCGCCGTGCGGATGGCGTTGACGTTCGCCCGTTTCATGAGCAGCAGGTCGAGTTCGAGCGTCTCGCGCGGCACCGCGCGCCCGAAGTCGGGGTGGTGCTCGTGGCGGTTGACGCCGCGCAGCTGCACGGGCGCGCCGTTGACCGTGAAGACGCCGTCGACGATCGCGATCGAGCGGAACCCGATGCGCACGTGCACCACTTCCTGCGGGGTGCTGACCCGCAGCGTGTACAGCTGGGGGTCTTCCGCCGACCACGGCCGGGCATCCGGAACCGCGACCTCGATGCCGGGCGTCACCGCGAGCCCCCGCTCGACGAGCTCGATCGAGACGGGGGCCTCGGATGCCGTGCGCACGTCGACCCGCAACGTCGCCCCCGAGTGCCCCCAGGCGGCGATCGCACGCACGTCGTCGATCGCGAGCTCGGGCCGTTCGCGCAGGGTCACCGAGCGGATGATGCCGGGGTTCCACCACTCGTCCTGATCCTCCAGGTACGAGGCGGCGCTGAAGGTGTGCACGCGCACCACGAGCACATTCGACGCCGCGAGCAGCCCGCCCACGTCGAACACGGTCGGTAGGCGGCTGCCGCGCGTCGAGCCGACGAAGGTGCCGTTGAGCCAGACCTCGCCCGCGCCCTCGAGGCCCTCGAACCGCAGGTGCGCGCGCTCGGGCACGCTCTGGAGCGCGAACCGCAGGCGATGGTCGCCGATCGGGTTCGCGTCGGGCGGGTGCGGCGGGTCGACGGGGAAGGGGTACTTCACGTTCGTGTACGCGGGCGCGCCGTGCGGGCCGCCGACCGTCGCGTCGTGCACGGGCATCGTGAAGCTCGAGGGCACGGCGATGGTGCCCCAGTCGCTGTCGTCGAAGTCGGGATGCTCCACACGGCGCCCGTCTCGATCGGCCTGCGCCGCCCGCGCGCTTGGCGCCCACCGGAACCGCCACTGCCCGTCGAGGCTCAGCACGCGCGCATCGGTGTCGAGCGTGGATGCCGGTGGCAGGCCGCCCGGTGCCGGGCGCGGGTCGTCGAGGGGGTGGGGGTCGAGTGGCCGGGCATCCGTCATCGCGCGCTCACCCCACCGAAGCGCACGGTGCGTAGCTGGAAGGGGCGGAAGGCGAGCTCGATGCTCGCGCCCTCGCCCGCGGGCTCGCCCGGCTGCTCGCGCTCGAGCAGGTCGGTCGAGACGATCGTGGCCGCCGTGCCGTCGAGTGTCAGCGTCGTGCGCGCCCGCCCACCGCGCGACTCGTAGAGGCGCACGACGAGGTCGCCCGAGCCGTCCTCCGCGAGCTTGACGGTCTCGATGACCACCGCGGGGTCGCTGCTCGTGACGATCGGCGCGATCGGCGCCGCGCCGCGTACCGACCGCAGCGGGGTCGCGAGGTCGTAGCCGAGCGCGACCGCGTCGCCGATCGTGGCGCCCGGCGCGATGCGGAACCGAAGGAGGTGCTCGCCCTGATCGCTCTCGGGGTCGGGGAAGAGCGGGGCGCGCAGCAGCGAGAACCGCACGGTCGTCGTCGTGCCGCCGTCGGGGCGCGTGTCGCGGCCCACGTCGTAGCCGTAGGTCGAGTCGTTGGCGATCGCGACGCCGTAGCCGGGCTCGGCGACGTGCACGAAGCGGTGCTGGCAGGCCTCGAACCGCGCGGCATCCCAGCTCGTGTTCGTGTGGGTGGGGCGGGAGAGGTGGCCGAACTGCGTCTCGGCCGCGATCTGCTCGGCGTGCACGTCGAGGGGCACCGCGAGCTTGAGAATCGTCGAGCGATGGCGCCAGTCGATGCGGTTCTCGATCTCGAGCCCCGTCTCGCCCGCGCGCAGGATGAGGCGCTGCTCGATGAGGCTCTGCTGACCACCCGAGGCGCCCACGCGGCGCACGGTGATGACGCTCGCCTCGCGGTCGGTCGCGCGCACGCGGCGCTCATCGACCTCGAGCAGCTCGGTGACCGTGCGCTGGTAGTGCTGGTCGAGATCCCACGCATCCCAGAGGTTCGGCAGGTCGCGGTGCAGGCGCAGCACGTTCGCGGGGGCTCCGGCCGGGATGGCCTCGCGCCCGTCGCCGTGGGCGATGAGCGAGGTGACCTGGCCCCGAGCATCCACGACCGCCCTGATGATGCCGTTGTCGAGCACCGTCGCGCCGTCGGCGACCTCGGTCGCGGTGACGGCCGGATGCGCGGCCGCGAGCACCTGCGCGTCGTACGCCCCCGCCCCGAGCGCCGGCACCCCCTCGCGCGCGAACGGCCCGGCGTTGACGATGAGCGGCACGCCCTCGCCCTCGACGGGCGACCCGGCGAGCGCCGCGAGCGAAGTCTCGATGATGGCCTCGAGCGCGGCGGACACGGTCGCGTGGCGGGCCTCCGCCTCGCGGTGCACCCAGGCGATCGAGCTGCCGGGCAGGATGTCGTGGAACTGCAGCAGCAGCACCGTGTGCCAGGCCTGCTCGAGCTCAGCGGCCGGGTAGGGCAGGCCCGTGCGCAGCGCGGCCGTCGCGGACCACAGCTCGGCCTGCCGCAGCAGCGCCTCGTTGCGGCGGTTGCCCTGCTTGGTGCGCAGCTGCGAGGTGAAGACGCCGCGGTGCAGCTCGAGGTACATCTCGCCGCGCCAGACGGGCGCATCGGGGTACTCGGCCTGCGCCTCGGTGAAGAACTGCGCGGAGGTGCCGATGACGACCGTCGGCGAGCCCTCGAGGTCTTCGGTGCGGCGCGCGGCGGCGACCATCTCGCGCGTCGGCCCGCCGCCGCCGTCGCCCCAGCCGAAGGGCACGAGCGAGATGCTCGCGCGGCCCTTCTCCGAGAAGTTGCGCTCGGCGTGCGCGAGTTCGCGCCCCGAGAGCTCGCTGATGTAGGTGTCGACGGGCGGGAAGTGCGTGAAGACGCGCGTGCCGTCGATGCCCTCCCACCAGAAGGTGTGGTGGGGCATCTTGTTGACCTGGTTCCACGAGATCTTCTGTGTCAAGAACCACTGCGAGCCCGCCGCCGCGACGATCTGCGGCAGCGCCGCCGAGTAGCCGAACGAGTCGGGCAGCCAGGCCTCGCGGCACTCGACCCCGAACTCGTCGAGGAAGAAGCGCTTGCCGGCGATGAACTGCCGCGCCATGGCCTCGCCGCCCGGCATGTTGGTGTCGCTCTCAACCCACATGCCGCCGACGGGAGAGAACTGGCCGGCGGCGACCTTCTCGCGAATGCGGTCGAAGACCTGTGGGTAGTGGTCTTTCATCCAGCGGTACTGCTGGGCCGACGAGCACGAGAACACGAAGTCGGGGTACTCGTCCATGAGCGACATCGCGTTCGTGAAGGTGCGGGCGCACTTGCGCACGGTCTCGCGCAGCGGCCACAGCCAGGCCGAGTCGATGTGCGCGTGGCCCGTCGCGAGCACGCGATGCGCGCTCGCGTGGGCCGGCTTCGCGAGAACGCCGGCGAGCGCGGCGCGGCCGGCCGCGGCGGTGCCCGGGATGCCCTCCGGATCGAGCACGTCGAGCATGTCTTCCAGCGCACGCAAGATCTCGTGGCGGCGAGACGAGCCCTCGGGCAGCTCGGCCATGAGGCCGCGCAGGGTCCAGATGTCTTGCAGCAGCTCCCACATGGTGTCGTCGCGCAGCGCCACCTCGAGCTGGGCGAGCGAGTACAGCGGCTCGTCGGGCGCGGTCTCCCACTGCCCGTAGGGCGTCGGGTCGAAGGTGTACTCGCCCGCGACGTCGGGGTTCGCAGCGGCCTCGATGAGCACATCGATCGCCGCTTCACCGGGCGCGACGGGCAGCCACGAATTGAGCGGCGAGATCGCCTTGATGAGCGTGCCGTCGGGGCGGTAGGCGAGCCCCTCGGCCTGGAACCCCGAGCGCGAGCGGTTGTAGCCGAAGTCGACGAGCACCTCGATGCGCGTGCCCTCGGGCGGCTGGGGCAGCCACTCGGCGGGCACCTCGCCCGTGACGCGCAGCCACACGGTCGACCACGCGCGACCCCAGCGCCAGCCGAGCGGCACGGGCTCGAACCGCTGCTCGACGGCGGTCGCGAAGGGAACGGGCTCGCGCTCGACCGGCCACGCGGTCGCGGCGAGCGGGCGAGCATCCCGGTACAGCGCCGGCGTCAGGTGGTCGCGCACGAAGCGGTCGAGGCGGGCTTCGACGAGGGCGTGGTCATTGTGCATGGTGACTCTCTGTGGGGTGGGGTGTCAGGAAGCAGGGGCGTCAGGAAGCAGGGGCGATGAGCAGCAGCCACGAGGTCACGCCGTCGTCGCCGAGCGGCACGAGCCCTTCGGCGAGCAGCTCGCTGCCCGAGGTGCGCCGAACGTCGCCGTCGGCGAGGTCGGTGACGGTGTAGGTCGTGTCGGGGTCGAGCCCGCGCGGCCACAGCGCGACGGGCCGCCGGCCGCCGTCGAGCTCGAAGGCGGCGACGAGCACGCGGCCGTCGGGGTGGCTGAGCTGGATGCTCGGCGCGCGCTCGCCGAACCCGCCGCGCTCGGGGCTCTCGGTGAGGGGCTGCAGCACGCCCTCGCGAACGAAGGGCTCGAGCTCGCGCTGGAAGAGGTCGACGTGCACGCGCAGGCGCTCGAGCAGCTCGGGCCGCAGCTCGGGCAGCCGCAGGCTCACGCCGAAGCGGTGCAGCATGGCCGCGCGCAGCGTCGTGTCGAAGTCGTCGGCGCTGAGGGTCTGCCAGTCGAGCCACGAGGGCGGGTAGTCGCCGCGCCACTGCGACCACGACCAGTGCAGGATGCCGATGGGCGGCAGCAGGTGCCGCACGCCCCACAGCACCTGCAGGTGGTGCTCGGTGTAGTCGGGGTCGCTCAAGAAGAAGCCGTGCACGTGGCGGGCGAGCCCGAGGTCGATGCGCAGCCCGCCCGACGAGCACGATTCGAGCAGCAGGTCGGGGTGCCGCTCGCGCACCGCGTCGAGCACGGCGTAGAGGCCTTCGTAGTGCCGCAGCAGCCCGTCGCCGGCGCCGTGCCCGTGGTCGGTGCGCGTGCACCCCCCGTCGGGGTCGATGTTGAAGTCGAGCTTGATCCAGCGCGCGCCCGTCGTCGTGATGAGCGTGCTCATCGACTCGAGCACGTGCGTGCGGCCGGCGGGCGAGCCCAGGCAGACGTAGCCCAAGAAGGTGGGGTCGGCCGGGTCGAGCGATTCGGTCTGCACGCGGTACGAGGGGTCGGCGCGGCGGCCCTCGACCGAGTGCGCCATCGCCTCGGGGTGCGCGGCGCGCAGCAGCGAGTGCGCGCCCACGGCTTCGGCCTCGATCCACATGCCCGGCAGCACGCCGGCGTCGCGGATGCTCTGCCCGAGCGCCTCGAGCCCCGAGGGGAACCGCGCGGTGTTGACGCTCGACCAGTCGCCGCGCTGCTCTTGCCAGTAGCTCGTGGGGTCGGCGGCGCCGAACCAGCCGGCGTCGACGGTGGCCACCTCGATGCCGAGCAGCTGGGCGATGCGGGCGTTGTCGGCGATGACGTGCTCGTCGACCTCCTGGTCTTCATAGGGCCACCAGTGGTTCCACTCGACGGGCAGCGCGTCGGTGAACGGCGTGCGGGGCAGCCAGTCGGCGGCGACGGCGCGCTGCAGGGCGACGGCGGCCGCATCCAGCGACGGGGCGACCGTGAGCAC
>CAYPND010000043.1:0-3770 GCA_964412175.1 uncultured Microbacteriaceae bacterium | reverse complement strand
CGGCGCGCTGCAGGGCGACGGCGGCCGCATCCAGCGACGGGGCGACCGTGAGCACCACGCTGGGGGCCGTCACCGTCTCGCCGGGGGCGAGCTCGACGAAGAACTGCCACGGCGAGATGCCGGCCGTGATGTGCCCGCCCGCCATGGCGTGAATGTGCCAGTTGCCGCTGTAGGCGGGCGCGATCGTGAGGGCCGCCGCGGGCTGGCCAGCGCCCGGCTGGTTGCCCGTGCCGCCGCGCTCGAGCCCGAGCCACGGGATCATGCCGTGCGAGCTGCGGCCCGAGCGGCTCTCGAGCACGAGGTGGTGGCCCGCATTGCCGTGCAGGGGGCGGAACTCGTCGCCCCACGCGCTGTGGAATCCGTGCGTGCGCCAGGCGGGGCCGGCGTCGAGCGCGAGAGGGTCCATGCGCGTGATGGTCACGGGATGCTCGCCGTCGTTGCGCAGCGTGAGCGCGAACTCCCACACGGGCTGGCCGGCGACGCGGCGCGCGCTCCACGCGGCGCGCAGGGTCGTCTGCTCGAGCGCGCCGTCGATCGTCAGGTGCTCGGCGTCGCCCGCGATGCGCGGCGCGGCCCAGCGGTCGACGGGCCGCCGGTCGACTTCCACGAGAAGCGGGGCGGCATCGCTGAGAATGGTGTCGGCGAGGGCGACGATGAGCCGCCCGCCGCCGTCGGGGCGGGCGCGCAACGTTGCGTCGGTCATCCTGAGGTCCTCACCTGTAGGCTTTACATCATACCTAAAGGGTGCCTGCTCGCGGCACTCCGCAGCCGTTTCATCCCCCGTCGAAAGAATCCGCCCGTGGCATCCTCCCCCTCCGCCGGCCCGGCGACCACCCCCTCCTCCCCCGATGCCCCGCTGCGCGTCGGCGTCGTCGGCCTCGGCATGGGCTCAGTGCACGTCGAGGCGTACGCCGCCATGCCGGGCGTCGAGGTCGTCGCCCTCGCGGGCATGGAGGCCGATCGGCTCGCCGAGCTCGGCGCCGAGTACGCGGTGCCGCACCTGCTCGCCGACTGGGCCGACCTCGTCGCGCTGCCCGACCTCGACATCGTGAGCATCGCGACGCCCAACGCCCTGCACCACCCCATCACGATGGCCGCGCTCGCCGCGGGCAAGCACGTGTTCTGCGAGAAGCCGCTCGCCCTCGACAGCGCGCAGGCGCGCGAGATGGTCGCGGCCGCGGTCGCGCACGACCGCGTGCTCGAGGTGGCCTTCAACCACCGGCTGCGCGCCGATGTGCAGTACGCCAAGCGCTACCTCGACGAGGTCGGCATCGGCCGCATCTACCACGCGCGGGCCTCGTGGAAGCGGCGCGCGGGCATCCCGGGCCTGCGCTCGTGGTTCACGAGCAAGCGCATGGCCGGCGGCGGCGCACTCATCGACCTCGGGCCGCACGTGCTCGACTCGCTGCTCTTCCTGCTGGGCGAGCGCAAGGTCGTGGCGGTGAGCGCCGTGGCGCACGGCGAGCTCGGGCGCGCGGGCTACGGTGCCATGGATCGCAGCGAGCAGATGGCGAGCGATACCGGCGCCTTCGAGGTGGAAGATCTCGCGAGCGCGCTCTTCCGCTTCGACGACGGCTCGAGCGCCGCCTTCGAGATCACCTGGGCGGGCCACACGGTGGACGACGAAGACATCTCGATCGAACTGCTCGGCGTCGACGGCGGGCTGCGCCTCTTCGTGCCGCGCTACGCGAGCGACGACACCCTGCGCATCTACCGCGACATCGCCGGGCGCCCCGTCGACATCGCGCCCGAGGTGCACGTGCCCGGCGGCGAGCACCCGCTCGTCATCGCCGAGTTCATCGAGCACGTGCGGTCGGGTCAGTGGCAGCACCACCGCGGCGACTTCGCCCTGCACCGCACCGAGGTGCTCGACGCCTGCTACCGCTCGGCCGCCGAGGGCCGCGAGATTCGACTGGAGCCCTGATGACCACCGCGCCCCTGATGAACACCGCGCCCCTGCGCGTGACCGTGTGGAACGAGAACCGGCACGAGAACTACCCCGACTCGCTCACCGCTCGGTTGTATCCGACGGGGATGCACGGCGCGATCGCCGCGGGCCTCACCAGCCTGCTCGGCGGGACGATCGAGGTGCGCACCGCGACGCTCGATGAGCCCGAGCACGGGCTGCCGCAGTCGGTCGTCGACGCGACCGACGTGCTGCTGTGGTGGGGCCACGAGGCGCACCCCGAGGTTGATGACGCCGTCGTCGACCGCCTCTACGACGCCGTGCTCGGCGGTATGGGCATCATCGTGCTGCACTCGGGCCACTACTCGAAGATCTTCAAGAGATTGATGGGCACCAGCTGCTCGCTGCGCTGGCGCAACGACGGCGACCGCGAAGTGGTGTGGACGGTCGACCCGACCCACCCGATCGCGCAAGGCGTGCCCGACCCGCTCGTCATCGAGCGCCAAGAGATGTACGGCGAGTTCTTCGACATCCCCACCCCCGACGAGCTCATCTTCATCTCGTCGTTCACGGGCGGCGAGGTCTTTCGCTCCGGCGCCACCTGGACCCGCGGCCACGGGCGCGTCTTCTACTTCTCGCCGGGCGACCAGGAGTACCCGGTGTACCACGACCCGAGCATCCACCGCGTGCTCGCCAACGGCGTGCAGTGGGCCGCCCCCACGCGCCGCGGCCCCGCCCTCGACGCAACCTTCCACCCGCGCGGCTGGTTCGACGGCGCGCATTAACGGTCAGCTAGAGGCGGCGCCCATCGGGCGATGCGGAGAGCGAGAACCTGATGTCCCTGCTCTGTGAGATGGCTCAGCTGTATTCGTGGCGATCCACCGAAGCTTCGTAGCAGGAACGATCTAGGTTCGTGTTCCAGATTCGCCTCGGCGGCGTCGGGCGCAGGCTTCCGAACGTTCGAGCGCTCTCTTGCTCAAAGCTGGAGTTGAACCAAGAGACGGTTTCAATTCGTCCGTAGCGGTCCGGATCAACGCCACGGAGGTCGTCGACCTCGTCGAGAGCAGGGATCTAGTCCGTGTCCCTTGACGCCAAGACGACGAGATCGACATCTGGTCGCGCAGCCTCGCGAACGCACGCTAATGCGCACAAGACGTCGATCCCTTTCTCCTCGGGACGGCCTAACGGCAACTTCTTCCCATTGACGTCCAGGACCGGACGCCCATCTGCGGCGTACTGATAGCGGTACTTGAGGTCTCGCAGCTCTACGATCGCACCATCCGCGCGCCACTGAGTTGCCTGCGCAAGGCAGCGACGGTGTTGTTCCCAGTCGTGGTCCACATGATGAAGTCCCCTGAACACGATCGTCCGCGTGAGCTCCGCATGCGGATGACCAGCACGCTGCTTGGCGTTCCTCGTTTGGATTGCTACGCGAGCGAACTGAACCGGGTGAATGAGCGACTCATGGCGCTCCCCGCGAGGATTAAACACGTCCCGGGCAGTGAGGTGAACATTCTGATAGTCCACGACCACTGATGCGCGAAGCACACTGCCTCCAAAAGGGAAGAAAAATCCCCGCCAATCCGGAGACGGCGGGGAGCAGTGACGCCAATATACGTCGCCTGCACTAAGTCAGTCAATGTAGCCCTGTCGAAATGGGTAACGAAAGCCACACAACGTTCCCTGTGGAACCAGCGCTGTCCCCACCCGGTGTCAGTACATCTACTGACCCAGGTTGCGGAGAAAGTCCGCTGCAGACTCGCGAGGCCGGGCGCTCGGGCAGCCCGGCCCCGCGAGAGACTGCGCGACCTAGCTGTAGTTCCTAGGGAGGTTGTTCAGGTCGGGCTCCTCCAGGCTTAAGGGG
>CAYPND010000042.1:6401-17371 GCA_964412175.1 uncultured Microbacteriaceae bacterium | reverse complement strand
CTTCCTCGGCGCGCACGTCGTGCCGGCCGAGCACGCCCACGACCGCGGCGCCTAGGTCGACCTCCTGTGCGGTGCGATGCTCGAGGCCTGCGCACCGCACGCCCGGTGGATCGACGTCTTCATCGACGCGGGCGCTTTCACGGTCGACGAGGCGCGGCGCATCCTCATCGCGGGGCGGGATGCGGGGCTCGGGCTGCGCGTGCACGCCGGGCAGCTCGCCGCCGACGGCGGGGTCGCCCTCGCCGTCGAGCTCGACGCCGCGAGCGTCGACCACTGCACGCACCTCACCGACGACGATGTCGAGCTGCTCGCAGCGAGCGCCCGCGACGGAGCTGGCACCGTCGCGACGCTCCTGCCGCTCGTCGAGTTCTCGACGATGCAGCCGTACCCGGATGCCCGGCACCTGCTCGACGCGGGCGTCGCCGTCGCCCTCGCGAGCGACTGCAACCCGGGCTCGAACTTCTCGAGCAGCATGCCGCTCGTGGTCGCTCTCGCGGTGCGCGAGCTCGGCATGACTCCGCTTGAGGCCCTCGCCGCCGCGACCCGCGGGGGCGCGCGGGTCCTGCGCCGCACCGATGTCGGGCACTTGGGGCTCGGCGCGCGGGGCGACGCGGTCATCCTGGATGCCCCCGACTATCGGCATCTGGCCTATCGACCGGGCGTGCCGCTCGTGCGGCAGGTGCTCGTGGGCGGAGAGACCGCGCGGTAGGCTCGCGTCACCCCTCCACGCCGTGCAGAAAGGTCGATGATGACCCGTCGGATCGTGCTCGAGATCGTGCTCATCATCGTCATCACGATCGCCCTCGCATGGCTCGTTCTCGGCGGGCTCGCGCTCATCGATTCGGCCGACCCCGTCGGCGCGTTCGTCGACCAAACGCCGCGGGTGCTCTTCGGTCTGCTCGGCATCGCACTCGGGCTTTGGACGGTGCTCGTGATCATCGGGGCGATCGTGCAGCGACGCCGCCCCGTCGGCTGGCGCATCGCCACGCACCTCGTTGCGCTGCTCGTCGCGCTCGTCGTCAACCTCGGGCTCCTGACCCTGCTCTCGGTCGCGACGGGCGGGGGGCAGGACGGCGGGTGGGGGATGCTCGTGCTCGCGATCGCCGTCGGCGCGGCCGCCGTGCTCGCCGTCACGAGTACGGTGGCGGTGCTGCTCGTCGAGCTTGTGATCCTGCGGCCGACAGTAGTCACGGTGTCGGAAAAGCCCAGTTGAGAGCCGACATCCGAGGGCCGGGACGGCCCTCGGGGCGCTGTCGCCGGGCGGGCCAGAAATGGCCCGCCCTCTGAGGCGACACGCCCGGGTTGCAGGGCCGTGTGGCGTGTGGCAGACTCTTCTAGTTCCACACGCCGTGCTTTCGCGCGGCTCACTGCCAGGCAGTGCATAGGACGAGCGTCGCACCGAGCAATCGGCAGCGGGTCGTGATGAGCCTAGGCCGCAGGCAGAAGAACACAGCTTAAACCGACCGCCTTCCGGCCCGGGTTCACCCCTGTGCCTGCACGCGCGCGTCGCCTCTCGCAGGCGACACGCCCGAGCGCGGGGGTCGGTGGCATGCGGTCATGCACGGTGCGCGAGCAGCGAGTGCGGTCGTTTGACAGAAGAACAGTGGTGCGACAGCGATTGCGCTCCGCGTGAGGTGCGCCCTGATGGGTGCATCACGTCCAAGAAGGAAGAGAGTTGAGCATGGCGGGACAGAAGATCCGCATCCGACTTAAGTCGTACGACCACGCAGGTCTCGACGCATCGGCGCGCAAGATCGTCGACACGGTCACCCGTGCCGGCGCCACGGTCGTGGGCCCCGTGCCGCTGCCGACGGAGAAGAACGTCATCGCCGTCATCCGGTCGCCCCACAAGTACAAGGACAGCCGCGAGCACTTCGAGAAGCGCACGCACAAGCGTCTCATCGACATCATCGACCCGACGCCGAAGGCGGTCGATTCGCTCATGCGCCTCGACCTTCCCGCCGACGTCAACATCGAGATCAAGCTCTAAGGAACCCGGACATGTCTGCTACCAAGACGACCAAGGGTCTGCTGGGCACGAAGCTCGGCATGACGCAAGTGTGGGACGAGAACAACAAGCTCGTGCCCGTCACCGTCGTGGAGATCGCCCCCAACGTGGTGACGCAGGTGCGCACCCCTGAGGTCGACGGTTACTCGGCCGTTCAGATCGCCTACGGCGCCATCGACCCGCGCAAGGTCACTAAGCCGCTCGGCGGCCACTTCGAGAAGGCGGGCTCGACGCCGCGCCGCCACCTCACCGAGGTGCGCACGGCCGACGCTGCCGAGTACACGCCCGGCCAGCTGCTCGCTGTCGACATCTTCGAGGCGGGCCAGCTCGTCGACGTCGTCGGCACGAGCAAGGGCAAGGGCTTCGCCGGTGTCATGAAGCGTCACAACTTCAAGGGCGTCTCGGCCTCGCACGGTTCGCACCGCAACCACCGCAAGCCGGGCTCGATCGGCGCCTCGTCGACCCCCAGCCGTGTCTTCAAGGGCATGCGCATGGCGGGCCGCATGGGTGGCGACCGCGTGACCGTCATGAACCTGAAGGTTCACTCCGTCGACCTCGAGAAGGGTCTGCTGCTCGTCAAGGGCGCGGTTCCCGGTGCTCGCGGCCGTCTCGTTTTCGTCCGCAACGCCGTGAAGGGAGCGTAGACGCCATGGCAACCTCGCTCGACGTGATCGACGCCGCCGGCAAGAAGACCGGTTCGGTCGACCTGCCCGCCGCCGTCTTCGACGTGTCCACCAATGTTCCGCTACTGCACCAGGTCGTCGTGGCGCAGCTCGCCGCCGCCCGCCAGGGCACTCACTCGACCAAGGGTCGCGGCGAGGTCTCGGGCTCGGGCGTCAAGCCCTTCAAGCAGAAGGGCACCGGCCGCAGCCGTCAGGGCTCCGTGCGTGCTCCCGAGCACCGCGGCGGTGGCATCGTGCACGGCCCGACGCCCCGCAACTACGCGCAGCGCACCCCCAAGAAGATGATCGCCGCCGCCCTGCTGGGCGCGCTCAGCGACCGCGCCCGGGGCGAGCGCCTGCACGTCGTCGAGTCGTTCGGCTCTGACGTGCCCTCGACGAAGGCCGCCGCCGCCGTTCTCGCTCAGCTCACCACGGGCCGCAACGTGCTCGTCGTGATCGAGCGCGACGACGAGGTCAACCTCAAGAGCGTGCGCAACCTCAAGAACCTGCACGTGATCGGCCCCGACCAGCTCAACGCCTACGACGTGCTGGTCAGCGACGACATCGTGTTCACGAAGGCCGCGTACGAGACCTTCGTCAGCTCGAAGACGAACAAGGAAGAGGTCGGCGCTTGAGCATCCACGCTGTCGCCCAGAACAAAGACCCGCGCGACATCATCATCGCGCCGGTCGTCAGCGAGAAGAGCTACGCGCTCATCGACGATGGCAAGTACACCTTCCTCGTCGACCCGCGCGCGAACAAGACCGAGATCAAGCTCGCGATCGAGAAGATCTTCAATGTCAAGGTCGCGTCGATCAACACGCTGAACCGCACGGGCAAGACCCGCCGCACCCGCTTCGGCACGGGCAAGCGCAAAGACACCAAGCGCGCCATCGTGACCCTGAAGTCGGGCTCCATCGACATCTTCACGGCCGTCGGCTAGGCACGAAGGAATACGACAATGGCTATTCGCAAGTACAAGCCCACGACTCCGGGTCGTCGCGGCTCGTCGGTCTCGGATTTCGCGGAGATCACGCGCTCGACCCCCGAGAAGTCGCTGCTCAAGCCGCTGCCCAAGACCGGTGGCCGCAACAACTCGGGTCGCATCACCACCCGCCACATCGGCGGTGGCCACAAGCGCCAGTACCGCGTCATCGACTTCCGTCGCAATGACAAAGACGGCGTGAACGCCAAGGTCGCGCACATCGAGTACGACCCCAACCGGACGGCTCGCATCGCGCTGCTGCACTTCGTCGACGGCACCAAGCGCTACATCCTGGCGCCGAACAAGCTCGCGCAGGGCGACATCGTCGAGTCGGGCCCCTCGGCCGACATCAAGCCCGGCAACAACCTGCCGCTGCGCAACATCCCCGTCGGTACGGTCATCCACGCCATCGAGCTCCGCCCCGGCGGCGGCGCGAAGATGGCGCGCTCGGCCGGCGCCTCCGTGCGCCTCGTGGCCAAGGACGGCCCCTACGCCCAGCTGCGTCTTCCCTCGGGTGAGATCCGCAACGTCGACGCGCGCTGCCGCGCGACCGTCGGCGAGGTCGGCAACGCCGAGCAGTCGAACATCAACTGGGGCAAGGCTGGTCGTATGCGCTGGAAGGGCGTCCGCCCGACCGTGCGCGGTGTCGCGATGAATCCGATCGACCACCCGCACGGAGGTGGTGAGGGCAAGACCAGCGGTGGTCGTCACCCGGTGAGCCCCTGGGGTCAGTCGGAAGGCCGCACGCGTCGCCCCAAGAAGGAGAGCGACAAGCTCATCGTCCGTCGCCGCACCGTTGGCAAGAAGCGCTAGTAGGAGTCGAGAACAATGCCTCGCAGTCTCAAGAAGGGTCCGTTCGTCGACGACCACCTGCTCCGCAAGGTGTTCGCGCAGAACGAGGCCAGCACCAAGAACGTCATCAAGACCTGGTCGCGCCGTTCGATGATCGTCCCCGCCATGCTGGGACACACCATCGCCGTGCACGACGGCCGCAAGCACATCCCCGTGTTCGTGACCGAGACCATGGTCGGTCACAAGCTCGGCGAGTTCGCGCCGACCCGCACCTTCCGCGGCCACGAGAAGGACGACAAGAAGGGTCGTCGCCGGTAACCCGGCGGCGTGAAGAGGAGTACAGACATGGTGGAGTCGATCGCCCGCGTGCGACACATCCGCGTGACGCCTCAGAAGGCTCGTCGCGTCGTCGACCTGATCCGCGGTAAGCAGGCCCTCGAGGCCCTGGCTATCCTGAAGTTCGCGCCCCAGGGTGCGAGCGAGCCCGTCTACAAGCTCGTCGCGGCGGCCATCGCCAACGCGCGGGTCAAGGCAGACGCAGCGAACACCTTCCTCGACGAGCAAGACCTGTATGTGTCCCGCGCCTTCGTCGACGAGGGAACGACCCTCAAGCGGTTCCAGCCGCGTGCCCAGGGTCGTGCGTTCCGCATCAACAAGCGCACCAGCCACATCACCGTCGTGCTTGCCACGCCGGACGAGCTGGTCACTGCGGGCTCGAGCACCGGCAAGAAGAAGGCGAGCAAGTAGTCATGGGTCAGAAAGTCAACCCGTACGGTTTCCGTCTCGGAATCACCACCGACCACGTGTCGCGGTGGTTCTCCGACAGCACCAAGCCCGGTCAGCGCTACGCCGACTACGTGGCGGAGGACGTCAAGATTCGTCGGATGCTCACCATGAGCCTCGATCGTGCCGGCGTGGCACGCATCGAGATCGAGCGCACGCGCGACCGCGTTCGCGTCGACATCCACACGGCACGCCCCGGCATCGTCATCGGTCGTCGTGGCGCCGAGGCCGAGCGCATCCGCGCCGACCTCGAGAAGCTCACCGCCAAGCAGATTCAGCTCAACATCCTCGAGGTCAAGAACCCCGAGGCCGAGGCCCAGCTCGTGGCCCAGGGCATCGCCGAGCAGCTGAGCGCCCGCGTGGCGTTCCGCCGCGCGATGCGCAAGGGTCTGCAGGGTGCTCAGCGCGCTGGTGCCAAGGGTGTCCGCATCCAGGTGTCGGGCCGCCTCGGCGGCGCCGAGATGAGCCGGTCGGAGTTCTACCGCGAAGGCCGTGTGCCCCTGCACACCCTGCGCGCGAACATCGACTACGGCTTCTACGAGGCCAAGACCACCTTCGGTCGCATCGGCGTGAAGGTCTGGATCTACAAGGGCGACATCACCAACAAGGAACTCGCTCGCGAACAGGCGACCCAGAAGTCGTCGCGCCCCGAGCGTCGTGACTCGGACCGCGGTCCTCGTCGTGACGGCGGCCGTCCGGCCACCGCTGCGGCTCCCGTCGCGGCCGGAGCGGAAGGCTAGGAACAATGCTGATTCCCCGCAAGGTCAAGTACCGCAAGCAGCACCACCCCAAGCGGAGTGGTCACGCGACCGGTGGCACCGAGGTCACGTTCGGCGAGTTCGGCATCCAGGCCCTCACGCCTGCGTACGTCACGAACCGCCAGATCGAGTCGGCACGTATCGCTATGACGCGCCACATCAAGCGCGGCGGCAAGGTGTGGATCAACATCTACCCCGACCGTCCGCTCACCAAGAAGCCCGCCGAGACCCGAATGGGTTCGGGTAAGGGCTCGCCGGAGTGGTGGGTCGCCAACGTCAAGCCGGGTCGTGTCCTCTTCGAGGTCGCCGGTGTCAACGAGCAGCTCGCTCGTGAGGCCATGACCCGTGCCATTCACAAGCTGCCCCTCAAGGCACGCATCATCAAGCGCGAGGGAGGCGACGCGTAATGGCGATCGGATCCAAGGAGCTGGCACCTGCTGAGCTCGACACCTTCGAAGACGAGCGACTCGTCGACGAGCTGAAGAAGGCCAAGGAGGAGCTGTTCAACCTCCGCTTCCAGGCCGCCACCGGCCAGCTCGAGAGCCACGGCCGCCTTCGTGCGGTGAAGCGCGACATCGCGCGCATCTACACGATCATCCGCGAGCGCGAGCTCGGTCTGCGGGCGACCCCCGCGCCGGTCGAAGTTCCCGAGAAGCCCGCGAAGAAGGCTGCGAAGGCGAAGACCGAGGCTCCGGCCGGGGCCGCCGCCGAAGCTGAAACGACTGAGGAGAAGAACTGATGGCGACGACCGCGAAGAAGGCCGCTGCCGGCCACGAGTCGGCCGCGCACGACGTTCGCGACGAGGCCGCTCGCGGCTACCGCAAGGTGCGCCGCGGCTACGTGACCAGCGACAAGATGGAGAAGACCATCGTCGTCGAGGTCGAGGACCGCGTGAAGCACCCGCTGTACGGCAAGGTCATCCGCCGTACCTCAAAGGTCAAGGCCCACGATGAGCTGAACAGCGCCGGCATCGGCGACCTGGTGCTCATCTCCGAGACCCGACCCCTGTCCGCTACGAAGCGCTGGCGCCTCGTCGAGATCCTCGAGAAGGCCAAGTAGGCCTGCGCCTGCTTGACCACTAGGAGTAGGAAATGCTTCAGCAGGAATCCAGAGTCAAGGTCGCCGACAACACCGGCGCCAAAGAGCTCTTGACGATCCGCGTTCTCGGTGGCTCCGGCCGCCGCTACGCGGGCCTCGGTGACATCATCGTGGCGACCGTGAAAGACGCGATCCCCGGCGGCAACGTCAAGAAGGGCGACGTCGTCAAGGCGGTCATCGTGCGCACCGTCAAGCAGACCCGTCGTCCCGACGGCTCGTACATCAAGTTCGACGAGAACGCCGCCGTCATCCTGAAGGCCGATGGCGACCCTCGCGGAACCCGAATCTTCGGACCGGTCGGTCGCGAGCTTCGCGACAAGAAGTTCATGAAGATCGTCTCGCTCGCCCCGGAGGTGCTGTAACCATGGCCAAGATCAAGAAGGGCGACCTCGTCCAGGTGATCAGCGGCGCCACTGAGGAGCGCGGCGGTGACCGTGGCAAGCAGGGTCGCGTCATCGAGGTGATCGCGGAGAAGAACCGCGTGATCGTCGAGGGCGTCAACTACGTCACGAAGCACGTGCGCGTCGGCCAGACGCAGCGCGGAACGAAGACAGGTGGGATCGAGACCCAGGAGGCCCCGATCCACATCTCCAACGTCGCGCTCGTCGACCCCAAGACCAAGAAGCCGACCCGCGTGGGTTTCCGCGAAGAGGTCGTCGACAAGAACGGCGTGAAGAAGACCGTCCGCGTGCGGTACGCCAAGAAGTCAGGTGAGAAGCTCTAATGTCCACTGAAACTGCCGCGTCCTCTGCCGGCGTCGCCGTGGCGACCAAGGTGCAGCCGCGCCTCAAGCAGAAGTACCGCTCCGAGATCACGAAGGCGCTCACCGAGCAGTTCGGGTACACCAACCCGCACCAGGTGCCCGCTCTCGTGAAGATAGTCGTGAACACCGGTGTCGGCGAGGCCGCCCGCGACTCGAAGGTCATCGACGGCGCGATCAAAGACCTGACGGCGATCACGGGCCAGAAGCCCCAGGTCACCAAGGCCCGCAAGTCGATCGCGCAGTTCAAGCTGCGTGAGGGCATGCCGATCGGCGCGCACGTCACGCTGCGCGGCGACCGCGCCTGGGAGTTCATGGACCGCCTCATCACTCTCGCGCTGCCCCGTATCCGCGACTTCCGCGGCCTGAGCGCTACGCAGTTCGACGGCAACGGCAACTACACCTTCGGTCTCCAGGAGCAGAGCGTGTTCCACGAGATCGACCAGGACAAGATCGACCGCGTTCGCGGCTTCGACATCACGGTCGTCACGACCGCGAAGACGGATGACGAGGGTCGCGCCCTGCTGCGCGAGCTCGGCTTCCCCTTCCGCTCGAGCGACACCCCTCAGTAGCACCCCACCCGGTCTTCGGACCACGATCGGCCAGGTCGGCCCCCGGTGTACCGGGTGTCGAAACCGGACGAGAACAGGAACAACTCATCATGACGATGACAGATCCGGTCGCAGACCTGCTGACCAGACTGCGGAACGCCAACTCGGCGTTCCACGACGAGGTGTCGTTGCCCAGCTCCAAGCTGAAGACGCACATCGCCGAGATCCTCAAGCGCGAGGGCTACATCGCCGACTGGGCCGTCTCCGACGCCCGTGTCGGCACGACGCTGACCCTCTCGCTCAAGTACGGCCCGAACCGCGAGCGGTCGATCGCCGGCATCAAGCGTGTCTCGAAGCCCGGCTTGCGCGTCTACGCGAAGTCGACCGAGATCCCCACCGTGCTCGGTGGCCTCGGCGTCGCGATCCTGTCGACTTCCTCCGGTCTGCTCACCGACCGCGAGGCGATGAAGAAGGGCGTAGGTGGGGAAGTCCTCGCCTACGTGTGGTAACCCGCCATGTCACGAATCGGACGCATGCCCATCGACATCCCCGGGGGTGTCGAAGTCACGATCGACGGTCAGGCCGTCTCGGTCAAGGGCCCGAAGGGTGAGCTCGCACTCACCGTCGCGAGCCCCATCGAGGTTGCCATCGAGGACAACCAGGTTGTCGTCACCCGCCCTGACGACGAGCGCGCCTCGCGCTCGCTGCACGGGCTCACGCGCACCCTTATCGCGAACCAGATCATCGGCGTCACCCAGGGCTACTCCAAGGGCCTCGAGGTCGTCGGCACCGGTTACCGCGTGCAGGCCAAGGGCGAGGGCGTCGAGTTCGCGCTCGGCTTCTCGCACCCCGTCACCGTGAACCCGCCCGCTGGGATCACCTTCACGGTCGAGGGCAACAACAAACTCACCGTCAGCGGCATCGACAAGCAGGCCGTCGGTGAGGTCGCTGCGAACATCCGCAAGATCCGCAAGCCTGAGCCCTACAAGGGCAAGGGTGTCCGCTACGCGGGCGAGGTCGTGCGACGCAAGGCCGGAAAGGCTGGGAAGTAGTCATGGGTCTCGGAACCAGAGGCAAGAGCAAGACGGCCGCGAAGAGCCGCCGTCACACCCGTCTGCGCAAGCGCATCATGGGCACGGCCGAGCGGCCGCGCCTCGTCGTGACGCGCTCGGCGCGCCACGTCTTCGTGCAGATCGTCGACGACACCAAGGGCCACACCCTGGCCAGTGCTTCGACCATGGAGGACGACCTCCGCGGCTTCGAGGGCGACAAAACGGCCAAGGCCCGCAAGGTCGGCGAGCTCCTCGCCGAGCGCGCCAAGAAGGCGGGCGTCGAGGCCGTGGTGTTCGACCGCGGCGGCAACCGCTACGCGGGCCGCGTCGCGGCGATCGCCGATGGAGCGCGAGAGGGTGGACTGGACCTGTGAGCGAGAACGAGACTGTGAACGAGAAGGAGCAGACCGTGGCCTCTGAGGCCCCCGTCGAGACCGCCGCGTCGTCGGAATCGGCGACCGAGCCCCGCGAGGTTCGCCGCGGTGGCCGCGAGCGCAACCCCAACCGCGACCGCGGTCAGCGCGAGACCGAGAAGAGCCCCTTCCTCGAGCGCGTCGTGACGATCAACCGTGTCTCGAAGGTCGTGAAGGGCGGTCGTCGCTTCAGCTTCACCGCCCTTGTGGTCGTCGGTGACGGCAACGGCATGGTCGGCGTCGGCTACGGGAAGGCCCGCGAGGTGCCCACGGCGATCTCGAAGGGCGTCGAGGAGGCCAAGAAGAACTTCTTCCGCGTGCCCCGCGTCGCCGCGACGATACCGCACCCCGTGCAGGGCGAGGCCGCGGCCGGTGTGGTGCTGCTGCGGCCCGCCGCCGCCGGTACCGGTGTTATCGCCGGTGGTCCTGTTCGCGCCGTGCTCGAGTGCGCCGGCATTCATGATGTGCTGAGCAAGTCGCTCGGCTCGTCGAACACGATCAACATCGTCCACGCGACGGTGGCCGCGCTCAAGCAGCTCGAGGAGCCGCGCGCTGTCGCCGCCCGTCGGGGGCTTGAGTTCGAGGACGTCGCCCCGGCGCGTCTCGTGCGCGCCGAGGCCCTCGCGGCCGAGGCCGCCGCCGGAAAGGGTGGTGCGTGATGGCCGCGCAACTGAAGGTGACCCAGATCAAGTCCGTCATCAGCGAGAAACAGAACCAGCGCGACACGCTGCGGAGCCTGGGCCTCAAGCGTATCGGCGATGTCGTCGTGCGTGAAGACACCCCGGCCAACCGCGGCTACGTCCGCACGGTGGCTCACCTTGTGACGGTCGAGGAGATTGACTAATGGCTGAAGAGAAGAAGGACGGCACCGCGAAGGCTCCGGCCACGAAGTCCACGACGGCGAAGCCGGCGGCCGAGAAGGCTCCCGCGAAGGCCGCTGCTGCCAAGGCTCCGGCCAAGGCCGCGGCGAAGCCTGCGGCGGAGAAGGCTCCGGCGAAGGCCGCGGCCAAGCCCGCTGCCGAGAAGGCTGCGGCGAAGCCCGCGGCGGAGAAGGCTCCCGCCAAGGCTGCGGCAAAGCCCGCCGCCGAGAAGGCTCCTGCCAAGGTGC
>CAYPND010000042.1:0-6301 GCA_964412175.1 uncultured Microbacteriaceae bacterium | reverse complement strand
GCTCCCGCCAAGGCTGCGGCAAAGCCCGCCGCCGAGAAGGCTCCTGCCAAGGTGCCCGCGAAGAAGGCCGCGTCGGCCGACGTCGCGCGCCCGCAGGTGCTCAAGGTGCACCACTTGCGCCCCGCCGCGGGTTCGAAGAAGGATCGCACTCGCGTCGGACGCGGTGAGGGCTCGAAGGGCAAGACGGCCGGTCGCGGTACCAAGGGAACCAAGGCCCGCTACCAGGTCAAGCCCGGCTTCGAGGGCGGCAACCTGAACTCGGTGATGCGTGCACCCAAGCTGCGCGGTTTCACGAATCCCTTCCGGGTCGAGTACCAGGTTGTCAACCTCGCCGCTCTCGCCGAGCTCTACCCGAAGGGCGGCGATGTCACGATCGCCGATCTCGTCGCGAAGGGCGCTGTGCGCAAGAACGAGAAGGTCAAGGTTCTCGGTGACGGCGACATTGCGGTTAAGCTCAACGTGACCGTCGACAAGGTCTCGCGCTCTGCCGAGCAAAAGATCGTCGCTGCTGGCGGTTCGATCCAGTAGGTGAAGGCGGCCCAGTGGGCCGCCTTCACTGCAGGACTGCGGCCCACTCGGGCCACAGCATCCCCTCGCCGCCGGGCGAGAGGATGCTCATAGTTTTTCTACGGGAGGTCTCGTGTTCAGAGCTATCGGGCGGATCTTCCGCACGCCCGACCTGCGCCGGAAGATCGGCTTCACCCTCGGGGTGGTCGCCGTCTACCGACTGGGATCCTTCATCCCCGCGCCGTTCGTCGACTTCCAGAACGTGCAGCTCTGCCTCGCGGGCAATCAGGGCGCCACGGGCCTCTACCAGCTCGTCAACCTCTTCAGCGGTGGCGCCCTGCTCCAGTTGTCGATCTTTGCGCTGGGCATCATGCCGTACATCACCGCGTCGATCATCACGCAGTTGCTGCGCGTCGTCATCCCCCACTTCGACGCCCTCCACAAGGAGGGCCAGGCGGGTCAGGCCAAGCTCACGCAGTACACGCGCTATATGACGATCGCGCTCGCCGTGTTGCAGTCGACGACGCTTATCACGGTCGCGCGCGCCGGGGCTCTGTTCCCGACCACGAGCGGCGTGCCCGAGTGCAGCCAGCTCATCACCAACGACGCCTGGTACGCCATCCTGCTTATGGTCATCACCATGACGGCTGGCACGGGTCTCATCATGTGGTTCGGCGAGCTCGTCACCGAGCGCGGTATCGGCAACGGTATGTCGCTGCTGATCTTCGTCTCGATCGCCGCGACGTTCCCCTCGGCGCTGTGGGCCATCGCGGTCTCGCAGGGCCCGGAGATCTTCATCCTCGTGCTTCTCCTCGGCCTGCTCGTCATGGCCGCGGTGGTCTTCGTTGAGCAGTCGCAACGCCGCATCCCCGTGCAGTACGCGAAGCGCATGGTCGGGCGCCGCACCTACGGCGGCAACAACACCTACATTCCGATCAAGGTCAACATGGCCGGCGTCGTGCCCGTCATTTTCGCGTCGTCGCTGCTGTACCTGCCCGCGCTCATCGCGCAGTTCAACCAGCCCGCAGCGGGCGAGACGGCACCCGAGTGGGTCGTCTGGATTCAGAACAACCTGGTCTCGGGCGACAACCCGATCTACATGGTCGTGTACTTCCTGCTCATCGTTGGCTTCACGTACTTTTACGTCGCGATCACCTTCAACCCAGAAGAGGTCGCCGACAACATGAAGAAGTACGGCGGCTTCATCCCCGGCATCCGAGCGGGGCGCCCGACGGCCGAGTACCTCGACTACGTGCTCACGCGCGTGACCCTGCCCGGGTCTCTGTACCTCGGTCTCATCGCCCTGATACCGCTCATCGCCTTCGCGGCGGTTGGCGCGAACCAGAACTTCCCATTCGGCGGCGCGAGCATCCTGATCATCGTTGGCGTCGGCCTCGAGACGGTCAAGCAGATCGACGCCCAGCTGCAGCAGCGCCACTACGAAGGCCTCCTGCGATGAGCGCCCGTCTGCTGCTGATCGGCCCGCCTGGTGCGGGCAAGGGCACGCAGGCGCAGCGTCTCTCCGAGGCACTGGGAGTGCCCGCCATCTCGACGGGCGACATTTTTCGCATGCACCTGCGTAACGAGACCGAGCTGGGGCTCAAGGCGAGGGCATTCATGGATGCTGGCGACAACGTGCCCGACACCCTCACGAACGACCTCGTGAGCGACCGGTTGTCGCAACCCGATGCCGCCGCTGGCTTCTTGCTCGACGGTTACCCGCGCACGATCGACCAGGTGCGTGCGCTCGACGAGTTCCTCGCCACGCACGGAGCGTCGATGGACGCGGTCGTCGAACTGGTCGCTGAGCCCGACGTGGTCGTCGAGCGCCTCAAGAAACGCGCCCTCGACCAGGGCCGGGCCGACGACGACGAGGCCGTCGTGCGCCACCGCCTCGATATCTACGCGCAGCAGACGGCGCCGTTGATCGGTGTCTACGCTGAGCGCGGGCTGCTCGCGAAGGTCGACGGTATCGGCGAGATCGCCGAGGTGACCGAGCGCATCGAGTCGGCACTCGCGGCGCGCGGCATCCTGTTCACGGCGTGATCGCGCGTCGGGGCACGGGCCTCGACGTCGACTTGCCCTGAGGCGGCATCATCACCTAAGCTCGACCTTTGGTGCCTTTAGCACGCCTTCGGCGTGTCTGCCGAGATCCCGCTGTGCAGAGGGGGTCGCTCGCAACAGCACCGCGTCATCCGCACGACCGGCAGAACCCACACTTAAAGCGACGAAGAGGCAATGGCCAAAAAAGACGGTGTCATCGAGATCGAAGGCTCGGTGGTCGAAGCGCTACCCAACGCGATGTTCCGCGTCGAGCTGACCAACGGCCACAAGGTGCTCGCCCACATCTCGGGAAAGATGCGCCAGCACTACATCCGCATCCTGCCCGAGGACAAGGTGATCGTCGAACTGAGCCCGTACGACCTGACCCGGGGCCGCATCGTCTACCGCTACAAGTAAGAGTTTCGCCGGAAAAGGAACGGCCCGGGGAGCCACCCGGCGCACGAGGCCAGCGAGAGAGAGAACACACCATGAAGGTCAACCCCAGCGTCAAGCCCATCTGCGACAAGTGCAAGGTGATCCGCCGCCACGGCAACGTGATGGTCATCTGCGAGAACCCCCGGCACAAACAGCGTCAGGGTTAAGGCGGCAGAGGCCATTTCTGGCCTCTGCAACCCTGACGCGGTCGGTCGTCTCGACCGACCGGGGGCTAAAGCCTCACCGACTCACAACTGAATACGCACTCCAGGCAGTGCCAGATCCCGCGCGAGCGGAGGACACCCCGGGCGGGAGGCCCGGGCACCGGCATTGCTCCACACCTCTCACACACCTGAAGGAGCCGTCATGGCCCGTCTTGCCGGAGTGGACATCCCGCGCGATAAGCGCGTGGAGATTGCCCTCACGTACATCTACGGAGTCGGACGCACGCGTTCAAGCGAGACCCTCGCAGCCACGGGCATCGACCCGAACGTGCGCGTGAAAGATCTGACCGACGACCAACTCGTCGCTCTCCGCGACCACATCGAGACCGCCTACAAGGTCGAGGGCGACCTGCGTCGCGAGGTCGCGGCCGATATCCGCCGCAAGGTCGAGATCGGCTCCTACGAGGGCATCCGCCACCGCCGCGGTCTGCCCGTGCGCGGTCAACGTACCAAGACGAACGCGCGCACTCGCAAGGGCCCGAAGCGCACCGTCGCCGGCAAGAAGAAGGCGCGCTAGTCCGGCCCCGCCGCGACCCGCGCAATCCACAGGTTTAGGAGAAGACCATGGCAGCACCGAAGTCGGCCGCGCGCAAGCCCCGCCGCAAAGAGAAGAAGAGCATCGCCGTTGGCCAGGCTCACATCAAGTCGACCTTCAACAACACCATCGTTTCGATCACCGACCCGAGCGGTGCTGTGATCAGCTGGGCCTCGTCGGGCCAGGTGGGCTTCAAGGGCTCGCGCAAGTCGACGCCCTTCGCCGCCCAGCTCGCGGCCGAGTCGGCCGCGCGCCAGGCGCAGGAGCACGGCGTGAAGAAGGTCGACGTCTTCGTCAAGGGTCCCGGCTCGGGCCGTGAGACCGCGATTCGCTCGCTGCAGGCCGCTGGCCTCGAGGTCGGCTCGATCAGCGACGTGACGCCCCAGGCGCACAACGGCTGCCGCCCGCCCAAGCGTCGCCGCGTCTAGACACTCGAGCTCAGCGTGGGGCCCGCTTGTGGGCCTCCGCGCGATGCCAGTCCCACGGCCGAGCCGGTCGGTGGTCCCGGCGTACGACCCTGCACTACCTGCTGTGAATAACTCAACACACTCGACGAGCCAGCCACTCGTCGCGCCACAAGTGTCATATGGCGGACACTTTGCCGAAAGGAATCAACAGTGCTCATCGCACAACGTCCCACGCTGACCGAGGAGTCCGTCTCCGAGTTCCGATCGCGGTTCATCATCGAGCCGCTGGAGCCCGGCTTCGGGTACACCCTCGGAAACTCGCTACGTCGCACGCTGCTCTCGTCGATCCCCGGCGCTGCCGTGACGAGCATCCGCATCGACGGCGTGCTGCACGAGTTCAGCACCATCGCGGGGGTCAAGGAGGATGTCACCGAGATCATCCTCAACGTGAAGAACCTGGTCGTCTCGAGCGAGCACGACGAGCCCATCACGGCGTACCTGCGCAAGCAGGGCGCGGGCGAGGTCACCGCGGCCGACATCTCGGCCCCGGCCGGTGTCGAGATCTACAACCCCGAGCTCGTCATCGCGACGCTCAACGACAGCGCCAAGTTCGAGCTCGAGCTCACGATCGAGCGCGGTCGCGGCTACGTCAGCGCCACCCAGAACCGCAGCGAGTTCAGCGAGGCGGGCCAGATCCCGGTCGACTCGATCTACTCGCCCGTGCTCAAGGTCACCTACCGCGTCGAGGCGACGCGTGCCGGTGAGCGCACCGACTTCGACCGCCTGGTCGTCGACGTCGAGTCGAAGCCGGCCATCACGCCGCGCGACGCGATCGCCTCGGCAGGCCGCACGCTCGTCGAGCTGTTTGGTCTCGCCCGTGAGCTCAACACGCAGGCCGAGGGCATCGAGATCGGCCCCGCGCCGGTCGACGCTGTGCTCTCGACCGAGCTCTCGATGCCGATCGAAGACCTCGATCTCTCGGTTCGCAGCTACAACTGCCTCAAGCGCGAGGGGATCAACACAGTGAGCGAGCTCGTCGCGCTCTCCGAGACCCAACTGATGAACATCCGCAACTTCGGTCAGAAGTCGGTCGACGAGGTCAAGGACAAGCTCGTCGAGATGGGCCTCTCGCTCAAGGACGCGGTTCCCGGGTTCGACGGCGCGCACTTCTACGGCGGCTACGACGACGAGGAGAGCTAAGCGCTCCGGCGCCCCGCTCCATCCCTCTCCGTCACTGATACGAAAGAACACACACCATGCCTCAGCCCACGAAGGGCCCCCGCCTCGGCGGCGGTCCGGCCCACGAGCGCCTGCTCCTCGCGAACCTCGCGACGGCGCTCTTCACGCACAAGCGCATCACGACGACTGAGACGAAGGCCAAGCGCCTACGTCCGCTCGCCGAGCGCCTCATCACCTTCGCGAAGCGCGGTGACTTGCACGCCCGTCGCCGGGTGATGACGGTCATCCGCGACAAGAGCGCCGTGCACGAGCTCTTCACCGAGATCGCGCCGCTCGTCGCCGAACGCGAGGGCGGCTATACCCGCATCACGAAAGTCGGCTACCGCAAGGGCGACAACGCCCCCATGGCCGTCATCGAGCTCGTGCTTGAGCCGGTGAACCCGAAGCCGAAGAGCGCCAAGAAGACCGCCGCTTCCGCCCCGGCCGCCGCGCCGGTTGAGGAGGCTCCCGCAGAGGAGGCTGTCGTCGAGGAGGTTGTCGCTGACGAGACCGCCGCCGAGGAGTCGAGCACGGAAGTTCCTGAAGAGAGCGCCGCCGAGGCTGCTGACGAGACGCCGGCCGAGGACGAGGCCAAATAGCCTCGCAACAATCCGATCGCGTCACGGCCCCCGCTCCCCTCGAGCGGGGGCCGTACGCCTTTGCGCGTGATCACCCAACCCGGAGCGAGTCGCTCGTCGAGATGCGCGAAGAGCTTGGGCGCTCGAGGGTCGATCCCGGTCGCGACGGGATGCTCGCGCTCGACGTCAACGCCGAGAACCCGGCGGACGCGCTCGGGGTGTACACCCGACTCCGATTCGCCCCGACAGACCGCGACGTGTCGTACCGCGTCATCTCCTGACGCGGCCGAGAAACTTCACCTAGTGTCGTGCGCCAATAGTTCGTTGTCTATCTCTTAGAATGGGGTATGGCAC
>CAYPND010000041.1:0-18820 GCA_964412175.1 uncultured Microbacteriaceae bacterium | reverse complement strand
CGAGCGCCATCACGCGACTGATCGAGATGGATATCGAGCCCTTCCTCGTGGGCTCCGCACTCGACTGCGTCGTGGCCCAGCGACTCGCCCGCAAGCTCTGCGACCGCTGCAAGCAGCTGCAAGAGTACGACCTGCAGCACCTCGACAACCTCGGCTTCGGCCGGCGGGAGGACGAGATCAGCCCGCGGTTCTACCACGCGGTCGGCTGCTCGGCGTGCTCAGGCACCGGCTACCGCGGCCGGCTTGCGCTGCACGAGGTCATGTACGTGACCGAAGAGATCGAACGACTCGCCGTCGCCCGCGCCTCGAGCGCCGAGATCATGCACACCGCGACGGCGCAGGGAATGCTCACGCTGCGGCAAGACGGCTGGGCGAAGGTCAGGGCAGGCATGACGTCGATCGAAGAGGTCTTGCGCGTCGTGGCCTGACGACACGCCTGGGGGGAGCGCGGCCGCGTCGGGGGGCGCGGCCGCGCAACAATCGCACCACACAGCAGCACCGCACGAGGCACGCAGCACGCGAACACGAGGGGGAGACATGACGGACTCGCTGGGATTCGGCCAGGCGGTCGATGCCGCGCAGGCTTCGGGAGGCCGCCGCGTCTGGTCGGTGACTGCGGAGGAGGGTGCCGCGGCCGCGGATGCCGCCGCCCAGGCGGCAGCTCAGGCATCGGCTCTTGCCGCGGCGCACGCCGCTCACGTCGCGCCGCCGCCGGCGTCTGCGCCGGTGATGGCCCCGCCGCCTGTCGCGGCCCCGAGCGTCATGCCGATGCCCGACCTCGCCTCGGGGCAACCGCACCTCGCACCGCCGCCGCCCGTCGGTCAGCCCGTCGTCGCGCCCGCGCCCGCCGCCGAGGCGCCCGCTGGTGGCGGGCCGTATGCTCCGCCTCCCTCCGGCGCAGCCACGATCGCCGCGCCGCCGCCTCCCTCGAGCTCTGGCATGGTCATGGCGGGCATCCACCCGGCGCTGCTCGCGGCCCTCGACGATGTGGTCGCTCGGGGCGCTTCCGACCTTCACATCGCGGGCGACGCCCCGCCCATGGTGCGCCTCGACGGCGAGCTCAAGCCCGTGACGGGCGCTGCTCCGTGGTCGCGCCTGGAGGTCACAGCGATCCTCGAGAGCATCATGAACGAGCACCAGCGCGAGACCTTCGCGCGCGAGTGGGAGCTCGACTTCGCCATCAGCCCGCGCGGTGACTTCCGGTTCCGCGTCAACTTCTCCAAAGACCGTGACGCAATGGCGGCGGCCTTCCGCCTCATCCCCACCGAGATCAAATCGCTCAAGCAGCTCGGCGTACCGGGCGTCGTCGCCAAGTTCGCCGCGCTACCGCGCGGCCTCGTGCTCGTGACGGGTCCGACCGGATCGGGCAAGTCGACGACCCTCGCGGCCCTCATCGACCTCGTGAACAAGACGCGCTCCGACCACATCGTGACCATCGAAGACCCGATCGAATTCGTGCACCAGAACCAGCGGTCGCTCGTGAACCAACGCGAGGTCGGTAGCGACACGCACTCCTTCGCCGACGCGCTCCGGCGCGTGCTGCGGCAAGACCCCGACGTCATCCTCATCGGCGAGCTTCGCGACCTCGAGACGGTGTCGACGGCCCTGACCGCCGCCGAGACCGGTCACCTCGTCTTCGCGACCCTGCACACGCAGTCGGCCGCACAGACGATCGACCGCATCATCGACGTGTTCCCCCCGCACCAGCAGGGGCAGGTGCGCTCGCAGCTCGCGCTGACGCTGCAGGGCGTCGTCTGCCAGACCTTGCTGCCGCGCGCGACCGGTCAGGGCCGCATCATCGCGACCGAGATCATGATGACGACGGGCGCCATCGCCAACCTCATCCGCGAGGGCAAGACCTACCAGATCACCTCGGCGCTGCAGGCCGGCCGCGAGTCGGGCATGCACACCATGGACCAGCACCTCGCCGACCTCGTCAACAGCCACATGGTCACGCACGACGCGGCGCAGCAGAAGATGCAAGATGCCGAGAACTTCAACCGACTCGTCCACCGCACGGGCTCGATGGCCGACGGCGCAGCTGGCGCGCCCTTCGCTGACGGATTCGGAGGGGCCCGCTGATGGCCGCCACGCTGACCTACTCGTACACCGGCCGCGACTCGAGCGGCAAGATGGTCAAGGGGCGAGTGGATGCCGCGGGCGAGGCTTCCGTCGTCTCGCGCCTGCGGACCATGGGCATCGCCCCCGTCTCCATCCAGCAGGTCACGGGGGGCACGGGCCTCAACCGCGACATCTCGATGGGCGGGCTCTTCGACAAGAAGGTCACGATCAAAGACCTGTCGGTCATGAGCCGCCAGCTCGCGACCATGATCGGCGCCGGTCTGCCGCTGCTCAAGTCGCTCACGATCCTGGCCGACCAGTCGGAGAACCCCAAGCTCGCCGCGACCCTCGACGAGGTGCGCGGCGCGGTCGAGGAGGGCAGCACGTTCTCCGACAGCCTCGCGAAGCACCCGCGCATCTTCCCGCCGATCTTCGTGAACCTCGTGCGAGCGGGCGAAGTGGGCGGCTTCCTCGAGACCTCGCTCGAATCAGTCGCCAAGAACTACGAGAAGGAGGTGGAGCTGAAGGCCACGATTAAGTCGGCCCTCACCTACCCCGTCGTGGTGCTCATCATGGCGCTGCTCGCCGTCGTTGGCATGATCCTCTTCATCGTGCCCGTCTTCGACGACCTCTTCAAAGATTTGGGAGGCGAGCTGCCCCTTCCCACGCGAATCTTGGTGCTCATCTCGCAGAACATGGTCTGGGTCGGCCCGCTCGTCATCGTCGCCGCTATCGTCGGCACCATCTGGTGGCGGGCGAACCGGCACACCCCGAAGTTCCGGTCGGTCTTGGAGCCTCTGCTGCTGAAGATGCCCGTGTTCGGCGACCTCTTCAAGAAGATCGCCATAGCACGCTTCACGCGCAACTTCGGCACCATGATCGGTTCGGGCGTGCCCATCCTGCAGGCGCTGTCGATCATCGGCTCGACCTCGGGCAACTGGCAGATCGAGCAGGCCGTGCAGTCAGTGCAAGACTCCGTGCGGCAGGGCCGCACGATCGCGGCACCGCTCGCGACGCAGCCGATCTTCCCGAGCATGGTCACGCAGATGATCGCGGTCGGAGAAGACTCGGGTGCCCTGGAGACGATGCTCGAGAAGATCGCTGACTTCTACGACAGCGAGGTGCAAAGCACCACAGAAGCGCTCACGTCGCTCATCGAACCGCTCATGATCGCCTTCCTCGGCGTCATCCTCGGCGGCATGATCGTCGCGCTCTACCTGCCCATTTTCGACATCTTCAACCAGATCTAGTCGCCACGCCGAGGTGACCCCCGCACTGGGGATGCCGCGGAAAACGACAGCGATACACACTTACTTCCGGGGGGCCAGTTTCATGTTCCGTGGGGGGCCCACCTATCAACCTTCACTTGATGGGAAAGGAAACGGACACATGTCCATTCGCACTGCACTGGAAAATCGCCTCGCACGAATCGAGAAGAACGAGAAGGGCTTCACCCTGATCGAGCTCCTCGTCGTCGTCATCATCATCGGCATCCTCGCCGCCATCGCTGTCCCGGTCTTCCTGGGCCAGCAGGCGCAGGCGCAGGACTCGGCCGCCATCTCCGACCTCGCCACCGCGAAGGTCGCCGTCGTCAGCTCGCTGGTCGCGGAGCCGGACGGCCCCGCCGTCGCCGCTGCTGGCGCCGCTCCTGCCGAACTCACCGACCTGGGCTTCCCGGCCAGTGTAGCGATTGTCGTTGGAGGACGTGACTTCTGCCTTAGCGCTGAGAGCGACAGCGGCACCGACTTTATCGTCGACGCGGGCGCTGAAGGCCCCCGCCCAGGTACCTGCACCTAAGCAGCACTGTCACCAGCAATGGCAGGTGGGGTCGCCGTCTCTCGGTGCCCCCACCTGTCGTTCTCGGCTCGGCAGCAACACATTTTCGCCGCCAGCACGAACGGGTCAGACGATCGGGGGGATTATGACAATTGAGCGCTCGAGCTCTCGCCGTGATGCCGCACGCCCCGATTCGGTAGCTCCTGGCTCTGACGCCGGAATCGGCCTCATCGAGATCATCATCTCGATGTTCCTCATCTCTCTGCTCGCGATCGCGTTTATCCCGGTCATGGTCTCGGCGATCCGCGCATCCACCCTCAACTCGACGGTCGCGACCGCGACCCGCCTGGTCTCGCAAGCGGTCGACGAGGCCCGCGATCGCGGCGCCACCGACTGTGCGAGCGCACAGCTGCTCAACGCCCAGCGTGACGAGGTCGACGCGCAAGGCGTCACCTTGCGGGTGACGACCCGGGTGCCGGCGCTCGCATCCTGCACCAACAACTCGGTCATCACGATCACCGTCGCCGTCGTCGACCTCGCTGACGCCACCGCCACACCGATCGCCGACGCTCGCACCCAGATCTTCCTGGACGGCACCCCGTGATCACACGCCTGCGCCGCGACGATGCCGGCTTCTCGCTTGTCGAGCTTCTTGTGTCGATGACGCTCTTCGCCGTCGTGCTGACGATCGTCGGCAACGTCATCGTGAGCGCGCTCACGGCCGACCGCACCGTCCGCGACTTGACAGGCTCGACCACCGACGGCCAGCTCGTGACCAACGTCATCGAGCAGACCGTGCGCAACTCGACAGCGGTGCGAGTGATCACCGATGTCGACGGCATCTCGGCCTTCGCGACGGTGCGCACGACTGCCGGTGGTGCCGCGCGGTGCCACGCCTTCTTCTTCGACGCCGGCGAGTCCGCCATTTTCGAGCGCACGAGCGCGACGGCGATCACTGCACCCATCGCCGGAGCCGTGGGCTCCGAATGGACAGTGGTGAGCGAGGGCATCGTTCCGATCGACGACGGATCCGGCAGCCCGCTGCCCGTTTTCGCCCTCGAGGGCACGAGAAGCCTCGCCGTAAACTTCACCGTTGACGGCGCCTCCGGCCCCGCCTCCTTGTTCGTCACGACCGCCACCGGCCGTGCTCCTGATTCGAATGTGAGCCCGCAATGCTTCTGACATCGCTGCTGCGCCGCCGCTCGTCGATCGCAGACGACCGGGGAAACGCCATGATCGCCGTGATCGGTCTGCTGGCCGTTACGTCGATGATCACGCTCACCGTGACCGGGGCGACCGTGCAGGCGCTCGGCTACACCTCGCTCTCGCGCGCCGGTGTGCAGTCGAATGCCGCCGCTGAGTCGGGCGTCGACGCCATGCTCGCCGCCCTCTCCGCCAATTCCTGCCCGGCGACCGGTGAGCTCACGGCGACGCAGGGCTCGGTCGACCCCGCCCTGACGGGCGCGGCCGCAGCGGCACCGTTCTACGTTGCGACGATCGCGTACCGCATCAGCACCGCGGCCGCCTTCACGCCGGGCTGCCCCGCCGAGGCGGCCACGCAGATCCGCATCCAGTCGACGGGCTTCGCGGCCGACGAGGGCGTCGCCGACTCGGCGTCGGGCCGTGATGCCTCGGCTGTGCAGGCGATCTACACGTGGACCCCGGGCGCCAACTCCGCGGCCGTCACGGGCGCGGCCGTGTTCAGCTACGGCACGCCGGGCCTCGCGAACAGCCTCGAGCTGCTGTCGTTCAACGGCAACTCGGCCAACGTCATCGTCGCCGAGGGCAATATCCTCTGCAGCAACAGCGTGTACGTGCAGGGCGACATCGTCGCAGCCAACGGCAATATCCAGCTCGACAACACGTGCAGCGCGGGTGGCAAGGTGTGGGCGTCCGGCACGGTCACCCTGCAGGGCAACAAGACGATCGGTGGTGATGTCATCGCGGCCGGCACGGGCTTCACGCGCATCGACCCGCAGACCGATATCGGAGGCGGCGTGTACGCCCGCGGAGAGATCGACAGCTGGGGTCAGCGCTGCTCGACGGGTGCGACCGGCTGGGACGCCGCGGGTGATGCCTGCTCGGTCGCGCGAAACACGGGTGCCGACCCCGTCTTCTACAACCGTGCCGACGTCGTCGCCCCGACGAAGCCGCTGTGGGTCGATGTGGCCTTCGTGCCCACCGACTGGACCGCCCGCGGCTGGACGGTTAGGAAATACACCGGGCCGTGCAACATCGACAACAACGGCGCGAAGAATAGCCAGGTGAAAGCATTCAGCACCTACACAACGCCGACCGTCCTCGACATGCGCGGATGCTCATCGGTTACGATCTCGACGAGCGCCAAGCTGACCGTCACCATGAAGACCGATCTGACGTTCATCATGCCGAAGACCGTTAACATCGAGGACTTCACGGCGACGTCGGTCGGTACCGTCGACCGGGCGCTGCGCTTCATCACGCCCGACACTGTCGCTGATGGTAAGCCGACCCAGACCGGGTGCGGCAAGGTCGACATCAACAACCAGAATGAGCTCGAAGCCCCGATCGCCGTCATCGTGTACACGCCGTGCCCCGTGACGAACAGCAACCAGCTCACCTGGCGCGGCCAGTACTACGCGGGCACGGTGGCGTTCTCGAACAACAGCGAGCTCACCTACGTGCCGATCGGCATTCCGGGCTTCGACCTCGGTAACGGCGCGGGCGGCCCTGGCGGCGCCGGCGCAGTTGGTGGCCCGGCGCTGCCCGGCTCCCCGGGCGATCTTGTCGAATACACCGACATCGACGTGCCCGCCTGATTGGTAAGCCATGCTCATCGTCGTACCGGCAGTGATCGGCGTCGTCGGGGCGGCCATCGGCTCTTTCCTCAACGTCGTCATCCACCGCGTGCCTCGCGGGCTCTCGGTGGTGCACCCTCCGAGCGCCTGCCCGAGCTGCGCGGCGCACGTGAGGCCGTACGACAACATCCCGATCGTGTCGTGGCTCGTGCTGCGCGGCCGGTGCCGCGACTGCGGCGCACCCTTCTCGGGCCGGTACGCGCTCGTCGAGCTCGCGACGGCGCTCGCCTTCGCCGGGCTCGCGGTGCTGCTGCTGCCGGGCATCCTCACCGCCCCCTCGACGGCGGCGATCGCCGCGGGCCTTCTCGAGCTTGTCGCGCTGCTGTACTTCGCGGCCGTGTCGATTGCGCTCGCCGCGATCGACGTCGACACGCACCGGCTGCCGAACTCGATCGTGCTGCCGTCGTACCCGGTGCTCGCCGCGCTGCTGGGAGCGTCGGCCCTGCTGACCGGCGATGTCGAGACTGCGGCGCGCGCTGCTGCGGGCGCGGGCATCCTGTTCGCCGGCTACCTTTTGCTCGCGTTCATCTCGCCGCGGGGCATGGGAATGGGCGATGTCAAGCTCGCGGGCGTCATCGGCCTCGTGCTCGGCTTCAGTGGCTGGGCGGCGGTCGCCGTCGGTACGCTCGCGGCCTTCTTGCTCGGCGGCATGGTCGGCATCGCGCTGATCCTGGCCGGGCGGGCGCGTCGCAACACGGGAATCCCCTTCGGGCCGTGGATGCTGGGAGGGGCCTGGGTGGGAATTCTGCTGGGTGAGCCGCTCGCGCGGGGTTATCTCGCGCTGTTCGGATTGGACTGAGAGGGCAGACATGGCTGGCGGAGTAGTCGGAGTCGATGTTGGGAGCGCCATGCTGCGCGCTGTCGAGATCGACGACGCGGCGAAGGCACGCCCCACGATCATCCGGGCGCACGAGGTGCCATTGCCCGAGGGTTCGGTGAAGCGCGGCGAGATCCTCGAAGTGCACACCGTGGCGTCGGCGTTCAAGCGGCTCTGGGCCGGCGGAGGGTTTCGCTCCAAGGACGTCGCGCTCGGCATCGGGGGTCAGAGCGTCATCGTGCGCGATCTCGCGGTGCCGCGCATGCCGCTCGCGCAGATCAAGGAGTCGCTGCCCTTCCAGGTGCAAGACCTCCTGCCGGTGCCCGTCAACGATGCGGTGCTCGACTACTATCCGATCGGCGAGGGCCAGAACGAGTCGGGGCCCGTCGTGAACGGGCTGCTCGTCGCGGCGTTCAAGCAGGCCGTTACCGTCAACGTCACGGCCGCCACTCTCGCGGGCCTCAACCCCACCAGCATGGATCTGCTGCCCTTCGCCATGACACGCATGCACACGATCTCGAGTCCCACGAGTGGCTACGCGGTTCATATGAACATCGGCGCCAACGCCACGTCGATCGTCATCGCGCAGGGCGGGGTGCCGCAGTTCGTGCGCATCGTTCCCGCGGGCGGCGACGACGCCACGCGCGCCCTCATGACCCGCCTTTCGGCGCCGCGGGAGCGCGCCGAAGCCCTCAAGCGCGAGCTTGGCCTCACCGCCGCGGGCTCGACGGAGGAGGAGCGGATCGCCGCCGAGGTCGTCCACGAAGCGACGAGCGAACTGCTGACCGCCGTGCGCAACACGCTTGCCTACTTCGCGGGGGTGCGCACTGGCGTGGTCTTCGATCATCTGTCGGTCGCCGGGGGAGTAACACGCATGCGCGGCTTTGCGAGCGCGCTCGCCGAGTCAACGCGAATCTCGGTCGTGCCCGTCAACCCCCTCGCCGGGGTATCCGTCGCGCGCACCTTGCGCAGCAAGGCTGGCGACGAGGAGATGCAGTCGTGGATCACCGCAATCGGACTCGCTGTGGGGAGCGCGGCATGAGTCGCCGGGACCAGCGCGATCAGGGTGCCCTCATCTACGGCGGTATCCCGCGAGCAGATCTCATGCCGCCCGAGGTCGCTCTCCGTCGCAAAGACCTCGCGCGTCGTCGCGGCCTGTTCGGCGTCGCGGGCGCGGTCGTCGCGGTGACGATCGCCGGAGTCGTCGCATCCTTCCTCTACGCGGGCGCCGCTGAGCAGCGTCTCGCGGGGGAGCGCCGGATCACCGAGCAGCTGCTCGCGACGCAGCTCGAGTACTCGGAGGTCGTCATCATCCGCAGTCAGCTCACCGCAATCACTGACGTGCGTGCGCAGCTCGCCGGCGTCGAGGTGCTGTGGGCCGAGTCGTTCGCCCCGTACCTGGCCGTGTTCTCGCCCGAAGAGGTCGTCGACTCGCTCGACTTCTTCAGCAACTCGCCAGCGGAGCCGCTCATCGGAGTCGAAGGGCCACTGCGGGCCCCGCGCGTGGCCTCCGCAACGATCGTGGTGCGCACAACGACGGTACCCAACCCGCAGAATTGGGTACGGGCGTGGGAGAACATCGACACCTACGCCGACGCGAGCATCGACTCGATCACGCTGCTGCAGGAGGGCTATGACACGACGGTGACGATCAACCTGAACGACACCGCGCTCGCGCAACGTTTCGGTGCTGAGGAAGAGGAGGACGAGTGAACGCCGCAACCTCGCGTATCTGGACCCTCGCAACCGTCTTCGTGATGATCCTCGTGGTCGCCCTCGGCTGGTTCCTGGGCATCTCGCCGAAACTCGCCGACGCGCAACGCTTCGATGCCGAGCGCCGAAGTGTCGAGGCGCAAAACGATGCTGCCCGCGCGACGATCGCGCAGCTCGAGGCCGACTTCGAGAACATCGACGACCTGCGCGTGCAGATCGAGGAGCTCCGCGCGGAGTTCCCGGCCGACGCGGCGTACGACACCGCGGTCGAGGAGCTGCTCGGGACGCTCCTCTTGGCGGGGCTCACGCTGCAGAACGTCGACATCAACGAGCCCGCACCGACGACGGCTGCCACCCTCGCTGAGGGTGAGAACCCGCCGGAAACCGAGATTAACGGCGACGGCGTGCTGCCGACCGGCTCGTTGTTGCGTATCTCGGTCACCGTCACGGTCAACGGCCCGCTCTCGGCGACCCTCGCATTCATCGAGACGTTGCAGACCTCACCGCGGTTCTCGATCATTGCTCGCGGCGACTTCAGCGAGGGTGCGGGTGAAAGCGGCGGTGCGACGACCTTCGACGTCATCCTCTACGCGGTGTCGGGCGACGAGCTGCCCGCGGTTAATCCCACGGAGAGCGAGCCTGAGCCGGCGCCCGAAGAGACCGCGGCACCCGCGCCGAGCGGCTCGCCTGAGCCCGGGGCGGTTGACCCCTCGGCGACGCCGACCCCCGAGCCCACGCCGTAGTGATCGGTGTCGGGATGCTCGAGACGGGCATCCCGACACCGCCCCTTGGTAGGGTGGCGCGTTCGCATTCCCCGTGAAAGGACGCGCCATGGCCACTCAGTCAGCTTCCGACCCCGCCGACCCGACGACCGCGTCGTCCGAGGCCCCGCCGTCCGAGCAGACCACGGCGCCTGACACCGAGGCCGCCGAGAGCACCCCCGCTGAGACCGCCGCACCGCAGGTGTCCGCTGCAGAGACCGCGGCCGTCGACCCCGTCGTCGCGCCTCAGCCCGCGCAACCGGCCGTCGTTTTCGTGCAGGCTCCGCAGCCGCCCCGCAAGCGCGGCGCCCGCGGGGTCGGCGCCCTCGTGGCCCTCCTGGGGGCGGGGCTATTCGCCGCCGCCTACGCGCTCCTCGTGCTGCTGCTCGCACTCATCGGGTCGCGCGCGGGCGTCGCCCCCGCGCTACAGTTCCTCTCCTCGGTCACCTTCTGGGTGCCGGTCATCGTCTTCTTCCTGTCGTACCTGCTGCTCATCGTCGTCGTGAACCGCGCCGGATGGTGGGCTCACGTTCTCGGCGGCTTCATCGTCGCGCTTCTCGTGTGGGTCGGCTTCGTCGGCAGCGCGATCATCGCCGCCGGGGCGCTCGGCGGCACCGCCTCGGCCGTCGGCGCCGTAGTACTGCAGCAGCTCACAAACCCCCTCGGTTTCGCTGCGGCGATCGCAGCGCGCGAGGTGCCGATCTGGGTGGGCGGACTCGTCGCCAAGCGCGGGCGCACCGCCCGCGCGCGCAACGCGGCGGCGCGCAGGACTTACGAGCAGGAGCTTGCCGAGCACCGCGCGACCATCGGCGGCGCGACCGCTGTTTGACCGGGCCCCGCCCGGGGTCTATTCTTGGGAAGGTGTGTGCTTGGGCACACGTCTGTGCTGTGCCGTGAGAACGGCGGGTCGTGAGAACGGCGGCCGCGGAAGCGGCGGTGCAGGTGTGAGCGGGGCGCACGCAGAGGGTCCCTGCTGACTCGAGCGCTCTGGCGGTCGGGTTCCACACCCCCACGGCATATCCGGCACCTGCGAGCACGCTCGCGGAGACCGCCGGATTCGCGTGAGCCCGGTCGGGGCAGTATTCCGGCTGGGGACAACCAACCGCAACCGCTGTCACCGTGCAGCATTCACAAGGAGCACTTTTGCCCACTATTCAGCAGCTGGTCCGCAAGGGCCGCACGCCGAAGGTCTCGAAGACCAAGGCTCCGGCCCTCAAGGCCAACCCCCAGCAGCGCGGCGTCTGCACGCGCGTCTACACGACGACCCCGAAGAAGCCGAACTCGGCTCTTCGCAAGGTCGCCCGCGTCAAGCTCAGCAACGGCACCGAGGTCACCGCCTACATTCCCGGCGAGGGCCACAACCTGCAGGAGCACTCGATGGTGCTCGTCCGCGGCGGTCGTGTGAAAGACCTGCCCGGCGTTCGCTACAAGATCGTGCGCGGCGCGCTCGACACTCAGGCGGTCAAGAACCGGAAGCAAGCGCGCAGCCGCTACGGAGCGAAGATGGACAAGAAGTAATGCCTCGTAAAGGACCAGCACCCAAGCGCCCCGTCGTCGCAGACCCCGTCTACGGCGCCCCGATCGTCAGCCAGCTCGTCAACAAGATCCTGCTCGACGGCAAGAAGGGTCTCGCCGAGCGCATCGTCTACGGTGCGCTTGAGGGCGTGGCCGCCAAGAACGGCCAGGATGCTGTCGCGACGCTCAAGAAGGCCCTCGACAACGTGCGCCCCACCCTTGAGGTGCGGTCGCGTCGCGTCGGTGGTTCGACCTACCAGGTGCCCGTCGAGGTCAAGCCGCACCGCGCGAACACGCTCGCGCTGCGCTGGCTGACCAGCTACGCCAAGGCGCGCCGCGAGAAGACCATGACCGAGCGCCTCATGAACGAGATCCTCGACGCATCCAACGGCCTCGGTGCCGCGGTCAAGCGTCGTGAAGACACGCACAAGATGGCCGAGAGCAACAAGGCGTTCGCGCACTACCGCTGGTAAGCCTTCGGCTTCCCAGCGGCAGTGCGTTCGAACGCCCGGCTGAGCTCGTGGCGGGGCCATTTCTGGCCCCGCCGCGAAGCCGGGTGGCGGCCCGTCCCGGGCCGACACGGGGTAAAGCCATCACACTGACGAAAAACCAAACGTAAGGACACCGCTGTGGCACAGGACGTGCTCACCGACCTGAACAAGGTCCGCAACATCGGCATCATGGCGCACATCGACGCCGGCAAGACCACCACGACCGAGCGCATCCTGTTCTACACGGGCATCACGCACAAGATCGGTGAGGTGCACGACGGCGCCGCGACGATGGACTGGATGGCGCAGGAGCAGGAGCGCGGCATCACGATCACGTCGGCCGCCACGACCTGCTTCTGGAACAAGCACCAGATCAACATCATCGACACCCCCGGCCACGTCGACTTCACGGTCGAGGTCGAGCGCTCGCTGCGCGTGCTCGACGGCGCCGTCGCCGTCTTCGACGGCAAGGAGGGCGTCGAGCCCCAGTCGGAGACTGTGTGGCGTCAGGCCGACAAGTACGACGTGCCGCGCATCTGCTTCGTCAACAAGATGGACAAGCTCGGTGCCGACTTCTACTTCACGGTCGAGACGATCATCAAGCGCCTCGGCGCGAAGCCCCTCGTGATCCAGCTGCCGATCGGCTTCGAGAACACCTTCGAGGGTGTCGTCGACCTGGTCGAGATGCGCGCGCTCACGTGGCGCGGCGACGCCAAGGGAGACGTCGAGATGGGTGCCAAGTACGAGATCGAGCCGATCCCGGCCGACCTCGTCGACAAGGCGAACGAGTACCGCACCGCGCTGCTCGAGACCGTCGCCGAGACCGACGACGCGCTCATGGAGAAATACTTCGGTGGCGAAGAGCTGACCGTGGCCGAAATCAAGGCCGCGATCCGCAAGCTCACGATCGCCTCGGAGATCTACCCCGTGCTCTGCGGCTCGGCCTTCAAGAACCGCGGCGTGCAGCCCATGCTCGACGCGGTCGTCGACTACCTGCCGAGCCCGCTCGACGTTCCCGCCACGATCGCGCACGACCCGCGCGACGAGGAGAAGGAGATCATCCGCAAGCCCGACGCGAAGGAGCCCTTCGCGGCCCTCGCGTTCAAGGTCGCGGTGCACCCCTTCTTCGGCCGCCTCACGTACGTGCGCGTCTACTCGGGTGCGATCGACTCGGGCGCCCAGATCGTCAACTCGACGAAGGGCAAGAAGGAGCGCATCGGGAAGATCTTCCAGATGCACGCCAACAAAGAGAACCCGGTCGACTCGGTCACCGCTGGCCACATCTACGCGGTCATCGGCTTGAAAGACACGACCACGGGTGACACGCTGTGCGACCCGAACAACCAGGTCGTTCTCGAGTCGATGACCTTCCCCGAGCCCGTTATCGAGGTCGCCATCGAGCCGAAGACCAAGGCCGACCAGGAGAAGCTCGGCACGGCCATCCAGAAGCTGGCCGAGGAGGACCCGACGTTCCGCACCGAGCAGAACATCGAGACCGGCCAGACCGTCATCAAGGGCATGGGCGAGCTGCACCTCGACATCCTCGTCGACCGCATGAAGCGCGAGTTCAACGTCGAGGCGAACGTCGGCAAGCCGCAGGTGGCCTACCGCGAGACGATCAAGCGCACGATCGAGAAGTACGACTACACCCACAAGAAGCAGACGGGTGGCTCGGGTCAGTTCGCGAAGATCCAGATCAGCCTCGAGCCCCTCGAGGTCACGCCCGAGACGAGCTACGAGTTCGTCAACGCCGTCACCGGTGGTCGCGTTCCGCGCGAGTACATCCCCTCGGTCGACGCGGGCATCCAGGACGCGATGCAGGTCGGCGTGCTCGCCGGCTTCCCCACGGTGGGTGTCAAGGCGACCCTCATCGACGGGGCCTCGCACGACGTCGACTCTTCGGAGATGGCGTTCAAGATCGCTGGCTCGATGGCCTTCAAAGAGGCCGCGCGCAAGGCGAACCCCGTGCTCCTCGAGCCGCTCATGGCGGTCGAGGTGCGCACCCCCGAGGAGTACATGGGCGACGTCATCGGAGACCTGAACTCCCGTCGCGGTCAGATCCAGTCGATGGATGACGCGACGGGCGTGAAGGTCGTCCGCGCCCTCGTGCCGCTGTCCGAGATGTTCGGGTACGTGGGCGACCTGCGGTCGAAGACCTCGGGCCGCGCCGTCTACTCGATGACGTTCGACAGCTACGCGGAGGTCCCGAAGGCCGTCGCCGACGAGATCGTTCAGAAGAACAAGGGCGAGTAATCACCCGACCTGCGAGGGCTCGCCGAGCCTGAGTACGATACATCCATACCAAACCGCACAGCGTCTGAACACCGGATGCTGGGCAAACAAGTCCTGAGGAGGACCCACAGTGGCTAAGGCCAAGTTCGAGCGGAGCAAGCCGCACGTCAACATCGGAACCATCGGTCACGTCGACCACGGCAAGACCACGCTCACCGCCGCCATCTCGAAGGTGCTTGCTGACAAGTACCCCTCGGCGACCAACGTCCAGCGCGACTTCGCCTCGATCGACTCGGCTCCCGAGGAGCGTCAGCGCGGTATCACGATCAACATCTCGCACGTCGAGTACGAGACGCCGAAGCGCCACTACGCGCACGTCGACGCTCCCGGCCACGCCGACTACATCAAGAACATGATCACCGGTGCGGCGCAGATGGACGGCGCGATCCTCGTGGTCGCGGCGACCGATGGCCCGATGGCGCAGACGCGCGAGCACGTGCTGCTCGCCAAGCAGGTCGGCGTGCCGTACCTGCTCGTCGCCCTCAACAAGAGCGACATGGTCGACGACGAGGAGATCCTCGAGCTCGTCGAGATCGAGGTTCGCGAGCTGCTCTCGAGCCAGGGCTTCGACGGCGACAACGCTCCCGTCGTGCGCGTCTCGGGCCTCAAGGCCCTCGAGGGCGACGAGAAGTGGACCCAGTCCATCCTCGACCTCATGGACGCCGTCGACGAGTCGGTGCCGGACCCGGTGCGCGACAAGGACAAGCCGTTCCTCATGCCGATCGAGGACGTCTTCACGATCACCGGCCGTGGCACGGTCGTGACGGGTCGCGCCGAGCGCGGCACCCTCGCGATCAACTCCGAGGTCGAGATCGTCGGCATCCGCCCGACGCAGAAGACGATCGTCACGGGTATCGAGATGTTCCACAAGCAGCTCGACGAGGCGTGGGCCGGCGAGAACTGCGGTCTGCTGCTCCGTGGCACCAAGCGCGAAGACGTCGAGCGCGGCCAGGTCGTCGTGAAGCCGGGTTCGGTCACGCCGCACACGAACTTCGAGGGCACCGCGTACATCCTCTCGAAAGACGAGGGTGGCCGTCACAACCCCTTCTACACGAACTACCGCCCGCAGTTCTACTTCCGCACCACCGACGTCACCGGCGTCATCTCGCTACCCGAGGGCACCGAGATGGTCATGCCCGGTGACACCACCGACATGGTCGTTGAGCTGATCCAGCCCATCGCCATGGAGGAGGGCCTCGGCTTCGCCATTCGCGAGGGTGGCCGCACCGTCGGTGCCGGCACGGTGACGAAGATCATCAAGTAGCGACGTCGTACCTGTAGCAACCCACAACGGGGACCGCCTTTCGAGTCGGTCCCCGTTGTGCTGTTCTCGAACTGTTCTAATACCCGAGAAACTCTTCCGTAATCAGATCATCGTCGCGAACGCCGACTCGGTGCAGGGCGACAGTCGCGTCGGTGACATGACGGGGAGAACCGCTGAGGTACCACAGGGCGTTCGCATACCGAGTTCGAGCTCGATTGAGCTCGTTATCGGACGGCATGCGTGTTGTGACCGTGATGTCAATAGTGGGGTGCGCTCGAGCACACGCCTCAATTTCGGGCAGGTACGCGCCGCGATCTCGGGCCGATACGACGTACAGCACAGTGATGGGAAGACTCAAAGCTTCTTCGGTTGCGAAACGCAGCATGCTCACATGAGGCGTAATTCCAACACCGCTGGCGAACATCACGCGGGGTCGACGAGAGAGATGAGTCAGCGTGACATGACCGTAGGGGCCAGCGAGATGAACCGTCGCACCGGGTTCGATGTGTGACATCGTTTGCTTGAAGCTGCTTCCGGAACGCCGGAACGCAAAAGTCAGTGTCTCTGTGTCGTTCGGGGAAGAAGAGATCGAGAAGACTCGAGAGTTACCGCGAAAATCGCGGTCAGTGACCTGATCAAGACCAACTTGCATGTACTGCCCGGCGGTGAACGCGAAGGTCGGAGGGCGGGCGACCGACACTTCAACAATGGAGTCGGTGACGAGGCGTCTGCCGACAACCGTCGTCGAAAAAGGGCGCATCTTCATCGTGGCGGTTGTGAAGTAGCGGTCGTCGGTGCGTCGGCGTGATGATCGTCCACGGTGCTCCTGTCAGGGTTGTACAGGTGTCACGGTGGCACCCGCAGGGAGCTCGAATATCGTCGGCTCGATGGGATCATCGACACTCTCGATGATGACTCGCACCGTGACGTTTCCACCGATCGGAATGTCGAACTCTCCGGGGCCGAATTCCGCTGCCCAAGTCGCTGGGCCCGAAATCAGGTTCGAGAGTCCGAGGTCTGCCGGGTCGACAGGCGCGACGCTGTTCCAGGCGACGGCTTGCCCGTCAGCGAATCTGTCTGCCGTGTAGAGGGTTCGCTCGTCGAAGCGGTAGATCTGGTCGGACTCCACCGAGCCACTGGTTTCGACGGTCTGTCGGAAATATGGCTCGGTGTCGAGATCCATCAACCACAGTCGAGTCGAGCGGTCCTGTTCCTCGATGGTCATGACGAAGGTCTGCGAGTAGGGCCCCGCCGGCAGCGGTTCTGCACTGGCCGCGTCAACCGCTGCGGCCCGTACCTGCGCTTCGGTGCTGACCAACACGGTCGTGAGGAGCGCTATCGGGATGACCAGGCTTACTCCGATGGCGACCACGCGAACTCGACTCCAAGGAGAGTGCGCCGGGCGTGGTGACGTTAGGGCAGTCGACCGACTCACTGAACCCCCACCGCCCTTCTGCGCAACACGGTCGTGACGAATGCTGTCGCTTGCGCGCCAATCGCTGTGATGAACATCGCGAGATAGATGTACCGCAGTGGGTTCGGCTCGTAGATGGTCATTCGCGTGGGCGAGGGAGAGTAGTGAATGAAGGCGAAGTAGATGACATGCAACACCACGAGATAAAAGGCGGCATAGGCGAGGGTGTGCATCCATTTCCACGAACTGATTCCCACGAAAGCCACTGCGCGATCAAATGACGTCGCGGCGAGAGCGAGCCCTACCATCAACGCCACCAGTCCAAGGAGATTCGCTAGCCCAAAGCCGGGCTCAGCCCGCAGATACATCCCGCTGTCTGGCGATAGTTGATACCCCAGCAGGCCGGCCACGTCCCAGCGGGCCCATCCATCCCACACCAGGTAGCCGTGCACCGCGCTCACGATCGCGAACCAGATTCCTGCTTCGCGACGCCACGGCACAAGGGGAAGCAAGCGCGGCCATATTCGAGCCACAGGTCCGACAGTGATGGCGAACCACAGCAATGCCATACCGGCAACGCCGAAAGACTTCCAGAGCCGCATATCGGGGCTCCACGTTGAATACAGCGTCCAGGCGCCAAAACCGACCACGGCTGCGATCACAGCGGTCAACAGGTGGCGGAACGACAGCGTCGTCCACGATCGCGTTCCCAAGAGCACTGCTCCACCTTAGTGGATAACCGCCTTCGGATCGAGTTTCTCACCCGCGTCCTAAGTTTCTGCCGAGCCGAGAGTGCCGCGCCGACCGTGTCCCCATGAATGGCCACTCAAGCGCGCCGAGAGTGCCCGCGCTGACGTGAGCAGCTCGCGCGCGAGAACTGCTCGGTGCTGGGTATCCACTGCCTGTGCCCGATACGTGAGCCCGAGCGCGGCCGCTGGGTAGCCCGTGCGGTCAAGGCCCGCTGCTGCAACCGAGGCGTAGTCCGCCGTGATGTCGCCGTCTTCCATCGCAACACCCGCGTTGCGCACGTCGAATAGGATGCGGTCGAGCTCGGGCAGGGTGCGCGGCCCGACACCGCGGCGGGTGATGAGGGCCTCCCGGTGCGGAAAGAGCGCCCGAACCTGCGCAGCCGGCAGTGCCGCGAGCATCGCGCGGCCCGTCGCGGTGAGGTGCGCGGGCAGCCGCACGCCGACGCGCACGACGGTCGTGGGCGCGCGCGGCGCCGAGGCCTGCCCGACGTACGAGACGTCGCTGCCGGCGAGCACGGCGAGCTGCGCGACCACGGGCACCGGGGCGGCGCGCACGAGCCGTTCGAGCAGCGGCCCGCCGAGGCGGGCGAGGCGGGTGGCGCTCAGCACTGAGCCGCCGATCTCAGCGACGAGCGCGCCGAGGCCGTAGGCGCGGGCCTCGGGGTAGTGCACGACGAAGCCTTCTTCCTGCAGCACGCGCAGCAGCTGATAGACGCTCGACCGCGGGAGCTCGAGCTCGCGCGCGAGCGTCGAGGCGGCCACACGGTCGTTGTGGTGCGCGAGGTGCGTGACGATGCGCAGCGCGGCGCGGGCGGCGGGAACGTCGGGCACGAGCATCCACCCCATTCGTCTGATATCTCAGACACATTTTCGTGAGCGCGCGCTGCGAACGAGGGGGCCGCGCACTTCACTGGGCTCATGCAGATCACGCTCGGCCGCCGCCCCCTCACGATCGACGAGGTCGTCGCGGTTGCACGGCACGACGCGACCGTGGTGATTGACGCCGACGCGCTCGCCGCGATGGCCGTGACCCGTGCGATCGTCGAGGGCCTCGCCGACGACGTCGAGCCGCATTACGGCGTCTCGACCGGGTTCGGGGCGCTCGCGACGACGCACATCCCCGTCGCGAA
>CAYPND010000040.1:0-19025 GCA_964412175.1 uncultured Microbacteriaceae bacterium | reverse complement strand
GGGCCGCTGCCGAACCAGTCGCCGAAGAAGTCACGGCGCTCGATGATGGCGATGACGTTGTATGTCCAGGTGCCGATGAGGCCGGCGAGGGCGAGAGCGAGGAATACGATGGCGGTGCCATTCCAGTGACGGGTCATGACGCCATTGTGCCCGCGGCGCCTGATCTCGACGCCCTCGAATCCCGCACGGCGTTTCGGGAGTGGAGCGCGCGGTCGCCCGGGCAGCGTGCCGACCCCCGTCGGTTCGGGATGCTCGCCGCGGCGCTCGGCATCGACCTCGAGCATCCCGCGCCCGCCCTCGGCGTCGTCGGATCGAAGGGCAAGGGCACCACGGTCGCGTACGCCTCGGCGTTGCTGGCCGAGACGGGGCTACGCGTCGGAACGGTCTTCAGCCCGGGCCTCGTCAGCAACCGCGACCGGCTGCGGGTCGACGGCCGGGTGCTGCAACTCGACGAGTACGTCGCGCTGCTCGAGCGCGTCGACGCGGCTCTGCGCACGCTGCCGGCGCCCGACGCGGGCTACATCGGGCCGAGCGGGTTCTTCCTTGCCGCCGGGCTCGCGCACTTCGCCGCGACCGGATGCGAGGCGCTGGTGCTCGAGGCCGGAATCGGCGGGCGCCGCGACGACCTCGGGCGCGTCGGGCTCACGGGCCTCGCAATGGCCGAGGTCTTCCTCGAGCACACCGACCTGCTCGGGCCGACGATCGCGGCGATCGCCGACGACAAGGTCGGCGCCGCTCGGCCCGGCACGCGATTCGTGAGCTATCTCGCGCAGAGCGAGGAGGCCGAGGCGGTCATCCGGCGTCACACCGAGGCGATCGCGGCCGAACGGATGCGCGTCGACGCGACCGCCCGCGCACCGTACGCGGGTGTCGTCGCGGAAGGGCTCGGCGGCATGAATGCCGCGCACGGCATGATCGCGGCGCGGCGGCTGCTGACCGAGCTCGGGCGGCCGGACGCGACGCCCGAGCAGGTGCGGGTCGCGGCGGTGCGGGTGCACTACCCCGGCCGCCTGTCGCGGCACGAGCTCAAGGGGTCAACGGTGTTCGTCGACTCCGCCGTGAGCCGCGACGGTTTCGAGAACGCCCTCGCGCATGTCGAGCGCGTCACGGGCGCTCCGCCCGCGCTGACGCTCGTCTCGGTGCCACGCGAGAAGGACCTCGAGGGGTTCCGTGCGGTCGCGGCAGGGTTGACCGGCCGCGTTGTGTTCGTCGCGATCGAGCGCGTGCACCTGCACTACCCCGAGCGCGACGAGTGGCCCGGCGAGTGGGCGACCGCCGCCGAACTGCCGACGCTGCTGCGCAGCGCGCCCGTCGTGCTCGCGGTCGGTACCGCGAGCTTCTCGGCCGAGGTGCTGCGGCTCTGCGGCGTCGACACCGACCGCGTCTTCTGAGAGTGGAGCCCCATGCCCTCCCCCGCCCCCTTTGGCCTGCTGCTCGATGTCGACGGCCCCATCGCGAGCCCGATCGAGCGCCGCATCGTGATCGACTCGATCGTGAGCGACCTGCTGACCCTGGCCTCGGCGGGCATCCCGATCGCGTTCGTCACGGGCCGCAGCGACGCCTTCATGCGCGAGCAGGTCGTGGCGCGCCTGGTCGGCGCTGGTCCGGATCGCGGCGGTCTGGATGCTCGCGCGCACGTCTTCGGCGTCTTCGAGAAGGGCGGCGTGTGGGCGCCCGTGACCCCGCAGGGACTCGGGGAGCTCGAGGTCGACACCCTCGTCGCGGTGCCGGATGCTCTGCGGACCGCCGTGGAGTCGCTCGCCCGCGAGCGCTACGCCGACACGATGCTCGTGGACGAGGGCAAGCAGGTGATGATCTCGCTCGAGCAGCGCACCAACGTGGCGTCGGAGGTGTTCCTCGAGGCGCGCGGGCGCTGCGTCGCCGAGATCGCCGGCCTCATGGCCTCGCTCGAGGTGGGCCCGGGGTTCCGCATCGACCCGACGATCATCTCGATCGACGTCGAGTCGGTGCGGCTGGACAAAGATCTCGGTGCTGCTCGAGCGCTCGACTGGTTCCGCGCGCGCGGCGTCTCGGCCGAGCGCTGGTGGTCGGTCGGCGACTCGCGGTCGGACTACCTGATGGCCGACGCGGTGCACGCGCGGGGCATCCCTGTGGCGCACGTCGATGTGCGGCCCGGCGACGGCATGCTCGAGCGCGCCTACGACGTCGTGGTCGAGAGCGACCTCATCCACGATGCCGCAGGCGCGGCGTTCCTGCGGCGCAGGGTCGCCGAGCTCGGCTGAGCTCTCGCCACGCGGGAACCAATTGGGCGATGCCGGACACTACAGAGCATGAGCATCCCTCTGACCGGTGACGATCGCAATGACTGGTCGCAGGCGCAGAACGGTGTCGGCGAGGGGTTCGGACGCATCTTCGATCGGCATCGTGATCGCGTCTATCGCCACGTGCTTCGGCTCGTGCCGGTTGCCGTCGATGCCGATGACGCCGTGGCGATTGTCTTCCTCGAGGCCTGGCGGAGACGCGATGACGCTCGACTGGTCGATGGTTCATTACTGCCGTGGCTGCTCGTGACGGCGACAAAGGTGACGCAGAACCTCAACCGCAGCGCCCGCCGTCATCGCGCGTTGCTCGCCAAGCTGCCGCCCGAGGATCACGCGCTCGATCACGCCGATCACCTCGATGACGGGCCGGCGAGTGCGGCCCTGCGCGAGTTGCCGTTGGCCGACCGCCACGTCATCACGCTCTGCGTGCTCGAGGGGCTCACCGATCGTGAGGCGTCCGTCGTCCTCGACCTCCCCGTCGGCACGGTGAAATCACGACTCTCGCGGGCCAAGCGCCGTCTGGCCGCCCGCATCGAACCGCCCTCCGCACCGCTGACTCGATTGGATGAAGCCGCTCATGATGCCTGACACCTCTCCCCGCACCCCCTCGCGCTCGGGAGCGTTGCGCGCCGAACTCGTCGCGCAGGCCAGCGAGTCGGCACAGCGCCCCCGCACGGTAACGACGGGCCGCGTCGCGGTCGCCGCCGTGCTCGCTTTTGCGCTGGCGGGTGCGACCACCGGTGGAGCCGTCGCGGCGACCGGGGTGCTCACGCCGACCTCGACCGTCGATCTCTCGATGGAGGAGCTACGGGTCATCTCATTCCCCGGCGCGGAGATGCTCGGCGCTCCCCTGGTGGTCACCGGCTCGGGCGAGACGGTCGTCCGGCTGGATGACCGCCCCGAGGAGTCCACGGGTCTTGCGCTGTGGGTGCAGTGCCTCGACCCGGGCCGTTACGACATCATGATCGACGACCTTCCTGGTGGCTGGATCCAGTGCGACGTGGGCGAGGACGGCGTCTTCTCGCCCGGCGGTTTCAGTCAGCTCACAGACCTGACCGTGGAGGATCCACAGTCCGTGACGGTCCGCGGGCAGGGCGGCGATCGCTATGTCATCTGGGTGTCGTGGGCGGTGTCGGCCTGGGCGATCGAGCCGTCGGAGGCGCAGGCCGCGGCTCTCGCCGACGGAGTCGTCACGCGTGAGGAGTACGTCGCCGGTCTCGACCGCTACATGGCCTGCATGGAGGCGAGCGGCTGGTCGGTCGCGGTGACCGACCGCGAGGCAGAGGTCATCGAGTACAGCATCGAGGCGATCTCCGGCGATGACGACGCCCGCTGCTATACCGCTGAGTTCTACGAGCTCGACATGGGCTGGCAGGTGTCGCGGGAGGAGTAGCGCGGGGCTCGAGCCCTGCGCTGAGTTCTTACGGAACACTGGAAGCGCACCTGCCAGTGCACTTCAACGGATGCGAACCATCGCGATGCAGATTCGCGTTCTTCCGCATCCGTTGAAGTCCGCCAGGGGTGTTCGCGACACGCCGAGCGGATGTCGGTGCAGGTTGCCATATTCGAACGTATGTTCGATCATGGAGAGGTGCCCGCCCTTGCGCTCTCCCCCGCTGTCGACCCCGTCGTCGACTCCCGCGCTGCGCGTATCGAGGCGGTCGAGACCGTTCAGGCGCTGCAGGCCCGCATCGACGCGCTGCAGCGCACGCGGCTCGACTCGCGGCTCATGCCCACGCACGAGGCGCTCGCCGACCTGCTGCCCGACGGCGGGCTGCGCGAAGGCTCGACCTACGCCCTGAGCCCCTCGAGCGCGCTCGTCATGGCGCTGCTCGCCGGCCCCTCGCAGGCCGGCTCGTGGTGCGGCGTCGTCGGTATGCCCGAGTTCGGCATCGAGGCGGCCGAGGCCATGGGCATCGACCTCGACCGGCTCGTGCTCGTGCCGCACCCCGGTGATGCCTGGCTGACCGTCACCGCCTCGATCGCGGATGCGCTCGGCATTGTCGTCGTGCGCCCCGGGCGGGCGGCGAGCGACGGCGCGATCGCCAAGCTCGCCGGGCGGCTGCGCGAGCGCGGCTCGACCCTGCTCGTGCTCGGCCCCTGGCCCCAGGCCGAGGCCATGATCAGCCTCACCGAGAGCCGCTGGTCGGGCCTCGGCGACGGGCACGGCTACCTCAGCGAACGCGAGGTCACGATCACCGTGAGCTCGAAGCGCGGCGGCCGGCCCCGCAGCGGCCGCGTGATGATGCCGGATGCTGAGCTGGGCATCCGCCGCCTCGATCGCGACGCGGCCGTCACCGCACTGAGACGGGTCGGCTGATGCAGCGCACGCTCGTGCTGTGGGTTCCCGACTGGCCCGTCATCGCGGCCGTGCGCGACGGGCTCGCCGTGGCGGGTGCCCCGATCGCCGTGATGGCGGCCAACCGGGTCGTCGCGTGCTCCCCCGCCGCGCGTGCCGAGGGCGTGCGGGCGGGCCAGCGGCGGCGCGAGGCGCAGTCGCTGTGCACGAGCCTCGTCGTCGTGCCGTTCGACGAGGGCCGCGACCACCGGCTGTTCGCCCCGCTCATCGACGTCGTCGAAGCCCTCGTCGCCGGGGTGCAGGTCGTGCGGCCCGGGCTGCTCGCGCTCGCGGCCCGCGGCCCAGCCCGGTACTACGGCGGTGAGAAGGCCGCTGCGCTCGCGCTGCGCGGGGCGGTGCTCGACGACGACGTGGTCGACACGCGCATCGGCATCGCCGACGGCTCGCTCGCGGCTGAGCTCGCCGCGCGCACCGTGGCGCCCGCCGATGCTCATCAGAACAGTGCAGTGCAGATCGTGCCGAGCGGAGCATCCGGCCCCTTCCTCGCCCCCTTCCCGGTCACGACGCTCGGCGACCCCGACCTCGCGACCCTGCTCGGCCGGCTCGGGGTGCGCACGCTCGGCGACTTCGCCGCCCTGCCCGCCGACGCCGTGCGCGACCGACTCGGCCCGGCCGGTGCTCATCGGCACGCCCTCGCCGGAGCCTCCGATGCCACACCGCTCGTACCGCGCACTCCCCCGCCCGACCTCGAGCGGGTGCTCGAGCTCGAGCCGCCGCTCGACCGGGTCGACCAGCTCGCCTTCGCCGTGCGGCAGCTCGCCGACGAGCTCGTCGAGACCCTCACCGGCCGGCTGCTCGTCGCCACCGCCATCCGCATCGGCTTCCGCGACGAGCACGGCACCGAGACCGAGCGGGCGTGGCTGCATCCCCGATCGTTCCGCGCGAGCGAGATCGTCGACCGCGTGCGCTGGCAGCTCAGCGGCGAGACGCGCACGGCGGGCGCGCGCGCCGATGCCGATCGCGGGCCCGGGCTGCGCTCGGCCATCACGCGCGTCTCGCTCGTGCCCGAGAGCGTCGACGACCTCGCCCACCACGAGCCCGGACTCTGGGGCAGCGCGCCCGACGAGCGCGTGCACCACGCTCTCTCTCGCGTGCAGAGCCTGCTCGGCCACGAGGCCGTGCTCACCGCGCAGCGCACGGGCGGCCGCACATTGGCCGAGCGCTCGGTGCTCGTGCCCTGGGGCGACCGCGCCGTCATCACCCGACCGGTCGAGCGCCCCTGGCCCGGGGCTCTGCCGCAGCCAGCCCCCGCGACCGTATTCCCCTCGCGGCATGCGGTGACGGTCGTCGACGCGCTGGGGCAAGAAGTCGGCATCGATGACCGGATGCGGCTCTCTGCGCCCCCCGCCGGGTTCGCCCCGGCCGCGGGCGGAGCGACCCGGCCCGTGACCTCGTGGGCGGGGCCGTGGCCGCTCGATGAGCAGTGGTGGAGCATCCGTCGCCGCCGACTGCACCGGCTGCAAGTGGTCGACGCGGCGGGCGTCGCCTGGCTGCTCGTGCTCGAGGGCAGCAGCTGGTGGGCCGAGGCGCGCTATGACTGAGCAGGTACGGTCATGGCGCGTAGTGGTAGCGGCACTGAGCGATGCGGATCTCGTCGCCCACGACCTTGTAGATCAGTCGGTGCTCGTCGGTGATGCGGCGCGACCAGTAACCCTGAAAGCCGTGCTTGAGCGCTTCGGGCTTGCCGAGCCCACGGTTGCCGTTGCGCGCGATGTCTTTCAGCAGAAGGTTGATGCGCTGCACGATCTTGCGGTCGTTCGCCTGCCAGGAGAGGTAGTCCTCCCATGCGGCGCGTGACCAGACGAGCGTCACTCGCTCAGCTCGTGCGGTTCACCTCGGCCCGCCTCGAGCTCGTCGATCGCGCCGAGCAGTCGGCGAGCGTTCTCGGGGCTGCGCAGCAGGTAGGCGGTCTCTTTCAACGACTCGTAGTCGTCGAGGGCCACCATGACAACAGCATCTTTGCCGGCGCGGGTGATGACGATCTCTTCACGGTCGTCGAGCACCGCATCGAGTGCAGCGGCATAGTTGGCGCGCGATTCCGAGTAGCTCATGGTCTTCATTGTGGCCTCCGTACAGAAAATTGTACGCGAGTTCTCCCCAGGATGCACGAGCTGCTCAGCGGCAGGCCGCGCTGATGGCCGGCTGGCACAACCCGCCGATTCCGTGGAGCGAGTTCGAACGGAATCTGCGCGAGGGCAGCCGCCCCGGCTCGAGCCCGCCGCTCGGCGGTGACGCGGGCGACTCCCCCGCGTGGTCGCAGAAGCGCGCGCCGTACCAGCGGCGCGGACTCAAGCAGCCCGACCCCGCCACGGTCGTGCCCTACGCCGAGCTGCACGCGCACTCGAGTTTCAGCTTCCTCGACGGCGCCTCGAGCCCCGAAGAGCTGCTCGAAGAGGCCGCGCGGCTCGGGCTCAGCGGGCTCGCGATGACCGATCACGACGGCTTCTACGGCGTCGTGCGCATGGCCGAGGCGGCCGAGCCGTACGGCATCACGACCGTGTTCGGCGCCGAGCTCTCGCTTGACCTCACCGGGCCGCAGCAGGGCGTACCCGACCCCGAGGGCACGCACCTGCTCGTTCTCGCGCGCGGGCAGGCCGGCTACCACCGCCTCGCCGCGGCCATCACCGACGCGCAGCTCGCGGGCGCCGAGAAGGGCCGGCCCGTGTACGACCTCGACGTGCTCGCCGAGCACGCGGGCCGCGGCGGCGACGCCACGAGCGGCGACCACTGGATGATCCTGACCGGCTGCCGCAAGGGCGCCGTGCGGTCGGCCTTGGAAGGGCGCGACACGAGGCGGGCCAGCAACGACGGTGCGGCATCGGATGGCGTCGCCCGCGCGCGGCCGACGCGCGCCCACGTCGCCGCGGCGGGCGCCGAGCTCGACGCGCTCGTCGACCGGTTCGGAGCATCCAATGTCTGCATCGAGCTCTTCGATCACGGCCGGCCGCTCGATACCGTGCACAACGACGTGCTCGCCGCCCTCGCCGCCGAGCGCGGGCTGCCGGTCGTCGCGACGGGCGCCGTGCACTACGCGACTCCGACGCGGTACCCGCTCGCCACCGCGTTCGCCGCCCTGCGCGCGCGCCGCAGCCTCGACGACATGCAGGGCTGGCTGCCCGCGGCCGGCACGTCGCACCTGCGCAGCGGTGCAGAGATGCAGCGGCTGTTCGCGCGGTACCCGGGGGCCGTAGCGCGCAGCGTCGCGCTCGCGACCGAGCTCGGCTTCTCACTCCGGCAGGCCAAACCGAACCTGCCGAAGCAGCAGGTGCCACCCGGCCACACGCCGATGAGCTGGCTGCGCGAGCTCGTCTGGCAGGCGGTGCCGCGCAAGTACCCCGAGGCTGACGACGCGGTGCGCGCCCGCATCGCCCGAGAGCTCGAGGTGATCGAGGCCAAAGACTTCCCCGGCTACTTTCTCATCGTGCACGACATCGTGCAGTACGCCCGCGGCCGCGGCATCCTCTGCCAGGGTCGCGGCTCGGCCGCCAACTCGGCCGTCTGCTACCTGCTCGACATCACGGCGGTCGACTCGATCGGCTACCAGCTGCCCTTCGAGCGCTTCCTCTCGGCGCTGCGCGATGAAGAGCCCGACATCGATGTCGACTTCGACTCCGATCGTCGCGAAGAGGTCATCCAGTACGTGTTCGACAAGTACGGCCGGCGCAATGCCGCGCAGGTCGCGAACGTCATCAGCTATCGGCCGAAGAACGCCGTGCGCGACATGGCCCGCGCCCTAGGTTACTCGACGGGTCAGCAGGACGCCTGGAGCAAGCAGGTCGAGCGCTGGGGCGCCGTGCTCTCGAGCGACGACCACGATATTCCCGAGCCCGTCGTCGACCTCGCGCAGCAGGTGCTCACCTACCCGCGGCATCTGGGCATCCACTCGGGCGGCATGGTGCTCACCGGCCGACCCGTGGGCGAGATCGTGCCGATCGAGCACGCGCGCATGGAGAACCGCACGGTGCTGCAGTGGGACAAAGACGATTGCGCCTGGATGGGCCTCGTCAAGTTCGATCTGCTTGGCCTCGGCATGCTCGCCGCGCTGCAGTACGCCTTCGACCTCGCCGACGAGCACCTCGGCGAGCGGTGGGAGCTCGCGACGCTGCCGAAGGAGGAGCAGGCGACCTACGACATGCTGTGCCGAGCCGACTCGATCGGCGTGTTCCAGGTCGAGAGCCGCGCGCAGATGGGCCTGCTGCCGCGCCTGCAGCCGAGAAAGTTCTACGACCTCGTCGTGCAGATCGCGCTCGTGCGCCCCGGCCCGATCCAGGGCGGGGCCGTGCACCCCTTCGTGCGCCGAAAGCTCGGCAAGGAGCCCATCACCTACGACCACCCCAAGCTCGTGGGCCCGCTCGAGCGCACCCTCGGCATCCCCATCTTCCAAGAGCAGCTCATGCAGGTGGCGATGGCGGTCGGCGGCTGCACGGGCGACGACGCCGACCTGCTGCGACGGGCGATGGGCAGCAAGCGCGGCCTCGAGCGCATCGAGTCGCTGCGCGAGACGCTCTACGCCGGCATGGCGTCGAACGGCATCACGGGGCAGCTCGCCGACGAGATCTACGGCCGCATCCAGGCCTTCGCCAACTTCGGCTTCGCCGAGAGCCACTCCATCAGCTTCGCGCTGCTCGTCTACGCGAGCTCGTGGATCAAGCTGCACTACCCCGGCATCTTCCTCGCCTCGCTGCTGCGCGCCCAGCCGATGGGCTTCTACGCGCCCGCGAGTCTCACGGCCGACGCCGAGCGTCACGGCGTGGAGGTGCGCACGCCGTGCATCCTGCGGTCGGGGGTCGAGGCCGGGCTCGAGCGCATCGATCTGGTGGTCGCGTCAGCGTACGAGCCCGTGGCCCCGGATGCGCGGCGCGCGGCCCCGACGGGGCTCGAGCAGTGCATCCACCGCCATCAGCCGCCCGTGCCCGAGTTCGAGCCCGCGTCGACAAATGGCGACCTCGCCGACTGCGCGTTGCACCGCCGCGACGGTGAGCTGGCGGTGCGGCTGGGGCTCGCCGAGGTGACCGGGATCGGTCGGCCGACGGCCCAGCGCATTGTCGCCGAGCGCGAGCGGGGCGGCCCGTACCGCGACCTCACCGAGCTCGTCTACCGCACCGGGCTCACGGCCGCCCAGGTCGAGGCCCTCGCGACCGCCGGCGCCTTCGATGTGCTCGGCCTGTCGCGGCGCGAGGCGCTGTGGGCAGCGGGTGCGGCGGCGCAGGCGCGGCCCGAGTACCTGCCGGGGGTCGTGACGGCCGTGCAACCGCCCCTGTTCACCGACCTCGACGAGTACGAGGTCATGGTCGCCAACCTCGTGTCGACGGGCATCGCGCCGGGCGACCATCCCGTGCGGTTCGTGCGGGCGCTGCTGCGCGAGCGCGGGGTGCTCAGCGCGCGCGAGCTGCGCAGTGCCGAGCCGGGGCGCCGGGTCGAGGTCGCGGGCGTCGTCACCCACCGCCAGCGCCCCGCGACGGCGAGCGGCATCACCTTCCTCAACCTCGAAGACGAGACAGGCCTCGTCAATGTCATCTGCTCGGTCGGCCTGTGGGGCCGCTACCGTCGCACGGTGCGCGAGAGCCGCGCCCTCATCGTGCGCGGCACGCTCGAGCGCTCGGCCGAGGGCGTCATCAACATCGTTGCCGACCGCGTCGAGTCGCTGCCCCTGCGCGTCACGATGCCGAGCCGCGACTTCCGCTGACCCCGGCCTACTGTGGGGCATGGCCTCCACCCGAACGACCATCGTCGCCCGTCTGCTCTCGGCCGCGCGCACCGTGCACGAGAGCAGCTGGTTCCAGGCGGCCGCGCGCGCCGGCTTCGCGGTCAACGGCCTGCTGCACGTGCTCATGGGGGTGCTCGCGATCGCGGTCGCCACGGGAGCGAGCAGTGCCGGGGACGACGCCGACCCGGCCGGCGCGATCCGGGCCGTCGCCGACACCCCGGGCGGGTTCGTGCTCGTGTGGGTCATCGCCGCCGGTCTCGCGTGCCTCGCCCTCTGGCTGCTGCTCGAGGCGGTGCTCGCGCACCTCGTGCACGGCGAGGTGCGCCACGGCGTGCTCGTCATCGCGAAGGCCGTGGCCTATGGCGCCCTCGCGGTTCCGGCAGTCACGATCGGGCTCGGCGGCCGTGTCGAGTCTGATGACGACGTGCGCGAGATCAGCGCCTTCCTCGTGCAGACGCCGATCGGCATCGTCATGCTGGGCATCGCCGGCCTCGTCGTCATCGGCATCGGCGTTTACTTCGTGGTCAAGGGCGTTCGTCGTACCTTCCTCGACGACATCCGCACGCCGAGCGGCTCGATCGGGGCGGCCGTCACCGTTCTCGGAACCGTCGGCTACATCGCCAAGGCCATCGCGCTCGCGGCGGTCGGCGTGCTGCTCATCATCACGGCCATCACGGTCGACCCCGCCGAGGCGGCGGGGCTCGACGGTGCCCTGCGGTCGGTTGCCGCCCTGCCCTTCGGCGCCGCGCTGCTCGTGCTCATCGGCCTCGGGCTCATCGCCTACGGCCTGTACTGCGGGGTGCGGGCTCGCCGGGCCCGGCTGTAGACGACCTCAGGTGATGCGGCCGCGCGCCGCGACCCGCCAGACGGCGAGCTCAGAACCCTCGCGCTCGACGACGAGCTCGTCGACGAGGTTCACGGCATTGCAGACGTGGTTCGGCACGACGCGCAGCACTGTTCCGAGCGCGGGCACGACGGCGTCGGGCGGGAAGGTGATCGTCGCGTGGTGCTCCGAGAGCGCGGTGATGCGGGCGTCGGGAAAGTCGAGTAGCCGGCCGTAGCCGCTCGCGTAGCCGGCGCGGTCGGCACCCAGGATCTTGCTGCCGGCATCCACGACTGCGACGCCCTCGCGTCGGCTCACGACCGTCGCGTGGGCGGTGAGGGCGATCGCCGCAGGATCGATCGTGCCGAGCTCCCACTGCTGCGCATCGCCGAACAGGTACACGCCGGGCCGCAGCTCGGTCAGCACGCCGCTGTCGGCCGCCCGGGCGCTCGGGGTCGAGCCGCCGCTCACGACGGGGCACGGGATGCCCGCTGCGACGAGCGCACCGCGGGAGGTCGCGAGGGCAACGGCCTCGTCGCCCGCCGCGAGCGCCGCAGCGCCCGAGCCGTACGAGTGCCCGGGGAAGGTGAAGACGCCGTCGACGAGCAGCCCCGCCTCGAGCGCCGCGGCCGCGACCTCTGCGGCGCGCTCGGGGGCGATGCCGCTGCGGTGGTGGCCGCTGTCGACTTCGACCGCGATCGCGAGCGGGGGTGCGCCCGCGTGACCGGCGTGCACGGCTTCGGCGAGCATCCGCACGCCCTCGATCGAATCGGCACCGATGCGCAGTCGCGCGCGCGCCGCGAGAGACCGCAGGCGAGAGGCGCGCGGCCCGACAGCCCAGATCGGGTATGCGATGAACAGGTCGCCGACCCCGGCATCGGCGAAGGCCTCGGCCTCGCCGACCGTCGCGACCGTGAGCCCGATCGCGCCGTGGGCGAGTTGGCGGTGGGCGAGCTCGGGTGTTTTGTGGGTTTTGGCGTGCGGCCGCAGGGCTACTCCGAGCGCGCGAGCGTGCGCGGCCATGGCCGCGAGGTTGGCCTCGAGCAGGGTCTCGTCGACGACGAGGTAGGGGGTGTCGCGCACGACCCCATCATGCCCCGTCGTCAGGCCCCGCCGGTCGCCATCCGCTTGCGCAGCAGCTCGATGCGCAGCTGCAGCTGCGCGACGGTCGCCTGCCCGACCGCGGGGCCACCGCACAGCCGCCGCAGCTCGGCGTGGATGTGCCCATGGGGCTGCCCCGTGAGCTTGGCGCGCAGGCCGACGAGGCTGTTGAGCAGGGTGCGCTGCTCTTTGAGCGAGCGGTACATGGGCTGCACCGCCGGCGCGGCACCGGCGGGCCGCTCGGCGGCCCGGCGCAGCTGCCTCTGGTGGCGGGCCTTCAGCACCTCGCGCACCTGATCGGGTTCGAGAATGCCGGGCAGGCCGAGGAAGTCGAGCTCTTCGAGGCTGCCGACCGGCGACAGCGCGCCGAAATCGTCGCCGTCGTACAGCACCTTCTCGAACGTCGCGCTCGACTCGAGGGCGAGGTAGGTGAACTCGGCGAGCTCGCTCTCGCTCGCCTTCTCTTCGCGCTCGGCCTCGGCCAGCAGCGCGTCATCGAGCAGCTCGTCTGAAGCCCGGTCGAGCGCGTGATCGCGCTCGCGCTCGAGCTCGCTCGCGAGGCGCTGGATAGCGGGCACGCTCGGGATGAAGATCGACGCGGTCTCGCCGCGCCGCCGCGCGCGCACGAACCGCCCGATGGCCTGCGCGAAGAACAGCGGGGTGGATGCGCTCGTCGCATACACGCCGACCGCGAGGCGCGGCACGTCGACGCCCTCGGAGACCATGCGCACGGCGACGAGCCAGCGCGACTCCGACTCGGCGAACGCCGCGATGCGGTCGGAAGCCCCCGCCTCATCGCTCACCACGACGGTCGGCTCCTCCCCCGTGATCGAGGCCAGCAGGCCCGCGTAGGCGCGCGCGGTCGCCTGATCGGTCGCGATGACGAGGCCCCCCGCATCCGGGATCGCGTGCCGCACCTCGGTGAGGCGCGTGTCGGCGGCGCGCAGCACCCCACTCATCCATTCGCCGCCCGGATCGAGCGCCGTGCGCCAGGCCTGCGCCGTGATGTCGGCGGTGTCGGCCTGGCCGAGCACGGCTTCCATCTCGTCGCCCGAGGTCGTGCGCCAGCGCATACGGCCCGCGTACGAGAGGAAGAGCACGGGGCGCACGACCCCGTCGCTCAGCGCACGGCCGTAGCCGTACTGGTAGTCGGTGTGCGAGACGCGGATGCCCTCCGCGTCGGGCACGTAGGTCACGAACGGGATCGGCGCGGTGTCGCTGCGGAACGGCGTGCCCGTGAGCGAGAGCCGCCGCGTCGCCCCCCCGTAGGCCTCGCGGATGGCGTCGCCCCAGCTGAGCGCGTCGCCGCCGTGGTGTACCTCGTCGAGGATGACGAGCGTCGAGGTCTGCTCGGCGAGCGCGCGGTGCACGAAGGGCTGCGCCGCCACTTGGGCGTAGGTCACGGCGGCACCGTGGAAGGCGCGCCCCACGAAGCGATCGGCGTTGCGGAAGGTGGGGTCGAGCCGGATGCCGACGCGGTGCGCCGCATCAGCCCACTGCCGCTTGAGGTGCTCGGTCGGCGCGACGACGATCACGCGCTCGACCGTGCGGCGCGCGAGCAGCTCGGCCGCGAGGCGCAGGGCGAACGTGGTCTTGCCGGCGCCGGGTGTCGCCGCCGCGAGGAAGTCGCGCGGCTCGGTCTCGAAGTAGCGGTCGAGGGCGTCGGCCTGCCAGGCGCGCAGACGGTCGGCCGTACCGCGCGCGGCGCGTTCGGGGTACGAGGGTGAGAGGTGCTCCGCGGCGAAGGTGCCCACGTGCGGGGCGCGGCGGTAGGTCGGACTCACGAGACCTCGATGCTAGCCGAGCGCACCGACCCTGCCCGCCGACACCGCGTGCGGTCGAGACCCGTCACCATGGCTCGAGGTCAGTCGCCCCCGTCGGGCACGCTCCCCCGGCGAGTCGGGGCCCCGCGCAGCAGGGATGCCCGCTGGACGGCGCCGCGACCGAAGCGCTCCGCGAGGGCGTCGATGGCCCCCTCTGCCTCGCGCCAGGGCTCGTCGTCGTCCCACAGCCCGCGCGCGACGGTGCCCGTCGGCAGCAGCGCAGAGGCGCGCACGCCGACGAGCCGCAGGCCGCGGCCGACGACGGGCGAGGCCGCGTACAGGGCGCGCGCCTCGGTCGCGATGCGCTGCGCCACATCCGTCGGCTCGGGCAGGGTCTGGGAGCGCGTGATGGTCTCGAAGTCGCCGAACCGCAGCTTGATGGCGAGCGTGCGCGCCACCCAGCCCCCCGCTCGCAGGCGCTCGGCCACGCGCTCGGCGAGGCGCAGCAGCTCGCGGTCGATGACCGCCGTGTCGGCGATGTCGCGCTCGAAGGTGACTTCGTGCCCGATGGTCTTCTCGGCACGCTCGGGCGACACCGCGCGCGAGTCGCGCCCGCGGGCGAGGGCGTGCAGGTGCCCGGCGGCGGCCGGGCCGAGGGCGCGAGAGAGGGCATCGAGCGGGGCATCCGCGACATCGCCGATCGTGCGCAGGCCGAGCCGCTCGAGGCGCTGGGCCGAAGCCGCCCCGACGCCCCACAGGGCCGTGATGGGCTGCGGGTGCAGGAAGGCGAGGGTCTCGGCCTCGGGCACGACGAGCAGCCCGTCGGGCTTCGCGCGCCCGGAGGCGAGCTTCGCCACGAACTTCGTCGCGGCCGCGCCGACCGAGGCGACGAGCCCCGTCTCCTCACGGATACGCGCCCGCAGGGCCGTGCCGATCGCGAACGGCGGGCCGAAGAGCGCCGTCGCTCCGCTCACGTCGAGGAAGGCTTCGTCGATACTGAGCGGCTCGACGAGCGGCGTGATGTCGCCGAGGATGCGCATGACCTCGCGCGAGGCGGCCTGATAGCGCTCGTAGTGCGGTTCGAGCACGACCGCCTGCGGGCATCGCCGCAGTGCGACCGCCATCGGCATCGCCGAGTTCACGCCGTACTTTCGGGCCTCGTAGGTCGCCGCGGTGACGACCGACCGCGCTCCACGGTGGCCGACGATCACCGGTGTGCCGCGCAGCTCGGGCCGGTCGAGCAGCTCGACCGAGGCGAAGAAGGCGTCCATGTCGAGGTGCAGGATGCGCGCGCTGCGGTCGTCGGTCGGGTCGACGGTGACCTGCCGGCCGCTGCCGTCTTGCTTGCTCATGACGAACGCCCCACGCGAGCATCCTGCCATCGTGCGGGGATGGCGGATGCGCGAGGGGCGGTCGGGCGGTGCCGTGGCGGCTAGCGCTTGCGGGTAATGAGGCCCCACAGCAGGATCACGAGGATCGAGCCGCCGATGGCGAGCAGCCAAGTGCCAATGCTGAAGAACGAGTCGACCGAACCGAGGCTGAGAAGGCTACCGATCCAGCCGCCGAGCAGAGCGCCGACGACGCCGAGGATGAGGGTCGAGAGCCAACCGCCACCCTGTTTACCGGGCAGGATCGCCTTCGCGATCGCGCCAGCGATGAGTCCGAGAAGAAGGAACGCGAGGAAGCCCATGGCTTCTCCTTTCGTTGTGGCGGGCGAGGGCTGTGCTCTCCGCCGGTGTTCGGGCATTTCTGTGGAAACGTCCAGCCTACAGTCAAGCAGATGTCCCCCGTTCGGGGGGTGACGATTCACGGCGGGTTGCCAGGATGCGCGTGATGCCCCCGGTCTGCCAGGCTAGGAGCATGCCTCAGCTGCACCCGTGGTCGCGTTATGTCGCCATTGGCGACTCGTTCACCGAGGGCATCGGCGACCCCGAGCCGCAGAGCCCCGGCGGGCACCGCGGCTGGGCCGATCGCGTCGCGGAGGTTCTCGCCGACCGCACCGACGTCTTCGCCTATGCGAACCTCGCCATCCGCGGACGGCTCCTTCAGCAGATCGCCGATGAGCAGGTGGATGCCGCGCTCGCGCTCCGTCCCGATCTCATCACGATCTCGGGCGGGGGCAACGACATCATCCGCCCCGGCACCGATCCCGATCGGGTCGCCGAGCTTTTCGACCAGACGATCGGGCGACTGCGGGCGGACGGCGCGACGGTCGTCATGTTCAACGGCCCCGACATCGGCATGACACCTGTGCTGCGGCGCGTGCGGGGCAAGGTTGCGATCTACAACGAGCACCTACGGTACGTCGCGGCGAAGCACGATGCGATCGTCGTCGACATGTGGGCGCTGCGGCAATTGCAGAACCCGCAAATGTGGGCCTCTGACCGTTTGCACTTCTCGCCGCTCGGGCACCACACCATTGCGATCGCGGTGCTCGAGGCGCTCGGCATGGATCACCAACTCGAGCCGCATTACCCGGAGCCGTTGCCCACGCGATCGTGGCGCTCGGCACGCGTCGACGACATGGGGTGGGCGCGCGAGTACCTCGTGCCATGGGTCGTGCGGCGCATCCGCCACCAGTCTTCGGGCGACACAGTGCGGCCCAAGCGACCGGTGTTCTAGGGCAGTATCAGCCGCCGAGCAGGTCGACGAGTGGGCGGCTTAGCCGCCAGGCGAGATCGGGGCCCTCGAGCGGGTCGGTGAGCGTCACGTCGACCTCGACGACCCTGCCCCCGAACCGCACCGTGAGCGTGTCGAGCGGCGGAGACTCGAGGCCCGGGCGCAACGCGGGCAGCGCGACTGCCGCGCGCGAGTTGACTGCACCCCACACGAGCTCGTCGACCGTACGGGTGACTTCGACGCGCGCCGTCTCACCCCAGGGTGCGGCGTAGAGCGCCACGAGCTCGCCCGCGGACGCAACATACACGGCGTGGAAGTCGTCGCGCACGCTTGCCAGCAGGGTTCGCACATCGGCCGCGAGGCGTCGGTGATCGGGCCCGCCCAGCACGACGCCGACAATCGGCACGGTCTCACCCTCGATCTCGTACACGGCGGTGAAGAGAAGGCAGGCTCCCGCCTCATCGAGGGTTCCTGTCTTGAGCCCGGTCACGCCATCCACGCCGATGAGCAGGTTGCGGTTCTCGAAGGTGCCCACCCCCGGAACCGTGACGGAGGGCAGGGCGGATGCCGCGCTCACGACTGGATCGGCCAGTGCCAGACGACCGAGGTCGAGTAGTGCACGCGGCGAGGCGGTGTTGCTCGGCGAGAAGCCGGTGGCGTCAGCGATCGTGATGGTCATCAGGCCGCGCGCATCGAGCCACGCCCGTGCGGCGGCGAGATAGGCGTCCATCGACCCGAAGGCCCATATCGCGAGCGACTCTGCGTAGTTGTTGGCCGACTGCACCATCATGAGCTCAATGACCTGCCGCTCGCTGATCGCGAGACCCGGGGGTGCCGGGGCGGTCGTGCCGCCGATCGCGGCGTACCGCCCGTGCAACGCCGCATCGGCCGCGGTGAGTGTCAGGGTCGCCCCAGGCTGCCCCGCGGCGATGGGATGAGCGTCGAGCACGACGAGTGCGGTGACGACCTTGGTGATCGAGGCGATCGGCCGCGGTGTATCGAGGTCGGATCCCGCGAAGATACGCCCGTCGGCAACGCTGCCGATCGCAGAAGCGCCGTAACCGGGCAGAGCGACCTCGGCGGCAGGGGTCGAGAATCCTGCGGGCGGCTGCAGCGAGGCGGCGACGGCGGGGACGGGCGCGAGCAGCGCGTACGCGAGGTATGCGATCGTCAGGCCGCCGCCACCGAGGGCGGCGACCGCCGCTCCCGCGCGGGCTCGCGCGCGCCGCCTTGGCTGCGCAGCAGCCGATTCTGTCATGCCGAGTCACGCCAGACGATTTCGGTCGCGAGCAGCGCACCGTTCGCTGCGAGCGAGCCCGTGCGCACCTGCTCGAGCACAAGCTCGGCGGCGCGAGCGCCGAGCTGGCCGGCGGGCTGCCGCACGGTCGAGAGCGCGGGCTGCGCCCGCACCGCCCATGAGCTGTCGTCGAAGCCCACGATGCCGATGTCGGCAGGCACACGGCGCTCGGCGTTGCGCAGCGTCTCGAGCGCTCCCGCGGCGATCGCGTCGGAGGCGGCGAACACCCCGTCGATCGAGGGATCGCGCGCGAGCAGGGCGGCCATGCCGGCCACGCCGGCGGCGTACGTGTAGAAGCGCTCCCGGGCCACGAGGGAGTTGTCGAAGGCGTCGCCCATGGCCTCGCGGAACCCCGCGAGTCGGTCGCGGCCCGAGTCGCGGTCAAGACCCGCGGCGATCATCCCGATGCGGCGGCGACCGGTGCCCCGCAGGTGCTCGGTGATCTGGCGCGCGGCACCGCGGTTGTCGATGCCAACCCAGGGAAGTTGGGGCTGGTTGTCGGGTCGCCCGACCATGACGGCCGGCAGACGCAGGTCGGCGATCGCCTGCGAGATCGGGTCGTCCTCCCGCGCCGACACGATGATCGCGCCGTCGACGAAGCCGCCGCCGAGGTAGCCCGTGACGCGCCGAGAATCGCGCTCGGTGTCGATGATGAGCGACACGAGCTGGTAATCGGCGGCCGAGAGGGCAGCGTTGGCGCCGAGCAGAATGGCACCGATGTTCGGGTCGTCGATGAACACCGAGTCGGGCTCGTGCACGATGAGCGCGATCGCGCCCGAGGACTGCTTCGCGAGGTTACGGGCAGCGGTGTTGCGCACATACCCGACCTTGGCGATCGCGGCCTCGATGGCCTCGCGGGCGGCGGCGGAGACGTAGGGCTCGCCGTTGAGCACCCGCGAGACGGTGCCGCGCGAGACCCCCGCCTCGGCCGCCACGTCGAAGATCGTGGCGCGCTTGTGGCGAGACGTGGGGGTGGTCACGCGCTCAGTGTAGCCACGCTCCCTGCCGCCCACGGGGCGCGCTGTCTGACTCGGTTGTTGACAGGTGCGCGCGGTCATGCGTACTCTGTGAGCG
>CAYPND010000039.1:0-20865 GCA_964412175.1 uncultured Microbacteriaceae bacterium | reverse complement strand
GACGCCGCTACCTCGGGCTGGACGTGTTGGCCCGATCCCGCATGCACGTCCTGCCGAACGGGGAACAGGAGGTGGTCGCCGACACCGTCACAGCGCTTAGCGCCTAAACCGGAGGATCAGCCGTTACCCCACTTCCAGGGACTTGACCCGCGAGAACGCCGAGCTGCGCAAGGCCAACGAGGTCCTCAAGGCCGCGAGCGTGTTTTTCGCCAAGGAGCTCGACCACCCCACGACGAGATGATTCTCTTCATCGATCAGATGAGAGATCGCTTCGGGGTTGAGCTCCTCTGCCGCGTTCTCCGCCCGGCAGTTCGTGGGTTCCTCACCGCCCGCGGCTATCGCGCAGCAAAAGCCCGCATGCCGTCCGTGCGGCAACTGCGCGATGACCTGCTCGTGCCCGAGGTGGCGCGCCTGCACGCGGAGAACTACGGCGTCTATGGCCGGCGGAAGATGCACGCGCTGATGCGCCGTCAAGGATGGCAGATCGGCCGCGACCAGACCGCCCGGCTCATGAAACTCGCTGGAGTTGAGGGCGTGCGTCGCAGCAAGAGAATTTTCACCACCAAGTCCGACCCGGCGGCGGTGAAGCCCGGCGACCTGGTGAATCGACGATTCACCGCCATGGCTCCCCGCAGGCTATGGGTTGCCGACATCACCTATGTCGCCACGTGGAGCGGGTTCGCTTACGTCGCGTTTGTCACCGACGTGTTCTGCCGGTGCATCGTGGGGTGGCGAGTCGCCTCGACTCTGAAGGCTGACGTGCTGCCGTTGCAAGTCCTCGATATGGCTGCGTGGGATGCCCGCGGGAACCTTGCAGGTCTCGTGCATCACGCCGATCACGGGTCGAACTATCTGGCGGTGGTCTATACGGATCGGATCCTGGAGCTCGGCGCGACCCCGTCCACGGGCAGCGTCGGCGACAGCTACGACAACGCCCTCGCCGAGGCCGTGAACGGCCTGTTCAAGACCGAACTGATCCGCCGCCGTGGGCCTTGGCGAACCGTCGAGCAGGTCGAGCTGGCGACCTTGGAATGGGTGTGGTGGTGGAACAACTCTCGCTTGCATGGCGAGCTGGACTACCGCACCCCGATCGAGATCGAGCAGGCCTACTACGCTGACCAAGAACCACCCCTGCCGGCGACCGCCGGACAGGAAACCGGATAGGCACTAAACCCAGGCCGAATCACTACGCGACCCTCAACCGAGAGCCGCAACCCGCATAGGAGCGCCAGAGAACCTGGGGCGCTTCACACGGGAAGGGCACCGAGTTCTCTTCGCAACGGCGACGGACTGGGTTACCCGCCTCACCGACGCCCACCGGCAAGGAAAGCTGCCTCGCGAGCTCGCAAGGCTTCGCCGTTACGGGCTGATCATCGTCGACGAGGTCGGCTACCTCCCCATCGAGCAAGACGCTGCGAACCTGTTCTTCCAACTCGTCTCGAGCCGCTATGAACACGCCTCGCTGATCCTGACCTCGAACCTGCCCTTCAGCGGTTGGGGCGGGGTCTTCGGAGACCAAGCCGTCGCCGCCGCGATGATCGACCGCATCGTCCACCACGCCGACGTCCTCACCCTCAAGGGCGCCAGCTACCGGCTCCGGGGACGCGGAATCGACAGCCTCCCCAGCATCAGAACCCAAGATCCGGCAGACTGACCGAACAACAACCAGGTGGCCTCGTTTTCAAACGTCGCAATGGCCCACTTTTCGAGCGTCGTCGACATGCGTCCGCAAGCTCGTGGATTCGTCGCCTCCGCCCCTCCGCGATCACCCCGTAGCCCAGATAGCCGACCGGCTCGCGGTCTGTCTCGATATCGAGCACGAGCACCTCCGCGCGAGCATCAACCCCGGTCACATGGAACCCGTCGATGGCGAACACGGTGCAGGCAGGCGCTCACGACGCGCACCACGAAATAGGCTGAGACACGTCGAGGTCTTTCCGTTGAGGCGTGTAAGAACTCCCATCGTGGAAGACCTCGATCCCAACCCACCGTTCGCCACTCCCGAGATCCTCACCCCAGCTTCATGATGAAGAGCCCGACAACGCAGTGAGCGGCCTCGTGGACGCACTGCACCGGGCCGAGCACGCGCACGTGCTCACCAACGGCGAGCCGCGCCCTGTCGGCGAGCTGCTCATCAGCATGTGCCGCGCATCGAACGTCCACCCCCCGCAGTGGAGCCTTCCTGCGGGCATCGCCCGTGCCGCTGGCTCGCTCATCGAACGCGCGTGGGCTCTTCGCCCGGGCACCGACGAGCCGCCCATGGCGCGATTCCTCGCCGAGCAGCTGTCGACCATGAGCATCGACGAAGGGCTACAGTGACTCGCGGCCCACTCCGCTCGCTGAGAGCCGCGACGAGCAGAACGACGCCGGAAACGTGGGGGGCGTCGACGCGCAGCTAACGGCTCAGGAACTCCGTCAACCAGCGACCGCTCGCCTTCAACGTGCGCTCCAGGTTGTCGTAGTTCACGTGCACGAGTCCAAAACGGCGCGAGAACCCCCAGGCCCACTCGAAGTTGTCCATGAGCGACCAGGCAAAGTAGCCCTTCAGAGGCAGCCCCTCGGCGATCGCCTCTTGGCACGCCGCGATGTGCTGCTGCAGGTACTTCAGCCGTTCCGGGTCATTGACCGTGCCATCCGCGCCGACGACGTCTTCGTACGCCGAGCCGTTCTCGGTGATGTAGATCGGCAGTTCGGGGGCGAGCCGATGCGATGCCCGCACCACGTCGACGAGTCCGTCGGGGTGAATCTCCCACCCCATCTGAGTGCGGTCGGCTCCCGTGTCGACGAACTCGACGAATTCGCTCCCCGGGTAGGCGCTCACCTGATCGCTCGGCGCTCCCGCTCGAACCGTGTGCCGGCTGTAGTAGTTGATGCCCATGAAGTCGATAGGGGTCGAGATGAGCGACAGATCGTCCGGGCCGGCGTGTTCCTCGAACCACGAGGTCTCACCCAGATCGTCGAGAACATCGGCGGGGTATTCGCCGGTGAGCATGGGGTCGAGGAACAGCCGATTGCTGAGGCCGTCGATCCGTCGGGCCGCATCCTGATCGGCAGCGCTCTCGCTCGCAGCACGAATCGAATACAGGTTCAGGGTGATGCCGACGCGGCCTTCGGGAACGGCCTCGCGAATGCGATCAACGGCGAGGCCGTGACCGAGCAGCAAGTGGTGCGCGGCGTGCGCAGACCGAGAGCCGAGCTGCTTGCCCGGGGCATGATGCCCGTTGGCATAGCCCAAGAACGATGAGCACCACGGTTCGTTGAGAGTGATCCAGTCGGTCACGAGATCGCCGAGGTTCTCGGCGACGATCTGGCTGTAGTCGGCGAAACGGAGCGCGGTGTCACGATTCAGCCACCCGCCGGCGTCTTCGAGCGCCTGCGGAAGATCCCAGTGGTAGAGCGTGACCCACGGCGTGATGCCCTGCTCGAGCTGCTTCTCAATGAGCTCTCGGTAGAAGCCAAGTCCGGCGGTGTTGCCGGCGCCGGTGCCTTCGGGTTGAATCCGCGACCAGGCGATCGAGAACCGGTAGGCGTCGAAGCCGATGTCGGTCATCAGCTGCACGTCGTCGGCGAAGCGGTGGAAGTGGTCCACGGCCACGTCACCGTTCGTGCCATCAGAGATCGTGCCGGGCGTATGCGTGAAGGTGTCCCAGACGCTCGGGCCCCGGCCGCCTTCGGTGACCGCACCCTCGATCTGATACGACGCCGTCGCCGAGCCCCAGACGAAGTCATCGGGAAAATCGCTCTTGTTCATGGTCATGACTCCTTCGACGGGGCGAGCCAGTCGCCGTCGCCATTCTCTGAGAGGGCGATGAGGATGTTGTCGTGCTTAATGCCGAGTTTCGCGAGCCGCTCGACGATAAGAGCCGCCCCCTTCTGCTTGGTCTCGGGCGAATACCCGGTGTACGCGAGAATCTGCACGAACACGATGTCGGTGCGATCGGCGTCGGGGTATGTCCGGCTGTAGAACAGATCGCCCTCAGCGTGCAGCCGGAAGATCTGGAAGAGATCATCGGAGGGCATCTCCCATCCGTCGACGAGTGCCGAATGAATCGCCTCGCTCATTTGCGGGCGAAGATCGGCGAGGGGCTCGTGCATGTCGATTCGCACCAGGGGCATGGGGTTTCTCCTCAGGGTTGTGTCTCGCGCGCATCCGGCGAAGACGGGTCAAGTGGGCCGGGCATCGAGCCAGTGCTCGGGGCCGGGGACGAGCGATTCAAGATCGAGCCAGAACTCTTCGGGCAGGTCGAGCGTCGCGGCGTCCATCGTCGATTGCAGGCGCGCGACCTTGCTGATTCCGATGATGGTCGACGCGATTCGCTCGTCTCGCGTCGAGAACCTGACGGCAACTGATGCCAGGTCGGTGCCCCATCGGTCGCACAGGTGTCGCATCTCTGCGATCGCCGTGAGCGTCGTCGCCGACGCCGGGCGGTAGCCGTAGCTGGTCTGCGCTCCGGTGCGGTCGGCGAGGATTCCGCCCCCGAGCACCGCGGCGTTCATGACGCCGACGCCAAGCTCCAGCGCGCGCACGATCAATGCACCGGCGCTTCGATCGACGACGGTCCAACGGTTGTGCACCAGCAGCACGTCGAAAACGCCGAGTTCGAGGTACCGAGCCATCTCGTGCACGTCACCGCCGGCGAGACCGATGTGCCCGATGTCGCCGCGATCTCTCGCCGCGACAAGCGCATCGACAGCTCCACCGGGGCGCGTCATTTCGTCGAAGGGATGGAATTCCGGATCATGCAGGTGAACGACGGGCAGATTCGGCAGTTGGAGGCGCTCACGACTCTCATCGAGTGATCGGCGCACGCGATCGCCGCTGTAGTCGGCGCCGACGGGATCAACCTTCGTAATGACGACGACGTCGGCGGGCAGCCCGCCGTGCTCGGCGATGGCCGCGCCGATGCGCTGCTCGCTGCGCCCTGCTGAATAGCCATTCGAGGTGTCTATGGTACGAATGTCGCTGTCGAGCACGGCACGCACGAGAGTTATCGCCTCAGACTCCGTCACGTCGTACCCGAAGTTCTCAGGCATGCTGCCGAGCGGCGCGCCGCCCAGAGCCACGGGACTCACGTGCAGACCGGTCGAGCCAAGCAGCCTGAGTTCCCAGCGCATTATGACGAAACGGTGATGGTATGAACGAGTCCGTCGGGATCCGCATAGAATTCACGGCCGCCCGTCGACCCCACGGGCGTGGCCGAGCTGGGGGCAGTGCCATCGAACTCGACGGCCAAGAATCCGGGTGCCGAGAGCTGCGGTACACGGCGTGACGTGTCGGCGCGATCGTATGTGAAGATCTCCAGCGAGCTATCTCCGTCGCGCAAGAAGTTGATTTCGAACCCGCGCGGATCGTTCGGCTGGTGGATTCCCGACATGCGTACATAGCCGAGGTTGCGGTAGTACCGGTCGGTGACGTCAATGTCGTTCACCGTCTCGGCAACGTGATCGAAGCGGGGCTGGGCGGGGCCGCCCAGCCCCCAGTCACTGTCGACCGCCGCCTGGTCGTACACCTCGTGATACTGCAGGGCGCCTTCGACGAGCTCGAGAAGAGTGCCATCGGGGTCGTAGAAGAACGTAATGCGAACCCCACCCTCGGCGTTTATCGGCTCAAGCTGAAAACGCACGCCCGCGTCGTGCAGTTCGGCGACGCGCTGGTCGAGGTCAGAGACTTTGAAGCCGACGTGACGAAAGCCGGCCTGCAAGTCGTCAGAATCCCAGGTCGATTCTTCAGCCGCGGGCACGCGCTGCAATCGCAGCGTTGCCGTGACCGCGTCGATGATGGCGAAGTCGTCGGTCGCCTCGATCGTGGTCGTGCCGAGAAAACGCGAGTAGAACGCAACTGAGCGGCTCACGTCGGTGACGTTGATGAGAACGGAGCTAATGGCCACGGTGCCGGTCCTTTCCAGTGCACAAGGCCGGTCGGACATTGGCGGCCAGACTTATTTTATAACTATTAGGTAGTAAGTTGCAACATGCGGAGACACGCCGGCACAGAGAGTGCAGCTAATGGTGCGCTCGAGTGCGCGTGTGGGGCGTCAAGACATGCTGCAGCGCGAGCGTGGCCGCACCGACGGCTGCCGCGTTGATCGCCGGGTCTGACAGCTCGATGCTGACGGAGTGCACCGCTCGTGTGCGGGCGTGCTGCGCGACGACCGAGCGGATCGCCTTGAGATAAATGGCACCTGCGTGAGCGAAGCCTGGTCCGGCGAGATACACCCGATCTGGGTCGAGCAGGTTCACGACTGAGAGAACGGCGATGGCAACGTACCGAGCGGAATCCTCGATGAGTTCAGCACAGCGTTCGTCGCCGTCGGCGGCCGCGCGCGCGATTGCTTCGAAGTCGCTCCGGACCGAGTCGTCGGTGCCGAGCAGACCGAGGCCGTCGACGACCGACTGGTGCTGCAGGGCGCGAGCGACGACGGCGCGCGGTGCCGCGAGCATCTCGAGGCACCCGCGCGACCCGCACCAGCAATCCGGCCCGTCGATGGCGAGCACCATGTGGCCGATCTCGCCCACGTTCGATGAGCTACCGCGGTTGAGCACACCGTTCGTGACCAGGCCGAGCCCGAAACCCCCCGCCATGTACAGCGTCGCGAAGTCTTGCGTGGCGGCGATTCGTCCGACCCAGAACTGGCCGAGCGCCGCGCACGCCGCATCGTTGTCGCGCACGATGGGTAGACCGGTGCTCGCCTCGAGTGTCTCCCGCACCGCGAACGACTCCCACTCATCGCCGGTGAGCGACAGGCGTTCGGCGCCGCTGCCGATGTCGAGGCCGGCACCCGCGACCCCCACGCCCACGACGTCCCCCAGCGGAATCTTCAGTTCGCGAATCAGCTGCGCGATCTCGCCGGCCACCCGCTGCATCACGTCGCTCGGCGATTGTCCGCCGATGCCGAACGAGACGAGTTGGCTCACGACATTGCCCTCGAAGTCGGTCACGACGTAGGTGAGCTGCGATTCGTCGAGCGACAGGCCGATGGCGTAGCGAGCGGTCGGGTTGAGCTCGAGCAGGCTGGGCCGCTTGCCACCGGTCGAGTCCCCGAGCCCCGTTTCGATGACGAGCCCGGCCTCGATGAGTGACTTGACCATGCGGCTGATCGACGTCGGAGTGAGGCCCGACATCGCCGACAGTTCGATGCGGCTCACCGTGCCGCTCGAGCGGATCAGATCGAGAATCGCGCTACGCGTGTTCTCTGACGACGGCCCGAGCTTCCTGCCCACGTTCACCTGCTCTCCTGAAAACCTACGAGGGTACTGGTGCTGAATAGCTAGCACGACCGCCGCATTCGACGACGTCAAGCGGTCGAAGCCTGAGCATACGACCCATTTGGCTTTTCGGGAGCGGTCCCGACCGCGATCACGTGAGGGGCGGTGCAGCGTTTGGCTGCCCCGCCCCTCACGTGATCGCGTGCCGGGCTATTTGATGGCGCCCGCCGCCATGCCGCGCTCGAACTGCTTCTGCAGCGCGACGTACGCCACGATCGTCGGAATCGCCGTGATGACCGCTGCGGCGAGCACTTTCGGGGTGTCGTCGTTGTACTGCCGACGGAAGAACTCAGGAAGCAGGGTAACCACTCCCATGTCATCGTTGATCAGGAACACCTTGGGCAGCAGGTAGGCGTTCCACGAGTTGATGAGCACGAGAATGATAAGAGCGACGGCGATGGGTTTTGCGAGCGGAACCAGAATCGACCAGAAGATTCGCATGGTTCCCGCACCGTCGATTCTCGCCGCCTCGAAGAGCGTGTCAGGAATTCCGTCGACGTAGCCACGAGCGATAAGCACGGTGAATGGAATTTGAAGTGCGGCAATCGGCAGAATCACCGACCAGAACGTGCCGAGAAGCCCCAGCGTCACTGCGGTCGCATAGAGCGGTGCAATCAGCACCACCTCGGGCAGCGTCAGCGCCGCCATCATCAGCCAGAAGAACACCTCCTTGTTCCACACGCGCAATTTCGAGAATCCGAACGCCGCCATCATGGTCGCGAGATACATGATCAGGGTCACAGCGCCGGCGATGATGGCCGAGTTGAGGAAGAAACGGCCGAAGTTGGGCACGGCCAGGACGGCGAGGTAGTTCTCCCACCCCGCGCCCTCGAACGATCGGGCCACCATCGCGTAAATCGGAATCAGGAAGGGGATCATCGCGATGGTCACGACGAGCTGCAGAATCAAGCGGGCCCGTGTGGAGCGGGTTTCAAACATCGGAAGCGACCGCCGAGACCTTTTTGATGCGCTCTTTCGCACGCATCTGGATGATGATGGCGGTGGTAATCGCGATAACGAGCAAGATCATCGACAGCGCTGAAGCGAAGCCGAGGTTGCGGTTCGCCCCCACGATCTCTGCGTAGATCATCGTGCCGAGGAAGGCCGACGAATTCGCCGGCCCGCCTTGTGTCAAGAGCCACACGTTGTCGAACAGCCTGAGGGCGCTAATCGCATTGAGAATCGCGAGCGAGACGGTGATCGCCTTCAGGTTCGGCACGACGATCGAGAACAACAGGCGCAAATTGCCCGCGCCATCGATGCGTGCCGCCTCGATCATCTCCGGGTCGATCTGCGACATGCCAGCGAAGTAAAGAATGAAGCCGAACCCGATCGAGCCCCAGCATCCGACCAGAATGATCACCCAGATCGAGGTCGTCGACTGCCCGAGCCAGCCCTGGGTGAGTACGCCGAGACCGACCGACTCCAGGATCTCGTTAACGACACCGGTTGTCTGCCAGACCTCGATGTGCGCCGGTGCCAGCGTCGCCGGGGCGACCACCACGGGAATCACGATGATGATCTTGTAAACGTTGCTCAACCAGATCTTCGAGTGCAGCGCGGCGGCGAAGAGCACCCCGCCGACCACCTGCACGGCGAAGACGATGGTGAAGTAGAGCACGGTGTTGCGTAGCGACGTCCAGAAGACCGGATCAGCGAACGCCTCGACGTAGTTGTCGACGCCGACCGGCGCCATGCGCTGCCGTCCACCCCCCCAATCGAAGAACGAGAGGTAGCCCGAGTAAATGATGCTGTAGTAGATGAGACCCACCGAAATGATGAGACCGGGAAGAATCCAACGCAACCCGCCCGGGGTGAGGTGGGAAGCCCGACGACGTGCGGGCTTCCCACCCTGTGCTGGTTGTAGCCGCGAGGCGGCCCGGGGCCGTTCAAAGGTTTCAGCGACCTTGTTCATACGACTACCTCGCGGTCTCCAGCTCCGAAGAGCTAGTCCAGCCCGATCGACGTCGGCTCGGACGCTGCCTGCAACTCAGCAGCGATCTCTTCCACCGTGGAGTTCACCGAGGGGTCGAGCACCCGCTGAATCGCGACCACGATGGCGTCGAGCGTCTCTTGCGAGGTCTGCAGCTGACGCGTCTGCTCCGTCTCACCGCTCAAGGCGATGAGCTGCTCGATTGCGGCCTGCTGCACCGCCGAATCGACCAGTTCGATCGACGACCAGTCCGGAGCGATTCCGCGCAATGCCGGAAGAAGGTCGATGGCGTTGGCCACGTTCTGCTGACCAGCCTCTGACATCGTCATCCACGCCACGAAGGTTTTCGCGGCGCCGATGTTCGCCGACTCGGCGTTGATCGCCAGGCCGTAGTCGGCCTCGCCGAATGCCACCGAGCCGTTGCCGCGCCCCGCGACATCAGGGAACTCGACCGGAAGCTGCACGAAGCAGGTCGGATCGCTCACGCCAGCAGACTCCATGGCGATCACACACGACTCAGCGCCTGAGTACTGCGTGTACCAGAAGCCCATCTGTACGAAGGCCGCGTCTCCGCGCATGAACAGCTCATTGGCGAGCGGGTACTGCCCGGCGTCGAGCACGTTCGACGAGATGATGCCGTCGTTCTTCATGTTCTCGATGATCTGAAGAACCTCGACGCCCTCGGGCGAATCCCACTGCGTCTGACCAGTCGCTGCGGCGATGAAGAAGTCGGGGTCAACCGAATTTGCGATCGAGTGGAAGAACTCGGTCGGGAACGTGTCTTGCCCTCCCGCGCCCATCGCGAAGCAGGTCTTGCCGATCGCCGTCACGGCCGCGCATGTGTCGATCCACGAGTCGTAGTCGGTGGGAACCTCGGCACCGGCTTCGTCCAGGATGTCTTGGTTGGCCCAGAGGAACCCCGCCGACATGCCGCCGAGGGGTAGCGCGACCGTGCGGCCATCGATGTCTTCGAGCTGCTGCGCCCACTCGCCGTTGAGCTGGCTCTGCCAGTCATCGCCGAGGGTGTCTGCCGCCAACGGGGCGAGGTCGAGCGCATAAGGGCCCCAGAGGTCGGGTGTGCCGCCCGCGGGGCTGAGGTTGTAGACATCAGGACCCTCGCCCGACTCGAGAGCGGGAATGATGGTGTTTCGGAAGTCCACGTTCTCGAAGTTGCGGTACGTCACCTCGATGTCGGGGTACTCCTCGTTGAAGGCGGCGATGTAACGCTCCGCCACCGGGGTATCCGGGGTCCAGCCCCACCAGGTGACTTCACCCGAGTCGGCGGGGGGTGCGTCGGCGCTGCTGGAAGGTGCCCCGATGCATCCAGCCAGAATTAGCGATGACGCAATTGCGAGACCTCCAAGGGCGAGCCCTTTTGATTGGTTCACTGTTCGTTCCTCTCACTTCGTTGTGTGGTGAAGCAGCAACACGTCGTCTGACGCGGGTGTCGCGGCACACTGGCCAGGCGATGGTGTGATCTTGGCGCGGTGCAGTGCAACATCAACTTACGATACTTTTGTTATTAACTAAACCGAGATTTCTGGGAAGTCATCTTCGACGCATCCCCGTCGAGATCGGCGCACACCATTGTGTAGGTAAACTACCTCTCGCCGACGGTGGGCGCAAGCATTCTGATCTCAATCCTACCCGCTTACCCCTTGAGCGACCGTCGGTTCGTCGATTACGGTAGTTCCACTACATTGCAGGGAAGCGAAGTTCGCTATGACTCCATCAACTCCGAGCCGTCGAGTTCTCGTAACGCCGCGGTCGCTCACCCAGCAAGGGCTGGCGAGCGTGGCCGAACTCAGCCCGCTCACGGCCGCGGGGTTCGAGCTGATCGGTTCGGAACCTGGCCAGTCCCCCAGCGAGAGTGACCTGCGCACCCTCCTCGACGGAGTCGAAGGCTGGATCGCCGGGGTCGAGGCAATCGGAGCGAGGGTGATAGGCGGCGCCGATGCACTGAAGGTGATCGCCCGCAACGGATCAGGCGTCGACAACATCGATGTGGCGGCCGCCGAGCGCGCTGGCATCCGGGTCACGGCGGCCCCCGGAGCGAATGCTCAGGGGGTCGCCGAGCTCGCCGTAACACTCGTGCTCAGCTGCATACGTCGGGTGCCCTGGTCGGCCGCACTCGTCAAGGAAGGCGGATGGCATCGCCCGATCGCCCGAGAACTCTCCGAGCTCACCATCGGCGTCGTGGGGCTGGGAGCGATCGGTCGGAGGGTCGCCGCGTCGTGCTCGGCCCTTGGTGCTCACGTGATCGCTCACGACCCGTACGTTGGCGATTGTGATGTCGAGCAGGCCGAGCTTAACGAGCTTCTCGCCGCCTCTGACGTTGTGTCGTTGCACCTTCCACCCACCGCAGACGGGCGCCCCCTCCTGGGCGCTGTCGAACTCTCGCTGCTTCCGGACGGGGCGATCGTGGTGAACACCGCGCGCGCATCGCTCGTTGATGACGACGCGATGCTGTACGCACTCGATGCCGGGGCGGTCGCCGCCTATGCGGTCGACGCGTTCGCATCAGAACCACCCTCACTGACGCGGCTGCTGCTGCACCAGAACGTGCTCGCGACACCGCACCTCGGCGCGTTCACAACGGGAAGCGTACGACGAGCGACGAGCGCCGCCGTCGACTCGATCCTCTCGGTGCTGAGCACGCCGTGAATGCCGCACGCACCGTCGACGGCGATGTCGAGGCCGAGCACTTGGGCCCGGTGAACTACCACGAGCACCTTTTTCAGGCGACTCCCCTCCTGCCCGACGACGACCTCGATGATGAGCCAGCGAGCCAACGCGAGGCCGTGCGGTTGCGCGACTCCGGATTCGCAACCATGGTGGACGCCACACCGCTCGGGCTCGGGCGACGCCCGGAGGCGATCGCGCGCATCGCGCGCGCGAGCTCACTGCGCATCGTCGCGACGACGGGTGCGCATCGCGACGAGCACTACCCGCACGACCACTGGATCCGCGATCTGAGCGAGGCGCATCTCGCCGAGCGGTTCATCGCCGACATCGCGAGCGGCATGGATGCCACGGCGGTTCGTGCGGGAATGCTCAAGCTCGGCATCGGCTACTGGAGAATCTCGACGTTTGAGCATCGCGTGATTGCCGCGGTGGGCATCGCCCACGCAGCGACCAGCGCACCCGTGATGGTGCACCTTGAGTTCGGCAGCGCTGCCGTCGAGGTACTCGACCTGCTCCGAGAGCACGGTGTGTCGGCCGACGCCGTGGTGCTCGCGCATATCGACCGGAATCCCGATGCGGTCTTGCACGCCGAGCTCGCCGACGCCGGAGCCTACCTGGGATATGACGGGTGGGCGCGCTCGCGATCGTGGCCCGATGCGACTCTGGTGAACTGCATGGCCGACGCGATCGGTCGGGGAGCCCGGGATCGCATCGTCATCGGTGGCGACGTCGCCCGCCGCAGCCGCTACATCGAGTACGGCGGCATGCCGGGACTGGAGTATGTGGGCCATCGCGTGATCCCCGCGCTCGAAAGCCGGATCGGCGCCGACCAGCTGACTGCCATCACCACGACCAACCCGGCACGGCTGCTCGCGCGGTTCTCAGCTACGACGGCCTGATCACTACCTTGATCGCGTCGCTCGACGCAACGGCATCGAGCGCCTCGGCGTACTGATCGAGTGAGAACCGGTGCGTGATCATGCCAGTGGTCGTCACCCGGCCGCCTCGAAGCGCGAGCAGCGCCCGATCGAACGCGAACTGCTGGGCGAATGACCCCTTAATGGTGAGCTCTCGCCGAAAGATGTCGTACGGCGAAACGCTCCACATTGCCGACTCGGCGGCCATGCCGTAGACGAAGACGGTACCGCCGGCGCGCAAGAGATCGAGCGCGTGATCGAGAACGCTGATGGCGCCCGACGCGTCGATCACATAGTCGAAGCCGTCGCCGGCGATCGCCCGCACCTCGTCCGACCCGAGACCAGGTGCGTCTCGCTCGATCTGCACGACGCGATCGGCCCCGAATTGCAGCGCGAGGTCGAGCTTGTGACGGCTCGGCGCCGCGACCACGAGCTCCCCCGCCCCCGATGCGCGCAACAGCTGCGTCAGCACGAGCCCGGTTGGTCCTGCTCCGACGAGCAGCACCCGGGCGCCGGGCGCCAGCTCGAGCGTGTCGAGCCCGTGCACGACGCACGCCGTGGGTTCGGCGAAGACGGCCACCTCAGGGTCAAGATCGTTGACCACGAAGCATCGGTTCGCAGTTACGATCACGAACTCGGCGAAGCCTCCGGGCACGTTCACGCCCTGCGCGAGAATCGTCTCGCAGTACTCGGGCTTTGCGCGACGGCATTCGCCGCAGTGCCCGCAAGCCGCCGTATTGTCGAAGGTCACGAGGTCTCCGATCGCGAGGCTGGTGACGCCTGTGCCCAGTTGCACCACCTCGCCGGCGACCTCGTGACCGGGAGTCAGCGGGTAACTCGGCCCGAATTCTCCGTCGTGCAGGTGCAGGTCGGTTCCGCATACCCCCGCCACGATCACCCTGATGAGCACATCGCCTGTGTCGGGCACGGGGGTGGGCACGTCACGGAGCTCGAAAGCGCCTGGGGCGTCGTAAACGATTGCTTTCACGGAAGATATCCTTTGATCGGTCTTTTCAGAGCGCTGTCATGTCAGATCTTCTCGATGCCGAGCCCAAGCACCGAGCCCGTCAGTTCGAGCCGTCGCCCGAGGTCGCCGACAGCGATCACGGCGTGGTGCGAAGCGAGGTTTTCAGCGAACCGGTAGCCGTCGTCGACACGCAGGACCGCGCCGTTGAGACAATCCGAGTTTTCGTACTGCTCGTAGTTCGTGAGCACCGAGGGCGTAACCACGAGGGTGTCCATCGTGCTCGTGATCTTGACGATCGTCATGTCGCCCTCGGGTAACCTCGCGTCGATGACGTTCGCGTTCTCGTCGACGATCTCGAGCACCCGCGGGCGCAGCGTCCACGACGTTGCCCACGACTGCGGAATGACGCCGAAGAAGCCGCAGTGCGCTGTCAAGATGTGGTTCTGCGGGTACTCGACAGCGGGAAAGTAGGGAATCTTCTCGTGCTTGAGCGCAGCATCCCCCATCAAAAACGGATACAGATTGGTCATCATCGCGGGGGCCCGCAGGGTCTCCCACACGAGGAATTGGGTGATCATCGACGTCAAGTCAGCTTCGCACCCCCAGATCAGTCCGCGCTCCTCGAAAAGCAGGTTCCACGCGAGGCACGGGGTCGTGTTCGAGGTTGCCGACTCGTTGAGGCAGTTGATGCCCATTGCGATCACGCCGGGCGTCTCATCAAGCTCATCGGCGAGCGCGATCTTCATGCGCAGCCCCGCGTCGCGAGCCCGTGCCGCCAGACCGACCATCGGCACGCTCGCATTGATTCGGGCGATCTCGTCGTCGAGCCTCGCCTGGCTGACGGCGTCGGCGCGCGCCTGCAACCCGCGATAACTACGCCGTTCGACGTGAACCCCGAACGAGCGGTCGAGATCGGCGACGCACTCCTCTTCCCACCAGTAGAAGCGCTTGAAGATGTCGGGCTGTTTTCCGGCACCCAGGTCATCCTGATACGCGAGCATGGTGGAGTTGGTGAGGCGCTCTTTCGCACCGAGCGCCCTGCAAAGGTCGTGAAACTCTTGCTCTGACGTCGGGGCGACGGTGTCGACCCCCCGGCGGCGAAGGTAATCGCGAATCTCCCAGTCCCACATCGAGACGGTGCCGAACTCGCTCGTGATCACGAGGATCGGAACCGTGAGGCGCGAGAACTCGCTGAGTAGGCGGTAGGCGAGGCCGCTCATGTCGGGAATCACGATGGCGCTGGCATCGGCATGCGCTGCGTCACGAATCTGAACGGGTTCAGCCCAGGTCGCCAGACCCACTGAACGACTCCTCAGCGCGTCGAGCTGGTGGGCGAACGCGCCAGAGGGATGCTCGTCGAGGTACACCGGAAGCAGAGTCGGCATTGCCTAACCTCTCATGATGGCGAGTTGTTCTTTCATCGCTCGAATGCGGTTGAGCCCCTCGGGCCCGCGCCGCATCGCGATCCCGGTGGCGAGAATGTCGATCACGACGAGGGCCGCGAGCCGAGACACCGTCGGCGTGTAGTAGTCGGTGTCTTCAAAGGTGCTCGCCCGCACGTCGAGATCAGCCAGCTGCGAGAGCGGCCCGTCGTCGCCGGTGATCGAGACAACCGTTCCACCCGCATCCTTGGTAGCCTGCGCGACCCGAATAGTCGTCTGTGTTCGCCCCGTGTTCGAGATCGCCACGACGACGGTCGTCGAATCACTCATCGCCGCGGCGATGAACTGCTGGTGGTAGTCGATCGGTGCCTGGCACGGCACGCCGAAGAGCGGGAACTTCTGCTGCGCGTCTTGCGCGACGATGCCGCTCGCCCCCGCACCGACGAAGATGATCTCGCTCGCACCCGCGAGCACATCGATCGCGCCGTCAATCGACGCAACATCGAGGTTGCGACGGGCGCGATCGAGGCTCGAGATCGTGTGGTTGAAGATCTTCTCGGTGAGCAGATCGGTGGCGTCGTCGTGGTGGATCGCCGACAGAGTCACCGGCAGCCCAAGGGCGATGGTCTGCGCGAGCTTGATCTTGAACGAACGAAAACCATCGAAGCCGATTGCCGCGCAGAAGCGCATGACCGTCGGCTCGCTCACGCCGGCGGCATCCGCAAGCCCAGCCATCGTGAAGTCCATCGCCCGCACTGGATCGTCGAGAATGAGGTCGGCCACGGCGCGTTCTGAGACGCGAAGGCTGCCGCGTCGAGCCGCGATGGACTCGAGAACGGTCGAGCGAGTATCAGTTGTGTCGGTCACGATCCGCCTCTTCACCGAGCCGCTCGCGCCGTGCGAGCGAGTTCATCGAAGCCAGGCCCTGACGGAGGAATCTCCAGATCGAACACCTCGCTGATCACCTGGGTCCAGCCGTGCAGAAAGTATACGTAGCCGTCTTCGACGAGCCGCAGTCGTTCGCTCGCCCGAGCCTGGTCGAGAAACTGCAAGTCGCCGCGGTAGTTGAGCTCCCACGCCAGACCGGCGTGGGGAAAGACGACGGAGTCGGTGACCGGTGAACCGGGGGCATCTTTGCCCAGACCCGTCGCGTTGATGACGAGGGCACCAGGGGCAAGCCGCTCGACGAGCCGGTCGTTGTCGTTGCCAGCGGGCGCCAGCACATACTCGAACGGCGTATCGGTCTCGAAGCGCTCATTGACCTCGCGAATGTGATCGAGGCGCGGCTGCGAACGGTTGCTGATGATGATCGACGAGGGTCGGTCGGCTCCCCGCGAGCGATGACTCAGGTACCAGCTGATCGCGATCGTCGACCCACCGGCGCCCATCGACAGCACGTCGGCCCCTGTCGTCGCCCAGTGGTTGTCGGGAACGAAGGCGTCGAGGGCGAGGCCGCTTGAGATCGGATCTTTCGCATGGCAGACAAGGGCACCATCGCGCTTAGACAGGCAGCTCGTCTCGCCCATGAGACGCGCGAGTGGGTCGACGACGTCGAACAGGTCGACGGCGGCACGAAAGAGATCGATCTTGTGGGTGGTCACGAGCGCACCGAGACTCAGCGGGTCAGACGCGATGAACTGCACGACGCGGCGATAATCCTCGACCGGCGCGTGAAGGGGCAGATCAATGCCCTGTAGCCGCACGTCGCCGAGTCCGAGCAACTCGGCCCAGGTCGGGAAGACCCGTTGAATCGACGACGAACCCGTCGACACCCCGATGAAGTAGATCGTCGGCACCTCGGCGGCGAACAGCGTCGGTATTGAGAAGGTCGGGTGGCTCATCGGTAGGCCCCGTGGTCGGGATTCGCACGCAGGCTCCACCCGTCGCCGTCGGCCACGACAAGCATCGACATTCCCCCGGCGTGGGCAATGACGTCGTAGTCTTGGCCCGCATCGGCCGGATAGCAGAACAGGGTCGTCAGCAAGTCGTCGCCGACATTAACGCTGCGGTGAACCCATCCACCGGGAACATGCACGGCGACCCCGGGTGTGATCTCGACGGCGCCGACCTGCCCGTCGAGCGTCTCCATCAAGATCACGCCGCGACCCGAGAGGCCGTAGTAGAGCTCCGCCGCGGAATGCTTCGCATGGATATGACCGCGCGTCATGGCGAACTCGTCGCCGATGCGACCGGGCAGCATCGCACTGACGCCGATGACGAGTGCACCATCGGCTGCGCCGCGGCTACTGGACTCGACCCAGTAGACCGGCTCACCGTTGTCATGCTTGAGCGCCGCGGCGAACGCCGCGGCGTCTCGATAGATGCCGTCGAGCTCGGCCAGTCGCTTCTCGTACCGCGAGTCGCTGCCCGCCAAGGTGCCGATCGCTGCGTCGGGTTCGAGCACGACCGGGTGGGGGTAAGGCGTGCGGGGGTATGACGGCGTGTGTGTCATCGCTCCCCCTCGAACCAGGGCTCGAGTCGCCGATACGCATCGACGAAGCGCGCATGCGACGAGCGGTACCGCTCGTGCGCCGGCGCATCCGGAGCGAACACGGCCGTGACATCTGACATGCGTTGAGCCGCGGCGAAGCTGTCAAACATTCCCACCCCGACACCTCCGACGACCGCGGCGCCGACCGAGGTTGCCTCGTCGACCAGATCGCGACGACGAATCCGCACACCCCAGACATCGGTCAGTATCTGCAGCAGCGGGGACGAGTTGGCCGCGCCGCCGATGGCGTCGATGCTGTCGATGGCCACCCCGTTCGCGGCGAAGGCATCGAGGCACGAGGCGAGGTTGAACGCCACACCTTCGACGACGGCTCTCACGAGATGCTCGCGACCGTGGTGCCGCGCGAGGCCCACGAATGCCGCGCGGGCGCGGGGGTTCCAGTACGGCGACCGTTCGCCGAGAAGGTAAGGCAGAAAATACAGGTCGTCGTCGCTCGCGGCAACCGCGGCGGCCGATTCAAGCAGCCCATCGTAAGCGTGAGCATCGTCTGGCACCAGCGCTTCATTGATCCACTGCAGCGACGCGCCGCCGGCCTGCATGGTTGCGGTCGGAACGAAGGCGTCGGGCACAACATGGGTGAAGGTCATCGTGCGCATCAGCGGGTCGAGCACGGGCTCTGCAGACGCGAACGACACCCACGATGACGAGCCCAGGTACGCGTACGCCCCCGACGTCGAATCGACGACGCCCGCGCCCAGCGCCGCCATCGGTCCGTCTCCGCCTCCCATCACGACAGGGGTGCCGGCGATCAGACCCGACTCCGCCGCGGCGGCCGCAGTGACCGTGCCGATGACGGTCGTCGACTCGACGATCTCGGGGAACAACGCGGCGTCGATTCCGGCGGCGTCGAGCATGAGCCCCGACCAGCTCCCGGCGCGCTGATCGAACGCATTGGTGCCGCTCGCGTCGGAGGGATCAGTGGCGAGCACGCCCGTGAAGCGGTACGCGATGTAGTCCTTGGCGCAGAGGCAGTGCCGGGCCGCCGCGAAGACCTCGGGTTCATTGTCTCGAACCCACATGACCTTCGACAGCGAGTAGGTCGCATTGATGCGGTGGCCCGTGATCCGATAGCCCTCGGCCATGCCGACCCGGTCGACAAGTTGCGAGGATTGCGCGTCAGAACGGGTGTCGGCCCAGATGATCGCGGGTCGCACTGGCACTGCCGAGCGGTCGAGCAGCACCGCGCCCATCATCTGGCCCGAGAACGAGACGGCCGAGATGCGCTGACGCGACCCTGGCACCTGCTCGAGCAGCAAATGCGTCGCCGAGCAGACCGCGCGCCACCACTCGTCGGGGTTCTGCTCGGCCTTGCCACCGCTTGCGAAGTCTGACTCGTACCGCGCGGTCGTCGCGTGCACGACGGAACCGGTCTCGTCGACGAGCGTTGCCTTGTTCCCGGTCGTTCCGAGATCGTGCGCGATGATCATGGGTCAGCGCAGCGACGAGCCGCCGTCGATGAGGAGCTCTGTGCCGCAGCAGTACGCGGCCTCCTCGCTGAGCAGGTACTCCACCGCACCCGACACCTCGGCCAGCCGAGCGAAGCGTCCAACGACCGTGCCGTCGATCCAGCCATCGTGCATGTGCTTCTTCAGCGCATTCAAGGGGGTATCGACATAACCGGGCGACACGCAGTTCACCCGCACGCCCCGGCCGCCCCACTCCACGGCGAGCGACCGCGTCAGCGCGGCAACGCCGGCCTTCGAGCTGTTGTAGACGCTCTGCTTTTGCGGAAAGTTGACGACATGGTTGCCCGACATCGATGCGACGTTGACGATCGCGCCGCCGCCCCGCTGGAGCAACTCTCTGCCGAACTCGCGACACGCAACGAAGACTCCGCGAAGATTGACGCCCATGACGCGGTCGTAGGTCTCCATCGGAAGGCTCTCGGCGGCAACGTCGTTCTCGACGATGCCCGCAGAGTTCACAAGATCGATCGGGCGGTCGTGCTGTCGATACAAGTCGGAGACGGCGGCCATGACAGATTCTTCTGAGGTCACGTCGATCGCATGGGTTTCGATGTCGTCGGGCAACGAGGTGGGTGCGGCTAGGTCGAGGGCGAAGACCGTCGCACCCTGTGTGTGCAAGGATTTGGCGAGGTGCGACCCAATACCGCCTCCGGCACCGATGACCGCGACGCTGCGGCCTGCGAATCGTTGTGACACGGGAATCCTTTTCGAGTGCACGGAGACGTGATGTAGGTAAACTACACTGGGAACCACCCAAGAAGCAACGGAGGTGTCGGCAATGTCGCTGAAATCGCGAAAATGGATACTCGCGCCCGCACTTCGTCGAGCTTCGACGCTCGAGTTGGTAGCAAATCTCCATGAGAAAGTACGACTGCGAGGATCCGAGACTGCGGGGGTAGGTCGCCGTCGTGCGCTGGAACGGGTCGGCATCGAATGCTGCTGAAGGACCTCGGCCCCGTCGTGCCCGTCGTCGTCATCGACGACGTGTCGAAAGCCGACGAGGTCGCGTCAGCTTTACTGGCTGGCGGCATCCACTGCGTTGAGATCACCTTGCGCACCGATGCCGGGCTTCATGCGATCGAACGGATCGCAGCACTCCATCTTCCTGGGTTCATAGTCGGGGCAGGAACTGTGCTGACGCGCGATCATCTCGACGCGAGCGTCGATGCGGGGGCGCGGTTCATCGTGAGCCCTGGCCTCGACGAACAGCTCGTCGAGCGAGCTCATTCACGCGGCGTCGCGGTTCTTCCCGGAGCGGCCACCGCGACTGAAGTGCAACGCGCCCTGCGTTTAGGGGTCGAGACGGTCAAGTTTTTTCCTGCAGACCGACTCGGTGGCCTGGAAACAATCGCCGCGCTCGCGGCGCCCTTTCGGGGTGCGACATTCGTGCCGAGCGGTGGGGTCACCGCGCAAAATGCTCTCGTCTACCTGGCGCATCCGGCAGTGCTCGCCGTGAGTGGAAGCTGGATGGTCTCGCGACAACTCATCGCCGACGGCAACATGGCGGCAATCGAGAGGCTGAGCGGGGACTTCACCGCGAGCCTCGCCTGACCGCCGAGTCCGTCTCCACTTCGTCGCCTTGCGTCACCCCCGTTCGAGAGGCTCATGTTTTGTTAAGGTCGACACCACAGCACGCGCTTTTCGGGCTCTTCGTCATGAAGTGGGGGTAGTGGCCTGACCCGGGATTTTCGGTCCGTTCGTTATGAGAGTGGTCCTGTTGCCCCGCTCGTCGGGGAG
>CAYPND010000038.1:0-22929 GCA_964412175.1 uncultured Microbacteriaceae bacterium | reverse complement strand
TGGCCCTCGCGCTCGGGCTCATCATCGTGCTCGGCATCGCCGAGCTCTGGATGGTCTACCTGCTCGCCCTCGGCCTCGGCATTGCGACGGCCGTCGACGCGCCCGCGCGCCAGACCTTCGTCGGCGAGCTGGTCGGCCCTGCCGACCTGCCCAACGCCGTGGCCCTCAACTCGGCCTCGTTCAATACCGCGCGGCTCATCGGGCCCGCCGCGGCCGGGCTGCTGACCGTGCTCGTCGGCGCGGGCTGGGTGATCCTGATCAACGTGCTGACCTTCTCGGCGATGCTCGTCGCGCTCGGCATGCTGCGGGCGGCCGAGCTGCAGCCCATGCAGAAGGCTGGCCGGGGGCGCGGGCAGCTGCGGGCGGGCATCCGGTACGTCGCCCGACGGGCCGATCTCGTCGTCGTCTTCACGATGGTCTTCCTCGTCGGAACCTTCGGCTTCAACTTCGCCATCTTCACCGCCACGATGGCGCGCGTCGAGTTTGGGCGCGATGCGGCCGAGTTCGGGCTGCTCTCGTCGATCCTCGCCATCGGATCGGTGGCGGGCGCCCTGCTCTCGGCCCGGCGCGAACGACCGCGACTGCGCGTCATCGTGCTCGCGGCGATCGGCTTCGCGCTCTCGATGGTCGTCGCGGCGCTCATGCCGACGGTCGAGCTCTTCGCCCTCGCGCTCATCCCCATCGGCTACTTCGCCCTCACCATGATCACGAGCGCCAACGCCTACGTGCAGACGACGACGCGATCGAGCATCCGCGGCCGCGTGATGGCCCTCTACCTCACGATCTTCATGGGGGGAACGCCGGTCGGGGCTCCCATGCTCGGACTCGTGGCGAACGAGCTCGGCGCGCGCTGGGCGATGGGCGTGGGCGCGCTCGCCGGCCTGCTCGCGGCGCTCGTCGCGGTGCTGTGGATGCGCGCCCGGCACAATCTGCGCATCCGCCGCCACCCGGCCGACGACCCGTGGTGGCGCCTGCGGGTGCGCTACGACGGCGACGACTTCGAGCGCCGCATGCGCGACCTCGAGACGGCGACCCAGGAGATCGCGATCGTCGAGGCCGAGGCCCGCAAGACCTAGTCGAGCTCAGAGCCCGTCTCCGTCGAACCAGTGCTCCTGCCACCGCCAGTCGATCGGATCTGACACACGCTGGTACCGGATGTCGGTCGAGAGTCGGATCCGGTTGTTCTGCCCGACGTTGTCGGTCGCCGCGTGGACGATGTGCGACGAGTGCACGACGACATCACCCGCCGCGTAGTCGGCCAGCAACCATCGGCTGTCGCGCAGCTCTGCAAGCATTGGCAGATCGGCGGTCATCCATTCGGCGCGACGCAAGATTCCCTTGCGTTCATCGTGAATCACCCACCGATGACTGCCCTCTAGGTAGCAGAGTCCGCCGAGCTCCACCGGGCAGTCACCGAGCGGAATCCACATCGACAGCACTCGGTCGGTGCCTTCACGCAGGTACACGAGGTCGTAGTGCGCCTGCGTCGCCGTACCGATGCCCGCCTCACCCGGTCGGACATGTCGGATGATTCTGCGCTTGTGCAGGTGCACGTCATCGTCGAGGAACCACGCGAACCACTCTCGAATCGCCGGATGATCGGTGAGAGCGGCATACACGGAGCCGGGCACGATGTCATCGAACAGGATCGCCCGCATCGCGGCGCGGTCGATCTCGCCCCCCGAGTCCTGCCCGAGAACCGCGGGCGCGAGGGGGTCGACGAGGCCAGTTTCTCTGAGCTTCTCGAAATAGTAGTTGCGAAAACCCATCACTAGGGAAGGGTCGAGCTGGCCGGGCAGGAATAAGTAGCCGTCCCGGCGCATGTGCTTCCACAGCGCACCACGATCTGATCGCTCGTGCTCGGGAACCGGCTCGAGCCGCCCCATGCGACGGGGCGACTCGTCCAGCACGTACCCATTCGAAGTGATCACACGATCACCGTCGCCAGACCGTGTCCCCATCGAGCACGACAACACCGTAGGCATCCACGGTGAGCGACTGCCCCGCAATCGGCATGGAGATCGGCGCTGCAGTCTGGTTGATCACGAAGCGGTGACGGCCACGTCGCACAACCTCGACGCCCGTAACCGCGATCGCGTCCTGTAGCGCAGGGGTGCCCGCCAGCAGCTGCGATACGATCCGCGCGCGCAACCAGGCGTCAGGCAACGTCGCGGTGTACCAGGCCTGTCCCGACCCGGTGGCGCGACGGGTGACTGCCGCTCCGCCCTCGAGCGGGCCGGAGGCGAACCGGGCGAGCACCTTGGCGTCGGTGACGATCAGTCGTTCCGACCAGACGGAGCCCGCTGCGTCGCGCACTCCAAGATCGTTGGCGCGCAACCGAACCGAATCAGTAGCGGCCGGGCCAGGAACCGGTAGGGGGAAGAACTCGTCAATGCGCACGCCGAGCGTCTCAGCGAGCGAGCCGAGGTAGCCGCCGGGGGTGAGGCGGCCCTCTTCATCAGTGATGCCGGACTGATAGCCCACGAGCAAGCGACCGCCTGCCTCTGCATAGGCGCCCAGAACGGAGAGAGCCTCCGTCGTCGCGACGAAAAGCGTCGGCACGATCACAGCGGTGTAGCGACCGAGGTCGGAACGCGGATTAACGAAGTCGATCGAGACGCCGAGGTCGTAGAGGGTGCGGTACCAGGCGCGCACGCCAGCCAAGTAGTCGATGGTCGACGGCAGGCCGGCCTGCTCGATGCTCCACCACGAATCCCAGTCGAGCATGATGCCGACGGGCGCGGGGGCGGGAGCATCCAGGTCATCGCCGATCTCACGCAGCTCTGCACCCAGCCCACACACCGCCTTCCACGACACCGAGTCGGTGCCCGTGTGCGGCAGCATCGCGGAGTGGAACCGCTCCGCACCGCGCGCGGACTGCCGCCACTGGAAGTAAAGGATGCCGTCAGCGCCGCGAGCGAGCGCCTGATAGGACCAGGCGCGCATCATGCCCTCGGGCTTGGCCGCGTTCGACGGGCGCCAGTTGACCGCACCGACCGACTGCTCCATGAGCAGCCACGGCTTGCCGTCAGCAAGCGACCGCATCAGGTCGCGCGTCATGGCCGCGAGGTACGGCGAGTCGGGGTCGTCGGGGTCGGGGTAGCAATCGTCGCTGATCACATCGAGCTCTGCCGCCCACGCCCAGTAGTTGAGCGGCTTGAAGAAGCCCATGAAGTTGGTCGTGATCGGCACGTCGGGACTCGAGGTCCGCACCGCCGCGGCCTCATGGCGGAAGATGCCGAGGATCTCATCGGAGGAGAAGCGATCGAAGTCGAGCAGTTGCGTCGGGTTGCGGAAGGCCGGCGCCGCGCTCGGCACCGTCACCTCATCGAACGATCCGTAGCGCTGCGACCAGAACGCCGTACCCCACGCTCGGTTGAGGTTCTCGACTGTGCCGTACTTCTCGGTCAGCCAGCGCCGAAACGCAGCGGCCGAGGTCTCGCAGTAGCAGCGGCTGACGTGGCAGCCGAACTCGTTGTTGATGTGCCAGAGCTCGAGCGCTGGGTGGTCGGCGTAGCGGCGGGCGATCTCGCCGGCGAGGCGCGCGGCGAGGCGGCGGTAGTCGGGCGAGCTCGGGCAGTAGGCCTGGCGGGCGCCGCGCTGCAGGCGCACGCCGGTTTCGGTGACGGGCAACGAGTCGGGGTAGCGGTGGCTCAGCCACGGCGGCGGCGACGCCGTTGCGGTTGCAAGGTCGACACGGATGCCCGCGGCGTGCAGGGTGTCGAGCACGCGATCGAGCCACTCGAAGGTGAACGTGCCCTCCTGAGGCTCGAGCCACGACCACGAGAACACGCCGACAGTCACCATCGAGACGCCCGCCTGTTGCATGAGCGCGACGTCCTCACCCCAGACGGTCTCCGCCCACTGCTCAGGGTTGTAGTCCCCGCCGAACCAAATGGTCATGTTGTGCTACTCCTTGGTGCTTCCGGCGGCGAGCCCCGACTGCCAGTACCGCTGCAGATACAGGAAGGCCACGACGAGGGGGACGATCGAGATGAACGACCCGGTGATGACGGTGGAGAAGACAGCGGTCGACCCGCCGCCTCCGGTCGAGAGGGCGTTGAGCTGCGCGAGGCCGACGGTGAGCGGGTAGAGATCGCTCGACGAGAGCATGATGAGCGGCAGGAAGAAGTTGTTCCAGACTCCGACGAGCGAGAACAGGAACACGGTGACCATTCCGGGCGCCATGAGGCGCACCCCGATCGAGAGAAAGATGCGGGTCTCGGATGCTCCATCGATGCGCGCCGCCTCGATGAGACTGTCGGGCACCGAGTCGGCGGCGTACACCCGCATCAGGTAGACGCCGAAGGGGCTCACGATCGACGGGATGATGATCGCCCACGGGGTGTTCACGAGCCCCAGGTTCGCGAACACGAGATAGGTCGGCAGCGCGAGTGCCGTCGCGGGGATCATGATCGACCCGAGCACGGCTCCGAAGATGAACTGCCTGCCCGGGAACGCGAACTTCGCGAAGGCGTATCCCGCCGCGGTGGCGAGCGCGGTGGCACCGACGGCGCTGACCCCGGCGTAAATCACTGTGTTGAGCGTCCAACGCCAGAAGGCGCCGTCACGGAACTCGAACAGATCGACGAGGTTGTTGACGAAGTTGAACTCGTCGCCAAACGCGAATCCGAAGGTCGTGAAGAGGTCGGCGTTGTCCTTGGTCGAGGCGATCGCGAGCCACAGCAGCGGCAAGAGAAAGTATGCGACGCCGAGCCAAACGAGCGCCGTCAGCAGGAGGCTGCGGCGGTCGCGAGGATCGCGGCGACGGGATCGCGGCTGACGTGAGCGAGCGGGAGCGTTGACGGCGGTCATCGGCGGGCCTCCGCTCGGCGCCCGGACAGCTGAACCACGTAGGAGATGATCATGATCACGAACCCGAGGAGGAAAGCGACCGCGGCCGCGTAGTTGACGTCTTGGAACCGGAACGCGAGCGTGTAGGCGTACATGTTCGGCGTGTACGAGGTGCCGATGACGTTGGGGGCGATCGCGGCCAGCAATGTCGGCTCGGTGAAGAGTTGAAAGCTGCCGATGATCGAGAAGATCAGGGTGAGCATGATTGCCGGGCGAATGGCCGGCACTTTGATGCTCCAGGCGACGCGGATCGCTCCGGCTCCGTCGATCTCGGCCGCCTCGTAGAGCTCGGTCGGGATCGCCCGCAGGGCGGCGTACATGATGATCATGTTGTAGCCGACGAACGACCACGTGACGATGTTCATCATCGAGAAGAGGATCAGCTCGTTCGACAGCAGATCGGGCGCCGGAAGCCCCACAGCGCGGATGCTCTGCGCGATTGGGCCAAAGTCGTCGCCGTAGAGGTAGCCCCACATCAATGCCGCCACCACACCGGGAACGGCGAAGGGGACGAAGATCGCGATGCGTGAGAAGCGGCTGCCGCGCATCCGCCCGCTATCGATCGCGAGGGCGAAGAAGAGAGCGAGGCCCAGCATCACCGGAACCTGGATCAGGAGAAAAACCGTGACGCGGCCCACCCCAGTGAGGAACACCGGGTCGGTGAGGGCCTTGCCGAAGTTCGCGAGGCCGACGAACTGCTCGCCGCCGATGAGGCGCGTCTGGAAGAGGCTGAGGAATCCCGCATAGACGAGTGGCGCGATGACCATGGCGATGAACACCACGACGAACGGGGTGATGAGCGCGTAGGCCGTCACGACCAGCTTGCGCCGCTGCGGGCTCGGGCGCCGCTGCACGCGCGGCCTGCGTGACGTCATCGTCATGCTCGGGTCTCTTCTCTGTGTGGTGCGGTGGGTGGAGACAATGGGGGAGGGTCGCCCTGGACCGGCGGCCCTCCCCCGTTCCAGCATCCCCTTACTGGACCGTGAACCCCTGCTCGGTGGCGTAGGTCACGATGGCGTCCTGCCAGGCGGCAAGGCCGGCCGAGAGGTCACCCTTCTCGGAGATCTCCTTGCCCAGCGTGTCGATGAAGCTCGAGGCGACGAAGTCCTGGAACGGCAGCCACTGGAACCCCGTGTCGACCGTCGCGGAGATCTCCGCGAAGATCTCGTTGACCCGCTGACCGCCGTAGAACTCCGACTCTTGCTCGGCGAACTCGGGCGACGTCAGCACCTCGGTGCGAGTGGGGAAGAGGAACTGCTCGGTCGCGAACTGCAGCGTCGCCTCCGTGTCGGTGTTGATGAACTTCGCCAGCTCGGCCGCGACGATCGGGTGCTCGGTGGTGCTGAGCGCCGCGAGGGTCGAACCGCCCCAGTTGCCGGCGACCGGGTTGCCCGCGTCGAACTGCGGCAGCGGAGCCGCGCGCCACAGGCCCGTGGTGTCAGCAGCGGTGCCCTGGAGGAACGCGGGGCCCCAGGCGGCGGTCAGCCAGCCGGCCAGGGTGCCGTTGGCCAGACCCTGGTACCAGCCGTCGGTGAAGCTCGGGTCGGTCGACACGAGATCGCGGTCGATGAGGTCCTGCCAGTAGTCGATGACCTTCTGGGTGTCCTGGCCGGTGAGGTCGACACTGATCGTCTCGGCGCCGTCGTACGAGAACGGTGCCGCTCCAGAGCCCCAGACCAGACCGAGGAAGGCTCCGGCATCGTTGCCCGAGAGGGCCGTGATGTACGAGCCGGTCTGCGTGCGGACGGCCTCAGCGGCGACCGCATAGTCGTCCCAGGTGACCGGAGCCTCGGTGATGCCGGCAGCGGCGAGGATGTCCTCGCGGTAGAGGTTGCCCATCGGGCCAGCGTCCTGCGGGATCGCGTAGACCGCGTCGCCGTTGGTCACCTGCGCCCACGTCCACGGCGTGAACTGGTCCTTGACGTCGTTCGCCCCGTACGGGGCGAGGTCGAGAAGGCTCTCGGTCAGCACGAACGAGGGCACGTACTGGTACTCGAGCTGGATGACGTCGGGGGCGCCGGCGCCGGCCTCGAGAGCGGTGCGCACCTTGGTGTAGTGGTCACCGCCCTGGCCGACGTTCTCGAGCACGACGTCGATGGCCGGGTAGGCCTCTTCGAACATCGCGACCTGGTCTTCGATGCCGGGAACCCACGCCCACATGGTGATCGTGGTGGGGGTCGACATCGCGGTCTCGAAGTCGGAGGCTGACGGCTCGTCGGAGGCCGCGGTGCAGCCGGTAAGCGCTAGGGCCGCGACAGCGGCGGTGGCGCCCAGCTTCATTGCTGTGTTCGTGCGCATAGTCTGTCTTTCTGTGCGTTGTGAGGGCGGGCGGCGTCGTGTCTGTCGAGTGGGTGTCGGGTGCGCGCATCTGACTCTGTGTGGCTCTGTCGGTGCGCTCGTCGGTTTCGTATCGGTCGTCGGGGTGTGGTGGTGTCTCGCGACCGTGGGGCCGCGATGCCGTCCGGCTGCCGCGATGTTTCCGGCAACATCAGTATTGTTATCGGTAACATTTGACACTGTCAAGAGGCCTGCCCGAATCTCTCTCCTCGTGCGAATCAGCGCGGCGGCGCAGTGGATGCGCGCACAACGAGCTCCGGCTTGATGAAAGCCCCGGTCTCGGGCCGTTCATCGCCGCGGATCTGCGCCATGAGCGCGTTGAAGATGTATGTGCCTTGCTGCTGGAAATCGATGCGTACCGTCGTCAGCGAAGGGGTGTAGTACTCGGCTTCGGGAATGTCGTCGAAGCCAGTGACACTCACATCGACGGGGCACCGCACGCCGGCCTCATCGAGTGCTCGGAGTGCGCCGAGCGCGATCTGGTCGTTGGCGGCGACGATCGCGGTCACCGCCGGATCGATCAGTCCGCTCCTGACGGCCGCGTAGCCTGATCGCGGCGTCCAGTCACCCCCGATGACAGGATGCTTGCGCAACCCGCGCTCCCGGATGAGATGACCGAACCCGTTCACACGAGCCTTGGCCGCCAGGTAGTCCATCGCCCCTGTGACGTGCACGATCTCGCGGTGGCCCAGGTCGATGAGATGCTGCAGCACGAGCTGGATGCCCACCGAGTTGAAGGACTGCCCGACCGGGCCAGGTAGGTCAGCCGGGCCTGAGTCGAGGTAGAGCGGCGCATCGATCGCGAGCCCTGCGATCGCGTCGTGGATCGAGTCGGAGACGGCGAGCGCCACGACGCCAGCGAGATCTTGGCTGCGGATGACGTCGATGACTTCCTTCAACGAGTCCGGGTCATCGACGTCGAACCCGATGATGTCGACGACGTAGCCCGCCGCTCGCGCTGCCTCCGCGACGCCTTGCACGGTACGGCTCGGTCCGGCGGCGAGCAGGTCACCGGTCAGGACCGCGATGCGATGCGCTCGATTCGTCGCGAGGGAGCGCGCCGCCAAGTTGGGCCGATAATCGAGTTCCTTGAGCGCGACCGCGACGCGCTCGCGAGTCGCCGGCCGGATGCCCTCGTACCCGGCCAGATATCGGGAGACCGTCTGATGCGACACGCCCGCACGCTCCGCGACGTCATAGATCGTCGCGGCGGTCGACTTCTTGGTGGCCATGTCGTGGAGATCTTTCCGGTAACAAACGAGGTAATCCCAACTGTATCGGGGCGCACGGCCGTCGGGGGCCGAGACGCGGTCGCATCTCGGCCCCGGCTCTGCTCAAATCGCTAGTTCCGTGTGAGCGTCACATTGTCGATCGACAGCCACGAGCCTGCGGTGCCGTCGACGTACAGTCCAATCTCCGCGGCACCGTTGGTGACGGAGAACGTGATGGTCTTCGTCACCCAGTTGTTGGCGACACTGTTGAGACTCGTGTTGACTTCGGTCCCGCCACCAGGCTTGCCCACGAGCAAAGCCGAGTCGTGGTTGCCCGAGCTCAACATCTGGATAGAGAGGGTGTAGGTACCGTTCCGCAGCCCCGTGAAGGACTGGTAGATGTACGACTCGTAGGTGCTCCCCTTCCAGAACGTCAGACGATTGCCACTGACTCCTCCGGTCTGCGTGAACATGGCATCGGTCGTTCCCCACTCCTGCCAGTACGACGGCGCCTGGGTGGGCCCTTCGTTCTCGAACCGCGCGTTTGCTGCCGCGTTCCCGCCAAGACGGCCGGTCGCGAGGGAGATCGTGAGGTCAGAGAACCCGTGCAACGTTGGGGTGTCGCCGGAGAAGGTGAGCGGCATCCAGGCGTTTCGTCCGTTGCCGGTCGGCGCCGGGTTCGCGCCGCCCTGGAAGCTGGTGTACCGATCACCCGCGTAAATGTACGACGTCGTTTCAGTGCCGGTAATCGGGATGATGAAGTCGAACTGCATGTTGAACGAGTCGTATGACGCGGGACTCGTGGTGAGGGTCGACCATGCGGGCCAGCTCGTGAGACTCGAAGAGACCCGGTGCGAGGTCGCTGTCGAGTCCCACCAGTCCTTCCCCGAGGCGAACCAGTGGAACTTCGTGCCGCGCTTCATGATGAAGGGCGCCTCGCGGCTCGTGTTGGTCTCCGTGTAGATGGCGGGCAGCACCGAGAGCCAGTCGCTTGCGAGCGGAGCGATGTTGAGCGTGACGTTTCGGTCGATCAGCTGCGTCGAACCAGGGTTGTCGCCCGCGTATACGAGGTACGCGTTCGAGCCGTCGACGAATACCGAGTGGTCGCCCATCGTCGACCCATTGACCGCAGTACTGCCGTGATAGGTGTACGTGCCTTCCACCGTCGAGCTACTGGCGAAGCCGATCTTGTTGCCCGGGCCGATGCCGGAGCCGAGGCCATCGATCTCCATGACCAGCACGTACTTCGCCGTCGTCGGGTTGTAGACGAGGTCAGGGCGGCCGACCCAGCTGCCCGGTTCGAAATCGCCCGTACCGTGCGGCGTGAAGATGGCCTTCACCCATGTCCAGTTCGTGAGATCGCTCGACTTGTACAGATTCACCGCACCGAAGGCGTACTCGCCATCGCCGGCGAACTCGACGCCGACCCAGTAGTAGGTCGAGCCCACCTTCAGAACGCTCCCGCCCTGTGCGCTGATGAACCCCCCACCTTGGTCGTACCAGTTCGCGTCATTGGGTATGGAGGTCCGTGTGGCAGCAGACGCGGGAAGCGCTGCCGTCATGGCCAGCACTGCCGCGGCGAGCAGGGCGACGAAGGGTCGAGCGTGGTGGTGGAACATCGGAAACTCCCTTGTCTCGATGAGGTGAGTGCCGATGTGTTCGGCAACATCGTGATTGTTACCGATAACATTTCGTGGGTCAATAGTCTTGCGAGCCGTCGATGCTCGTCGGGCCGGGCGAATCAGCACGGTGAAGGCGGCAGGATGGACACCGTGACCCGTGCGCCGAATCCGCTGAACCCGTTTAACGACAGTCGGGGGTTCTTCGGCGCGCTCGGGCCGACGCTGTGGGCGGTCACGGGCCCGGCGGCGGTGGGAATCGGGCGGCCCGAGCAGCCGTATGTGGCCCCGGCCGACCCGCGCTGCCCGCTGTGCGGCGCGGCCATGGCCGAGCACACGATCGAGCGCGGCGCGGGCACGACACCGACCCGCTTGCACTGCCCGCCGGCCGCGGCCTGACGCGGCCGCATCCGGAAGCCTGCCGTCAGCTCTCGCGCGTGATTTCGACCGTGACGAAGAGCTTCGAGCTCGAGGGGCCGGCGTAGACGCCGCGCAGGGGCGGCACGTCGCGGTAGTCGCGACCGCGGCCGACGATGACGTGGCGGTCGCGGATCTCGAGCATGTTGGTGGGGTCGAACCCGTGCCACTCGCCGTCGAACCACTCGACCCAGGCGTGCGACTCGCCCGCGATCGTTTCGCCGATCTGCGGGTCACGCGAAGGGTGCAGGTAGCCGCTGACGTAGCGGGCCGGAATGCCGATCGAGCGCAGCGCGCCGAGCGCGAGGTGCGTGATGTCTTGGCACACGCCCTTCTTGTGCGCCCAGGCCTCGGCGGCCGTCGTGTGCACGCCCGTGATGCCCGACATGTACTGCACCTCGTCGTAGATCCACGCGCAGATCTCGCGCGCGGCGGCCTCGGGGTCGGCGGCCGCGGCGGCGAACTCGCGCGCGCGCTCGGCGACCTCCTCGGGCGGGGCGGTGAGCTTCGTCTGCACGGTGTTCTCGACCGAGCCGACGGTCTTCTCGACGGCGACCGCGAGATCGTCCCAGCTGATCGAGCCCTCGCTCGAGCCCCGCGGGCGCAGCTCGACGAGGCTGTCGGCGGTGAGCGAGAGCTCGTGGTGCTGGTCGAGCTGCTCGAAGGCCGCGACGCGCGTGCCGAAGTAGTCGACGTAGTGGTGCTGCGACGACGTCGGGCTGATGGCGAGGTGGGAGTGCAGCACGACCTGTCCGTCAGAGCTCGCGGGGAGCATCCGCGCCTCGTTGTACGACGCCGTGACGTTGCCCTTGTAGTGGTAGCCGGTGATGTGCCGGATTCTCAACCGGTTCATGTCTTCTCCGCCACCCAGCTCGGCGCCGCATTGGTCGGGAAGTACCGCTGACGCACGGCCTCGCTCGTGGCGCTCGTGGCGAGCTGCACGGCATCCATGTGGCGCTGCAGGTCGTCGAGGATGTCGGCGATCGGACGGTATTCGAGCTCGCTGCGGATCTGCCCGAGCTGCCGCAGCGCCTGGTCGCCGATGCCCGCGCGATCGGAGCGCGGCTCGATGTCGCGCAGGCTCTGCTCGGCGCGCGTCACCGCGAAGAGGATCGAGCGCGGGAAGAGCCGATCGAGCAGCAGGAACTCGGCCGCGTTCTTCGCGCTCGGCACTCCCCGGTATGTGCGCAGGTAGGCCTCGTAGGCGCCGACGCTGCGCAGGATGGTCGTCCACGAGGGGCCGCTGGCCTCGGTGAGGGATCGGGTGGCGAGCAGTCGCGCGGTCATGTCGGCGCGCTCGAGCGACCGGCCGAGGGTGAAGAAGCTGTAGGCCTCGTCGCGGCTCGTCGCCGACTCGACGATGCCGACGGCGAGCGCCGAACGCTCGCGCACCCATCCGAAGAACTCGTGCACCTTCTCGGGCGCGACCTTGCGGGGCATGCGCGCACGAGTGGTGTTGAGCACCTCCCACAGCTCGGTGCTCACGACCTCGCGGGCGCGGCGGGCGTTCTCGCGCGCGGCGCCGAGCGAGTAGGCGATCGAGGCGGGATGCGAGCGGTCGACGGCGAGGATCGAGAGCACGTCGGCGCGCGTGAGCGCGTGGTCGGGGTCGACGTCGCTACCCATGACGCTCAGCAGCGACCGGCACGCGGTGTCTTCATCGATCCACGGGTCCTCCAGCAGCAGCTGCAGGTGCACATCGAGGATGCGCGCCGTTCCGTCGCTGCGCTCGACATAGCGACCGATCCAGAACAGGCTCTCGGCGATCCGGCTCAGCATCACTCGACCTCCACCCCACGTGACGACCGTCGAATCACAGATTCGTCGGCGCTGGCGTCGCGCGAACGCGATGCGTTCGCCTCAGCTCCAGCGCGCTGTTGCTGCTGCTCCGACTGGGCCCGGCGCGGATCGTCTTGCGGATTGTGGTCGATCGCGTGCACGGCGGCGTCGGTGATGATCGGGATCGACTGCGTGACGGTGGCCTGCTCGGCGACGATGCCTTGCACGTCGTGGCTGTCGGCGACCATCGGCAGCTGGCCGACCACCCAGGTGTCTTTCGAGCCGCCGCCCTGGCTCGAGTTGACGACGAGCTGCCCCTCGGGCAGCGCGACGCGCGTGAGGCCGCCGGGCAGCACCCACACCTCGCGACCGTCGTTGACGGCGAAGGGGCGCAGGTCGGCGTGCCGCGGGCGCATGCCGTCGTCGACGAGGGTGGGGATGGTCGAGAGCTGCACGACCGGCTGCGCGATCCACCCGCGCGGGTCCTCCTGCAGGCGCATCCGCAGCTCGTCGAGCTCGGCGGCGCTCGCGGCCGGACCGACGACGAGGCCTTTGCCGCCCGAGCCGTCGACCGGCTTGACGACGAGCTCGTGCAGGCGGTCGAGCACCTCCTCGAGCGAGTCGGGGTCTTCGAGCCGCCAGGTGTCGACGTTGGGGATGATGATGTCTTCGTTCAGGAAGTAGCGCGCGAGGTCGGGCAGGTAGGTGTAGACGAGCTTGTCGTCGGCCACACCGTTGCCGACCGCGTTCGTGATGGTGACGTTGCCCAGTCGGGCCGCGAGCATGAGGCCGGGCGTGCCGAGCATCGAATCGGCGCGGAAGGTGAGCGGGTCGAGGAACTCGTCGTCGACGCGGCGGTAGATGACGTCGACGCGCTGCGGGCCGGCGGTCGTGCGCATGAAGACGCGGCCGCCCGAACAGTACAGGTCGCGGCCCTCGACGAGCTCGACGCCCATGAGCCGTGCGAGCAGCGTGTGCTCGAAGTAGGCCGAGTTGTAGACGCCAGGCGTCAGCACGACGACCGTCGGGTCGTCGATACCCGAGGGTGCGGATGCCCGCAGCGCGTCGAGCAGTCGTGTCGGGTAGTCGCCCACCGGGCGCACGCGCATCGACACGAAGAGCTCGGGCAGCGTCTGCGCCATCACCCGACGGTTCGAGATGACGTAGCTCACGCCGCTCGGCACCCGCACGTTGTCCTCGAGCACGCGCCAGGTTCCGTGCTCGTCGCGGATGAGGTCGATGCCGCTCACCTGGATGCGCACGCCGTTGGCACTCTCGATGCCCGCTGCTGAGCGGTGGTAGTGGCTCGAGCTCGACACGAGCCGCGCGGGGATGACGCCGTCGGCGATGCAGCGCTGCGGGCCGTAGATGTCGGTGAGGAAGGCCTCGAGCACGCGCACGCGCTGGGCGACGCCGGCCTCGAGGTGGCTCCACTCGGCGCGCTCGATGACGCGCGGTACAGCATCCAGCGGGAACGGCCGCTCCTCGCCCGCGAAGTCGAACGTGACGCCTTGCGCGAGGTAGCTCGAGGCGAGGGCCTCGGTGCGACCGCGCAGTTCGTCTTGCGACATCTGGGCGAGGGCGGCGTGGATCTGTCGGTACGGCAGCCGCACCTGGCTGTCGGGCGTGAACATCTCGTCGAAGGCGACGGCCGAGCCCGACCGGGCGGCTGTCGCCGTGTACCCGTCGAAGAGGTCGGCCATGACGCGAGCCTAGTCGCGGCGTGTTGCGGCGATGTTTCGGTGGATGCTCACGCCGCGTCGCCCGCGAGCGCGGCCTCGAGCCGCTCGATGTGCGCGCGCTCGCCCAGCTGAGTGCCCAGCATCGACGCGGTCGCGGCGCCCGCCGCCACCCCCGCCCGGGCGGCGGCGGCGAGCTCGCGCAGTTCGCGACCGGAGGGCTTGATGAGGTGCGGGCCGGCCTCGACGACGGCGGCGAGTGCCGCGCCCGAGGCGTCGACGACGGCGCGCACCCCGTGCTCGCGGGCGCGCTGCACCACGTGCACGTAGAGGTCGTCGGGGGCGCCGGGCGGCAGGGATCCGCTGAGCACCACGAACGCCGTGCCGGGGTCGAGGGCGCTGGCGAGAGTGTCGAGGCAGAGCATCCCTTCGTCGTCGCTGAAGGTGGGGCCCTGCAGCACGAAGTGGTACTGGGCACCCGAGGCGGCCTCGTCGATCGTGATGTTCTGGCGGGTGGCGCCGGCGATCGGGATGAGCTCGGTGGCCATGGCGCCGTCGCCGGCGAGTGCCGCGGAATCGGCGGCGAGCAGCTCGCGGTAGGCCCCGCCCGTCGCCCCGCCGACGGTGACGAGGGCGGTCGAAGCGCCGCCGAGGCGCGCGATGATGCGGCTGACGTTGACGCCTCCCCCGCCGGCTTCGACGACGCTCGGGCCGCACCGCAGCTTGTGCTCAGGCACGAGCCGGTCGGTGCTCGGGCTGAGGTCGAGGGCGGGGTTGACGGTGAGGGTGACGATGCCGGAGGTGCGGGCGGCGGCGGCCATGGGCTCAGGCTAGTCAGGCCGCCACGAGCCGGTCGGGAATATAGTTAGCCGACTATTGTTATTCCGGGGGAGGCGACCGCCCCGGCCGCCCGGAAGGACACCCATGCGCACTCTCATCCGCCCCGCCGTGCTCGCCCTGTGGAGCACCGCCCTCGTCGCCATCGCGGCCAACCTCGTCGCCGTGTACAGCGGCACCGCCGCCAACGGCGCACCGATTGTCGTCGACCAGCAGGGCATGACGCTCACCGTCGACGCCCTGCCCACGATCGCCGCGACCGTCGTCGGTGCCGTGATGGGCACCGTCGGCTCGCTCGTCGTGCTGCGGCTGCTGCCGCGGCGCGGCCTGCTCGTCATCGCCGTCGCTGGTGCGGCGCTCACCCTGCTGTCGCTCTTCGGCACCACGGCGGCCGTCACCGCCACGGGCGTCGCCACCCTCATCGTCATGCACCTCATCACGGGTACCGTGGTCGTCGTCGGCAACGTCGTCATCCACTCGAGAGCGAAGGACAGTGCAGCCGTCACGACTCGATAAGGCCCTCATGGGAGCGGCGCGCGCGCATCGGCGCCGCGCGGCCACCGCGCTCGCGCCGCTCGGCCTGCACCCCGGTCAAGAGCTCCTGCTCAGCAGCCTGGCGAAGCGGGGGTCGGCCACGCAAGTGCAGCTCGCGCGCATCCTCGGCGTCGAGCCGCCCACCATCGCCAAGATGGTCGGGCGGCTCGAGGCGGCCGGGTTCGCCGAGCGCGCCGCCGACCCGCGCGACGCGCGTGCCAAGCTCGTCAGCCTCACCGCACAGGGCGCGGATGCCGCGGCGCAGGTCGGCACAGTGTGGGCCGAGCTGGGCGCGCTCACGAACTCCGCGCTCACCGCCGACGAGGCCGAGCAGCTGACCCGCCTGCTGCGGCGCATCACGGAGCGGCTCGAGCGCGGCACCGCCGACTGAGGCGGCTCAGGCCAGGGCGACCCGCTGCGCCGCCGCGTAGGCGGCGCGCACGTGCGGTTGCGCGGGATGCTCGACCGCCGCGTGCAGCGCGAGCGGCCACTCGGCGCGCGGGCCGAGCAGCTCGGCCGCCTGGCGCGCGGCGCCGCGGGCCACGTACTCGCCCGGCTCGGGCACGACGACCGGCAGGCCGAGCACGGCCGCGGCGATCGCGGGCACCGCCCTCGACCGTGCCGCGCCGCCGACGAGCAGCAGGCGCCGGGGCTGCAGGCCGTGGCGTACGATCGCGTCGAGTCCGTCGGCGAGGCCGCACAGCATCCCCTCGATCGCGGCGCGGGCGAGGTTCTCGCGCGTGATGGAGGCGAGACTCAGGCCGCTGAGCGTCGCGGTCGCGTCGGGCAGGTTGGGCGTGCGCTCGCCCTCGAAGTAGGGCAGCAGCACGACGCCCCCCGCCCCCGGCTCAGCAGCGAGCGCGAGGTCGGCGAGGCCGTCGTGGTCGACGCCGAGCAGCGCGGCGACGGCGTCGAGCACCCGCGCGGCGTTGAGTGTCGCGACGAGGGGCAGGAAGGTGCCCGCGGCGTCGGCGAAGCCCGCGACGGCGCCCGAGTCGTCGACGACGGGCTCGGGGCTCACGGCGAAGACCGTGCCGCTCGTGCCGATCGAGACGACGACGTCGCCCGGGACGGCGCCGAGGCCGAGCGCCGCGGCCGCGTTGTCGCCCGCGCCCGCGCCGACGAGCACGCCCGCGCGCGATCCCCGCAATTCAGGAGTCTCGGCGTCGATCGTCGTCGACACGCCGGGCCCGAGCACGCGCGGCAGCACGACTGCGGCTCGATCTCCTGAATTGTGGAGATCGTTCGATGCGGGCGCGGATGCGCGGCTCGGGTCGGCCTCGCGGGCCGGGCGGCCCAGCGCGAGCGCGAACAGCTCGAGGTCGTAGGCGCCGCTCGCGGCCGAGAAGTAGCCGGTGCCGCTCGCGTCGGAGCGATCGGTGACGAGCTCCTCCAACCGCGGGCCGAGCGGGCTCTCGCCGGCGGGCCCGTAGCCGCGCAGCCGCCAGGTCAGCCAGTCGTGGGGCAGGGCGACGGCCGCGATGCTGGAGACGAGGTCGGGCTCGTGGTCGCGCATCCACCGCAGCTTCGTCGCCGTGAACGAGGCGACGGGTACGAGGCCCGTGCGCGCGGCGTACTCGGCCGCGCCCACCTCACTGATCAAGTCGGCGGCGGCGCCGGCCGAGCGGGTGTCGTTCCAGAGCAGGGCGTCGCGCACGACGCGGCCTTCGGCGTCGAGCGCCACGAGCCCGTGCTGCTGGCCGCCCACCGCGATCGCCGCGACGTCGGCGAGGCCGCCCGCCTGCTCGACGGCCGCGACGAACGCCGACCACCAGGCGCCGGGGTCGACCGCCGTGCCCTCGGGATGCGGCGCGCGCCCTTCGCGCACGGTCGCCCCCGTCGCTGCATCGACGATCACGACCTTGCAGCTCTGCGTCGAGGTGTCGACGCCGGCGACGAGGGTCATCGAGAGCGTCACGGCTAGCGGGCGCCGGCTAGCGAGCACGGAGCAGGTGCTCGGTCGCAAGCTGCTGCAGGTGCACGAAGCCGAAGCCCTTGCCGTTGAAGTAGGCGCTCGAATCGAAGGTCTCGTACGCGGTGGGGTCGGCGAGCAGCTCGTCGATACTCTCGCCCTCGGCGAGGGTCGGCTGCGCGAGCTCGTCGACGCGCGCCGCGGCGAGCGCCGCCTGCACCTCGGGGTCGGCGCGGAACGCGGCCGCGCGCTCCTTCAGCAGCAGGTACGTGCGCATGTTGGCGGCCGCCGACGCCCACACGCCCGACTCGTCTTCGGTGCGCGAAGGCTTGTAGTCGAAGTGTCGCGGCCCGTCGTACGCGGGCCCGCCGTTCGGGCCGCCGTTCTCGAGCAGGTCGACGAGCGAGAAGGCGTTGTGCAGGTCGCCGTGCCCGAAGACGAGGTCTTGGTCGTACTTGATGCCGCGCTGGCCGTTGAGGTCGATGTGAAAGAGCTTTCCCGCCTCGAGCGCCTGCGCGATGCCGGCCGTGAAGTTGAGGCCCGCCATCTGCTCGTGCCCGACCTCGGGGTTGAGGCCGACGAGCTCGGGGTGCTCGAGCGTCTCGATGAAGGCCATGGCGTGGCCGAGGGTCGGCAGCAGAATGTCGCCGCGCGGCTCGTTGGGCTTCGGCTCGATCGCGAAGCGGATTCCGTAGCCCTTGTTGGTCACGTACTGCGTGAGGATGTTGACGGCCTCGCGGTAGCGGGCGATCGCCGAGCGCACCTCTTTCGCGGCGTCGTACTCGGCGCCCTCGCGGCCGCCCCACATGACGAAGGTGTGCGCGCCGAGCTCGGCGGCGAGGTCGAGGTTGCGCAGCACTTTGCGCAGCGCGAAGCGGCGCACGGCTCGGTCGTTCGAGGTGAAGCCGCCGTCTTTGAAGACGGGAGCGCTGAACAGATTGGTCGTGATCATGGGCACTTTCAGGCCCGTGGATGCCGTGGCAGCGATGAGCCGATCGATCTGCGTGCGCCGCTCGGCATCCGTCGAGCCGAACGCAAAGAGGTCGTCGTCGTGCAGCGTGAGGCCGTAGGCCCCCAGCTCGGTGAGCTTCTCGACGACGTGCACGACGTCGAGGGGAGCGCGGGTGGGCCCGCCGAAGGGGTCGGCGCCGTTGTAGCCGACGGTCCAGAGCCCGAAGGTGAAGTGGTCTGCTGGGGTTGGCGTGAGGGCCATGAGCGTCTTCTCTCTGCGCTGAAAGGTATATGTTGTGAATCACAACGTATCACCCGGGGGCGGGCACCGCCAGACTGGACGCATGATGGCAGAGCGAGCGGCGACGGATGCGGGCCGAGTGCGCCAGCGCAACCTCGCGGCGGTGCTGCAGCTCGTGCACGAGAGCCGGGGCGTCACGCGCGCTGACCTCACCCGCGCTCTCGGCCTCAACCGCTCGACCATCGGCGATCTCGTCGCCGCCCTCGTCGAGGCGCGATGGGTCGATGAGCTCGATGACGCTCCCCGCCAGGGAGTTGGTCGACCGAGCCCACGCGTCGTACCCCGCGACGATCGCCTCGTCGTAGCGGTCAACCCCGAACTCGACGCCGTAGAGGTCGGGCTCGTCGCGCTCGGTGGGCGCGTGGTTGCGCGACGTCGGGTTCCGATCGACAGCCCGACGATCGACCAGGCCGTGAGCATCGCGGCCGCGGTCTCCGCTGAGCTGGCGACCGAGCATCCCGCGTCTCGGCTCGTCGCTGCTGGCGCTGCTGTTCCTGGCCTAGTGCGTCGCGCCGACGGGGTTGTGCGACTCGCGCCGCACTTGGGGTGGCACGAGCAGTCGATCGCAGGCCCGCTCGGCGAAGCCCTCGGGCTACCCACGTTCGCGGCCAACGACGCGCAACTGGGGTGCCGCGCCGAGCTCGCCTTCGGGGCCGGGCTCGGCGCGCGCAACCTCGTCTATCTCAACGGCGGGGCGAGCGGGATTGGCGGGGGAATTGTCGCCAATGGCCGGCTGATCGAAGGCCGCGACGGCCACGCGGGCGAACTCGGGCACCTCGGAGTCGATCCGCACGGCCCCCCGTGCGCCTGCGGCACGCGAGGCTGCCTCGAGGCCGTTGTCTCGCGATCACGACTCGTCACGGCGCTCGGGCTTGAGCACCCCGACGATGAAGACCTCGCTACCGCTCTTGATGCGACCGAACGCCGGGAGATCGCGGCGATGATCGACACGCAGTTCGGCGCGCTCTGCATCGGCCTACGCAGCGTTGTGACGGTGCTCAACCCCGAGCGCGTTGTTCTCGGCGGCTACCTCGCCACCCTGTGGGAGAGAGCACCGGGCGAACTGCGCGCCACCGCTGTCGCGGATGCTCTGCCGCCGATCGCCTCCGGTGTGCTCATCGCGCCCGCGGCGCTCGGGTCGAGCCGGCTTCTCATCGGCGCCGCCGAGCTCGCCTGGCAACCCCTGCTTGCCGACGCCCTGTGCTCGTGATCGCCCGGGCCTTCACGGGCGCTCAGCATGGGGAATATAGTTAGCCGGCTATTGTTAATCCTTCTGACGCTTCCGTCACCCCCCTCGAAAGGAACCCCCGTGCGCCCTCTCTTCCGCCCCGCCCTGCTCGCCCTCTGGAGCACCGCCATCGTCGCTATCGCCGCAAACCTCATCGTCATGGTGGGCGGCACCGCCGCCAACGGCACGGCGATCGTCGTCGAGCAACAGGGCATGACCCTCGCCATCGACGCAGTACCCGTCGTGTTCGCGAGCATCGTCGGCGCCGTGCTCGCCGCCGTCGGCACGCTCGTCATCGTGCGCCTGCTGCCGAACCGCGGCGTGCTCGTATTCGCGATCGCCGGGGCGATCGTCACCCTGTTGTCGCTCTTCGGCACGACCGCCGCCGCGACCGCCACGGGCGTCGCGACGCTCATCGTCATGCACCTCGTCACCGGTACAGTCGTGGTCGTCGGCAACGCCGTCATCCACTCGAGAGCGAAGGACCGTGCAGCCGTCTCGACTCGATAAGGCCCTGATGGCCGCGGCGCGCGCGCACCGCCGCCGGGCGGCCCTCGCGCTCGCGCCGCTCGGGCTGCACCCCGGTCAAGAACTGCTGCTCAGCATCCTCGCCAAGCGGGCCACCGCTACGCAGGTGCAGCTCGCCCGCATCATGGGCCTCGAGCCGCCCACCGTCGCCAAGATGGTCGGGCGGCTCGAAGCCGCCGGATTCGCTGCCCGCACGGTCGACCCCCGCGATGCGCGCGCCAAGCTCGTCAGCCTCACCGATCGGGGGGCGGATGCCGCGGCGCAAGTCGGCGCCGTGTGGGCCGAGCTGAGCGCGCTCACCACTGACGCACTCACCCCCGACGAGGCCGACGAGCTGACCCGGCTGCTCACGCGCGTCGCGGATCGCCTCTGGCGCGACGAACCCGCCTAGCCGCGCGGCTCGAACGACGAGACCGGCGCACCGCGCGAGGCGAGGTCGCCGAGCAGCGCCTGCCGCAGTTTGTCGTCGACCGGTTCATCGGTGGCGGCGATCGCGTCGCGCACCGAGTCGACCCGCGTCGAACCGATGATCGGCCAGAACCCGGGCAACACATCGAGAACCGCGGCGAGCGTCAGGCGATGCACCGACGCCCCCCGCTGGGTCGCCACAGCGGCCACGTGCGGAACCCGGGTCGCCAGCGGGGCCGCCCGCGGGCCGCCGAACGGCGCATACCCGAAGAAGTCGATGCCCGCCTCGTGGCAGTACTGGTACTCGGCGAAGGTGTCGACGGCGAGCCCCAGCCGGTTCTCGACCGCGTCGATGGGGGCGACTGCGCGCGCGCGTTCGATGAACTCGATGGAGGCGTTCGACAGCCCGACGGCGCGCGCCAGCCCTTCCTCCCGAATGGCAGCGAGCACTGTCACCGACTCTTCGAGATCGTCGACGCGATCGGCACGGTGCAGCAGGAGCAGGTCGAGGGGGGCGCCAAGCAGCTCGACGCTGCGGCGGGCGTCGGCGCGCATCCGTTCGGCGCTGCCATCGGAGTGCCAGGCCGAGACGCCCGCGCGGTAGTGGCCGGCCTTGGTGATGATCGGCAGACCGGGGCGGTGCTCGCGGCCCCCGGCGGCGAGTCGCTCGCCCACGCCGTCGTCGTCGAGTCGGGCGTAGGCCCGCGCCGTGTCGAGGGCGGCCACGCCCGCGTCGACGGCTGCCGCGATGACGGTGCGCGCGTTCTCGTCGGTCGCTCCCTCATTGAGCACGAGCGCGGCGATGCCGAGCACGACGCCGGGTCGATCGAGCACGGGGGTCACGCTCTCGAGCGTAGGGCTTCGCCTCGCCGGGGCCGCCCTTCAGGCTGTCGAGCGAACTCGCGCTCGTGTACTTGTATAACAATCTGCTACTGTCGCCACTATGGTCAACGCCGGCATGAGCAGTGACGCCCTCGCCGTGACGCGCGTGCCCGATGCGGTGTACGAGGCGCTGCGCGAGAGCATCCTGAGCCAGCGCGAAGCGCCCGGAGCCGCCGTGACTGAGCAGGCCATCGCCGACCGCTTCGGCGTCGCCCGCCCCACCGCCAAGGTCGCGCTCGAGCGGCTTGTCGCCGAGGGGCTGCTGCGGCGCGAGGCGCACAAGACCGCGCGCGTGCCCGAGCTCACGCGCGACGACATCGTCGACCTGTACGCCAACCGCGCGATCGTCGAAGAGGCCGCGCTGCGCACGCTCGCCGCCGATGGCGTCGTGCCGATCGCGGCCATCGCGGCGCAGCGGATGCTCGTTGACGCCGCCACGGACGCCTCGGGTTCTGCTGCACGACAGACGTCGACCGTGCGCGCCAGCCCGACACCAGGGCACGCGGAATCGCACCGCGATTCCGCGCCATTAGCCCGCGCCGACATCGCCTTCCACCGGGCCCTCGTCGAAGCGCAGCGTTCGCCCCGGCTCGCGCGCCTGCACGCCCTGCTGATGGGCGAGATCGAGCTCTGCACCGGGCAGGTGCAGGCGCACCGGCTGCTCGCGCTCGACGATGTGGTGGCCCAGCACCAGGGCATTCTCGACGCCGTCGCCGCGGGCGACCCCGAGCGCGCCGGCACCCTGACCCGCGCCCACATCGAGGGCGCGCGCGATCGGCTGCTCGCCCGCTACGACGCCCTGCACGCCGACCCCCGCGCGTCACAAATCACGGAACTTCCGCACGACGAAGCCCCATGACCCGCGTCAACATGACGACCAGCCCCCAGAAGTCCGTGATTTGTGACATCGCACGCCGGAGAACGAGGAACCGCACATGGTGAAACGCCGCTTCCCCCGCACGAAAGAGCTCGCGCCGCTCATGCGGTTCAAGACGCCCGAGTTGAATGGCAAGAAGCGCCGGCTGCAGGGCGCGCTGACGATCGCCGACCTGCGCGCGATCGCGCAGCGCCGTACGCCGAAGGCGCCTTTCGACTACACGGAGGGCGCGGCCGAGGGCGAGCTGAGCCTCGCCCGGGCGCGGCAGGCGTTCAGCGACATCGAGTTCCACCCCGCGATCCTGCGCGACGTGAGCACGGTCGACACGGGCTGGGAGGTGCTCGACCAGCGCGTCGAGCTGCCCTTCGGCATTGCGCCCACCGGCTTCACGCGCATGATGCACACCGAGGGCGAGGTGGCGGGGGCGACAGCGGCGGCCGCCGCGGGCATCCCCTTCTCGCTGTCGACGATGGGCACGACGAGCATCGAGGGCGTGCGGGATGCGGCACCCGAGGGCCGGAACTGGTTCCAGCTCTACATGTGGAAAGACCGCGAGCGCTCGATGCAGCTCGTCG
>CAYPND010000037.1:19396-22997 GCA_964412175.1 uncultured Microbacteriaceae bacterium | reverse complement strand
GCACGAGGCCGAAGCGCTTGTCGTAGCCCCAGGCCCACTCGAAGTTGTCCATGAGAGACCAGTAGAAGTACCCCTTGACGTTCACGCCCTGGTCGATCGCGTCGAGGATGGCGTCGAGGTGCAGGCGGAGGAACTCTGCGCGATCGGCGTCGTCGACCGATCCGTCGGCCGCGACGACGTCGGTGTAGGCGGCGCCGTTCTCGGTCACGTAGAGGGTCACGCCCGCTGGTCGCGCGTACTCCTCGTCGATGCGCACGAGCAGGCGCGTCAGGCCCTCGGGCTGCACCTCCCAGTCCATGGCCGTCAGCGGCAGCCCGCGCGGGTGCGCGTGGATGCCCTCGCCGGCGGGGAAGGGTGACAGCTTGGGCCGCTCGGAGGGGGCCGCGCTCGACAGCGGGGCGTCGGCGGGCGGCCGGGCGCTCACCGCCTCGCCGTGGTAGTAGTTGATGCCCAGCGCGTCGATGGGGGTCGCGATCGCGGCGAGGTCGCCGTCGAGCACGGGGAGGTGCAGCCCGCGCGCATCCAGATCGGCGATGAGGTCGGCCGGGTACGCGCCGCGGAAGATCGCGTCGAGGAAGAGCCGGTTGTGCTGCGCGTCGATGCGCCGGGCGGCGTCGACGTCGGCCGCATCGCTCGGGTCGACGGGGTCGGGCACCGTCATGTTGAGCGTGATGCCGAGGCTCAGCTCGGGGCCGAGCTCGCGCAACCGCTGCGTGGCGAGGCCGTGACCGAGCAGCAGGTGGTGCGCGGCGTCGAGCGAGGCCTGGGGGTTCTGGATGCCCGGCGCGTGCTCGCCGCTGAGATAGCCGAGGAACGCCGAGCACCAGGGCTCGTTGAGGGTCGTCCAGTTGGTGAGTCGATCGCCGAGGGCGCTGTGCACGTCGGCCGCGTAGTCGGCGAACCGTAGCGCGGTGTCGCGCGCGGGCCAGCCGCCGGCCTCCTGCAGGGCCTGCGGCAGATCCCAGTGGTAGAGCGTCAGCCACGGCGTGATGCCGTGCTCGAGCAGCTCGTCGACGAGACGGCGGTAGAAATCGAGCCCTTCGGCGTTGGCGGTGCGCCCGTCGGGCTGCACGCGCGCCCACGAGGTGCTGAAGCGGTAGACCTGCACGCCGAGGTCGCTCATGAGGGCGACGTCGTCGCGGTAGCGGTCGTAGTGCTCGCACGCGCGCTCGCCGCTGTCGCCGCCGACGACGGCGCCGGGGATGCGGCAGAAGGCGTCCCAGATCGAGTCGGCACGGCCGTCGCGGTGCGTCGCCCCTTCGATCTGGTACGCGGCGGTGGCGACCCCGAGCCGGAAGTCGGCCGGAATCGGGCGCGGCGAAGCGTGCGTCGAGACCGACGCGGAGGTGTGGGCGGTCATCCCTTAACGGCTCCCTGCATGATGCCGCTCACGAGGTGGCGGCCGGCGACGAGAAATAAGATCAACAGTGGGATCGTGCTCAGGATAACCCCGGCCATCACGACCGAGTAGTCGACGAAGTAGTTGCTCTGCAGCAGCGAGAGCGCCACGGGCAGCGTCGGGTTCTGGCGGTCGAGCACGATGAAGGGCCAGAAGAAGTTGGTCCACGTGGCGATGAAGATGAAGAGCGCGAGCATCGCGGCGGCGGGGCGCGCGGCCGGGAGCGCGACCGACCAGAACGTGCGGATCATGCTCGCGCCGTCGACGCGCGCCGCCTCGATGAGCTCGTAGGGCAGCGCCTGCGCGAGGTACTGCGTCATCCAGAACACCCCGAACGCGCTCACGACGGCGGGCAGGATGACCGCCCACAGCGTGCCGGCGAGCTGCAGCTGGCTCATCGCGATGAAGAGCGGCACGACGCCGAGCTGGGTGGGCACCGCCATCGTCGCGATGACGAAGATGAGCAGGCCGTTGCGGCCGCGGAACCGCAGCTTGGCGAAGGCGAAGCCCGCGAGGGTGGAGAACAGCACGACGGATGCCGAGACCACGGTCGACACGATGATCGAGTTGCCGATCGCCTTCCAGAAGTTGACGCTGTCGGCCTCGAGCACGGCCGCCGCGTTGGTGAGGAAGTTGCCGCCCGGCCACCACACGATGTCTTGCTGGTTGATGGTCGAGGCGTCGCCCGAGCCGATGAGGAACGACCAGTAGATCGGGAACATCGAGCCGAGCATGACGGCGGTGAGGAACCCGTAGGCCTTCCAGCCGGGCCGCTGCCCGTTCTCGAGCCCGCGGCGGCGCGGGGTGCGCCGTTCCAAGAGTCCGGTGCCGGTCATGATGCCTTCGCAATCGAACGGGTGATGGCCACGTTGAGCAGCCCCACGATGATGATGATGAGGAAGAGCAGCCAGGCGACCGCGGCCGCGCGGCCGAAGTTCAACTGGCCCCAGCCGAGGTTGTAGAGGTAGATCGTGATCGTCATCCACTGGCTGCTCGCGCCGCCCTGGCCGACCGAGTCGTAGAGGCGCGGCTCGTCGAAGATCTGCAGGCCGCCGATCGTCGAGGTGACGATGACGAAGATGAGGGTCGGGCGCAGCTGCGGGATGGTGATCGAGAAGAACTGGCGCACGATGCCGGCACCATCGATCATCGCGGCCTCGTAGTAGTCGCGGGGGATGGCCTGCATGGCCGCGAGCAGGATGAGCGCGGTGTAGCCCGTCCAACGGAAGTTCACCATCGTCGCGATCGCGATGTGGCTCGGCAGCACCTCGGAGTGCCAGCCGATGGGGTCGATGCCCAGATCGCCCAGCAGGTTGTTGATGAGGCCGTACTGGTCGCCGAACATGTTGCTGAAGATGAGGGTGACGGCGACGGGGGCCACGACGTAGGGCAGCAGGACGCCCATGCGCCAGAAGGTCTTGGCCCGCAGGTTGCGGTCGAGCACGGCGGCGATGAGCAACGCGAAGGCGATCTGCGGCACGGCCGAGATGAGAAAGATCGAAAAGGTGTTGCGCAGCGCGATCCAGAAGGGCGGCTGCGAGAGCACGAAGGCGAAGTTGTCGAGGCCGACGAAGTCGCCCTGCCCGCCGATGAGGTTCCACTCGTGCACCGAGACCCACGCCGTGTAGACGAGCGGAAACAGCCCGGTGATCGCGAAAAGGATGAAGAAGGGCGAGATATAGAGGTAGGGCGAGACCTTGACGTCCCAGCGCGAGAGCTTCTGGGAGAGGGCGATGCGGCGTACCGAGCGCTGCTTCTTCTGGATGGGGGCGGAGAGCCCGGTGGCGGTGGTCAGCATGGCTGGTCTCCTGGGAGCGGCGTCGGTCGGCGGGGTTCCCGGGGCCGCTCGCCATGGAGGAGGCGAGCGACCCCGGGGGTGGTGGTGGTGAGGTGGTGGTTAGCCGAGCGCGTTCACGTCAGCGACGAACTGATCCCACGATTCCTGGATGCTCTGCGTGGCATCCACGTCGACGCGGGTCAGCGCCTTCTGCAGCGCGTCGTTTACGGGGAAGTACTTCACGCTCTTGAAGGGCGCGACGCCGATCGCCTGCGAGCGCTCGATGAGGATCTCGCCGACCGGGGCGTTGTTGAAGTACTCGTTCGTGGCGCTGCGCAGCTCCTCCGACTCGTAGGCCTCGACCTGGCTCGGGAAGGTGCCCGCGGCGGCGAACGCCGAGAGCTGCTGCTCGGGAGCGGTGAGCC
>CAYPND010000037.1:17897-19296 GCA_964412175.1 uncultured Microbacteriaceae bacterium | reverse complement strand
GGGAAGGTGCCCGCGGCGGCGAACGCCGAGAGCTGCTGCTCGGGAGCGGTGAGCCACGCGGCGAGCTTCGTCGCGGCCTCGATGTTCGCGCCCTGGGCGGGAACGGTCAGGTACGAGCCGCCCCAGTTGCCGCCGCCGCCGGGGAAGACGTTGGCGACGTCCCAGCCGGTGACGTCAGGTGCGTTGCCCGAGATGACGCCGAGCATCCAGCCGGGGCAGAGCATCGTGGCGAAGGCGCCGTTCGAGAGACCGGCGAACCAGTCGTCGCTCCACTGGCTGAGGTTGGCCGAGAGGGTCGAGCTGGCCTCGAGCACCGAGGTGAAGGCCGCCTCGACATCCGGGTTCTCGGTCGCGATGACGGTGCCGTCGGCCTCCTCGTAGGCAAACTCGATCTGGTTGACGACACCCTGGTAGGTGGCGCCGGCCGAGTCGAACCAGGCCTGGCCGGTCGCGTCGACGTACTGCTGGCCGACCTCGTAGTAGCGGTCCCAGTCGCCCTCGAGCAGCGCGGCGACCTCGGTGCGGTCGGTCGGCAGACCGGCGGCGGCGAACAGGTCGGAGCGGTAGCAGACGGCCTCCGGCCCGATGTCGGTGCCGTAGGCGACGAGGCGGCCGTCGGCGTCGGTCGCCGCGGCAGTCTTCCAGTCAACCCAGCGGTCGGCGAGCTCGGGGTCGGTCAGGTCGGCGAGCTTGTCGCTGTACTGCATCATCTCGGCGAACCAGTCGACCTCGACGGCCTCGATGTCGGCAAGGCCGCTGCCCGCGCCGAGCTTGGTGAAGAAGTTGTCGCGCGCGTCGTTCGAGGTCGCGGCGCGATTGTGCACGATCGTGACGCCCGGGTTCTCGGCCTCGTACTGCGCGAACAGCTCGTCGGTGTAGCCGAAGTCGTTGAACGTCGCGACCGTGAGGGTGATGTCACCGCCCGCGGCGGGCTCAGTCGAGCTAGCGCAGCCCGATGCGATGAGGGCGATGGCCGCCGCGCCGGCGATGGCCACGGTGTTGCGTCGTGAAAGTGTCACGATCACTCCTTTGTGTGCGTGGGTGGTGGAAGCGAGAGCGCTCTCATGTTCAAGTGTGAGAGCGCTCTCACGTTGGGTGGAACACTACGCAGGTTTCATCTGCAATGTCAAAGAATGTTCCAGCCTGATATGAAATGGCTGGTCAAGAGGGGCATTCTCGACTCATCAGAGGACCCGGGGCGCGCCGTGAGACGCGGCCGACGACGAACTAGGCTGTCGACGTGCCTCGAATTCCGCTCGCGTTGTCCTCCGTCGTCGTAAGCGCTCTGCTACTACTTGGCGGATGCGCCGTCGCACCTGATCACATAGCCGTTCCGACGCCGAAGCCGACCGCGACCGCCACCCCGACGCCCACCCCGACGCCCACCCCGACGCCCACC
>CAYPND010000037.1:0-17797 GCA_964412175.1 uncultured Microbacteriaceae bacterium | reverse complement strand
GCCGACCGCGACCGCCACCCCGACGCCCACCCCGACGCCCACCCCGACGCCCACCTTCGACACCGCGCGGTACTCGCTCGACGATCCCGCGAGCCTCTGGGTCATCGTCAATAAGGTCCGACCGGTCACCCCCACGAGCTACGCCCCTGCCGACCTCGTGATCCCGGCGGTGAGCTCCACCGACGCCCTGCCGCTGCGAGCCGAAGCCGCCACGGCGACCGAGGCGATGTTCGCCGCCGCCCAGGCCGAAGCCGGGCTGAGTCTGCAGATCACGAGCGCCTATCGCAGTTTCGAGAGCCAGACCCGCATCTACAATCGTACGGTGGGCAACCTCGGTCAGGCGGGCGCTGACAAGGTGAGCGCGCGACCGGGGCACAGCGAGCACCAGACCGGCCTGGCAGTCGACATCGGGTCGATCCCGGCGGTCTGCTCGTTCGAGGCATGCTTCGGCGGCACCCCCCACGGGCAGTGGCTCGCGGCCAACGCCTATCGCTTCGGCTTCGTGCTGCGGTACCCCGACGGCCTCACTCCCGTCACGGGCTACATCTACGAGCCCTGGCACTTCCGGTACGTCGGGCTCGAGCTCGCCGCCGAGGTGCAGGCGACGGGCATCCAGACGCTCGAGGAGTTCTTCGGCCTGCCGGCCGCACCCGATTACGCGGGCTGAGCGCGCGCAGCCTCGACCAGCCGGTCGACGATCTGTTCGAGAATCGGGCGCGGCGTGGCGAGGATGAGCCGCACGTGGCCAATGCCCGCGAGCCCGCACGCGCGGCCGTCGGTGACCGAGAGCTTCGCGCGCTTCTGCAGCGTGACGGCAGGCTCGTCGCCGAGCCCGAGCCGCGACACGTCGAGCCAGGCGATGTAGGTGCCCTCGGGCGGCGTGTACCCGACCTCGGGCAGCCGTTCTGCGAGAAGCTCGGAGAGCAGGCAACGATTGGCGTCGTAGTAGGCGACCGTCGCGTCGAGCCACTCACGGCCCTCGCGGTAGGCGACGGTGTTCGCGATGACGCCGAGCGTGCTCGCGCCGTGGCTCGCGAACGGGCCGAGCCCGGTCCACAGCTCCGCGTCGGCATCGTTCGTGAGGATCAACTGGGCGGCCTTCAGCCCCGGTAGGTTCCACGCCTTCGAGGCGCTCGTGACGGTGATGCTGTGGGCGGATGCGTCCGCGCCGACGCTCGCGTACGGAACATGCCGCGCTTCGCCGAACAGAATCGGCGCGTGCACCTCGTCGGCGAACACCCGCGCCCCGTGCCGCTCGACGACCTCGGAGAGCGCGACGAGCTCATCGCGCTCCAACACGCGGCCGCCCGGGTTGAGCGGGTTGCACAGCACGACGAGCCCGGCCCCCGCGGCGAGCTCGCGATCGATCGCCTCGAGGTCGAGCACTGCCCGCCCGCCGCTCTGGGCCATCGGCACTTCAATGGCGATGCGGTTGTGCATCGCTGGCACCGTCAAGAACGGCATGTATGCCGGTGTCGGCACGATCACGGCCGAGTCGGGTGGCGAGAAGTGCTCCATCGCGACGACGAGCCCCGTGATGACGTCGGGCAGGGCCTGGATGCGCGCGGCGTCGACCGTCCACGCGAAGCGGTCGTGCATCCATTCGGCCGTCGCGCGCCCCATCTCGGCGGCGATCGGCCGCGGAAGATAGCCGAATCGACCGGCGTCGACCGCCTCGTGCAGCGCGCGTGTCACCGCCGGAGCGGTGCCGAGATCGCTCTCGGCGACCCAGGCGCCGATGGTGCCGGGGAAGAGGCTCCACTTCATGCTGCCGGCGGCATGCAGCTGCTCGGGGGTGATCGCGTCCCAGCTGGCGAACAGCGCAGCGCGGTCGTCGCTATCCAAGGGCGCCATCCACGATCGCCTTGGCCTCCTGCTGCACGAGCCGCAGGTGATCATCGCCCGCGAACGACTCGGCGTAGATCTTGTACACGTTCTCGGTTCCGCTCGGGCGTGCGGCGAACCAGGCTCGGTCGGTCACGACCTTGACGCCGCCGATGCCCGCGCCGTTGCCGGGAGCCGCGCTAAGCCGCGCGGTGATGGGGTCGCCCGCGAGCTCGGTGGCGGTGATGGCCGCTCCGTCGAGCTTGCCGAGCGCCGCCTTCTGCGCGGGGCTGGCGGGGGCATCCACCCGCTCGTAGACGGGCGCCCCGAAGCGCTCGGTGAGTCCGGTGTAGAGCTGAGACGGCGTCGACCCGGTGACGGCCGTGATCTCGGCGGCGAGGAGCGCGAGCAGGATGCCGTCTTTATCGGTCGTCCAGGCGCTGCCGTTGCGGCGCACGAAGCTTGCCCCCGCGCTCTCCTCTCCGCCGAACGCGACCGAGCCGTCGATGAGCCCCGGCACGAACCACTTGAAGCCGACGGGCACCTCCCACAGCCGCCGACCGAGGCTCGCGGCGACGTGGTCGATCATGGTCGACGACACGAGCGTCTTGCCGATCGCGGCATCGGGGCGCCAGTCGGGGCGGTGCGTGTACAGGTACTCGATCGCGACCGCGAGGTAGTGGTTGGGGTTCATGAGCCCGCCGTCGGGGGTGACGATGCCGTGCCGGTCGGCGTCGGCGTCGTTGCCCGTCAGCAGGTCGAAGTCGTGCCGACGCGCGACGACGCTCGCCATCGCGCTCGGGCTGGACGGGTCCATGCGGATCTTCTCGTCCCAGTCGAGCGTCATGAAGCCCCACTGCGCGTCGACGCTCGGGTTCACGACCGTCAGGTCGAGGCCGTAGTGCTCGGCGATGAGCGCCCAGTAGTTGACGCTCGCCCCGCCGAGCGGGTCGGCGCCGATGCGCAGGCCGCTGCCGCGCACGGCCTCGAGGTCGAGGATGCTGCCGAGGTCGGCGACGTAGTGCAGCCGGTAGTCGTAGGGCTCGGTGAGCAGGGTCGACTGGCGCTTGACGCCGCGGTTGCCCTCGGCGATGAGCGCATTGGCGCGGTCGGCGATCCATCCCGTCGCGTCGCTGTCGGCGGGCCCGCCGTGCGGCGGGTTGTACTTGAAGCCGCCGTCGCGCGGAGGGTTGTGGCTCGGCGTGATGACGATGCCGTCGGCTTTCGCCGCCGCGTCGCGGTTGAACCGGATGATCGCGTGGCTCAGCGCGGGCGTCGGCACGAAATCGTCATTCGCGTCGACGAGCGCCGTCACGCCGTTGGCGGCGAGCACCTCGAGCGCCGTCCGCATGGCGGGAGCGCTCAGCGCGTGCGTGTCGGCGCCGACGAAGACGGGCCCCGTCGTGCCCTGCGTCGCCCGGTACTCGACGATCGCCTGCGTGATGGCGGCGATGTGCGTGTCGCTGAAGGCGCCGTCGAGGCTCGAGCCGCGGTGCCCGCTCGTGCCGAAGACGACGCGCTGCGCCGGGTCGTCGAGATCGGGCTTCCGGTCGGCGTAGGCCGCGAGCAGCGCGGTCAGGTCGACGAGGTCGGCGGGCTGGGCGGGGGTTCCGGCGCGGCTCATGAGCCCATCCAACCACCGGCGGCCCTCCGTGGGGTGGGCGGATGCGCGGCCGTAGACTGCGGGCATGAGCGCGCAGCCCGACCCGACCCCGGTCTACAGCTACCTGGGCCCGGCCGGCACCTTCACCTGGCAGGCGCTCGGTCAGGTGCCCGAGGCGAAGAACGCCGAGTGGCGCAGCGTCAGCAATGTCGGCGAGGCGCTCGACGACGTCGTGACCGGCCGCAGCGTGGGCGCCATGATCGCGGTCGAGAACTCGGTCGAGGGAGGGGTCAGTGCGACACAGGATGCGCTCGCGACGATCCCAGGTCTGCGCATCGTGGGCGAATACCTCGTCGCCGTCAACTTCGTGCTCGTGGCCCGGCCCGGGGTGGCCCTCGACGACGTGCGGGTCGTGGCCGCGCATCCCGTCGCCTATGCGCAGTGCCGCGGCTGGCTCGAGCGCACGCTTCCGACCCACGGACACATCCCCGCTGCCTCGAACGTCGCCGCCGCGACGTCACTGCTCGACGCGGGCTCGCCCGCACAGGCTGCCGTCGCCCCGCCCAGCATCACCGACCATCACGACCTGACGGTGCTCGGCGACCTGATCGGCGACAACGCCAACGCCGTCACGCGCTTCGTGCTCGTGAGCCGCAACCGGGGCATCCCGCCGCGGACGGGCGCCGACAAGACGAGTATCATCGCCGAGCTGCCCGACGACGCCCCCGGGCGCCTGCTCGAGATGCTCGAGCAGTTCGCCACGCGCGGAGTCAACATGAGCCTCATCGAATCGCGGCCCATCGGCGACTCTCTCGGCCGCTACCGCTTCGTCATCGACCTCGACGGCCACGTGCGCGACGAGCGCGTCGCCGACGCCCTGCTCGGCCTGCGCCGCTTCAGCCCCAACGTCATCTTCCTCGGCTCGTACCCGCGAGCGGATGCGCGGCAGATCGAGGTCGTCTCGCAGTACGGCGACGAGGTCTTCACGGATGCACGCGACTGGCTGCGCGCGATCCTCAGCGGCGAGCCCGAGGCGGAGTAGCGACCGTCAACTCTCGCGCGGCACGCGCACCACGAGCGACGCGGGCGCGACGCGCACCTCAAGCCGCGTGACGAGGCCCATCTCTTCGCCATCGATCTCAAATTCCTCCGGCCGTTCGAAGGCCAGGGTCATGCGACGGCCCTGGAAGTAGCGCAGCGCGCGCACACTCCGGTCGGCGGCCAGGATTCGTCGGCCGACTTTCGTCTTCTGTAGAACACCGTTCTCCCACACGACCGCGTAGCTGACGCGCATCCAGCCCCACAGATTGCGGGGCCGCATCGCGACGACGTCGAGCAGGCCGTCGTCGATCTGCGCCTCGGGCAGCAGCAGCACGCCGCCAGGCAGGGTGCCGCAGTTGCCGATGAGCAGGGTGTGAACGGTCGTCGCGCGCTCCGCCGAACCGTCGAGGGTGTAGCGCACGCGCACGGCGTCGACGTCGCGCACGATGCGTGCCGTCGCCTCGACGTAGGCGAGCCAGCCCACCCTTTTCTTGAGGTTTGGGTTGGTCGCGGCGATCATCTTGGCGTCGAGGCCGATGCCCACCATCACGACGAAAGCGTGCCGCTCGACGCTGCCGTCATCACGGGTCAGCTCGGCGACGCCCACGTCGATCGCTTGGTCGACCCCGGTGACCGCCGTCGTCAGTGAGTCGCTCAGTTTGCCGAGCGACAGCCCGAGGTTGCGGGCGAGCAGGTTGCCGGTGCCCGAGGGGATCAGCACCATCGGGATGCCCGAATCGAGCATCCCCTCGGCGACCGCCCGCACCGTGCCGTCGCCGCCGGCCGTGAGCACCGCGGTCACCCGGGCGGCCGTGGCCTCGCGGGCCCGACCCTGGCCGGGGTCGTCGACGCTCGTCTCGAGCCAGAGCGAGGGCGCCCAGCCGGCGTCGGACTCGGCCTGCTCGACGGCAGCCCGCAGCGCCTCCATGTCGACCTTCGTCGGGTTGACGATGACGGCGACGCGCGCGGGTTCGGCCAAGGAGCCGGGGGTGCTCATGCGGTCAGAGTAGAGCATCGCTCCCTGCCGCCGCGGGGGGTTGCTGTTAACCCGCGCGTGCCAGACTAGAGCCGTGATCGACCCCCAGCTGCTGCGCGACAACCCCGACCTCGTCCGACGCTCGCAGCAGGCTCGGCGGGCGAGCGTCGCGCTCGTCGACGAGGCTATTGCGGCCGACCGCGAGCGGCGCGAGGCGATCACGGCCTTCGAGGCGCTGCGGGCCGAGCAGAACGCGTTCGGCAAGCGCGTGGCCGCGGCCCCGAAAGACAAGAAGGCGGCGCTCGTCGCGCAAGTCCAGCAGCTCGCCGCCGACGTGAAGGCCGCCCAGGCCGCGGCCGCCGAGGCCGAGGCGCGGTTCGAGCAGGTCGCGGGGAGCATCCCGAACGTCATCATCGAGGGCGTGCCGGAAGGCGGGGAAGACGACTTCGTCACCCTGCGCGAGGTCGGCGACAGGCCCTCGTTCGACTTCGAACCGCGCGACCACCTCGCGCTCGGCGAGCTGCTCGACGCTATCGACGTGCCGCGGGGGGTCAAGGTGTCGGGCTCGCGCTTCTACTTCCTCAAGGGTGTCGGCGCGCGGCTCGAGCTCGCACTCATGAGCTACGCCCTCGACACGGCCCTCGACGCCGGCTTCACCCCGCTCATCACCCCGACGCTCGTCAAGCCCGAGGTCATGAGCGGCACGGGGTTCCTCGGTGCCCACGCCGACGAGATCTACTACCTGCCGAACGACGAGCTCTACCTCACGGGCACGAGCGAGGTCGCGCTTGCCGGCTATCACGCCGACGAGATCGTCGATGTCTCGAGTGGCCCGCTGCGCTACGCCGGCTGGTCGACCTGCTACCGCCGCGAGGCCGGCAGCTACGGAAAAGACACTCGCGGCATCATCCGCGTGCACCAGTTCCAGAAGCTCGAGATGTTCAGCTACATCGACCCGGCCGACGCCGAAGCCGAGCACGAGCGGCTGCTGGCGCTGCAAGAGAGGATGCTGCGCTCGCTCGGTCTCGCCTACCGCGTCATCGACACCGCTGCCGGCGACCTCGGCTCGAGCGCCGCCCGCAAGTTCGACGTCGAGGCCTGGGTGCCGACGCAGGTCGCGTATCGCGAGCTCACGAGCACAAGCAACTGCACGACCTTTCAGGCGCGCCGCCTCGACATCCGCCACCGCGCAGAGGGAGGCAAGACCGCTCCTGTTGCGACCCTCAACGGCACGCTCGCGACGACGCGCTGGCTCGTCGCCCTGCTCGAGACGCACCAGCGCGCCGACGGCTCGGTCGTCGTCCCCGAGCCGCTGCGCCCCTACCTGCGCGGCCTCAAGGTGCTCGAGGTGGCCTCGTGACCACCCGCAAACTCATCGCGCTCGACATCGACGGCACCGTGCTGCACGAAGACGGCACGCTGCCCGACGCCGCCCTCGCGCAGGTGCACCGACTGCGCGACGCGGGCCACGAGGTCATGCTCGCGACGGGCCGCTCGGTCGCCATGACGCTGCCCGTGCTCGACCGGCTCGACATCACGCCGGCCTACGTCGTCGCCTCGAACGGCGCCATCCTGCTCAAGCGCGACCCGGATGCCCCCACGGGCTACCGGCGCCACCACGTCGAGACGTTCGATCCGACGGCGGTGCTCACGAGCATCCGGCCGCATCTGACGCACGCGAACTACGCCGTCGAAGACGAGACGGGCGTCTACCGCTACACCGGCTGGTTCCCCGATGGCGCGCTCGGCGCGGTCAGCCACGAGGTGCCGTTCGAGCAGCTGTGCCGCGAGCCCGCGACGCGCGTCGTCGTCATCTCGCCCGGCCACGCGATGGAGGAGTTCCTCGCCGCCGTCGAGCTCATGGGCCTGCACCAGGTGAGCTACAACGTCGGCTGGACGGCCTGGCTCGACATCGCGCCCGACGGTGTGAACAAGTCGACGGCCCTCGAGCGGGTGCGGGATGCCCTGGGCATCGCGGGCGAGCGCGTCGTGACCGTGGGCGACGGCCGCAACGACATCGAGATGCTCGCCTGGGCGGTCGCGCACGGCGGGCGCGGCATCGCCATGGGGCAGGCGCCGGCGGAGGTCGTCGCGGCGGCCTCGGAGGTCACCGCGCGCGATACCGACGACGGTCTCGCCCAGGCGCTCTCGACCATCTGAGCCGCTGTCGCGCACGCGTGCGGCAGATGCATAGGGGTCCTGAACAGGGGTTCTGAGGGCGCGTCGGTTAGCATGGAAGACTGATATCCAAGGAGGGCTGTCCGAGCGGCCGATGGAGCCAGTCTTGAAAACTGGTGGGCAGCAATGTCTCGTGGGTTCGAATCCCACGCCCTCCGCTCGTGCAGGCCATCGATGTGTCCGAGGGGGACATCATGAGTGAACCAGTGCGTGATCGCGGCATCCGCTCGTTGCCGACCGCGCAGGTGCGCCATGGACGGCTGCGCCGGTCGCGGGCCTGGAAGACCATCCTGGCGACGATCGCCGCCTCGCTCGCCGTCGTGCTCGTGAGCACGGTGTCGGTCGGCGCCATCACCCTCGCGCAGATCAACGCGAACATCGACGTCGTCGAGCTCGAAGTGCTGGAGGGTCAGGAAGAGCGGGTGATCCCGACCGTCGGTGACTGGGAGGGCGGTTTCAACGTCCTCATCGTCGGCGTCGACAACGAGCCCGGTCAGGTCGACACGCGCCAGCGCGGCGGGGCGACGCTCAACGACGTCAACATCCTCGTGCACGTCGCGGAGGACCAGCAGTCGGCGGTGGCCGTGAGCATCCCGCGCGACATGGTCGTGCCCATTCCCTCGTGCCCTGACCCCGACGGCGAGGGCGCCTCGTTCGCCATGTCGGCCCAGCCGATCAACGTCGCGTGGTCGTACGGCGGCCTCAACTGCGTCGTGCTGACCGTCGAGGCGCTCACCGGCCTCAGCATCCCCTACGCCGGTGCTATCTCGTTCAACGGCGTCGCGCAGCTCTCGAACGCCGTCGGCGGCGTCGACGTCTGCATCGATGCCCCCATCCGCGACCCGTACACCGGCCTCGACCTGCCGACCGCGGGCACCCACACGCTCGTCGGCGGCACGGCCCTCGCCTTCCTCCGCACGCGCTACGGCGTGGGCGACGGCAGCGACCTCGGCCGCATCAGCAACCAGCAGGTCTACCTGTCGTCGCTCATGCGCAAGGTGCAGAACGAGGGCGTGCTCACCGACGTCACGAAGCTCTACGGCATCGCGCAGGTCGCGACCTCGTCGATGCAGCTCTCGAGCAGCCTGGGCCGCGTCGACACGATGATCTCGATGGCGCAGGCCCTGCGCAAGATCCCGACCGAGAACATCGTCTTCGTGCAGTACCCCGGGCGCACCGGCGGTACGGGCGTGTTCGCGGGCAAGGTGCAGCCGGTCACCTCGGCGGCCACGGCGCTGTTCGACCGCATCCGTGCCGACGAGCGCTTCGCGCTCGAGACGGGCAACACGGGCCGCGGGTCGACGCTCGACCCGAACGCTCCGGTCGCCGAGCCGACGCCCGAGCCGACGCCGACCGAGGTCGCCGTGCCCAAGAACGGCAAGGTCGAGCCCGAGGTCGAGCCGACGCTCGAGCCGATCGCGCCCGAGGCGCCTCCGACCGAGGTCCTGCCCGGGGTCGAGGGCCAGACGGCCGCCGACCGCACGTGCTCGGTCTCGAACTAGCCCGTGATCGGCCGGGGGTCCGGCCCGGTATAGTGGTCACTCGCTAGGAGACGTCGCATAGTTCGGCCTAGTGCACCACCCTGCTAAGGTGGAGTCCCCGCAAGGGGACCGCGGGTTCAAATCCCGCCGTCTCCGCGGAAAGAGCCGCAGTCTCCCGACTGCTAGGCTTGTCCGGTTCGCGCACAGCGCGGCACTGCGCCCGTAGCTCAATGGATAGAGCATCTGACTACGGATCAGAAGGTTGGGAGTTCGAGTCTCTCCGGGCGCGCCACAGCTGGAATTCTGCCCACTCCACCGCATCGACTGCGGCGAGATCGGTGCTGGGGTCATCCGTTTCGCCGGTCAGATAAGCAACCGTCGTGCCGAGGGCGCTTGCGAGCGCCATGACTTCCTCGAGGTACCAGCGGCGCTTACCGTGCATCTTCTGGGACAGTGACGGGCCACCTACTCCAAGAGCGTCGGCCAGGTCTGCGCGAGTTAACCCCTTGCTCCATACGAGCGCTGCGATACGGTCGGTGCGCATGCCGCCTGCGTGAAGCGGCGTTCGTTCTGCAATGGACATGTAACGAAATTACAGCCTTTACGTTCGCCACGGAAGGCAGGTGCCGATATTGCACAATCTTGCCATTTTGTGAATCGTGGTGCTAGCTTCTGCACATGGAGATCAGCAGCCCGTACCTGACCGTGGAGGAGTACGCCGCGCTTGTGCGAGTGCCCCCGCCCACGATCTATCGCCTCATTCGAGGCGGGAAGCTCGAGGCCGTGAAGATCGGCGGGCAGTACCGACTCTTGCCGCCGACACCCGCATTCATTGAGGTGCAGAAGTCTGCTTAACGACGGAGGCCCCGTGGTGGCGGAACACCAGGGGGCCATTGAACCGTCTCCGAGCGGGTATCAATCGATCGCGAGAGGTTGTGGAACATGAGCCATGTGAATGGCCTGACTCAATTCTATCAGGCAGAAGGCTTCGACCATAGGTCCCCGTTGACTGGGGTCAAGCTCGCGCTCGACCAGTTGACGGCTTCGGAGGCGGCGCGGGTGGAACTCCGCGCCCGACGCATCTACTTGGACCTCCCGCCCACGATTCCGTGGAGGGACACTGACGAGCCGACGCGAGATGACTTCCGTCGCAGGGCGATGAAGCTGATGCTGCTCGACGGCTCCCTGCTGCACGGCACGCTCCCCGGAAGTGAGGACTACGGCTACACGGAAGAGCAGGAGCTCGACCGTGAAGTGGCCGCGGTGATCCGTGGCGAGCTGTATGCCGGTGAACTCTGGCGACCTGAAGTGCCTGATGAGGGAGGCAGTGATGGCAACTGACGCTCTGGATATTCCCGGCGTTCGGGAGATGGCGTGGACGAAGGCCGGCGCTCGCATGGCTGGCGGCGACAAGGAGTTCGATCGCCTTGTGCCGTCGTCGATCTTTGTCGAGGACGGCATGGTGCCGCGCTCCCACGCCGTTCTGGAGAGCGTCGTGCAGTCGATGGAGGCGGTTGGGCAACTGGTGCCGATCATCGTCGCGGCCGAGGGGAACGTGCTTCTCGATGGAGCAACGCGACTCGAGGCGGCGAAACGGCTAGGCCTGCCGTTCGTCACCGCCGTCAAAGTCAAGGACGTGGACGAGCTTGGCCAACTGGTGCTACGCATCGTGTCGAACGCCGACATGTACCGGGCACAGTTCACGGTGCTCGAGGCGACAGCGCTCTCCAACCGCTACAAGGCACTGCTGGCCGAGAAGGGCGAACGCAATCGGCTGGCCGCCGCCAAGAAGACGATCGCTGGGGTAAACGGTGCCGAAGTCCCCAACTTGGGGAGTTCGGCAGGTGGCCAACTTGTCGGTGACGCAGCAAAGGCGGCGGCGGACTTCGTTCCCTACGGTCACGAGACGATTCGCAAAGTCAACACCATTCAGGCTCTCGCGACCGATGAGTCCCAGCCGGAGGCTGTACGACTGGCGGCACAGAAGGCGCTGGCCGGCATCGAGAAGACCAACACGGTCGACGGCCACTATCGGAAGGTTCAGGAGGTTCTGGCCGATGCGGAGTTCGCGGCGCGGGCCAACCTCGAGATCGAGGCCGAGCCTGACCTGAGCAAGGCGTGGTGCGACCTGGATCTGGCGACGAACGCGGCCGAGAAGCTGCTGAAGGTCGTACCGGAAGAGGTGGTGGCGTTCGGGGTGAACGCGAACAACATGCACCTGCCGTACGTGGGGCGTCTGGCAAGAGTCCGGGACTGGATCGATGAGTACGAGCGTGTGTGCCGGGAAGGGGGCGGACTGTGATTCCGCAGAAGTGGAGCAACCGTCAGCTGGTGCAAGTGCTCACGAGCATCCCCGGCGAACAGGATGAGGCACGGTCCTGGTGGTCGTCGCTGGCGGGCTATGCGCTGTTGGAGCAGATCGAGCATCACATGACGGCACCGATCGTCGCGGCGGTACGGCGCGAGCTGTCGGTGGAGGTGGATGCGTCGGAGGTGGCGTCGACAGCATGGCTGTTGCTATCGCCGGAGCGATCACTGCTGCTGAAGCACCTGGTGTCGCCCGACACGGACAACCCGTGGGGGTACTTGCACACCTCGGTAAAGAACCAGGTGCTCGACGACGTGGGCCGCTACTTCCGCCGCGAACTCACCGACGCTCTCGAAGACCGGCCTATCGAGGAGCCGGCGGATGAGGAGCGCACGCTCGAGTTCGTCGTCGCACGCACCGCGTGCGTACTCGCTCCTGTGACGCCGCGCGAGGTCCGTCCTGGCCTGGTCGCCGCAGTGGACTGGATGGCTGATGCCGCCACGCGCGGCCGGCTGAGTCACCTGCACGCTCTCGCCGGACGCAGTTCGGAACTGCGAGAACTGGGCTTCGGCGGCGACCGCGCGCGGGCGCTGGCTAACGTCACCGTCGGTAAGCGGCCGGACCACTCGGTGACGAGCCTGTTCGCCGCGTTCTTGTTGCAACCCAACTGGGAGCCGGCGCACTCGCCCCGACACGCAGCGTCGATCAGGGAGTACGCGATGCGAATGACAACCCTCTCGGTGAGGCGTGCGGCATGACGTGGCAAGCGATGGCGTGGGCCTTCGAATCGTCTGTTCCTAACCCAGCGAAAGCTGTCCTTGGCGCCCTGGCTAACTGGGCTGATCAGGACGAATCGTGCTCCCCGAGCGTCGAACGGATCGCGGAGGCGGCGTCGATCACGCCCGAGCACGTTCTGCTGGAGCTTGACCATCTCCAGCAGACCGGGATGATCAAGGTTCTCCCTCACCACAACGATCAGGGCGACGCACTGCGGGTGCGGTACTACCTGCAAGTCGGTGTGTCGTATACGCCGCCTCCCGTTTCTGAGAGCCGCCTATCGCCTCGTGCTGATGAACCGCGGACTTTCGCAAGCACAGAGATCTGCACTTTCCGCAAGGCGTGGGTGCGGGATCAGCGGATTGTGGGCAACCCTCTGAGTCTCTACCTGTACCTGCTGTCACACGAGCCAGGCGTGCCGATCACAGTCGAGCGTGCCTGTGTGGACCTCGGCCTCACTGCCGATGCGGTGAGTGCTGCACAGCGATCGCTGGAAGCGGCCGGCTACATGCGGACGGTAGAAGTCGCGCATCCTGCCAATACGAACGGCACGCGGACCAGCGGCGGCCTGCCGCGGTACGCCTTCGAACTGCTCGAGCCTGAACTGGGATCATCCAGGTCCGCGCATGCTGAGCACAGCATTGACGATCCGGATGACACCACCCCTCGAGCTGTGAGGAGCGGGTCGTGAGCGTCCAAGCGATGACGTGGGCCTTCTCTCTGAAGCTCGGCTCACCGTCGCTCAAGGTGACCCTGCTGGCGCTCGCGAACCGTGTCGGGGACTTCAACCAGTGCTTCCCCGGCATCGCGCTGCTGGCGGAAGAGACGGACCTTAGCGAGCGCACTGTCAAGACCTGTATCGCCAAGCTAGAAGAGCTTGGATTGCTCGAGCGAACGCGCCGGCATACGCCCTACGGCTACCGCACCAGCAACAGCTACACCCTGATGGTTGGCACCCTGCCGAACACAGAGTTCGATGACGAGATGGCCGTCGACGAGCATCCGCCGCGCCTAGAGGCAGATTTTGCACCTAGGCCCTCGACGGAGACGGAAGCGCCGACTGTGCGCCTAGGTGCAAATTTTGCACCTAGGCCCTCGACACCAAAGAAACCCCTGATCAGAGGCCTAGAGGCAAATTCTGCACTTAGGAGTTCCGGGCCTGTGGATAACTCGGCCGACGAGGCGGACCTAAGTGCAAATGGTGCACGCCCAAGTGCAAATGCCGCACCCCTTAAGGAAGAACCCAAAGACTTAACCCAAAGATCTTCTTCTTCTACGGAGGTGACCACAGACGCGCTCGCGTCAGTCTTGGCATCGGCGGCTGCGCCGCCGGACGACGACGACGAGAGAACTTTCCATCGAGACGAGGGTGCAGCATCCGGCGACGCCGATGATGGTCTCGGCAGGCGGCTGCCTGCGCGCGGTTCGACCGCGACTGCTCACGATGCCGCGCCTCCGGCCCCGCCGAAGCCGGCCGCCCTGGCGTCTCCGTCTAGGGTCTTCGCAGCCGCCGATGATGCCGAGGCTGGCGGCGAGCCCGAGAGTGAGCCGCTGGACGTTCAGCAGCTGTTCTGGGCGGGCGTCGAGATGTCGCTGCGCGACGTGGACTCACGGCTGGACCTGTCGCAGATTCGGCGTCGACTCACGGACGCCGGAGTCGATGAGTCTCGTGTGGATGTGCCAGCTGCGGCATCGTTCGTGCTGGCGGCCGCTGCACGGCCGGTCGGGGACCCGTCGGCGTATGTGGCCGCTGCGATCATCCGCGAACCGGCCCGGTGGCCGTGGGTGCCGGTGGCGGTCTCGAGCGGAACTACCGCACCGCGTCAGTCGATGTGCGATCGCGAGGGGCACCGGTATGTCGACGAGTACCGGATGCAGTGCGTCAGGTGCGGTGAGGAACGTCAGGGGTGGCGTGATGATCGCTACGCCGCCGAACAGGCCCAAGCCGCACGGGATGAGGCGGCGTCTCGGCGGGCGGTGGCGTCGTGACGAATATTGGCGGGCCGCTGGTGCCGGTGGAGGCGGTGCCGGTGGTTCCGGCTGAGCAGTTGCAGGCCACGTTCGAGGCACGCGAGTTGCTGTTGGCGATGCTCGGCGCGGGCGATGCATCAATGCACGAGCGAGTGCTGAGTGTGGTCCGCCATGCGGCGATCGCGCCGGTGCTGAACGATGTGCCGGCCAGTCCGGACGACGAAGTATTGACGGTCTCCTTCGAGCGGGTTTTCACCCGCTCGCAACTGGTCGACATCTTGAACGGGCTGAGGAGTGCAGGAGCATGACGGATACGCGTGTGGAGCGGATTCAGAAGGGGCCGTTCGATGTTGTGATCAGCCCGCCGAGATCAGGGGCCAGCTACGCGCAGTTTCCCAAGGTGCTTGTAGACCCAGCGGATCTCGTCGGTCTCGAGCTGTTAGGGAACGGGGTGTGGCCAGGTGAAGACCGCGTGGCGAAGCTGTTGGCCTGGCTGAAGGACTTCGTACCCGGCGCGTTGGTAGAACTCGGTCAGAGGGGTCGTGTCGTCGGCAACGGCTGCGACGAAATGCGCGTGGCGCTCTTTCGCGGCTCGTTCGATCGCACCAAGCAAGGCAATTCCGAGTCCGCGGCGACGGTGGTTGCCCTCGACGGCTATCTGTTCCAGAAGGTACATGCTTGTCATGATCGCGCCGCCGAGCAGCATGTCTCCGTTGAGATTCGCAAGGTTCATGGCGTCGACTACGTTCGGTCTGCCGAAGGCGCACGCCACGATAGTGTCGCCGTCTCGCACGATGTACACATCCGCCCGCATCGGGTTGTAGTCCTCCCCGAGTCCGTGTGGGATGCGCTGTGCGGTTGGGTCTGCGATCTGTCGTGCGAGGAAGGCGTCAGCTTCCTCACGATCCCTATCGGTGACGGCCGCGTGGATTGGGAATCGACTTTTGCGAGCCGTGACTCGTCCTCTCTGTCGACCGCGATCGTCACTGCCATGACGTTCGCCGGTGTGGCGTCGACGGTAGAGGGTGGCGCTGACACGCGGGGCTTCTCTCTGGGCCGAAGCGTTCAGCGGGCGCACTGGTGGCGGGCCTTACGGTCCGCCACCAGTGCGCACCGGGGTACCTCTCCCGTTGTGAGTGGGAGACCGGCCGGAATGCGATCGGGAACTATCCGAGTGAGAGGTGCAGCGAAGTGACTGATGTGACGATCGACCGGCAGGTGGCGAAGCAGGCAGAGCGTGACGCGGCGGTGGTCCGCAAGCTCAAGAGCACCTCAGCTGTGGTGTTGCTCCTGCTGGCGGCGACGAGTTTCGCCGCGGGCGTGCCGGGACTGCTCGATGCGGGCCGGTGGGCTCGCCTCGGGGAGATGGCGTGGCTGACGCCGATCGCGATCGACGGTGGTCTGGTGTTCTTCTCCGCCAGCGCGATGGCCTGGCGAGCCGAGACTGCGAAGGCGTCCGTTTTGGGCTGGACGATGGTGTGGCTGCTGTCGGCGGTCAGTGTTGCCGCGCAGATTGCTCACGTGCTCGGCGACAACGACAGCCCGACAGTTCAGGACTTCGTTGGTGCGGGCGTGGCCAGCATGTTCCCCCTGCTGGTTCTGGCCTCCACCCGCCAGTTCGAGATGTTGCGCTTCAGCCGCGTCATCGATCGTGAAGCCTCCCGCGTAGCGGCACAGGACGCCCTGAATGCACCCCAGTCCTCGAAAGGCACCAAGCGGACAAAGAAGCCGTGGCGTGCCGCTTCGAAGAAGCCCGCCAAGGCCACTCCCGCGACGGTCCGCGACAGCGGCCGCAGCGCTGTGCCCGCCGCGATCGCGGCAGGGCCGGCAGCGGCCACCCCGGTGACTGCCTCGAGCTCGCCCGCTCCGGCGATGGCACTGGTTGGCCAGGCCCGCACCGTCAGCGGCGCTTCGTCGACGTCGACGCCAGGGGAGGCGCAGGTAGCAGAGTGGGTGCGCGGGCGGGTGCGGGCTGGGGAGCGGCCTTCGGCGGCGACAGTGGCCGAGATGCTCGGCAAGTCCAAGGCGTCGGGGCTGCGCCTGGTGAACCGGGTCGTCGACGAACTGGACACTGAACGTTCCGCGACGGCCGTGGGTACAGCGGCCGACGCCTGGTCTCGCCCTTCCGCGACTCGCGCAGGCTGAGCCACCTTCCATTTGCGCGCCGCTCACGTCTTCAGGCGTGAGGCGTTCGCCTTGCTCCTTCTGCGATCCCGCGGAGGGGTTTACGCAGGTGGAAGGAATTCGGAACATGCGTTCCACAGAACATGCGCCGCCCGGTCGTCGCCGCGGTCCGTTCAGCGTCATACGTCGCACAGTGAACGCGGCACTGATGGGTGTGCTCGCACTGTCACTGATCGTTGCCGGTGTCACGTTGGACTCGCCAGCTGCGCAGGCGGCAAGCTACGGTCCCGGCTATGACGGCCCGAACGGTTTCATGGGTGCGTTCGTTGCCGGCGGTCAGAACGTCTACTGCCTTCGCGCGGAGGAGCCCACACCGTTCAACCGTCCGACGACGTTCGCCGGCTACCAGACGTGGCCGGGAGGTGCGGGCGGTCCGACGATGAGCGCCACGGACAACGCGCGCGTGAACTGGGCGATCGCCACCTACGGACAGACCTCGAACCCGGACTGGGCCGTGGCGGTGAATCTTTACGTTTGGTCGATTGCGGACCCGGTGGTCTACAACAGCCACGGCATGTCCGGAGACACCTACTACATCTTCCGTGTGCCTACCTCGCGTCACAACATCATCCGCGCCTACCTGGCACAGCTGCGCGCTGAGGATGATGCGATCGTCGCTGCGCCAACCGGTACCGGTACGGGCCGGCTGGTGTTCGACATCGACGAGGGCAACAACTACCTCGGCACCATGACTGTCGACTCACTGAGCCCGTCGACAGCGACAGGCACGATCACTCTGACCAACGGCATCTTCCTGGCGACGGGTACGAATGTGCTCTCGGGTGCCCGCTCGGGCATGACGTTCGATGTGCAGGGTGTGCCGCCGACGGACGACGGTGAACCGTACAAGATCAGTGGCACCGGCACGTTCACCGCCGCCGGCGGTTGGCGGGGCGAGCTCGGTGTGTATTCCACGCCGGGCGCGCAACCCCTGGCCGGTCCGGGCCGGCCAGCGGTGAGCAACTTCCAGATCACCGGTGAGGACCCGGCAGACCGGTCCACGGTGTTCCAGCCGGCGCTCACTACGCGGGTGGCGTCGAAGTTCCTCGAGCCGGGGCAGCCCTTCGATGACGTGGTGACCTTCACCACTGTTCCCGACGCAGACGGACTCAACAACCCCTGGCATCAGCGGCTGTCAGGCAACTACGAACAGATCGTCGCCCAGGGCACCGTGTACGGACCCTTCCTCCAGCAGCCAGTAGAGGCAGATGAGGTACCCGTCGGTGCCCCAATTGCCGGGTCCGCAACGTTGACGACTTCGCTGAGTGACGGACCCACCGTGCCCTATACCGTCACGACAGCGGAGGTCGCTGTCGAACCCGGCTTCTACACGTGGGTGTGGGAGATCAACTACAACGAGCAGCCGGCACGAACCCAGCTATACCTGCCGGACGCCTACTCGTTCGTGGACCGCTTCGGACAGGTCGTTGAGACACAGATCAGCCCTACCCAGC
>CAYPND010000036.1:0-23843 GCA_964412175.1 uncultured Microbacteriaceae bacterium | reverse complement strand
GTGAAGCTCCATCGGGCTCCTTCAGGTGAGAGCGACTAGACACCCTTAAGCCTGGAGGAGCCCGACCTGAACAACCTCCCTGGGAACTACACCTAGCGCCCGCGCATCCATTCTTCGACCTCATCGGCCGTGCGCGGAATGCCGGCGGACAGATTGAGAGCCCCGTCGGTCGTGACGAGGATGTCGTCTTCGATGCGCACGCCGATGCCGCGGTACTCCGCGGGCACGGTGAGGTCGTCGGGCTGGAAGTACAGCCCCGGCTCGATCGTGAAGACCATGCCGTCCGAAACGATGCCGTCCATGTACATCTCGCGCCTCGCCTGCCCGCAGTCGTGCACGTCGAGGCCGAGATGGTGCGAGGTTCCGTGCACCATGTAGCGGCGGTGGTACCCCGCGTCCGGCTCCAGACTCTCCTCCGCCGACACGGGCACTAGCCCCCATTCGGCGGTCTTCGCCGCGATCACCTGCATCGCCGCCGCGTGCACCTCTCTGAAGCGGATGCCCGGCCTGACGATCGCGAACGCCGCGTCGGCCGCCTCGCGCACGGCCTCGTACACCCGGCGTTGCACGTCGGTGAAGACGCCCGAGACCGGCAGTGTGCGGGTGATGTCGGCCGTGTAGTAGCTGTCGAGCTCGACGCCCGCGTCGATGAGGATGAGGTCGCCCGGCACGACGGGCCCGTCGTTGCGGGTCCAGTGCAGGATGCACGCGTGCGGCCCGCTCGCTGCGATGGTGTCGTAGCCGACGGTGTTGCCCTCGGCGCGCGCGCGGCGGTTGAAGGTGCCCTCGACGAGGCGCTCGCCCCGTGGGTGCGCGACGATAGCGGCCAGGTCGCCGATGACGTCGTCGAAGCCCTGCTGCGTGGCGGCCACGGCCCGGCGCATCTCGGCGATCTCGAAGTCGTCCTTCACGAGCCGCAGCTCGCTCAGGTCGCGCGCGAGCTCGTCGTCGCGCGCGGTGTCGACCTCGTCGACGCCGGCCAGCAGCCGCGCGCCGTCGAGCTGGTCGGTGAGGGCCCGGTCGGCCTCGCGCACGATGAGCGCCTCAGCGGTCAGCACGCTATCGAGCGCCGCGAGCCTGGCCGTCGCGAGCCCGAGGTCGACGGCGATGTCGCCGAGCAAGGGGCGCGGACCCGTCCAGAACTCGCCGATTTCGGGGTTCGCGTAGAACTCGTCCGAGTCGCGGCCGGCCCCCTCGCGGAAGTACAGCGTCGCAACGTGCTCGTCGCCGGCGGGCTCGAGCACGAGCACGCTCCCGGGAACGGTGTCGGCACCCCAGCCAGTCAGGTGAGCGAACGCCGAGTGGGCTCGGTAGGGGTAGTCGGTGTCGTTCGACCGCTGCTTGGCCGGCCCCGCGGGCAGCACGAGGCGCACGCCCGGGTAGAGCGCCGACAGGCGCGCGCGGCGCTCGGCGGCGCGGGCGGCCGCGGGGCGCTGCGAGGTGCCGGTGGCAGGCCGCTCAGCCCAGCCGCGTGAGATGTACTGCCGGAACGTGTCGCTCGCCGGGGTGGTTGAGCGGTTCTCGGTCGCGCGCGGAGCATCCGTTGCCTCGGTCATGCCGCCCATTCTGGCACCGGGTGGATGCTCCCCCGCCGTCACTCGAGGATCAGCCGTGCCACCACGGGCCGGTGGTCGCTGCCGCTGCCGTCTTCCGTCGTGATCACGCGCATCCCCGTCACCGTGATGTCGGGCGTGACGAAGATGCTGTCGATGGGCGTGCCGAGCAGGGGCGGCAGGCGCGTCGGCCACGTGCCCACGGCGCCGTTGCCCGTCAACAGCCCGGCGTTGAGGCAGTCGCCGAAGCCGAGCCCCGCGACGCCCGCCGCGGGGTCGACGACGCGGAACTGGTCGGCGGTCGCGTTGAGGTCGCCCGCGAGGATGACCTGCTCGCCCCGGCACACCGACTCGACCCACTGCAGGTCGGTGCGCCAGTTCTCGAGCTCGCCGGGGATGGGCGCGACGGGGTGCACGCCGATGATGGTCGGCCCCGTACCGTCGACGGGTCGCAGCACCATGCTCGGCAGTACCGAGGTGTTGCCGACGTCGTCGTCGACCGAGTACTCGCCGAGGTCGACCGAGACGAGAATGCTCGTCGAGCGCGCCTTCGCGACGTAGTCGAAGGCGTACGAGTAGACCCACATCGGCCGCCTCTGCAGCCGCGTGGCCTCGGCGATCGCGACGGCGGTCTCCTGGCTCGTCTCGGGCAGCACGACGATGTCGGCCTGCTCGGCGATGACGAGGTCGACGATGCGGTCGACGCCGGGGGCGTCGCCGAGGGTGTTCCAGGTGAGCACCGAGAGCTCGGCGGGCGCGCGGGTCGGGAACGACTCGTCGCCGAACCCGCGCGTCGACAGCACGGCCACATTGACGAGGGCGAAGAGCATCGCGAGCAGGGCGAGCCCAGCGAGGAAACGGCGCGCTGCGGACCACAGCATCGCCACGAGCGCGAGCGTGAACGCGGCACCCACCGCGAGAGCTGCGGTGAGGGCGCGCACCGACACGAGCTGAGCGACGACGGGTGCCTCGGCGAGCCCGAACAGGCTCGGCCACGCGATGACGAGCAGCGCCGACCCGACGCCGACGAGGATGACGGCGGCGAGGAAGCGTCGGATCATGGTGGTGCGAGCCTACCCGCCGCCTCCGAGGCCCTCCCGGGCTCGGGATGCCCGCCGTCCGCTCGACCGCCCGCCCAGGCTCCCGCCCGTAGCATGGCGGTATGACGCGCGGCCCGATCGATCTGCACACGCACAGCAGCGTGAGCGACGGCACGGAGACGCCGACCCAGCTGATCCGCGCCGCGATCGAGGCGGGCCTCGACACCGTCGCGATCACCGACCACGACTCCACCGCGGGGTGGGACGAGTCGCTCACGGCTGCGGCGGGCAGCGGCCTGCAGGTGATCCGCGGCATCGAGCTGAGCACGCGGCACGAGTGGCGCAGCGTGCACGTGCTCGGCTACCTGTTCGACCCGAACGACTCGGCGATCGTGCGCGAGACGGCGCGCACGCGCGACGACCGCCTCAACCGTGCCGAGCGCATGGTGGCCCGGCTGTCGGAGGACTACGACGTGTCGTGGGACGACGTGCTCGCCCAGAGTGGCGGCGTCTCGATCGGCCGCCCGCACATCGCTGACGCGCTCGTGGCGCGCGGCATCGTGCCCAACCGCAGCGCGGCATTCGAGTCGATGTTGCACTTCTCGGGCGGCTACTACCTGCCCCACGAAGCGCCCACGGTGCTCGATGGGGTCAGGATGATCGCCGAGGCCGGCGGTGCCCCCGTACTTGCTCATCCCGCGACGCGCGGCCGCGAGGCCGTCGTCGATGGCGACTCGCTCGCCCGCCTGGTCGAGGCCGGACTCGTGGGCCTCGAGGTCGGCCACCGCGAGAACACGCCTGAGGGGCGGGCGCGGCTCGTCGAGCTCGCCGCGCAGTTCGATCTCGTCATGACGGGCTCGAGCGACTACCACGGCGAGGGCAAGCCGAACCGGCTCGCCGAGAACACGACGACGCCCGAGGCGTTCGAGCGCCTCATCGCCGCGACGCGCGGCGTCGAGCCGGTGCGCGCCTAGCCCCGCTATTGCACGGAGCCGACGGGCCACGCTCAGAAAGGTCCGAGGCAGCTCCGGAACATCACCGCGTGAAGTGCCAGGCGGTGAGGCCACCGCCGTCGATGATGAGCCGGGTCGACTCGCAGGTGATCGTGAATGCCGCACCATCGCCGAAGACTAGCCGGGGAGGTTCGGGGAAGAACGACACCGTGGTCTCACCGTCGACCACCGCGTCGCTCGACGTGCTCTCAGTGAGGTAGACCACGCGACTCGGCACAAGGGTCACGTCGTCGAACCAGTCCCATTCACCGCTCACCTCGTCGCTGCGTGTGGTGGTGGCGACTATCGTTTCGCCCTCGTTGTCATAGGTGCGCACTGTCGTCAGCCCGCTCGTGGTCGCCGCGAACAGGAAGTCGTCGGTGAACTGGATCGTGAGAGAGCCGCCTGTCACGCTGACATCGCGAAGAGGCACGGGCGTGACTGCCTCGGCGGCGACCACATCGTCCACGTAACGCTGCAGGTCGAGCGTCCAAGGTGTGCCCGCGGTCAAGCACGCGGTCTGGTCGGTGTCGGCGACAGGCGGCTGCGGGTCGCCATCTTGTGCCTCGACCGCGCAAGCTGACAGGAGCGTTGTCAGGGTGAGAACGGCAAAGGCGGCAGTGACACGAACAGCTCTGAGGTCGGGCATGGGGGCCTCCTGCGGTTCACGATGCTCCGCCCGGAGTGCGGTGTCAAGAGCCGTGCGACGTGGGACCACCCGTCGGAACCGGCGTGCGCCGCACGAGGAACACGGCGGGGATCGTGAGGGTCGCGATGATCGCGCCGACCGTGAACGCCGCGCGCACTCCTTCGGCCGTCACCGATGCCTCCTCGGCCCCGCCCCCGCCGAACGCGGCGGCGATCGAGATGAAGAGCGCGATGCCCGCGGCGCCCGCGACCTGCTGCACCGTGCCGACGATCGCGCTGCCGTGCGAGTTGAGCTGCGGGGTGAGCGCCGAGAGGCCGTTCGTGAGCAGCGGCGTGAAGAGCAGCGCGAGGCCGAGGCTCACGCCGATGTTCACGATCGCGATGAGCCACAGCGGAGTCGCCGCCGTGAAGAGCGACATGCCCCACAGCGAGCCCGCGAGCAGGATCGAGCCCGGAATCACGAGCGTCATGGGGCCGACGGCGTCGTAGCGGCGGCCGATCCACGGGGCGAGCAGGCCCTGCAACAGGGCGCCGGGCAGGATGATGAGGCCCGAGAGCAGCGCCGAGGCGCCGATGACGTCTTGCACGAACAGCGGGATGAGGATGATGGCCCCGAACAGCGCCATCGACGCGATCGTGACGATCGCGATCGACACGGCGAACTGCCGCTGGGCGAAGGTGCGCAGGTCGAGCAGGGCGCCGTAGGAGCGCTGCAGCACGATCTGCCGCCACACGAAGAGGGCGAGCGAGACGAGGCCGATGGCGAGCGCGATGCCCGCGGTCGTCGTGGTGGTCGCGGCCTGCTCCGCCGGTTGCCGCCCGGCTTCGCCGAACTCGGCGAGGCCGTACACGAGGCCGCCGAAACCGGGGATGGAGAGGAGCACGGAGAGAACATCCAGTCGGCCCGGACGCTGCTCGCCCACGTCGACCATGCGCACGGCGCCGATGATGAGCGCGGCGACCGCGATGGGGATCATTGTGATGAACAGCCAGCGCCAGTCGGCGATGCTCAGGATGAGCCCCGACACGCTCGGGCCGAGCGCGGGCGCGACCGCGATGACGGTCGAGATCGTGCCGACGACGCGGCCGCGTCGCTCGGGGGCGACGAGCGCGAAGACGGTCGTGAACAGCAGCGGGAAGATGATGGCCGTGCCGCTCGCCTGCACGATGCGGCCGAGCAACAGCACCTCGAACCCGGGCGCGACAGCGCCGATGAGCGTGCCGAGGGTGAAGAGCGACATCGCCAGCAGGTACATCGGGCGCGTCTGGAAGCGCTGCAGCAGGAAGCCCGTGATGGGGATGATGACCGCGAGCGTCAGCATGAACGCCGTCGTCAGCCACTGCGCGAGCGACGCGGTGATGCCGAGCGACTCGATGAGCGTGGGGATCGCGACGCCCATGAGCGTCTCGTTGAGGATGACGACGAAGGCCGACCCGAGCAGCAGCCCGATGACGAGGCGATTGCGGGTGGCGAGCGAGGCGGCGTCGAGCGGCGTACTGGTTGCGGTGGCAGACATAGGGAAACCAACCTACTCCTGCAGGCCGTCATTCCCGCTGACGGGGATGCCCCGCTTAGAGCCGTTCGAAGAGCGCGGTGAGCGGCCCGCCGCCCTGCAGCAGCATGGACTGGGCGTCGCAGTCGACGAGCAGGGAGGCACCCACCCCGTCGAAGCGCGGCGGCGCGATATCGAGCCCGTCGCCCGTGCTGCTCGAGTCGACGATCTGCCACTCGGCGATCTCGAGCATGCCGCCGCTCGGACTCGTGGCGTCCCAACCCCACTCGGCCGACGCCGACTCCACGGTCGTCACGCTGATTGGCACGGCCGAATCGCCCGCGACGATCACCCCGCTCGATCGGAGGTTGGTCTCGACGGCGAGCAGGCCGTCTTCCGTGATCGTCAGCGTCTGCCCGCCCACCATGTCGAACTCGGTGATGGGCACGCCGAGGCCGAGCAGGTAGAGCTCGGACTGCACGCGGTAGTCGACGACGTCGAGACCCCACTGGCCCACGACGCAGTCGGTATCGCCGAGGCCGTCGATCGGCTGCTGCGGCTCCGACTCCTCCGGCGCGGGAGGCAGCGGTGTTCCCCCCGAGCCGGGGTCGACCGAGCACGCGGTCAGCAGCGTCGTCGAGGCGACGACGGCGAGGAGCAGGGCGGCGGAGCGGGTCATGACGACCTCCGATAGCAGTCTCGGTCGAGCGGCTGCGCGGCCGATCGCCCCAGTCTGCTCCTCCGTCGCGCTCAGCGCGAGAGGCCGATTACTCGGCTGCGCCGGCTGCGGCCCCGGATGCTCCGCCCGAGCCGCCCGTGCGGCGACGACGGCGCCGGCGCGGGGCGCCCGAGCCCTCGGCGCGGGGCTCGCCCGCGGCCGCCGAGTCGCTCGAGCCCTGGCCGCCGGAGCCCTGGCCGCCCGAGCGCCCGCCCGAGCGTCCTCCCGACGCGCTGGAGCCCTGGCCGCCGGAGCGGCCGCGCTCGCGCGGCGGGTGCGAGGCCTCCTTCTCGACGCGGGGGATGGGGGTCGCCTTGAGGCGGCCCTTCGACCCGACAGGGATATCGAGGTCTTCGTAGAGGTGCGGAGACGACGAGTAGGTCTCGACCGGTTCAGGCTGGTTCATCTCGAGCGCGCGGTTGATGAGCGCCCACTTGTGCATGTCGGCCCAGTCGACGAACGTGACGGCGATGCCGGTCTTGCCGGCGCGGCCGGTGCGGCCCGCGCGATGCAGATACGTGTCGTGGTCATCCGGAACCGTGTGATTGATGACGTGCGTCACGTCGTTGACGTCGATGCCGCGCGCTGCGACATCCGTCGCGATCAGAATGTCTTTCTTGCCCGCCTTGAACGCCGCCATGGCGCGCTCGCGCTGCTCCTGGTTGAGGTCACCGTGCACGGCGGCCGCGTTGTAGCCGCGATCGTTGAGCTCTTCGACGAGCTTTGCTGCAGCGCGCTTCGTGCGCGTGAAGACGATCGTCTTGCCGCGGCCCTCGGCCTGCAGGATGCGCCCGACCACCTCGTCTTTATCGAGCGCGTGAGCGCGGTACACGAGGTGCTTGATGTTCGCCTGCGTGAGCCCCTCGTCGGGGTCGGTCGCGCGGATGTGGATGGGGCGCGTCATGAACCGCCGAGCGAGGGCGACGATCGGGCCGGGCATCGTCGCCGAGAACAGCATGGTGTGGCGGGTCGGCTTCGTCTGCGAGAAGAGCTTCTCGATGTCGCTCAAGAAGCCGAGGTCGAGCATCTTGTCGGCTTCGTCGAGCACCATGACCTCGATGCCCGCGAGCGAGAGTAGCCGCTGGCTCGCGAGGTCGAGCAGTCGACCGGGCGTGCCGATGACGATCTGCGCACCGGCCTTGAGCTGCTCGATCTGCCCCTCGTAGGCCTTGCCGCCGTAGATCGACACGATTGTGACGTCGCGGTTCGCGGCGGCGATCTCGAGGTCTTCCGTCACCTGCACGCACAGCTCGCGCGTGGGCACGACGACGAGCGCCTTGACCCCCGGCTCGGGGTGCAGGCCGAGACGCTGGATGAGCGGCAGCCCGAAGCCGAAGGTCTTGCCGGTGCCGGTCTTGGCCTGGCCGATGATGTCTTGACCGCTGAGGGCCAGGGGGATGGTCTGCTCTTGGATCGGGAAGGGCTCGATGATGCCCTTCGCCGCGAGAGCCTCGACCATGTCGGGCTCGATGCCCAAGTCAGTGAAAGTCACGGTGATGTGTCGCCTGTCATTTTGGAGAAGTGACGGCCAGTTTAGCCGCCGGGCGCCTCTCGCCGGGGCCATCGCCTAGGCTGACCCCGTGGCTTCGTGGTTCAGACGGCAGCGCCCTCGCGTCGAGGCTCCGACCCTGACCCCGCGCGACACCACCGCCGCGGCCCTGCGCGTCGATCTGAGCGAGCTCGCCCCGAGCCCCGACGTCTTCCTCGGGCACTGCGCCGCGCTGCACCTTGTGTTCATTGAGCAGCTCACGACCGCCATGTCGAACGCCCCCCGCGTGGCTGATAAGGATGCCCTCGCGCGGGTCTCGGCGGTCGCGCTCGAGCGCTACCAGGGCATCGTCGCCGAGCTCGAGCGCCAGCAGCTCGACAAGACCGACGTCATGCAGCCGCACCTCGAGAGCGTGGAAGAGTTCGAGCGCCGCACCCAGGGCGGCGCGTGGTATGAGCAGGTCGCGAGCGCGCACGTCACGATCGGCTTCCTCACCCACTTCTGGGTGTGCCTCGCCGCGGGCCTTCCGGGCGAACTGCGCGGGCGCGTCGTCGTGGCGCTCTCGGCCGGCGACCTCGAGGGCCCCGTGCACCGCATCATCGAGCGCGCGATCGCCGCGAACCCCGCGCTCTCGTCGCGCCTGGCGCTGTGGTGCCGCCGCCTCGTTGGCGACACGATGCTGCAGGCCCGCTCGGCGCTCGTACTGCACGACGACCGCTCGAAAGACGAGGCGCAGATCGAGCCCGTCTTCACCGAGCTCATCGCCGAGCACACCCGCCGCATGGACCGCCTCGGGCTCACGGCGTAGGCGCACCTGTGTCGACGACGCAACCCGCTGGTTCCTTCCGCACCCTGCCCCGCACCCGTCTGGGCTGGTGGGGCTTCGGGATGCTCGGCGCAGGAGCGGCCCTGCAGCTCGTGCAGAGCGGCCTCGCGTGGGCGAGCGGCGCGTGGGGGCTCGATGAGGTCGTGCGGGTTCCGGTGCTCGTGTTCGTCGTCGTCATGAGCGCGGGCGTGATCGTCTCGGCGCTCGCCGTAATGCTGCGGCGCGACTACTCGATCATGATGATCGCGCTCGCGGCCGTGACGCTCATCAGCCTCGGCGGCGTCGCCGTGCGGACGCTCGCCGGTTAGCGTGCAGCATGACGAACCAGGGTTCAGGCCTTGGCGGCCGCTCTCGGCTTGATGAGTCGCTCGAGCAACTCGGCGTCGGCCCGCTCGCGGCGCTTCGGGAGAACGAGCGCGATCGCGAGGGCGACGAGCGGGCCACCGACGAGCGCAATGACCCAGATCCAGCCGCCGTCGAACGTCAGGCCAGCCCACACGCAGATCGCCCAGATCGCCGCGGTCGCGGCGGCGCCGACGAGCGGAACAAGCAGCAGGCCGTGCGTCTGCCGACCGGGCGTGAGGTAGCGAACGCCGATCGCGAGCGCGGCACCGATGACCGTGACGAAGAGCAGTTCCATGCCTGCGAGCGTACCCGCTGCGAGCGGGGCTGGTGCTAGCCGACGAAGCCGACGCGGCGCGCCGAGTCGCTACCGATCTCGACGTAGCCGATCGCGGCGGTCGGCACAAGGTACTGCTTGCCCTTGCTGTCGGTGAGGCTCACGACGGGGGCACCCTTCTCCATGGCGGCCGTGATGGCGGCCGTGATGTCGGCGGCCGACTCCGAGGTCTCGAAGGCGAGCTCGCGGGGGCTGTTGAGAATACCGATGCGAATGTCCACGATCGTCAGCGTACCCGGCGGTTCGCGGGGCATCCGCCGTGTTCACTGAGGGCGCACCGGGCCGGGTTCCCACCTTGCCGCGCTGTCGGCGGGCGCCGGTAGCGTGGGCGCGTGACCACCTTCGATGCCGCGCCGCCCCGGGTCGCGGTCGAGGCCGTGGTGCTCGACGAGGGCCAGCGGCGGGTCGTGGATGCCCGGCGCACGCCCGGCGCGATCGTGCTCGGCGCGCCCGGGTCAGGCAAGACGACGGCGGTGCTCGAACTCGTGGCGGCCGCGGTGATCGACGACGGCCTCGACCCCGCGAGCGTGCTGGTGCTGACGCCCTCGCGCCGCACGGCGACGGTGCTGCGCGACCGGCTGGCGCTGCGGCTCGCGGCGGTTCCGTCACCGCGTGCGCCCGGGGCGCTGCCCGGCCCGCTCGCGCGGTCGCTCGCGGCCTACGCCTTCTCGGTCGTCACGGCATCCCACCGCCTGGGCGGGTTCGCTGAGCCGCGCCTGTTGAGCGGAGCCGACCACGATGCCGATCTCGCCGAGCTGCTCGACCGCACCGAGCTCGAGGCCATCCTGGGCCCCGACGTCGCACCCGGCCCGGAGTGGCCCGAGCACCTCGGGCCCGACGTGCGCCGGCTGCCAGCCTTCCGCACCGAGCTGCGCGACGCGATCGCGCGGCTGAGCGAGCACGGCTGGAGCACCGCGCAGCTGCGCGCGGCCGCCCGAGAGCGGGCGCTGCCCGCGTGGCACGCGATCGCGGACTTCGTCGACGAGTATCGGCGCATCCTGGGGGCATCGCGCCCTGGGCAGCTCGACCCGGCTGAGCTCGTGCGCGCGGCAGTGGGGCTCGTGCGCGACCCCGTTGCGGGCATGCTGCCCCCGCCTCGTCTCGTCGTGCTCGACGACGCCCACGACGCGACGCCGAGCGGCTTCGACTTGCTCGCGGCGCTCGCGGCGCGCGGGGCCGCCGTCATCGCGCTCGGCGATCCCGACCTCGCGGCCAACACCTTCCGCGGCGCTGAGCCCGAGGCTCTGGCGCATCTGCCGGCCGCGCTCGGCTGGCGCGAATCGCAGCCCATCGTGCTGCCGCTCGTGCATCGGCACGGTGCGGCGCTGCGCGGGCTCGCCGCCGACGTGACGCAGCGCATCGGCGCGGCCGCCGCGGGCACGCAGCGTAAGGCCGTCGCGGTCGAGCTGCCAGGCGAGCGACCGGTGGAGGGTGCGGGCGAGGCACCGGGCGAACGGCCGGGCGAGCCCGCCACCGACGCGCGCACGATCCCCGCCGACTGGGGCGGCCCGCTCGTCGCGCTCGAGGCGCCCAACCCCACGCGCGAGCGGGCGCTCGTCGCCGACCTGCTGCGCGAGCGGCACCTGCTCGACGGCGTGCCCTACGGCCGCATGGCCGTGATCGCGCGCAGCGGCACGATGGTTCCGGGCATCGTGCGGGCGCTCGGCCAGGCCGAGGTGCCGGTTCAGTCGACGGCGGCGGGAAGGCCCTTGCGCGAGCATCCGGCGGCCCGTGCCCTCATCCGCCACGTCGATGTCGGGGTCGGGCGAGCGACGCTCGACGCCGCGGCCGCGACCGAGCTGCTGCTCGGGCCGCTCGGCGGCCTCGACCGCGTGGGGCTGCGTCGACTGCGCCGGGCGCTGCGCGCCGAAGAACTGGCGGGCGCGGGCGACCGCACGGCCGACGAGCTGCTGGTGGATGCCTTCAGCGCGCCCGACCGCCTCGCCACGATCGACCACCGCATCGCCCGCCGTGCGGCGCGGCTCGCCCGCACCCTGCGGTCGATCGGCGAGCGGCACGCGGCCGGAGCCACGGTCGACGAGCTGCTCTGGCTCGCGTGGAGCGAGTCGCACGTCGCCGAGACCTGGCAGCGCGAGGCGAGCGGGTTCGGGGTCGCGGCGGCCGAGGCCAATCGGGCCCTCGACGCCGTCGTCGCCCTGTTCACGGCCGCGGCGACGATCGTCGACACGGTGCCCGACGCGACGGTCGAGTCATTCCTCGCGCGCGTGCTCGACAGTGATGTGGGCGACGACCTGCTCGCCCCGCTGCGCGGCGACGACGCTGTGCTCGTCGCGACGCCCTCGGCCGTGACGGGGCTCGAGGCCGATGTCGTCGTCATCGTGGGGCTCACCGAGGGCGTGTGGCCCAATACGCGCGTGCGCGGCACGCTGCTCGGCGCCCCGCTCATTAGCCGGCTCGCGCGCGGCCTGCCCGTCGATGACCTCGACGAGCGGCGCCTCGTACTCGACGACGAGCTGCGCATGTTCGCCCTCGCCGCGACGCGCGCCCGGCGCCAGCTCGTCGTCACGGCGACCGCGGGCGACGACGAGCAGCCGAGCGCCCTCTTCGCCCTCGTGCGCCAGCACGCGCGCCGAGAGCGGGCGGCGACGCTCGGCGTCGACATCGCGGCCGCGACGACCCCGGAGGCCGTGGCTGCTCTCGATGCCGCGATCGTCGCATCCGGGGCCCGCCCCGTGCGTGCGCGCTCGCTGCGCCGGCTGGTCGGCCGGCTGCGCCGTGAGCTCGCCGACGACGCGCGGGTCGCCCGCGACGGTGATCGCGCGGAGGCGGCGGTCGCGCTCGCCCGGCTCGCCGCCGAGCGTGTGCCGGGTGCGAACCCCGAGTCGTGGTGGGGGCTGCTCGGCCCCTCGACCGAGGCCCCGCTGTTCGCCGATGCCGAGACCGTGCCGCTGTCGCCCTCGAAGCTCGAGGCGATCGAGAAGTCGCCCCTTGACTGGTTCCTCGACCGCATCGCCCCGAGCGAGACGAGCCCCGCGATGGGCATCGGCACGATCGTGCACTGGGCCATGGAGACCGCGACCGAGCCCGACGCCGAGGCGATCTGGTCGGCGATCGAGAGCCGCTGGAGCGAGCTCGTCTTCGAGTCGCCGTGGCTCGCCGAGCAGCAGCGCCGGCTCGCGCGCCGCTACGCCGTCGGGGTCGCCGCCTATCTGCGCGACGCCGAAGCCGAGGGCCGTGGGCTCGTCGCGGCCGAGCAGCGCTTCGAGGCCGTGGTCAACCGCGCGCGGGTCTCGGGCGTCGTCGACCGCATCGAGGTCGATGCGGACGGCGGCGTGCGCATCATCGATCTCAAGACCGTGGCGGCGACGAAGAGCGCCGCGGCGATCGAGGCCGATGCGCAGCTCGGCGCGTACCAGCTCGCCTACGCCGACGGCGCCTTCGACACCGTGCTCGACGCCGTCCTCGAGGGGCTGCCGCACCAGGCGGGCGGCGCGCGGCTGCTGTACGTGCGCGAGGGCAAGAAGGGCGCCGACTACCACGAGGCCGTGCAGGCTCCCCTCGATGCCGAGCAGCTCGAGGGTTTCCGCGAACGGCTGCGGCGGGCCGTCGCGGCGGTGGCCGTCGCGCGGCTCACGGGCGTGCGCACGATCGACCGCTTCGACTTCGCGGCCGCGGCCCACCGCATCCACCGGGTCGGCCCCGTGACGGGAGACGCCTGATGAGCGCCGCACGCTTCAGCGCGATCGACATCGCCCGAGCCCTCGGGCAGCGGTACGAGCCGACCGCCGAGCAGCGGGCGATCATCGAGGCGCCCCTCGGCCCCGCGCTCGTGGTCGCGGGCGCCGGGTCGGGCAAGACCGAGACGATGGCGGCGCGTGTGCTGTGGCTCGTGGCCAACGGGCTCGTCGCGCCCGAGCAGGTGCTCGGCCTGACGTTCACGCGCAAGGCGGCCGGCGAGCTCGCGGCGCGCATCCGGCAACGGCTCGTGCAGCTGGGGGGCTCGGGACTGCTGGGGTCGTCGACCGTCGTCGATGCCTTCACGCAGCCGACCGTCGCCACGTACAACTCGTTCGCGTCGAGCCTCTACCGCGACCACGCCGTGCTCATCGGGCGCGACCCCGACGGCGTCGTGCTGCGCGAGGCGAGCGCCTGGCAGCTCGCGCGCGAGCTCGTGGCGACGTCGCGCGACGACCGCCTCGCCGAACTCGACCTCAGCGTCGACAGGATCACGACCTCGGTGCTGAAGCTCGCGCACGCCCTCGCCGAGCACGACGCCGACATCGCCGACGTGCGGCGCGTCATCACCGAATTCCTGAGCGTGGCCGAGCTGCCCCTTGGCGACCGCTTCGAGCGCCGCGCCGAGTTCGAGAAGCTCACCAAGCTCGCGGCCACGCTGCCGATCGCCGATCTCGTCGAGCGGCTGCAGCAGGTGAAGCACCGCGACGGCTACGTCGAGTTCGCCGACCAGGTGAGCCTCGCCCTGGCGATCGTGCGGCGGCACGCGGGCGTCGTCGAGCAGCTGCGTGAGCGGTACCGCGTCGTGCTGCTCGACGAATACCAAGACACCAACGTCGCGCAGACCTGGCTGCTCGCCGAGCTCTTCGGCGGCACCTCGGTCATGGCGGTCGGCGACCCGCACCAGTCGATCTACGGCTGGCGCGGAGCGAGCGCCTCGAACCTTGACGACTTCGCGCGGCGCTTCGTGACCGGGGCCGAGCCCGTCGGCCGGTACTCGTTGAGCACCTCGTGGCGCAACGGCACTGAGATCCTCGCGGCCGCCAACGCGCTCGTCGTGCCCCTGACCGCGCGCGGCGGTGTCGCCGTCGAGACCCTGACGCCCTCGCCCGTCGCGAGCGCGCAGCCGATCGAGGTCGCGTTCGAAGAGACGGTGCACGACGAGGCGCGCGCCGTCGCCGCGTGGCTCGCCGAGCGCGTCGCCGAACCGCCGCCCGGCGGCGCCCCCGACACGGTCGACGCCGAGGGCCGACCGCTGCGGGCGAGCGCCGCGCTGCTCATGCGCAACCGCACGACCCAGCCCGTGTTCCTCGCCGCCCTGCGTGAGGCGAAGGTGCCCGTGCACGTGCTTGGCATCGGCGGTCTGCTCGAGCAGCCCGAGATCGCCGACCTGGTGAGCGCGCTCTCGGTCATCGACGATCCGGCCGCGGGCACCGAGCTCGTGCGCCTTCTCGCGGGGCCGCGCTGGCGCATCGGTGTCGCCGACCTGCACGCGCTCAGCCGCATCGCCTCGTGGCTGCGCGACCGCGACCTGGCGCAGCGCGCCTTCAGCGACGAGGTAAAGCAGCGGCTGCGCGCATCCGTCGCCCGCACCGACGGGGTGTCGCTCGTTGACGCGCTCGACTTCGTGGCGACCGCATCCGACGGCCACTCGCAGCTGTCGATGCTGAGCCCCGCGGGGCTGGAGCGGCTGCGGGATGCCGGTCGCCTGTTCGCGACCTTGCGCACCCGCACGGCTCTCGATCTGCCCGACCTCGTGGTCGCGGTCGAGCACGACCTCATGCTCGACATCGAGGTCGCGGCGAACCCCGCGCGCTCGCTCGGCGAGGCGCCGCGCGAGGCGTTCCACGAGGCGCTCGACGGCTACCTCGCGCTCGCCGACCACGCGACGCTCGGCGGGTTCCTCGGCTGGCTGCGCGAGGCGGAGTGGCGCGACAACCTCTCGCCGCGGTCGGAGGACCCGGAGCCCGGCACGGTGCAGGTGCTCACGATCCACGGGTCGAAGGGGCTCGAGTGGGATCACGTCGTCGTGCCCCGCCTCGTCGAGGGCGAGCTGCCGAGCACGCCGCGCGACGGCATGGTCGGCTGGCTGGGGCTTGGGGTGCTGCCCTACGAGCTGCGCGGCGACGCGGCCGAGCTGCCCGTGTTCGACTGGCGCGGGGCCGAATCGCGCAAAGAGCTGCTGCAGCGCCGTGAGGCGTTCGGGCTCGCGGTGGGGGAGCACCTCGAGCGCGAGGAGCGCCGCCTGGCCTATGTCGCCGTGACGCGCGCGCGGCACCGTCTGCTGCTGACGGGCTCGTTCTGGGCCTCTCAGGTGAAGCCGCGCGGCCCGAGCCCTTACCTGCGCGAGCTCGCCGAGCACGGCGTCATCGCCCCGCCACCCGACGCGCCCGCGAACGACGAGAACCCTACCGTCGACGACAGCGGCGACGAGCCCTGGTGGCCGCTCGATCCTTTCGGCGCGCGTCGCGATCGCGTGCTCGCTGCGGCCGAGCGGGTGCGTGCGGCCGATCCGACCGTGCGGGGCGACGACCGGCGGGGGTGGCAGCGCGAGATCGACCTGCTGCTCGCCGAGCGCGCCGAGCGACTCGCCGCGAGCGGTCGCGTTTCGGTGCCGCTGCGCGTGCCCGCGTCGTCGTTCAAAGATTTCATCACCGCCCCGGCCGAGGTCGCTGAGCGCTTGCGGCGACCCATGCCGCAACGCCCGTACCGCGCGACCCGGCTCGGAACGGTCTTTCACCGCTGGGTCGAGCAGCGGTACGGCGTGGGGGCGATGCCTGACGCCGTCGACGGCCTCGCCGCCGAGTTCGACGTCGCGGCGGGGGGGCTCGCGGGCGCCGCTTCCGGCGTCGTCGCCCGCAGCGAAATGGCCGCCGGCATCGATTCGGATGCGCTACTCGCCCTGCAGGCGACCTTCGAGCGCTCGGCCTGGGCCACGCGCACCCCGATCGATGTCGAGCGCGAGCTGCACCTGCCCTTCCAGGGGCGCATCCTGATCTGCAAGATTGACGCCGTGTACTCGACCGACCCCGACTTCGATCCGGTGCGGGACGGGTCGGGTGGCCCGGGCGCGGCCCGTCGACCGCGTAGCGTCGAGATCGTCGACTGGAAGACCGGCAAGGCCCCCCGCGACGAAGGCGACCGCGCGGCGAAAGAGCTGCAACTCGCGCTCTACCGGCTCGCTTACGCGCGCTGGGCAGGGCTGCCTCTCGAGGCGGTCACGGCCGCCTTCTACTTCGTCGTGGACGACGCCGAATTGCGCCCGACGTCGTTGCCCGGCGAGGTCGAGCTGCGCGCCCTCTGGAACGCAGCCCTCGGCCGCCCCTGAGCGCCGCCGCACTGCGCGCGAACCGCGACCCGCGCCTGCCCCGGCAACCGCCCCGCGCCTGCCTCTGCGCCCTCGGCTCATGCGGCCCGCCTCGGGCCTCGGAATTGCCCATCGCCGCGCCGGTGCCCTCGCAGCGCGGGGCACCGGTTGTGTCGTTCAGGCAATGTGCCGTGCGCGGCATGTGCCATGAGCGGCACACAGCCTCGATGGGGTGGCCCTCGCGGGCGGGTCACGGGCACAGTCGGGTCACGGGCACAGTCGGGCCACCGAGCCCAACGACCGAGCCCGCCCGCCCCGCCCGCCATAACTCTCACTGATTCGGACACCTCGTACCCCACGGTGCGTACGAGGTGTCGCAAACAGTGCGAGGCGCGCGGTGGGCGCCGGCCCGCGCGGTCGGCGCGGCGGGGGCGGGCGTCGACCTACGCGGGCGGGGCGGCGGGGGCGGGCGTTGCGAAGCGCGTGCGGTACGCCTGCACGGCGCTGCGCATCCCGATGCCGCAAACGCCGACGAGCTCGTCGCCGCGGTAGTACTCGACCACGCACTCGTCGTCGACCCTCCCGGCGACGAGCTCGCTGCGATCGGCGAGGTAGGTCATGCCGAAGGCGAGCAGGTGGGCGTCGTACTGGTCGCTCCAGAACGAGGGCAGCGGGGCGAAGCCGGCGGCCGCGAGGGGCTCGCAGTCCTCGCCCGCGAGCTGCGCGGCGATGAGCTGGCCGGCCCGCTTGCCGGTCTCGGTCGGCAGGTTCCAGTGCTCCACTCGGCGCGGCACGTCGTCGAAGAGCGGGTTCGCGTACCGGGCGACATCGCCGACCGCGAAGATCTCGGGGTGCACGGCCCCGTCGACGCCGACCGCGCGCAGCCCGCCGTCGACGAGCACCCCGTTCGACACCTCGAGCCCCGAGCCTTCGAGCCACTCGGTGTTGGGGTCGCTGCCGACGGCGACCACGAGCACATCGCACTCGAGCATGACGCCGCTCGTGAGGATCACGCGCTCGACCGTCGGGTCGCCGACGAGCCCGAACAGCGACTCGCCCGTGAAAAACCGCACCCCGTGCGCTTCGTGCCGCCGCCGCATCTCGGCGCCGAGCAGCGGCCCGAGCGCGCGCTCAAGGGGCACGCGGCTCTGCGTCACGATCGACACCGTCGCGCCGTTCTTGGCCGCCGTCGCCGCGATCTCGCAGCCGACGAACCCCGAGCCGAGGATGACGACGTTCGCGCCGGGCCGCAGCACGTCGCGCAGCGCGACGGCATCGTCGAGCGTGCGCAGCACGTGGATGCCGCCGAGCCCGTGGTCGTCGATCGGCAGCGCGCGGGGGCGCAACCCCGTCGCGATCACGAGCGCGCTGTACGGATGCTCGTCCCCGGCATCGTCGACGACGACGCGCCGCGCGGCATCGAGCGAGACCGCCGCGCGCCCGAGCACCCACGACACGCCCTCCTCGAGCGCCGAGCGGATGGGGAACGCGACCTCCGCGTGCCCGTGCCCCTCGGTCTGCAGCAGCTCCTTCGAGAGCGGCGGGCGGTTGTAGGGCGCGTGCGCCTCGGCGCCGAGGAACTCGATGGGCCCTGCATAGCCGGCGCGCCGCGCGCCCTCGGCGGTGCGGAGGCCGGCCATGGAGGCTCCGACGATCAGCAGCGGAGCATCCATCCGATCAAGCCCGGGTGATGACGATCGCCTGCATGGGGCAGACGTCGGCCGCCGACTCGAGGTCGGCGAGCATCTCGTCGGGCGCCTCGGCCACGTACTCGAGCTTGTCGTCGGCGTTGAGCTGGAAGACCTCGGGGGCCTCGAACACGCACTGGCCGTAGTGCTGGCACTTGTCCATGTCGACGTCGATGCGAATCATGCGATGGTCCTTACTTTTCGAGACGGGAGGGGTAGAGGTCGTTGGAGGGGGTGCGGATGCCGCGAAACTCCCAGTCGCCGCCGAGCGCGGTCGAGACGACCTCTTCGCTCGAGGTCGGCTGGGCGCCGACGTCGGTGCGGATCGGCTCGGGGCCCTCGACGATGTGGTTCGTCAAGCGGCCGAGGCCGTCGACCTCGACCTCGACGACGTCGCCGGGCTGCACGGGCCGCGAGTTCGCGGGTGTTCCCGAGTAGATCATGTCGCCGGGAACGAGCGTGATCGTGCGGGCGAGGTCGGCCACCAGGTAGTGCATGTCCCACTCCATGGTGTCGGTCGAGTCCTCCTGCACGACGGCGCCGTTCACGACGGTGCGGATCGTCTTGCCGCGGAAATCCCAGTCGGTCACGAGGCCGGGCCCCACGGGCGCGAGCGTATCGCTGCCCTTGACGCGCAGCATCGAGCCCGCATCGGTGTCGCGGAAGTCGTGCAGCCCGAAATCGTTGCCCACCGAGTACCCGGCGATGTAGTCGCCTGCTTCGGCCGGCGAGACGTTGCGGCACGTGCGGCCGATGACGATGACGATTTCGCCCTCGTAGTTGAGCCACTGGCAGCCGGCCGGGCGCACGACGGCGCCCTGGTGGCTGTTGAGCGCCGTGATCGGCTTGTGGAAGTACGTCGGTGCGGGCGGCAGCTTGGTCATGAACTCGTCGCTGCGGCTCGGGTAGTTCAAGTGCACGGCGATGATCTTCGTCGGCTCGCTGGGTGGCAGGTGCACCGCCTCGTCGACCCCGATCGTGCGCCCATCGGATGCTCGCAGCTCGTCGCCGTGCCGCACCACTTGCACGGCCGCGCCATCGAGCAGGATGCGCCGGTACTCGGTCATGCGGCACCCACGACGACGTCGTCGGAATCGTCGCGCGAGCGCGTGACGTCTTTCGGCAGCGGGAAGCCGCCCTCGGGCTCGGGGAAGTACACGTGCACCTGACCCGTGCCGATCGAGTTCTCGTACTCGGAGTACATCACCCCGCGAGCCGTGTTGGCCTCCTCGCCCGTCGCGCCCGCCATCTGCAACCAGTGGCTGAAGTTGGCCTCGGGCTTGAACTTCTTGAACTCGGGCATGGTGTCGAGGATGCGCTTGTGGTCGCCCTGCTTCATCCACTCGATGCGCTCGAGGTCGGCCAGGCGCGCGCCCTCGCTGTAGATGTGCGTCGGGTCGCTCGCCTCGTGCTTGCGCAGGTCGCGCAGCTTGTAGAAGGTGTGCGAGAGGGCACCGGATGCGAGCAGCAGCACCTTGCGGTCGCTGTCGCGGATGGCCTCGCCGAGCGCACGGCCTGCGCGCAGGAAGTCTTCCGTCGTCGCCGTCTGGCACACCGAGAGGCTCACCCAGCGCTTGTCGAGCCCGCGACCCAGGTAGTGCCACAGGTTCACGGTCGCGTAGAAGATCGGCAGGTGGGGGTCGCTGATGGGCGTGACCCAGGTGCCGTTCTTCTCGTCGTAGTCGGCGACGGCGTTCGCGAGTTCGGGGTCGCCGCGGAAGGCGTAGGGGATCTGCGACATCCCGCGCGGCAGCTCCTCCGAGGTGAACAGCCCCGACCGTTCGGCGTGCGAGGTGATGACGAACTCGACCGTCGTGGCCCAGTGCGAGTCGAGCACGACGACGGTGTCGTAGTCGAGTAATTCCATGACTTCGGAGCGGAAGCGCTTGAGACCGGGTACCAGTGTGATCTCCTTGCCGCCGTTGAGGTCGTACCGCACGTCTTGCGGCAGCATGATGGTGGGCACATGCGCGAGCATCGCGGCGCCGACAACCTTTCCCATGACTTACTCCTTCCACCCAGAGGGTGCGTAGACGGTGTTCTTGACGTCGGCGTAGAAGTCGAACGACCACACGCCGCCTTCGCGACCGATGCCGCTCTTCTTGCTGCCCCCGAAAGGCGCGGCGAGGTCGCGCACGAAGAAGCAATTGACCCAGATCGTGCCGGCGACGAGGTTCTTCGTCAGCCGCTCGGCGCGCTCGCGATCGCCGCACACGACGACGGCGGCGAGGCCGTACTCGGTCGCGTTGGCGATCTCCACGGCCTCCTCGTCAGTCGCGCAGGTCTGCATCGCGAGCACGGGGCCAAAGACCTCGGCGGTGAGGATCTCGCTGCCGGGTTTCGCGCCCGTGATGAGGGTGGGCCGGAAGTACAGCCCGCCGAGGTCGTCGTTCGGCCCGCCGCCGAAGGCGATCTGCGCGCCGTCGGCCTGCGCGCGCTCGACGAAACCCGCGACGCGGTCGAGGTGTACGCGGTGGATCTGCGGGCCGATCTGCGTGGCCTCGTCGCGCGGGTCGCCCTGCACGATCGCGGCGGCCTTCTCGGCGAAGCGCGCGGCGAACTCGTCGGCGATGCGCTCGTGCACAAGCAGGCGCGTGCCCGAAAGGCACACCTGCCCGGCGTTGTCGTACTGCTCGACGGCGATCTCGACGGCCAGGTCGAGGTCGGCGTCATCGGTGATGATGAGCGGGCTCTTGCCGCCGAGCTCGAAGCTCACGGGCGTGAGGTTCTCGGCCGCGGCGCGCGCGATCGCCTTCGCCGTGGGCACCGAGCCCGTGAACGCGATGCGGGCGATTCCGGGATGCGCGACGAGGGCCGCACCGACCTCGGCGCCGTAGCCCTGCACGACGTTGAAGACCCCGGCGGGCATCCCCGCCTGCTGGCACAGGTCGGCGAAGACGCTCGCGGTCAGGGGCGTCCACTCCGCTGGCTTGAGCACGACGGTGTCGCCCGCCGCGAGGGCCGGGCCGATGCGCCAGGTGGCGAGCATGAGCGGCGCGTTCCAGGGCGTGATGATCGCGGCGACGCCCGACGGGTCCCAGCTCACGACGTTGTCGTGGCCGCGGGTCTGCCAGACCGGGTGGGTGAGTTTGGTTGTAGCCCAGTCGGCGAAGAAGCGGATGTTCATGGCGACGCGCGGCATGACCCCGCGCCGGTGGCTGCGCAGCAGCGAGCCGTTATCGAGGGTCTCGAGCTGCGAGAGCACTTCGACATTCGCCTCGATCAGGTCGGCCAGGCGGTGCAGGATCTCGCCGCGGCCGGCGGGCCCGAGGTCGCGCCACGCGGGGAAGGCGTTGCGGGCCGCCCAGACCGCGGCGTCGGCCTCGTCGGCACCGCCACGCGCGATGTGGGCGAGCACGGTGCCGTCGATAGGCGAGATGCTCTCGAAGGTCTCGGCCGAGGCGACACGCTGCCCGCCGATGTAGTGCCGCGTGTCGACGGTCAGTCCGGCCAGTTCGACCTGGTGTTCTGCTGTCTGCACGCGGGCGGCTCCCTTGCTGTCGCGGGTCGTTCGGATACAAACGACTGTCGCGATACTAACCGACCCGGGGCGCCGAGCGGTAGGCCTGTCGCGAAAGGCGCGCGAGCATCCTGAACCGGATGCTCTACCGCTGCCCTTCCGTCACCTGGGTGATCGCGCGCAGCATGTTGGCGAGCTCGCGCCGCCGCTCGGGGTCGAGGCTCGAGGTGATGGTGCGCTCGTGGTCGTTGAAGGTCGGGAAGAGGGTCGCCATGAGCTCGCGACCCGCGGGCGTCATCGACACGTTCACGAGCCGGCCGTCTTTATCGCTGCGCTCGCGCAACAGGTAGCCCTTCGACTCGAGGGTTCCGAGCACGCCCGTGAGGGTGGCCTTCGAGAAGCCACCCTCCTCCGCGATCTGGCGGGTCTCGATGGGCTCCCAGATCCAGGTGACCCAGAGCACGACGAACGCCGTCCACGACAGGCCCGTCGCGGCGAGCACGCTGCGCTCGAGGTAATTGCGCGTGGCATTCGCAGCACGGAAGAGGTTCGAGACCACAGCCATCGCCTCGAAGTCGAGCGGCAGGGCGCCGAGCTTGCCGGCGACGCGCTCTTCGGTCTCGGCCAGCGTGTGCGGACTCGGCATGGTTCCCCTCCCCTCGCGCGGGTGCCGCGCGCTCTCCATCCTCACTCATTCGGATCGAAACCACCTTCAGGCTCGACTCGCGCGCCGAAGTTCGTTAGCATCCGAACAAATCGCTTCCCATGAAAGCAGGAGCACCATGTCGACGACGACAGACCTCACCCTGGCCGACCTCGATCTCTTCGCGGACGGCGCCCCGTGGGGCGTGTTCGACGAGCTCCGGGCGACTCCGGGCCTGCACTATTCGACCGAAGAGGCGCCCAACAGCGGCTTCTGGTCGGCGACGCGGTACCACGACATCGTGCGCATCCTGCGCGACACCGAGACCTTCACCTCGACGAAGTTCACGAACCTCGAAGAGGTCGACCCTGCGATGCAGGATCAGCGACGGTCGCTTCTCGAGATGGACGGTATCCGCCACCGGGCGCTGCGCCGCATGCTGCAGGGCGAGTTCACGCCGCAGGCCGTGGCGAAGTACGAGACCTTCCTGCGCGGCATCACCGCGAAGACGCTGGATGCCGCGCTCGCGAAGAAGGAGTTCGACTTCGTCGAGGAGGTCAGCGCCGACTTTCCGATCCGGGTGCTCGCGCGCCTGCTCGGCGTGCCCGACAGCGACACGGGCCAGCTCATCGAGTGGGGCAACCGCATGGTCGGCAACACCGACCCCGAGCACGCCGACGTGCTCATCGGCTCGGCCGACAGCGAGGAGTTCAAGCACGTGCCGTTCCGCTCGCCGGCCGCGATCGAGGTCTACGAGTACGGCAAGCACCTCGCGGCCGAGCGCCGCGGCAAGGGCGGCACCGACCTCATCACGCTGCTCGCCGACGGCGTGCCGAGCGACGGCCAGCCGCTCAGCGAGCACGAGTTCAACACGAACTTCCTGCTGCTCGTCGTCGCCGGCAACGAGACGACGCGCCACACGATCACGCACTCGATGAAGAACCTGCTCGACAACCCGTCGCAGCTCGAGATCCTGCGCAACGACCCCTCGCTCATCCCGTGGGCCGTCGAGGAGTTCTTGCGGTACGCGTCGCCCGTCTACCACTTCCGTCGCACGGCGACGAAGGACGTCGAGTTCTCCGACACCCAGATCAGCGATGGCGAGAAGGTCGTCGTGTGGTTCGCCTCGGGCAACCGCGACTCGGCGATCTTCGACGAGCCGTACCGCTTCGACGTGACGCGCAACCCGAACGAGCACATGTCGTTCGGTCGCGGCGGCCCGCACATGTGCCTCGGCAACGCGCTGGCCCGCATCGAGCTGCGCATCATGTTCGAAGACCTGCTGACGCGCGATGTCACCCTCGAGCGCGCGGGCGAACTCGACCACCTTCGCAGCAACTTCGTGCACGGCATCAAGCGCATGCCGGTGCGCGTCGCGTAGAGCGCCCCCTTTCCCCAGATCTGGGGCAAATCGGCGCTTGCCGCGATGCGTTCCGCCGCTTTGCCCTCATTCTGGGGGTGCCGGATGCTCGCGCGCCCTCGCAGCCGTGTGCGAGCATCCCGGCTCCACTGATACAGATCTGGGCCAAAAGGTCGCTTTCCGAGAAACGTAGCGCCGCTTAGCCCCAGATCTGGGGATGATCGTGCGCTGGCGCGCGCGGCGGGCTAGTG
>CAYPND010000035.1:18011-24197 GCA_964412175.1 uncultured Microbacteriaceae bacterium | reverse complement strand
TTTCCGTGTCACGACGCCCGCTCCGAACCCCACAACACCGGTGGATCGAGGCTAAGAGAGTGCGAGCTCTCTTGGTGGGAATGCGGGTCGAGTCGCACCGCAACTGAACTCGAGGATCGCCTGCGGCGGGCCTGGCTCCCGCCTCTCAACCGTATCTAGGCTGATTGCCGTGGAAACCTTTGCAGTTGGCGACGCGACGCGGCGTTTCGCCGCGATCGTCACGGACGTGCACGCTAACAACTCGGTAGTGGGAATCAGTGCGGAGGGGCGACTGGCAGCCGTTGTGCTCTCCGCCGCCGACTACGACGAGCTCATCGGAATCATTCACGATCTCGGCTCGAGTGCAGGCAGCCACCGACGCGAGGCTGCGCTACTGCGAGCCCGCGACAGTGACGTGGTGCGACGGCATCGGCAGGTTCTTGCCGAGGTCGTCAGTCGCGAATGAACGCCGCCGGTTACTGATCCGGCGGCTCAGTTCGGTTTCCGCCGGAGCGCGATGTAGTCCGAACGCGGTGCCCCGGCCCGCGCGGCATGCAGGGTGATCACCTTGCCGCTGTAACCAAGAAGATCAATCAGCGAGCGAGCGTCGACCTCGTGCGTGAGGTCTTGCAGAGTGGCGTTCCGGGCGCGCTGGGCGTCGATCCCCAGGATTCGGAGCCGGTCGCTCAGGGTGTTCTCGTGCAGGTGCCGGCCAGCGCGAGTGCCGGGGAACAGCCACTCTGTGCCAGTGTTGCCGGTTCGCTGATTCGAGGGGTGCGCGAAGTAGTCGCCAAAGGTGGCAGCCAGCTCTGGCGGCACAATGCTGGGAACGGCGCCGAAGTTGAGATAGAGCCCGTCGACGCGGATGTCGACGTCGCGCTGGCGGAGCATCACGATTCGATTCAGCGGCTGTGCCCACAGCAGCAGGATCAGCCCCGCGATCCGGGTGGAGAGCACCACCTGGTCGAACTCGAGGCAGTTGCGCACCATCTGCACCCTCTGCTCCTGGGTGACGATCGGGGTCGAGTTCGCGACCCGATAGGGCGCATCCACCTTCCGGAACCGGCGGGTGCGATTCGGCTCGAGCCAGTGGAGGTAGTTGCGGATGTGCCGCCGGGTAGTGGAGCCGGCGACGAGGTACTCATCGACGTGGGCTTGCTGGACGCCGTTCGGCCCGGTGTCATAGGTGCTGCGCAGCCAAGCGAGGAACTTGCCCGCCTCGGTGATCTCTTGCTTCGCCGCGTGGGTGACGGTGGTGAGGTTGCGCCAGTCGTCCTGTTCCCGTTCGCGGATGCGGCGCAGATGACGCCAGGTCGCGAACTGCTCGATGCTCGAGCGGGCTCCATCGTCCGGGAGTGTGTCGAGTCGTTCCGCCAACCAGGTCTTGAACCGGGCCACTGGGTCGCTGCCGCGGTTGGGGAGCACGCCGTGATGAGTGAGCAAGGCTCGCAGATGTTCGGCGGCGGTCGAGCGGGGGAGGGCGTCGAACGCGTCGTGCGTGAGCGCGAGCTCCCGGCAGCCGATGCGGGTGAGGAGTTCCCGCGCTCGAACGCCGCGGGTGTAGGTGATGAGACTCTCGGGTCGTTCGACGGCAACCAGGGCGATGATCAACTTCTGAAGCGGTCGGTCGTCGCCGGGTTGCAGGAGGTGCTCAAGCTCGTCGTTCAGCACGCAGCGGGCGCAGTGACCACCGTGGATCCGTTCGGCTTCGCGGCCGCAACGGGCGCAGGACAGGTTGGTGCTGATCCCGGCGCAGTCACGGCAGATTGGCTGTCCGAGCTGGAATCGGCCGGGGAGCATCCGATGGACTCCGCAGATGGCACAGATCCCATAGCGGTGGGTCGCGGCGGTGAAGCAAGCGCCGCAGACGCTGCCGTCCGGCCAGCGGACCCGGATCTTGGCCACATCGTTGCCGCACCGATCGCAGTGCCGACCGCCCGTCGAACGGGGCCGGCCGCGGCGTTGCGGGTCGGGAAGGTTGCGGATGGTCGCCGGGCGGGCGGAGCCATTCCCGTTCGTGGCGGGGCGACCGCCGCTATTGGTCATCGTCGTCGACGATCCGGGCTCGCACGGGTCGGTAGTCGCGGATGTCGGGCAGACCGTCGCCGGCGGCGCGGCGGGTTCGGATGGTTTTCGTGTCGTGGGCGGTGAACGTGATCAGTTCTTCGATGCCGACATCCAGAGCGTCGGCGAGAGCGACGAGAAGCTGGAGTGAGATGCGTTCGGGATCGTCTTTCACGATCCGCCAGATCGCGTTGGTGGTCAATGTGATGCCTCGCTCATGGAGCAGGGGAGCGAGTTCCTTGGCGAGGTAGATGTGGCGGCGAGCCATAATCTCGCGCACCCGCCAGGTGTATTCGATCTGTCGTCGGGTCACGGTTCTCTCCTTCTGGGTGACTGTTTCGCGGCAGCGAGGGTGCGTTCGTGCGCTTGCAGCAGAGCACGGGTCTGGTAGTCGGGGGAGGGGAGCGAGTAGATCGAGGTGGTCGACGCGTGCTCATGCCCGAGCTGCATCTGCACGAACGAGACGTCGAACCCTTCGCCGGTGATCAGGTTGGTCGCGTAAGCGCGACGGAACGAGTGCAGGTCCAGACCCGGCGGGAAGCCGAGTTCGTCGATGAGGCTGCGCAGCCGGCCAAGTAGGTGGGACTCGCCGACCACGAGACCGCCGCCGGTGGGGAACAGGTCGGTAAGTGGCTCCCCGAGGATAGGCAATCCGTTCTCGATCCAATCGCGAAGCACCTGGACGCTCCAGTCCCACACCGTGAGGACCGAGCGAACCTTCTTCGCTGAGCCGCGGTGCGGCTTACCCCACCGCACCCGCAGAACTCCGTACTCGCCGAAGTAAGGTGCACGATGATTGCGCGAGAGATCAACCAGTTGCAGGTGACGCAGCTCGTTGGACCGCAGCCCCCAGCCGTAGGCGGTCTTGAACGCCACGGCGTCGCGCCACGCAGCGACGGGGGAGCGGCGACCGGAGTTCAGGATCCGGGTCACCTCCAGGTCGGCCGGATCGAACAGCTCCTGCAACTCGCGGGGTGTGAACGGTCGCTTTGCCGGGCGTGTCTCAGACGGATGGGTATGACTCACGCGATTGAGCTCGGTCACAACGACCTGCGCGAAGAGTTGTCCGAAGAGGCGCCCGCACTGCTCATTCCAGTCGTAACGCGGATCGCAGGCATAGTCGCAGAACAACTTGATTGCGGTCTGATACGACCGCACCGTGGCGTGCGAGAGATTGCGAATGCCGCGGGCGTGGGCGAAGAAGTCGTCCACATCGCCCAGCGTCCATGCCCACGGGTAATGACCGCTGAAATCGACCAGCTTCACCACCAGCGCACGTCTCGTTCGAATCGTGCCCGGCGAGAAGTCCTTGGCGCGCTGCTGCTTCTCCCACCCATCGAGCACCGCGGCGAGGAACAGATCAGAGTCGGGCGCGACCCCACCGAACGGCGCGAACTGGATGACGTTGTCGCCCCGATCCATCCCGCCGCAACTCCTCCAATCGTGCAGTAAGAATCGCATACTGCGTGCGAAACCTGCAACCAGCTGAACGAAAAGCCCCGGTCAGGAAGGGTGTAGCGAGCCCACCATGCAACGTTCTTGCAGTCCAAGCGCAGCCAAGGGTCGTCTTGTCGACCGAAAACCCCAGGTCAGGAGGGGAGTAGTCGACTTACCCGATTTCACTCTATGTGCGAAACCCGCACATAGAGTCCTTTCCATCTGACATAATGTGGATTATCGGATACCGACCACGACAGTCAGGAGGCCGCGGAGACCGCTCCCGCACCGCCGTCGCGGAAGCGCCGCACGGCCGGTCGACCCCACGCGAACCAGGCGATCGCGCCCAACGGGCCGCCGGCGATCGCCACGGCGACCCAGATCATGAGCGTCGTGTCGGCCATCCACCAGCGGTGCGCAGCGATCGAGATCGGCGCGAGCATCATGAGCGCGAAACCCGCGACGATCGCCGGCCCCAGCGCCGTCTCGAAGAACGCCGGGCCGACGAACTCGGTGAGCCACGGAACGCCGGTGCCGGGCTCAAGGGTCATCATGCGAGCATCCCATCGCTGGATGCTGGGAGCTCGCCGAGATCGCGCCGAACCGGTTTCGGTCTATAGGTGAAGTGTGATTCACTTGTTTTCGGAGGGGAGTATCCCCGACCCGCGTTGCGTCGTCACTCCGATCCGTCCATGCGGATCCGGCGCCACGGGCCGAACCTGACCGTTCTGGCCGGGAAAGACCTCCTGAATCGCCTCACCGACCTTTCAGGAGTTCTCTGTGGACGTTCCACTGTGGCTGTGGACCGCCGTACTCGGCGTCATCCTCCTTATGCTCGCGATCGACCTCTTCGCCCACCGCAAAGCCCACGTGATCGGCGTGCGCGAGGCCGCCGTGTGGTCGATCATCTGGGTGAGCCTCGGCGTCGCCTTCGGCGGCTACATCTGGTGGGAGTACGGTGCCGAGCTCGGGCAGCAATACTACGCCGGCTATCTGATCGAGAAGTCGCTCGCCGTCGACAACGTGTTCGTCTGGGCGATCATCTTCGCCTTCTTCGGTGTGCCGCGCGAGCTGCAGCACCGCGTGCTGTTCCTCGGCGTGATCGGTGCGCTCGTCTTCCGTGCGATCTTCATCGCGCTCGGCGCCGTGCTCATCGACCAGTTCTCGTGGATCCTGTACGTCTTCGCCGCATTCCTGCTCTACACCGGGTACGTCATGATCCGGAAGCGCAATGAGCACATGGATGTCGAGAACTCGCGCATCCTGAAGCTCTTCCGACGCGTCGTGCCCATGACCGACGCGTACCACGGGCAGAAGTTCCTCATCCGCAAGGCCGGGGTCATCGTCGCCACTCCCCTGCTCGCCGTGCTCGTGCTCGTCGAGGTGACGGACATCATCTTCGCGGTCGACTCGATCCCCGCGATCTTCGGCGTGACGAGCGAGCCGTTCATCGTGTTCACCGCGAACGCCTTCGCGATCCTGGGCCTTCGGGCGATGTACTTCCTGCTCGCCGACCTCATGCACCGCTTCATCTACTTGAAGCTCGGCCTGGCCTTCGTGCTCATCTGGGTCGGTATCAAGATGCTGCTGCTCGACGTCTATAAGATCCCCACGAGCGTCTCGCTCGGCGTCGTCGCGCTCATCATCACGATCTCGATCGTCACGAGCCTGCGCGCCACGCGCGGCGAGGGACGCCACGCGGTCGAGGTCGAGAACGCTCCCCCTTTCCGCATCGCGACCGAGGCCGAGCTCGCCGAGGCCGAGCCGGTCTGGCGGCGCCCGTCGCGTCGCGCGGCGGTCGTCACCGACTCCACGCCGTCCCCTGTGCAGGGTGAGGGGCCCGCCGATCAGGATGCTGCGACCGAGCGCAGCAACAGCACCGGGTCGTAGGGCTCGACGGGGGTAGACCGGGGGCGGGCTTCTCGATTGAGAGCAGCTCGTCCCTGGTCCTACTCCAGCGTGTACCGGCGTCGTCCGATGGCGAACCAGACGAGAGTGCCCAGCAACGGTGCGAAGACCACGACGGCTGTCCATCCGGCCGACTCGAGCACCGACATTGATCGATAACGGCGGATGATCGACACCAGACCCACGATCGCGACGATCACCAGCACGAGCGGCACGATCGAGTAGACGAGGTCGAACCACGCGGGAGCGACGGGATCGGCGATCTCTTGGACGTCGAGCAATTCAGGGTCGATGCCCGACAGGTTAGTGGTCATATCGAGAGTCTCTCAAAATCTCCGGGCGGCCGTGCGCAGCAGGCGCGGCAAGTCGTACGGCTCGAAGGGCTGGGCCGAGCGCAGCAGCTCGTCAGCGGTGAACCAGCCGTGCTGTGTCATGTCGACGTGCTCCGACTCGGTCCAGTTCGTCGCGACCGGCTCGAAGCGCTCGCACCGCACGACGTAGTACTCGGCGTGACCGCGGTCGTGATCAGCTTCGTCCCACGCCACGTCGAAGTCGATGCTCCACACGGGCTCCCCCACGCCGTCGATGACGAGCCCGGTCTCTTCGAAGAGCTCGCGCACCGCCGCCTGCTCGTGGGTCTCCCCCGAATCGACTCCCCCGCCCGGCGTGATCCAGCGGGCGAACCGCGAGGAGTCGGGCGCGGCCGTCATGAACAACAGCGCCGCGCCCTCTGCATCCATGAGAATGATTCGGGATGACCGGCGCAGGCCCGGTGTCGGGGCCATGTCGCTACTCCCC
>CAYPND010000035.1:0-17911 GCA_964412175.1 uncultured Microbacteriaceae bacterium | reverse complement strand
CGACCGCTGCCTGCGCCACCTCGGCGGCGAACTCGCTCACGTTGTAGAGCTTGCCAGCCGCCTCCTTGCGCGCGTCGATCGCGCCGGGAGCGGCGCGCTCGAGCAAGGTCGCGGTGATGGTGCCCTCGATCATGTCGCCCGACACGACCGTGAAGCCGATGCCCTTCGCCTCGAGCTCGGGGACGAGCGCGCGCAGGGCGTCCTCGCCTGCCCGCTTCGACGAGGCGACGGCCTCGTACTCGGGCATCGTCGGCACGGTGCGGATGAAGTGCGCCTGGTGGCTCGTGACGAACACGACGCGACCGCCCGGGCCCATGAGCTCGGTGCCGCTCGTCAGCACGTTCACCTGCGCGTCGCGGTTGAGTTTCAGGGCGTAGTCCTCGCCCATGCCCGACTCCATGCCGCCGGAGGCGTTGAGCACGAGGATGTCGAGGCCACCGAAGCGCTCGTGCACGGCATCCATCATCGCGGTGACCGAAGCCGGGTCGGTGAGGTCGGCGCCGATGGCGATCGCCTGGCCGCCCGCGGCCTCGATTTCGGCCACGAGCTTCTCGGCGCGCGGTGCCTTGGCGCGATAGTTGATGACGACGTTTGCGCCGGCCGCGGCGAAGTACTTCACCGTGTCGGCGCCGATGCCGCGCGAGGAGCCGGTGACGAGGGCGGTTTTTCCGGCGAGCGAGCCGGGCTGCAGGGGGCTGTTCACGGTTCACGACCCTACCGCCTGAGCGGCCCCGGCGTGCCGCCGGAGGCCGGTGATAGCGTGAGCGGAACGCGGTTTTCTGATGAAGGGGCAACGTGGTCGATCTGACGCAGTACCTCTGGATCGTCTGGCTGGTCTTTGTGATCGTCTGCGTGATCATCGAGGTGCTGACCCTCGAGTTCACCTTCCTCATGATCGCCGCCGGCTCTCTCATCGGCGGGCTCGGCGCGAACCTGCTCGGCGCCGAGTGGTGGGTGCAGATCCTCGCCGCGGCCATCATCTCGGGGCTGCTGCTCTTCACGATCCGCCCGCTGCTGCTGAAGACGCTCGATCGCGAGCGCGAGCCTGCCCGCACCAACGTCGACGCGCTCGTGGGCATGGCCGCGCGCGTCTCGACCGCCTTCGTCGACGGAGCGGGGTACGTGAAGCTCGCGAACGGCGAAACCTGGACTGCGCGCCTCGACGTCGAGGACACCGCGTCGACCCCGGCGGAGGGCGACCGCCTGACCGTCGTCCGCATCGAGGGGGCGACCGCCGTCGTGGCGCCCCGAGAGAGGAGCGAGACCGCATGATCTCCGCCACCGAGTTCGTGGGGCAGCTATTCGTGACAGCCCTGCTCATTGTCGTCGGCATATTTGTGATCGTCGTGATCGTGCGATCGATCCGCATTGTGCCGCAGGCGTATGCGGGCGTCGTCGAGCGGCTCGGCCGCTACCAGCGCACGCTGCAGCCGGGCCTCAACATCCTCATCCCCTTCATCGACCGACTCCGCCCGCTCGTCGACATGCGCGAACAGGTCGTGTCGTTCCCGCCGCAGCCGGTGATCACCGAGGACAACCTCGTCGTCTCGATCGACACCGTCATCTACTTTCAGGTGACGGATGCCCGTGCCGCGACCTACGAGATCGCGAACTACCTCGCCGGCGTCGAGCAGTTGACCGTCACGACTCTTCGCAACGTGGTCGGCGGCCTCAACCTCGAGGAGGCGCTGACAAGCCGCGACAACATCAACGGCCAGCTGCGCGTCGTGCTCGACGAGGCGACGGGCAAGTGGGGCCTGCGCGTGAACCGCGTCGAGCTCAAGGCGATCGACCCGCCCCTGAGCATCCAGGACTCAATGGAGAAGCAGATGCGCGCCGAACGCGACCGACGCGCCGTCATCCTCACCTCCGAGGGCTCGAAGCAGTCGCAGATTCTCGAGGCGGAGGGTGCGCGCCAGTCGGCCATTTTGAAGGCCGAGGGTGAGGCGCAGGCCCAGATCCTCAAGGCCGAGGCCGAGGCGAAGGCGATCACGATCGTCTTCGACGCCATCCACAAGGGCAACCCCGACGCCCAGCTGCTCGCCTACGAGTACCTGCAGACCCTGCCGAAGCTCGCCGAGGGCGACGCGAACAAGCTGTGGATCATCCCGAGCGAGCTCACCGAGGCTCTCAAGGGCATCGGCCAGGGCTTCTTCGGAGGGGCTCCCGGCGCCGAGGGGTCGGGCGCGCGCCCCCCGAAGGCGTGAACCCTCAGCCGCCGCACCTGGAGCTGACCGGGAGTAACTTGCCGTACTTCGAGCCGGCGCGCCCGCGCGTGCTTGCGCATCGCGGGCTCGCTCTCGAGGCGCCGGAGAACAGCCTGCTGGCCTTCGCCCACGCGCTCACGGTCGGGGTGACGCACCTCGAGACCGATGTGCACGCGAGCGCCGACGGCGTTGCCGTCATCGCGCACGACCCCGACCTCTCGCGCGTCGCCGGGCGGCCGCAACGGGTCGACCAATTGACGGCAGCCGAGCTGGCGCGGCTCGACCTCGGTGCGGAGCAGCACCTGCCGACGCTCGCCGAGACGCTCGACGCGTTTCCCGACGCTCGGTTCAACATCGATCTCAAGAGCGTGGGTGCCGTCGCTTCCGCCGTCGAAGCCGTGCGCGCCGCGCACGCGGTCGACCGCGTGCTGCTGACCTCGTTCAGCGAGCGCCGCCGCCGGGCGGCTGTCGCCCAGCTGCCGGGTGTTGCGACAAGCGCCTCGGGGCCGCGCTTCGCTGCTGCGCTACTCGCGACCGTCGTGCGGGGCGGCCCGCTCGTGCGCGCGGCCCTGCGCGGGCTGCACGCCGTGCAGATCCCCGTGCGCGCGATCAGCCTCGACACCGTCTCCCCCGCACGCATCCGGGCCTTCCATGCGGCCGGGGTCGAGGTGCACGTGTGGACGATCAACGAGCAGCCCGAGATGCGCCGGCTGCTTTCCCTGGGCGTCGACGGCATCGTGACCGACCGCGCCGACCTCGCGATGGAGGTCGTCGCCGCGCTGGGGTGACGCTGTCAAAGTTCTGGGAAGCACCCCCGGCGGGATGTGCAGGCAGGGTGAACGGGTCTATACCTATACATGAATTCGCCGGCACTCGCGCGCCGGCTGCGGCCGATAAGGCCGCTGACCCGGGGAGGGACTCACCATGGCTGATCGCACGTTGCGGGGCATGAGGCTCGGCTCGCAGAGCATGCAAAGCGAGGAGGGCGTCGAGTTCGCCGACCGCCAGCGGGCTCGCTACCGCACGGAGGAAGGCGAAACCTTCGACGTGACCTTCTCGGCAGACGCCGAACTGCCCGACACGTGGGAGTCGCCCAAGAGCGGCCGCGAGGGCGTACTGCTCACCCCCGACGGCACTCCCATCGACATCGCGGTGGGAGAGATCAAGGCCGCCCGCACCCACTGGGACATGCTGCTCGAGCGCCGCACGCGTGACGAGCTCGAAGAACTGCTGCAGGAGCGCCTCGGGCTATTGCGTGCCCGCCGGGGCGGCGGAGAGCGCCTCGGAGCTTGACTAGCCCGCCACCAGCCGGTGGTTCGAACCTCGCCCGAAGCGGGCCGACACGCCCCAGCCGGTGACACGCACGAGCGCTTCAGCCACGATGCCCGGCCCCATCTTCGAGCGGCCGTTGGCGCGCTCGACGAAGGCGATGGGGTGCTCGACGACCACTCCCCCGGCCGCCTCGACGCGCCACGCGAGCTCCACCTGGAAGCAGTAACCCTGCGATGAGACGACCGCGCGATCGAGCCCACGCAGCGCGCGCGTGCGGTATGCGCGGAAACCGGCGGTCAGATCGTGGATGCGCGAGCGCAGAATCCACCGCGCGTAGCGGTTGCCCGACCGTGAGATCGCGCGCCGCGCCCACGGCCAATTGACTACGCGACCTCCGGGCACCCAGCGCGAGCCGATAACGAGGTCGGCCGGCCCGGCGTCGAGCAGCGCCAGCATCGAGGGTAGCTCGGCGGGGTCGTGCGAACCGTCGGCGTCGATCTCGACGACTGCCTCGTAGCCGCCCTCGAAGGCGCGTGCGAAGCCCTGCAGGTAGGCGGCCCCCAGCCCCGACTTTTCGGGTCGGTGCAGCACGGTCATCCGGTTGTCGTGCGCGGCGAGCTCGTCGGCGATCACCCCGGTGCCGTCGGGCGAGGCGTCGTCGATGACCAGAACGTCGGCTTCGGGCACCGCACGGCGGATACGCTCGATGATGGTTCGGATGCTCTCCGCCTCGTCGTACGTCGGCACGATCACCAACGTGCGCATCACGTACGACGCGTGCGCGTCAGTACGCCGGCGAGACCTATCGACATCAGACCGAAGAGAATAACACCCCACTCGAGCGTTCGCCCCAGCGCGTTCGCCGGGGTAACGGTGTCGCTCAGGGGAACTTCTTGAACCATTGTGCCCGGCTGAAAACGTGGCAGTGCCTCCAGCGTCGAGCCGTCGGGGAGCACGATGGCGCTCGCTCCGACGGTCGAGATATTCACAAGACTTCGCCCCGCTTCGATTGCCCGAAGTCGTGCAATCGCGAGCTGCTGGATGCCTTGGTCTGTCTGGCCGAAGTCGGCGTTGTTGGTCGGCGCCAGCATCACCTCGGCACCCTCGTCAAGCTGCCGGGCGACGAAGTCGTCGTGAACGATGTCGAAACAGATCGAGATGCCCGCGGTCACGCCGTTGATGTCAATCACAGCATCCCGCTCACCGAACGAGAAGTCACGTGGCACGAGGTCGAAGAGCGAGGGAGCGAGTGGGTAGAAGAACTCTCGAGCCGGAAGGTACTCGGCGAAGGGTACCGGATTCACTTTGTCGTATTGACCAGTCGCTCCCTCGCCTGCCTTCCACAGAAGTACTGAGTTGAAGGTGCGTTCGGTGTCCTCGTCGTAGGTAATCGTTCCGACGACCAGTGGCGCGTCAAGCCGCCGGCTCACGACGTCGAGCATCGCCGCGGCGTCGGGATTCCGCAACGGATCAAGATCGCTCGCATTCTCGGGCCACACCACGACGTCAAGATCGAGATTGCGATCGAACAGTGGCGAGGTGGCTGCGTAGTGATCCTGCAAGATCTGACCTCGTTCGTAGGAGGCGAAGAGTCCGGAATTGGAATTGCCTTGCACTGCGGCCACGGTGATCGACCCCGTTGTCGCGATCGGCACGGCGGGCCAGATCAAGAGGGCGACGGATGCTCCTGCCGTCGCAATGCCTCGATACAGCAGTTCGACCTCCCGTTCGATGACGGCGGCGACGAGGGCCGCCGCGAACCACGCGATGAGGAAGGTGAGCCCTGAGAATCCGACCCATGCTGCCCAGTGAGCCAGTGGCCCTTCCGCCTGACTGTGAGCGAGCCTCCCCCACGCAAATCCGCCCCACGGAAAGTTACTCGACACGGTCTCACGCACCGTCCACACCGCCGCGACAACCGCGGGGGCGAGAACAAGGCGACCGGCGACACCGGGCCAGGCTTGGGGAACCCAGCGCCACGCGAGAGCGATCAGCACACCGCCCAAGGCGGTGTAGATGACCTGGACGAGCGTGAGAGCCAGCCAGGGCACGATGCCGAGGTACACCGTGAGCCACTCGATGAGGGTTCCGTAGAAGGCGAATCCGCTCACCGCGCCCACGAGCATCGCGCCTCCCACGCTACGGCCCCGAAGGCTCGCAACGACGAGCGCGGTGCCGACAATGGTGAGCGGCCACCACCCCACGTCCGGAAACCCGAGATTCATCATCCACCCGCCGAATGCCGCCATCAGCAACGCGGGGAGAAGTCGCACGGGTGCCCGTGTCGACGAGACGGTAGCAGTGAGCGGAGTGCTGAGTGTTGACGAAGTCACGAGCGTATTGTAGGTGAGCGAACCCAGAGCGTCGTTCAGGCGACCGAGCTGTAGGCGACGATGCCGCGTCGGGTCGCGTCGAGCGCGCTGCGGGCCGTGCGCCCCACTTGCCCGTCGGCGACGATCGAGATTTGGTCGAGCAGGTCGATTGTCTGCTTCGTCCAGCGCACGAAGTCCCCAGCCGCGAGGTCGGCGTCGCGCAGTACCGTGTCGAGCGAACCGCCCGCAGCCCAGCGGTGCATGGGCAGCGCCAGGGTCGTGGCGAGGGGCTCGCTGCCCGGCAGCCGGTGCTCGCGCTCGAGGTCGTCGAGCCGGGCCCACAGCTCTTGCGTGCGCTCGAGCGCGGACCGGAAGGCCCCGCGCGGCAGCGCGTACTCTGGGGCCTGGCCGTCGTCGCGCCGCGCCTCGAAGACGATCGCGCTCGCCATCGCGGCGAGCGAAGGCACGTCGAGGTCGCGCCACAGGCCACGGCGCAGGCTCTCGGCGACGAGCAGGTCGCGCTCACCGTAGATGCGGCGCAGCGAGCGCCCGTGGGTCGTGAGACCCAGGCGCCCGTGCTCGTCGGTCTCGAGGTACTTCAGCTCGGCGAGAATATCGGTGATGCGGTCGAAGACCGCCGCGACGGCGCCCGTGCGCCCAGTGATCTGCCGACTGACATTCTCGGTCTCGCGGCTCAGGCGGTACCAGCGCTCGGCCCAGCGGGCGTGGGCCTCGCGATCGGCGCAGCCGTGGCAGGGGTGCTTGCGCATGCGCGTGCGCACGCCCTCGATCTGCTTCTGCCGTCGCAGCTTGTCGGCCTTCTCGCTCGGCTCGCCCACCCGTCGGGTTCCGCGCTCGAGGTCGCTGAGCTCGCGCCGTAGCGCTGCGTACTGCTCGTAGTCGCCCAGGTGGCAGGTCATCGCGCGCGCGTAGCCCGCGAGCGCGTCCTGGTTCTTGCGCACCGTGCGCGCGAGGTCGACCACGGCGCGATCGGCCTGGAACTGGGCGAAGCTCGACTCGAGCACCTCGCGCGTGCGCTCGCGGCCGAACTGCTCGATGAGGTTGACGGCCATGTTGTAGGTGGGCCGGAAGCTCGAGTTGAGCGGGTACGTGCGGCGCGATGCGAGCGAGGCGACCGCTTGCGGGTCGAGCCCGCCCGTCCACTGGATGACCGAGTGGCCCTCGGTGTCGATGCCGCGTCGTCCGGCGCGGCCCGTGAGCTGGGTGTACTCGCCGGGCGTGATGGGCACGCGCGCCTCGCCGTTGAACTTCTCGAGCTTCTCGAGCACGACCGTGCGCGCGGGCATGTTGATGCCGAGCGCGAGCGTCTCGGTCGCGAACACGACGCGCAGCAGCTTCTTCTGGAAGAGCTCTTCCACCACCTCCTTGAAGGCGGGCAGGAGCCCGGCGTGGTGGGCCGCGACGCCGCGCTGCAGGCCGTCGAGCCACTCCCAGTAGCCGAGCACGGCGAGGTCGTCGTCGCGCAGGGTGCGGCAGCGCTCCTCGACGATGAGCCGGATCTCCTCGCGCTCTGCGGCATCGGTCAACCGGATGCCCGAGCGCACGAGCTGCTTCACCGCCGCGTCGCACCCTGCCCGGCTGAAAATGAAGAAGATCGCGGGCAGTAGATTGCGGGCGCCGAGTATTCCGACGATCTCGGCGCGATCAGCGCGCCCCTCCCCCGCCGGCCGCTTCTCCCAGCGGCGCGGATGGTACTGACGACCGCGGTGCGGCGTGGGCCCGCCCGTCTTCGCGAGCTGCACGAGCTCGGGGTTGACGCGGTTCGTGGCGGCCTTGCCCGACGAGTCGAAGAGGTCGAGCAGCTTCGAGCGCACGAGCACGTGCTGCTCGAGCGGCACCGGGCGCGTCTCGCTCACGATGACGTCGGTGTCGCCGCGCACGGCCTGCAGCCAGTCGCCGAACTCTTCGGCGTTCGACACGGTCGCGCTCAGCGAGATCATGCGCACGTGAGCGGGGAGGTGGATGATGACCTCCTCCCACACCGCGCCGCGGAAGCGGTCGGCGAGGTAGTGCACCTCGTCCATGACCACGAACGCGAGGTCGGTGAGTAGGTCGGAATCGGCGTAGAGCATGTTGCGCAGCACCTCGGTCGTCATGACGACGATGCGCGCGCGGGCGTTGATGTTCGTGTCGCCGGTCAGCAGCCCGACCTCGCTGTGCCCGTACTGCGCGACGAGCTCGGTGTACTTCTGATTGCTGAGCGCCTTCATGGGTGCGGTGTAGAAGATCTTCGCGCTCGGCTCGAACATCGCCAGGAAGACGGCGAACTCGGCCACGATCGTCTTGCCGGCGCCCGTCGGCGCGGCCACGAGCACGCTCCGACCATGCTCGAGCGCCGCGCAGGCGGCGTGCTGGAAGGGGTCAAGCTCGATCGTGAGCCCATCGCGGAAGGCGCGCAAGCGCGGCAACGACCGCAGCTCGCGCTGGGCCGCGTAGCGCTCGGCGGGGCTCGGTGCGTCGTCGGTTCGCGCGGCGTCAGTCATCGACGCGGATGCCGTACTCGGCGTTGAGCGCCGCCTCGCGTTTCGCGACCCGCTTGTCGTTGATCGAGGCGATGCCCGCCGCGGCGAAGTACAGCCCGACCATCGGGATGGCGAGCAGGACCATCGAGAGCACGTCAGCCGCCGGCGTCGCGATGGCCGTGAACGCCGTGATGCCGAGGATCGCCCAGCGCCACGCCTTGAGGATGCCCGTGCCCGTGATGACGCGCGCAAAGTTCAGCGCGACCAGCACAACCGGGAACAGGAAGCCGACGCCGATCGCCAGGATGAACTTGATCGCGAAATCGAGGTAAGCGCGTGCTCCGAGGAAGGTGGCTGACTCGTCGAAGGCGAAGCTCGTCAGCAGAATCACGATGTTCGGGAAGACGAACCACGCCGCGAGACAGCCCCCGACAAAAAGCGGCACCGCGGCCGCGATGAAGCCGATCGCGAAGCGCTTCTCGCGCTGGTGCAGGGCGGGCACGATAAATGCCCACAGCTGGTAGAGCCAGATCGGCGAAGACGCCACGATGCCGACGAGGAACATGATGAGGAGTTGCGTGTCGAACGCTTCGCCGATCGTCGTGTAGGCCAGAGACGCATCTCGGTTTTGACGCTCCGCGACCTCAAGTACGGGTGCGCTGAGTGCGCCCCACACGAAAGGTACGGCCCACCACGCCGGGATCGCGAAGAGGATGATCGCGACGGCGGAGATCGAGATGCGCTTGCGCAGCTCGACGAGGTGCTGCCCGAGGGACATGCGGCCCTCGGGATTCCGGGGCCGCGGTTCGCGGCCGGCCACGGACTACTTCGTCGAGGAGGAGTCGGTGCTCTCGGCCTTCGGGGCAGTGCCCGCCTCGGTACCGGGCTCACTGCCTGCCTCGCCATCGATGTCTTTGTTCTTGATCTCCTTCTTGAAGATCGTCATCGACTGGCCGAGGCTGCGGGCGAGCTGGGGCAGCTTCGGGGCGGCGAACAGCAGGATGACCACGAGCAGCAGGATGAGGCCGGTCCAGCCTCCGAGATTTGCCGGCATTTCGCTCTAGTCCTTACGTCGACGGGTGCGGTGGGGGTGAGTCTAGCGCGGTCGACCCAGCGTTACCCGCGCTCACAGCCCGTGTTCGGGCGGGTCTGGCGAGAGGCTCAGGCGCCGTCGTGCGCCGCGAGCGCCGCCCGGGCCCAGTGGGCAACCGCCGCACGGGCGACCGCAGGCTCGACGATCTCGACGCCGCCGGCGAGCCGGGCGGCGATGCGGCCCAGGATGCCCGGATGCGCGATGCGCAGCGTCACGGTCGCCCGCTTCCCCTCGATTCGGACGGGGTCGTCCGGCCCGCGGTAGTCCGCGATGAGCGGCAGCGCCGCGACGGGCAGGCGCAGGGTGACCCGCTCGTCGGTGGATGCGCCCTGGAAGAGCTCGTCGCCCGGCGTCGCGGCCTCGTGCGCCTCGGCGGGCCCCAGCAGCTCGGCGCTCGCCATGCGGTCGAGCAGGAAGGTGCGCTCGGCGTCTCGCGTGAGGCACCAGCCTCGCAGGTACCAGGCGTCGTCGACACCGTCGAAGCGCAGGGGGTCGACCTCGCGCACCTGGCGCTCACCGCGCGTCGAGACGTAGTCGATGCGCACGCGGCGGCCGGTTGAGACCGCCTCGGCGAGCGTCGCCTGGATGGCGGCGAGCTCACCCGCGCGCACCGCGAGCGGTGCGGGGGCCCCCGTCGCCCCCCGGGCGAGCTTGGCCATGAGCTCGACGATGTCGACACGCGCGGCGAATTCGGGCAGGGCGGCCACGCGCTGAAGGCCCGCGAGCAGCGCCGCGGCCTCGCGCGACGAGAACCGGGGCTTGTCCTCCATGGGCGCGGCGCGGAAGCGGATGATGTCGCGCTCGTCGAAGTCGTCCCAGTCGATGTCGAAGAGCGTCTCGTGCGTGTAGGTGCCGTCGGCGCCCGGGGTGCCGCTCATCGCGATGAGCATGACGGCCTTGCGCATCTCGTCGGGGGTCGTGCGGAAGTGCGCGGCGGCCTCGTCGACCGTCACGCGCACCTGGTCGATCAGGTACGGAACGAGGGCCAGGAGGAAGGCGAGCTTGTCTTGCGCCTTCGGAGGTGCGGGGCGCTCAGCCATGCGTCTGCACCACCCTCTCCCAGCGGGCGCGCACGGCGTCGCGCAGTTTGGCCGGTGCGACGACCTGCACGTCGGCGCCGAAGGCGGCGAGCTCGTCGGCGAGGATGTCGAGGTCGGTGGCGTGCACCTGCAGGCCGTCCGCGGCCTCCTCGGTGCCCGGGCGGTTGCGCATGACGACCTCGGCCTCGCTGCCCGGGCGCACGCGAACGGTCGCCACCGTCGAGCGCCAGAGCGCCGCGAGCTCGTCGAGCACGCGCGCCGGCTCGTCGGCCGACGGCCGCACCGTGGCTGGCGAGCCCGCGAGCACGACGGGGCCGACGATGCGACGCAGCAGGAAGGTGCGCCGGGCATCCACCCCGTCGTCGAAGGCGTGCAGATGCCAGCGCCCCTCGTGGAAGACGAGGGCGAGCGGCGAGACCGTGCGGTGCTCGGCCTCGGCCTGGCCGGGTTTGAGGTACGGGAAGGTCACCTGCTGGCCGCGGTCGATCGCGGCCGTGAGGGGCTCGTGCGCTGCATCGCGCGTGCGGATGCTCGGTGCGAAGCCGATGACGGCGTCGTCGATGCGCACGCCGAGCGACTGCAGCTTCGTGAGCGCGCGCCGTGAGTCGGTCGAGAGCGAGCCCTCGCGCCAGACCTGGGCTGCGAGCGTGAGCATCGCGTACTCCTCGGGGCTGAAGACAATGTCGTCGGGTAGCTGGTATCGCGAGGGCGGGATGCGGTAGCGCTGCAGCTTCGTGTCGCCGTCGGCGCCGGGCGCGTCGACCGTCTCGAGCGGCACACCGAGCTCGCGCAGCTCCTCCTTGTCGCGCTCGAACTGCCGCTCGAGGTTCGCGCGATCGGCCGCGACGGCGTAGCGCGCCGAGTACCCCGTCACGGTGGAGAGGATCTCGGCCTTCGTGAGCCCCTGCTCGGTCGCGAGCAGCGCCAGTACGAGGCTGAACAGCCGTTCTTCGACCGGTACCCGCCGTGACGACGAGGGCATGGGCCCCTAGCCCTCGATGCCGAGGATGTCGACGACGAACACCATCGTCGAGCCGTCGGGGATCGTCGCGGGCGCCTGGCCGGCGGGGTACCCGAACTCCGGGGGGATCACGACGATGACCTGCGAGCCGACCGTACGGCCGATGAGGCCTTCGGCGAGGCCCGTGACGATGCCGTTGGGGTCGTTCTCGAAACTCGTGATCGTGAAGGTCGCCGGCGCGCCGCGATCCCAGCTCGAATCGAAGATCGTCTTCGTGCTCCAGAGCAGGCCCGTGTAGTGCAGCACGGCCCGGTCGCCCTCCTCGATCGCGGCGCCCTGCCCGAGCACGAGCGTGTGCGAACGCAGCTCGGCCGGGGGCTCCTCATCGGGGATCGTCACGCCGGGCTGGCCGTTCGGCGCTGTCACGACCGCCGGGATGCCCGAGGCACCGAGCTGCGGGATGCCCGTCGCCCGGCCGAGGTAGGCGGCCTCCACATCGATGACCATGACGATGGCGTCGTCGTCGGCGAGCCCGAGCGCGGGGTCGAGCGCGCCCGCGCCGAAGACGTCTTCGATCGTGCCGGTCACGGCGATGCGCGAGTCGACCTGGGCGCACTGCAGGGTCTCGGCCAGCAGGTCGATCTCGCTCCCCGCAGTGCGGCGCAACGGCGCCTCGTCGTCGGAGTAGGAGCTCGCCGTGATGAGCTCGCCGTCTTCCCCGTTGAACAAGGAGACTTGGAAGTCGACGATCTGACCGGCTGCGATCGGATCGCCGTTGCCCGCGTCGATGACCGACTGCTGGGTGCCCTCGGACTGCAGCGGGGTCGGGAAGTCGACCTCGGGCTGCGAGCCGAGCGCGCCCGTCGCCTCAACGTAGCCGGCGGACTCTCCCGACGGCACGACGGGCTGGCACTCGCGCGACACGGCGAAAGGAGAACACGCCGCGAGAGTTAACGTGAGAGCACTCAAGAGGGCAAGGGCCGAGCGGGTGCGCACAGAGCGTCGGGGGATAGCGTTCACGCCTGTCACCCTATCGGGCGGCGCGCCGACTTCTCGGCGAGCGCCTTCGCTTCTCGGGCTGCCTTGCGCAGCCGCTTGTCGCTCGCCTGACGGTCGCCGACCGCTCCCGGCGTCCACAGTTCGACGTCGACGTCGCCGTACTCAGTCTTCGACCCGCGCTTGGCCTTCACGAACCGCCCGGCACCGCCGGCGAGCCGCCGCGCCGTGAGCAAGAAGCCCGTGTGGGCGACCATGCGGTGATCGGGCCGTACCGAGAGGCCATCGACGTTCCAGCCGCGCACCATCGTCTCGGTCGAGACGGGCTCGGTGAACGTCTCGGTGAGCCGGATAGCCTCCGCCACTCGCGACAGCTGCGTGGCCGTGGCGACGTACACGAGCAGCACTCCCCCGGGCGTGAGTGCCGCGACCACGGCGTCGAGGCACTCCCAGGGCGCGAGCATGTCGAGCACGGCGCGGTCGGCGGTGCCCGCCGGAACGACCTCCGGCAGGGCATCCTGCAGATCACCCAGCGTGATCGTCCAGTTTTCGGGGCGCGAGCCGACGTAGGCGGTCACGTTGCCCTCGGCGATCTGCGCGAACTCCTCGCGGCGCTCGAACGAGAACAGGTGCCCCCACTCGCCGATCGCGCGCAGTAGCCACATACTCAAGGCGCCCGAGCCGACCCCGGCCTCGATGACGCGAGCGCCGGGGAAGATATCGGCCTGCGCGAGGATCTGCGCGGCGTCTTTCGGGTAGATGATCGCGGCGCCGCGCGGCATCGACATGACGAAGTCGGTCAGCAGCGGGCGCAGCGCGAGGTAGGCGACCCCCTGTGAGTTCTCGACGACGCTGCCGTCGGGCAGGCCGATGAGGCGCTCATGCTCGAGCACGCCGCGGTGGCTGTGGAAGGCGTTGCCCGCCTCGAGCGTGATGGTGTTGAGGCGGCCCTTGGGGTCGGTCAGCTGCACCTGATCGCCCTCGACGAAGGGGCCGCTCTGACGGCGGGTGGTCATGGCTCAGGCCCCTGTCGCTCGGTGGTGGTGGCGCTCGAGCGCGGAGCCGAGGTCGGCGACCGTGCGGCCGTCGAGCGTCGGCCACAGCTCATGGGTGGGGCCCTCGTGCAGCGCGATGTGCAGGGGCACGACGATCGTGGCGGCGCCCGAGGCAACGGCCGAGACGAGCCCGAACTCGCTGTCTTCGATGGCCACGCAGTCGCCGATGGCGACGCCGAGGCGCTCGGCGGCGAGCAGGTACGGCTGCGCGTGCGGCTTGGGGTGCTCGACGTCGTCGCCCGCGATGACCACGTCGAAGACGCCCTCGCCGATCGCTGCGGCGACCTGCAGCGCCATGCGGCGGATCGACATCGTCACGAGCGCGATCGGGATGCCCGCGGCGCGCAGCTCGGCGATGAGCTTGCGCGCGCCCGGCCGCCACGGCACGCCCTGCTCGATCTGCACCATGACGCGATCGGTGAGCGCGCCGATGATCTCATCGACCTCGAGCGCGACCCCGGCCTGCTGCAGGATGCGAGCCGACTGCACGAGGCCCGAACCGACGAGCTGCATGCCGTCGGCCTCCGTCCAGACGCCGCCGTGCTCGGCGACCAGCTCGGTCTCGGCGCGCATCCAGTACGGCTCGGTGTCGACGATGGTGCCGTCCATGTCCCAGAGAACAGCGGCGGGTCGAAGCGGGGCGGTCACGACGCTCGAGTCTAGTTGCGTTCTATCCTGGGGCGACCCCGCGGCACCGGCCTCGGGACTCAGGAGGGTGCATCGGTGACGCAGAGCGATCTGTTCCGCAGCGGGCGGCTGCTCGTGGTCGCCTTCGAAGGCTGGAACGACGCCGGCGAGGCTGCGAGCGGTGCGGTGCGTGCGCTCAAGGACGTGCTCGATGTTGTGCCCATCGCCGACATCGACCCCGAGGACTACTACGACTTCCAGCTCAACCGCCCCCACGTCGAGTTCGACGAGGACGGCAAGCGGCGGCTTCGCTGGCCGGGCGTCACGCTGTACGGACCGGCGGGTGACGACGGGATGCCCCGCGCGCGCTCGGCGAGCGATGACCCCATCGGCGTCAGCGGGACGAACCACGAGAACATCTACCTCCTACTGGGCACCGAGCCCTCCCGCGGCTGGAAGACCTTCGCGACCGAGACGATCGACCAGGCGCTCACGGCCGATATCACCGGAGTGATTCTGCTCGGAGCCCTGCTCGCCGATGTGCCGCACACGCGCCCCATCGCCATCCACTGCTCGAGCGAGAACCCCGAGGTGCGTGACGAGCTCGGCGTCGAGCGCAGTAGCTACGAAGGGCCCGTCGGCATTCTCAGCGTGATCGCGGCGATGGCTGAGGAGGCGGGGATTCCGACGGTCTCGCTATGGGCATCCGTACCCCATTACGTGCACAACGCGCCCTCGCCGAAAGCGACGCTTGCCCTGCTCGACAAGCTGGAGGAGCTCGTCGACGTCGTCATCCCGCGCGGCGACCTGCTCGAGGAGGCCCGCGAGTGGGAGGAGGGCATCGACGCGCTCGCGAACGACGACGATGAGATGCGCTCGTACATCGACCAGCTCGAGCGCGCGCGCGACGCCGTCGAGGCGCCCGAGGCGAGCGGCGAGGCGATCGCGCAGGAGTTCGAGCGGTACCTGCGCAAGCGCGACGACGAGCCCCCGGTAGAGGGCCCAGGCCCCGGCTAAAGCGGGTCGAGAACTCCCGTCGAGAGCAGGATGATCAGCGTCGTGCCGAGCAGCAGGCGGTAGATCACGAAGGGCAGGAACGAGCGCTTCGAGATGTAGGCCATGAGCCCGGCGATGACGGCGAGCCCGACGCCGAAGGCGACGACCGTGGCGGCCGCGATCTCGAGGCCGCTGAACGGGCTCGACCCGGGATCGCGAATGGCCGTGACGAGCTCGTAGAGCCCGCTGCCGAAGACGGCCGGCACGGCGAGCAGGAAGGCGTAGCGCGCCGCTGCCGGCCGGGTGTAGCCGAGCGCGAGACCCATGGTCGTGGTCGCTCCCGAGCGCGAGACGCCGGGGATGAGCGCGAGCATCTGCGCCGCGCCGTAGGCGAGGCCGTGCGGGTACGTGAGGTCAGTCAGCTCGCGCGTGCGACGGCCGAGCCAGTCGGCGATGCCGAGCAGGATGCCGAAGACGATGAGCACGATCGCGACGATCCAGAGCGAGCGGAAGCTCGAGCGGATGTATTCCTGCGCGAAGAAGCCGACGAGCACGATCGGCACCGTGCCGATGATGATGAGCCAGCCCATGCGCACATCGGGGTCGTCGCGCGGGATGCCCCGCTCACCGCCCTCGGAGTGCGACCCGCCGCGCGGTCCGAACGAGCGGAACCACTTGCCGATGATGCGCGTGATGTCTTTCCAGAAGTAGAGCAGCACAGCGAGCTCGGTGCCGATCTGCGTGATCGCCGTGAAGGTCGCGCCGGGATCGGTCGCGCTCGGCAGGAACTCGCCGACGATGCGCAAGTGGGCGCTCGACGAGATCGGCAGGAACTCGGTGAGGCCCTGGATGAGGCCGAGGAAGAGCGCTTCGAGGAGGGACACGCCGTGCCTTGTCTAGTAGCGGGTGAGCAGGTCGGTGAGCGCGGCATGCCCGAAGTCGAGCGCGTCGAGCGGCACACGCTCGTCGACGCCGTGGAACATCGCCGGGAAGTCGAGCTCGGGCGTGAGCTTGAGGGGTGCGAAGCCGAATCCGGTAATGCCCAGGAGGCTCAGCGCCTTGTTGTCGGTGCCGCCGCTCAGCAAGTAGGGCAGCACCTCGGCGCCGGGGTCGTGCCGCTGCAGCGTCGCGACCATCTCGTCGACGAGCGCGCCGCTGAACGGGTTCTCGAGCCCGAGGTCGCGATGCATCACGATGACCTCGATGTCGTCACCGACGAGCCGCTGCACCTCGGCGAGCACGGCGTCTTCCTCCCCCGGCAGGGTGCGGATGTCGATGAGCGCCTCGGCCCGGTCGGGAATCACGTTGTGCTTGTATCCCGCCTGCAGCAGCGTCGGGTTGCTCGTCGTGCGCACGGTCGCCGTGAGGAAGCCCGCGGCGGTGCCCGAGCGCAGCAGCAGCTCGTCGGGGCCGACCTGCTCGGGGTCAGCATCCAGCAGGCGGGCCAGTTCGGCGAGCAGCTGCCGCGTCGTGTCCGTGAGGTGCAGCGGCCACTGCTGCCGGCCGAGCGTGACGACGGCCTCGGCGAGCTTGGTGACGGCGTTGTTTGCGATGACGCGCGAGCCGTGCGCCGCCGTGCCGCGGGCGACGAGCTTGATCCAGACGAGGGCTTTCTCGCCCGTCTGCAGCAGGTAGGCGCGACGCCCGGCGAGCTCGACCGAGTACCCGCCGACCTCGCTGATCGCTTCGGTCGCGCCGGCGAAGAGCTCCGGATGCTCGGTCACGACGTGGTGCGAGCCGAACACTCCCCCGTTCTCCTCGTCGGAGAATAACGCCACGACGAGATCGCGGTTGGGGCCGCCCGTCTCGATCGTCTGCCGCAGTGCGGTCAGCACCATGGCGTCCATGTTCTTCATGTCGACGGCGCCGCGGCCCCACAGCATCCCGTCGCGGATCTCGCCCGCGAAGGGGTCGACGCTCCAGTTCGCCGGGTCGGCCGGCACGACATCGAGGTGGCCGTGCACGACGAGCGCGGGGCGCTCGCCGCGGGCTCGATCGACGGGATGCTCGGAGGGCCCCTGCCTGACGGGATGCTCGTACCGCCCCTCGACGCGCGCGATCACGCTCGTGCGCCCGGGCGCGGCGTCGATCAGCACGGGCTCGAGTCCCATGTCGCGCAGCTCGGCCTCGACGTAGTGGGCGGCCTCGGTCTCGCCGTTGCTGCGGCCCTCGCCGTAGTTCGTGGTGTCGAAGCGGATGAGGTCGCGGGCGATACGGGCGGTGCCGCTGAGCGGGTCGAGCGGAGCATCCGGGGCCATGCGGTCAACGCTACCGGGCGCACCGCGCCGGTGACGCGGCGCGCGAAAAGGGCACGCGGCATCCGTGCTAATGTCGTCTCCGGTCGCGACGCCCCCGGGCGGAGTGATCACAACCAGCGCGGGTGGCGGAAATGGCAGACGCGCTAGCTTGAGGTGCTAGTGCCCGAAAGGGCGTGGGGGTTCAAGTCCCCCCTCGCGCACGGATCATGTGTTCATGATCAGGTGTGTGACACAGAACTGGTTGTCAGAACGTACTGGTTGAGACAGTGCGGCACACGTGCCGTGAACGGCCCCGAGGCGTATGCCCGGGGCCGTTTGTCGTTCGTGGCCGCGCTACATCGCCGCGGTCGGCTCGGCCTTCTCGCTCGCAAGCTGCTGCAGCCGCCGCTCGCGGTTGGCGAGGAAGAGCGGGAACGTGAACGCGATCGCCGTCAGCCCCGAGAACACGATGTATGCCCACAGGTGCTTCATGCCGAGCCGGCGGCCCTCGATGACGATGAAGGCGCACGCGGCGACTGCCATGATGAGCAGGTCCATCGTGAGCGAGCCGACGGCGGGGCCGCTGCCGAACCAGTCGCCGAAGAAGTCACGGCGCTCGATGATGGCGATGA
>CAYPND010000034.1:0-24601 GCA_964412175.1 uncultured Microbacteriaceae bacterium | reverse complement strand
GGCCTCGCCCGCCTCCCCCGCCTGGTCGTCTACCTGCGCGGCATCAGCCACCGCGTCGAGCGCCTCGCCGACAACCTCGGCCGCGACCGCGCCTGGATGCTCGAGGTGCAGCAGGCCGTCGAGCTCTACACGGCGGCCGGCGGAACATTGCCTCTCAGCGCCGACCCCGAGCCGCGCATCCGCGAGGCCCGCTGGATGCTCGAAGAGCTGCGCCTCTCGCTCTTCGCCCAGCCGCTCGGCGCGCAGGGCCCGATCTCGGTGCAGCGTATCCGCAAGCAGCTCAGCACCTAGCCGCTCATCGCCCGGCCGACACCTCGATTCATCCATCCAACAGCCGTGTCTGGATCCTGAGCCCTCAATTGAGGTGGCACCTCTCGGTGATGCACCGAAAGATGTCTCACCTCGTTGCTAGAGTCGAAGAAACAAGTGGGGAGCTAAATGTCCGTCCACACCAAAATCGTTCTGTCTGCCCTACAGGCCTACGCCGAGACGTTGCATGCGTCCCTTGGGGTCTCGGGATCTCCCGCAGCCTGGCCAGAAGACCAACTAAAGAGCCCCGTGAAGGTCTTGCTCGAAACCGTTGGGAAGACATTGGGCAAGACTGTTGTGGTTGCGACCGAAGCCACTCAACAAGCCGATGAGAACGGGGAAGGAGGAGGTCGTGTCGATGCCGCGGTCCTGGTCGGAGCCAACCTAACGTCGGCTCTACTCACCGGTCACGTCGAGCTCAAGGCTCCGTCCAAGTCGGGCGATCCGACGAAGCTAACTGGGAAGCACGACAAGGCTCAGTGGGCGAAATTCAAGAGGCTCCCCAACCTGATCTACACCAATGGCCGTGAATGGTCGCTCCACCGCACCGGCAAGCGCGAGGGTGCAGTTCTGCGGTTTTCGGGCGATCCGATTCAGGAAGGGGCGAGCGCAATCTCCCTGGAGGATGCACAACGCTTCGAAGTGTTCTTGGAAGGCTTCCTTTACTGGGCGCCAATCGTGCCAAAGAGCTCCAAGCAGATTGCAGAACTACTTGCTCCGCTCTGCCGACTGCTAAGGGCTGAGGCGTTGGAGTCACTTGATAAGCCCGACTCCGCACTCTCGAAACTGGCTCGGGAGATGCGCAAGTACTTGTTCCCCAACGCAACCAACGCGGTGGTCGCCGATGCCTTTGCTCAGACTTACACCTACTCGCTCCTGATAGCCAGATTTGAAGGTGCTGATCCACTAGACAGTACAACTGCCAAACGGGCCCTCGCCGACGGGCACGGGCTCCTTGGGGAGGTTCTGGGCCTGCTGGACTCTCCCGCGGCGCATAAAGAAGTTGCCACGTCGGCCGACACGATTCTTCGGGTCATTGGACAGATGCAGCCGCGCGCGATAGTCACCAAGTTTGGCGACAATCCATGGCTGTACTTCTACGAAGAGTTTCTTGCATCGTACGACCCACAGCTTCGGAAGCAGGTGGGTGCCTATTACACCCCCGTCGAAGTAGTACGAGCGCAAGTTTCAATGGTTCGCGATTTGCTTATCAACAAGCTCGGCAAGCCAGCCGCGTTTGCCGATCAAGGCGTTGTCACTCTGGACCCTGCGGTTGGCACAGGGACATATCCCCTCGGCATACTTCAATCAGTTCTGGAGTCAGTGCCCAACCACGCGGCCGGGTCAGTACCCGCGTTGCTTCGTCGAGCAGCCGACAACATCTATGGCATTGAGTACCTGATCGGCCCCTATTCAGTTGCGCACCTTCGCCTGTCTCGATTCCTGGCGGAGCATGGGGTCAAGGTCGAGTCGCAAGCACCGTTCAAGATCCTGCTCGCCGACACGCTCGCGTCTCATGAAGTGGACGACAACGCGATGCTCCCAGAAGTCTTTGGGTATGAGCAGATCCTCGAAGAACGTGAAGCAGCACGCGAGCTGAAGGTTGACACAAATGTCGTGGTGAGTATCGGGAATCCTCCCTATCTGCGAGGCCGCAAGACGGACGCCGGAGCCTCCGCGGGCGGTTGGGTGACCATGCGACGCTCTCCAACAAAGGGACAGAAGGTTCGCGATCCTGTCACTCGGAGAATGGTGGCGGATCGCGGCGAGATTGGCATCCTCAAAGACTTCGTAGAACCCGCCATCGCTGCCGGTCGGGGTGGAGACGTGAAAAACCTTTACAACGCTTATGTCTATTTCTGGCGGTGGGCACTTTGGAAGGTCTTCGAGCAGGAGCAAGGCGGTGCGGACGGATCAACGTTGGAGTCCCGAGCCGGAATCGTCAGCTTCATTACGGCGTCCTCGTTTCTTCGAGGACCGGGCTTCGTCGGTATGCGGGAACACATGCGCCGACACCTGGACGAGATTTGGATCGTCGACCTCGGAGGTGACAATCGAGGCGGCCGAAAGAGCGAGAACGTTTTCAGCATTGAGACTCCTGTTGCAATCACTTTGGGGGTGAGGTACGGAGCACGCAATCTGGACAAGCCCGCCCGAGTGCATTACGTGACCCTCGCCGACAGCAGCGCAGCCACCAAGCGAGCTGTCCTGAGCAAGCTTGAGGGCGTAGACGATAAGGCCCTCAATTGGAGCGAGGCAATGGCCGGTTGGCAAGACCCGTTCTTGCCAGTAGCAGACGCAAAGTACTTGACATGGCCAGCCCTTACCGACCTGTTCCCCTGGCAAGCTGGCGGGTCACAAGTGAAGCGCTCGTGGCCGATTGGCGAAACGCCTGAACTGCTAAACGAACGATGGACCACCTTGCTCAGCCCGTTGCCGATTGACCTGCGTAGCGGAGATGCGGCCAAGGACGCTGTCTTGCGGGTGAAGCGCCGCGCTTCCTTGTTCAAGGAGTCAAGAGACCGCAAGATCAGCTCTAGGTATCCGGATCTGATGGATCCGACGAAACGCCTATCTGCTCTAGCAACCGAGGTCACCGCAGGATCACCACAGATAGCTTCCTACGCTTACCGACCGTTCGACCGGCAGTATGTCATCGCTGACGGACGAGTTGGTGACTTCATGCGTCCATCGCTTTGGAGATCGCATGGGCCCGATCAGGTCTACTTGATCAGCTTCTTAACTGGAGTGCTCGGCCATGGTCCTTCCGCTGTCGCGGCGCGCGATGTCCCCGATCTAGACCACTTTCGAGGGTCTTTTGGAGGACGGCACGTTATCCCGCTATGGACGGACCGTGAGGGCAAGAAAGCAAACGTAACGGCAGGCGTGCTCGATGCGATTGCCTCAACACTCGGCCGCGAAGTACGACCGCAGGATCTGTTCAACTACTGCTACGGGCTCCTTTCCACCACCGCTTATGTGAAGACATTCTGGGATGCTTTAACGATCCCAGGGCCCCATATCCCATTGACCAATGACGCTACGTTGTTCACGCGCGTGTGCGATCACGGGGAGGAGATGCTCAAGCTCCACACTCATGACCTCCACGAAATGGATGTCTTTTCGACCTCAACGCCTGGTTCAGCTGTCTATTCCTCCGCGATCTCCGAGGAAACATATCCCGAGAGCTTCGCGTACAACGCAAGCACAGGAACCCTTCGAGTGGGTGACGGCGTGTACTCAAATGTCTCGTCTGAGGTATGGGACTATTCGGTCTCCGGCTACAAGGTCGTCGATTCCTGGCTTGGCTACAGGCTGAAGAAGAGATCAGGCAAGAGCAGCAGTGATCTCGACCTCATAAGGCCCAAGATCTGGCCAGACCCGGATGGATCCCAGCTCTTGAGATTGTTGTGGACGCTCGAAAGGACCGTTGCGGCAGACGCCGTCGGGGCGGGACTGCTGGAGGAGGTCTTGTCTGGGCCGCTCTTCGTCGCGGACGAGCTCCCGATCCCAGAGGATTCCGAGCGCGCGCCAGGGGGAATAGCAGAAGAGGACGAAGTGATCGAAGATGAGGAGCCAGATAGCGCTCCCGAGTCGGATACTTCGAGTTAGCCGGACTACCGTCTCAAGTGAGTGAACTGGCCACAGGGCCCGATCCCGGTCAAGTACGTCCACTGAGCTAGAAAGTTGACTAGCGGCTAGACCCCAAAAACGCGGCGACCAGCCACCCAGGTGCCGACGTTTCGGGTCGAGTGGACGCTCGCGGGAGGCCCCGCGAACTGGTCGCGTTTGGTCGCGGCGAGGTCGCCGACCGCGCCAACCTCAAAGATGCCCGTGACGTGCTCGTCGCCCAGCCCGCACCCGATGATGAACGCCGACCCGGCCGTGTACGCGTCGAGCGCCTCAGCGGGGTTCGGCGCCTCGTGCGCGAGCAGCGACTCGTGGTCGTGCTCGGAGTCTTCGGCGCGCAGCGTGCGGTTCACCGCGACGTGGATGGCCTGCCCGGGGTCAGGGGTCGAGGCGGGCCAGTCGCTACCGGCGCAAAGGCGCGGGCGAGCATCCGTCGAGGCGCTGCCGTCACCCGGATCAGCCGCTCGGCGCGCAGGGCCCGATCTCGGTGCAGCGCATCCGCAAGCAACTCGCGGGCTGACCCCGGGCGCCGCGCATCCCCTGCACGGCAACAACACACTGCGCAATCCGGGCTATTCAATTGGCGACGCGACCGGCATTCCCAGCGCGGATGCCGCGGACAGCAGGCGGTCGTCGTAGGCAACGAACGCGGTCAGGTCGTCGCGAAGCTGCAGGGCGCTTGCGAGGTGAATGGCGTCGAGGCTGCGCAATGATGGCGGCGCGAGCCGCGCTGCTGCGTCGAGCACCTGGGTGTCGATGACCAGCAGGCTGCCCTGCGCGAGCAGGTCGAGCGCCCGTGGCACAACGGAGGGGTCGACACGAAGAAGGGCCCGCACCAGCTCGGTTCGCACCAGGGCGCTCGAAGCCCAGTCGTGGTCGCTCAGGTACGCCCGAAGTGCCGACGACTCCCTCTCGTCGATCAGAAGCTTCACCGCGGCAGACGTATCGAGATACAGCACCTAGAGCCGCTCTCCGCGCTGCTCATCGAGAAGATCAGCGATCGACGGCCCGCCGTACTCCGGGTCGATCGAGGTGGGAGGATTCGCGGCGAGCCACGCCGCGAAGTCGCCGTGTGTTGGCGTCATCCGCCCCTCGTCGACCAGTTCTTGCGCGCGCGACCTCTGTGCCGTCGGCACCGGCCCGATGATCGCGACCGGCACCCCGCGCTCGGTGACCTCGAGAGACTCGCCCTTCTTCACGCGGTCAAGGTACTTGCTCGCGTTCTGCCGCAGCTCGCGCACGCCGATCCGCTCCATGTGCTACACGGTAGCACCTTGGTGTGGAGGACGTCTCGAACTACGCAGATCAGCCGAACACGCGGCGGCCGGCCACCCAGGTGCCGACATTCCTGGTGCCATGAATGCTCGCCGCGGGCCCCGCGAACGGGTCGCGGTCGGTCGCGGCCAGGTCGGCAACTGCCCCGACCTCGATGACTCCGGTGACCTCGACGTTGCCCAGCCCGCGCCCGTTGATGAACGCCGACCCGGCCGTGTAGGCGTCGAGGGCCTCGGCGAGGGTCAGCGCCTCGTGCGCGAGCAGCGGCTCGGGATCGTGCTCGGGGTCGTCGGCGGGCAGCGTGCGGTTCACCGCGACGTGGATGGCCTGCCAGGGGTCGGGGGTTGAGACGGGCCAGTCGCTGCCGGCGCACAGGCGCGGGCGGGCATCCGACCCGACTGCCCGCAGGATGCTCGCGAAGGGGTACTGCGTCGCCGCGCGCTCGGGGCCGACGAGCGGCACCGTGAGCTCGCGCATCTGGGGCTCGTTGCAGGCCCAGAGCGCCTGCATGTTGGCGGTCACGCCGAGCGCGGCGAAGCGGGCCACGTCGTCGGGGTGCACGAACTGCAGATGCGCGAGGTGGTGGCGGCGGGCATCCGTCGGCGCCCGAGTCGCCCAGTCGTTCGCGGACGCGGCCGCCGCGAACGCGTCGAGCGCGTCGCGCACCGCGCGGTCGCCGATCACGTGCACGTGGGCGCTGAAGCCGGCGGCGTCGAGCGCCATGATCGCGTCGACGAGCGCCTGCCCGCCGACGAACGCAATGCCGGTCGGATGCTCGCTCTCGCCCGCCGCCCCGAGGTACGGCTCGAGCATCGCCGCCGTGCCGTTCTCGACGACCCCGTCGGCCATGATCTTCACGGCACTGAGCCTGAAGCGGGAGGCGGGCCCCAGTTCGGCCGAGTGCGCCTCGCGGCGTGCGACGAGCTCGGGCACCTGCTCGACTCCGCGAGCGCGATCCCACCACAGGGCGCCGACGACGTCGACCGTCAAGCGCCCCGCGGCGAGGGCGCGGCGGTACACCAACGCGGTGTCCGAAGCACCGAAGTAGTCGCCGACGATCGCGTCCTGCCACCCGGTGATGCCGAACGAGTGCGCGTAGCGTTGCGCCTCGAGCAGGGCGGCGTACTCGTCGTCGGGCGTGGCGGCGGGGGCGACCGCGGCGACGAGCCCGGCGGCACCCTCGTGGAGCGTGCCCTGCGGGCTGCCGTCGGCCAGCCGCTCGATGCGGCCGTCGGCCGGGTCGGGGGTGTCGGCCGTGATGCCCGCGAGCGCGAGCGCGGCCGAGTTGGCCCAGGCGCCGTGGTGGTCGCGGTTGTAGAGGAAGACGGGGCGGATGGGCTCGATCGCGTCGAGCTCGGTTGCGCTCGGCGTGCCGCCCGGGAAGGCGCTCATCGCCCAGCCGCCGCCTGTGATCCAGGCGCGAGAGGCGTCGCAGCCGCGGGGAGGGTTCAGCTGCGCATACGAGGCGATGAGCCGGGCGTAGTCCTCGGCCGATGAGCCCGCGCTGAGGTCGCAGCCGAGCCGCTCGAGGCCGCCCTGGATGGGGTGGATGTGCGCGTCGACGAAACCCGCGTGCAGCATCCCGCCGGCCAGATCGATCACGTCGGTGTCGGGGCCGCGCCACGCGCTGAGGTCGGCATCCACCGCCGCGATGCGGCCGCCGACCACGGCGACCTGCAGCGGCGCCGGAGCAGCAGCCCCGGGCGCAGCACTGCGGCCCGGCCCCCGGTAGACGACTCCTCCGATGAAGAGCAGATCTGCCGGGTGCACGGGCCGCAGTGGTGGGGGGTGGGAAAGGGCGCGAACGCCGGGGCTAGGCCGAGGTCTTGGCGTTGACCTCGTACGAGGTGTTCGTCGACTCGAAGAAGTTGACGAGCTGCAGGGTGTCGTTCGCCGTCGCCATCCACTTCGCCGGGTTCGACACGTTGTACTCGGGCTCGAAGCCGAGCTCCTCCAGACGACGGTCGGCCAGGTACTTGACGTACTGGTTGATGTAGTTGGCGTTGAGGCCCAGGATGCCGTTGGGCAGGAGGTCGTGGTTGTACGCCTCCTCCATCTCGACGGCGTCGAGGATCATCTGGCGGATCTCGGCGGCGAACTCCGGCGTCTGCAGGTCGGGGTTCTCCTCCAGCACCGTGAGGATGAGGTTGATGCCGAACTTGAGGTGCAGGCTCTCGTCGCGCACGATCCAGTCGACGAGCGAGCCGAAGTTGCGCAGCAGGTTGCGCTGGCGGAACGACAGCGCCACCATGAAGCCCGAGTAGAACCAGATGCCCTCGAGGATGACGTTGTACGCGACGAGGTTGCGGATGAAGTCCTGCTTGCCCTCGGTGGTGGTGATGTCGAGGGTGTCCTCCGTCATGCGGCGGATGAACGTGACCTCGAACTCCTCTTTGCGTGCCATCGACGGCACGTCGATGTGGCTGTCGTAGGCCGCGGCACGGTCGATCGGGAAGGTCTCGAGCACGTACTCGAAGCTCATGCAGTGGTTCGCCTCCTCCCACATCTGCTTCGCGAGGTAGAGGTGCGCCTCGGGAGCCTTGACGTAGGGGTAGACGCCGAACGCGAGCGCCTTGTTGACGAGCAGCTCGTTCGGGTTGAAGTACGACATGAGGAACGTGATGGCGTGACGCTCTTCGTCGCTCATCTTCTTGAAGTCGGCGATGTCTTCACCGAGCTGGATCTCGTTGGGGAACCAGGTGTTGGCAACCGCCTGGTCGTAGAGGTCCATGGCCCACTTGTAGGTGACCGGCTTGAGCAGCAGGCCCTCCTGGATTCCGGTTCCGAGGATTCCCATGATGATTTCGCGCTTTCTGTTCCGTGATGCGGGATATGAGGTGTGTGGGGTGGATGGCGAGCGCCGCCTACTGGCAGCTCTCGCAGTGCAGCTCGTCCATCGGGTCGATCGGAACCTCGTAGGTGAACGATGTGGTGCTCATGGTGGTGGTGCTGGTCTGGGTGGCAGTGGAGATCATGGCGCTCACTCCCCCGCCTTCGCGGCGCCGCCGAAGCCGAAGCCCTTACGCGGAGCTGCGCTCGCAGTCTCGGCCGGGGCCGCGGCGACGGCCGAGCCGAAGCCCTTCTTCGGGGCGCTGCTCGCGTCGGCATTGATCGCCTCAGCCTTGTTGACCTTGACGGTCGACTGCTCGGCGGTGTGGCGCGGCTTCATGTGCAGGTAGTAGGTCGTCTTGACGCCCTTCTTCCACGCAGCGCTGTAGATGTCGATCATCTCGTCGATGTCGCGCGTCTCGAGGTACATGTTGCGGCTGATGGCCTGGTCGATCCACTTCTGCGCCCGCGCCGCGACCTCGAGGAAGGCGTAGGGCGAGAGCTGGAAGCTCGTCTTGTAGGCGGCGCGGATCTCCTCCGGGATCGTCGTGATGCCCGAGATGTCGCCCTGGCTGCGCAGGATGTCCTCCCGCACGCGCTCCCACAGCCCGCGCTCCTGCAGCGCGGCCACGAGGTTGCGGTTGACCTCGAGGAACTTGCCCGAGCTGGTCGACCGGCTGAAGATCTGCGAGAACTGCGGGTCGAGACCCGGAGTCGTGCCGGCGACGAGGCCGATCGACGCCGTGGGGGCGATCGCCATCAGGGTGGCGTTGCGCATGCCGCCCTTGACCTTCTCGCGGAGGGCATCCCAGTCGAGGCGCGTGGTGCGGTTGACCTGCACCTCGACGCCGCGATCGGCCTCGGTGAGGTCGATCGTGTCGATCGGCACGAGGCCCTGCGACCATCGGCTGCCCGCGAAGTTCTGGTACGAGCCGCGCTCGCGCGCGAGGTCGGCCGACTCGTCGATCGCGGCGTACGAGACGTGCTCCATGATCTCGTCGATGAGCTCGAAGGCCTCCTCCGAGTCGTACGAGTAGCCGAGCTTCTCGACGACGTCGGTGAAGCCCATGACGCCGAGACCGATGGCGCGGTTGGTCTGGTTGGCGTGGTCGGCCTCGTCGACGCTCGACACCGTGATGTCGATGAGGTTGTCGAGCTGGCGCACCGCGAGGCGCGCGCTCTCGTCGATCTTCGCCCAGTCGAGCGCGCCGCGCCCGCCGCCCCCGTCGAGCACTCCGTGCTCGCTGTCAGCACTGACGAAGTGCTGCGAGAGGTTGATCGAGGCCAGGTTGCAGACCGAGATGTTGTCGCGGTCTTGCGGCAGGCAGATCTCGGTGCAGAGGTTCGAGAGGTGGATCGTGCCCGTGTTGTTGTTGATGGCCCGGTTGTTGATCGTGTCCTTCCACGTCAGCCACGGGTGGCTCGTCGACTGCAGCGAGATGAGGATCTGCTTGAACTGCTCGCGCGCGCCGATCTTCTTGAACATGTTGAGCTCGCCGCGCTCGGCCATGGCGATGTACTCGGCGTAGCGCTTCGAGAACTCCTTGCCGTAGAGCTCGTTGAGGTCGGCGACCTCGAGCGGGTCGAAGAGATACCAGTCGTCGTCGTTCTGCACGCGCTTCATGAACTCGTCGCTGATCCACACCGCGGTGTTGGCCGTGCGGGTGCGGCGGTAGGGGTCGCCCGAGTTCTGACGCAGGTCGAGGAACTCGGGGAAGTCCATGTGCCAGTTCTCCATGTAGAAGCACAGGGCACCGAACTTCTTCCCGCCGCGGCTGACCGCGCGCAGCACCGAGTCGATCGTGTGCATGAAGGGGATCGGCCCGGTGGAGGTCGTGTTGTTCGAGCGGATGGGCGAGCCCTGCGCGCGCAGCTTGGTGACAGCGAGGCCGATGCCGCCCGTGCCCTTCGTGAGCCACATGACGTCGCGCACGCTCTTGGCGATGTGCTCGATGTCGTCTTGCATCTCCATGACGAAGCAGTTCGAGAGCTGGGGGTAGCTCGTGCCGGCGTTGACAAGGGTCGAGCCGGCCGCGAGGTACTCGAGCTTCGACATCTTCTTGTAGAACGCGATGGCGTGCGTGGTCGGGTCGGCCTCGTTGAGCGAGAGGCCCATGGCGACCCGCATCCAGAAGTACTGCGGCGTCTCGAGGGGCTCGCCGTTGCGGGCCTTGATGCCGTAGCGGTTGTTGAGCGTGACGACGCCGATGTACTTGAGCAGCTCGTCGTTGGCCGGCTCGAGCACGTCGGCGAGGGCGTCGAGGTCGAACAGGTCGGGGAATCGCGGGTCGAGCAGGGCCTCGTCGACGCCGCGGTGCACATAGCCCGCGAAGTGCGCGCGGTGCAGCTTGCGCAGCTCGGCCGAGTTCTCGTAGTCACCGAGCACGCGCTTGTAGATGGTCTTGAGCAGCAGGCGGGCCGAGACGACGTCAAACGCCGGGTCGTCTTTCACGTTCTGCAGGGCGACCTGGATGACCGCTTCGTCGAGCTGCTGGGTCGTGATGCCGTCGAACAGCGTGAGCTCGAGCTCGCTCGCGATCTGGGTCACCCAGGCGATCGAGTCGGGCAGACCCTCGGCAGCCTTCTCGATCGCCAGGTTGATCTTGTTGGCGTCGTACGGCTCGCGGGTTCCATCGCGCTTGACAACGGTGATGCTCACGTGGCCACTCTCCCTCTTGCGCCTCCATCGGCGCCGTGCTCGACGACGGTGCTCTCGCGACCGTCTGCGGTGTGCTCTGCGGGTCAAAAAAGCCCGGATTTCCGGGCAGTTCGCGCTGTTCCCCTCGCGCGGTTCCATCACTATATATGCGGGGTCTGACAAAGTTCACACCCAAGATGTAGTGGGCGTGTCGTCCACAACTGGGGATAAGTTGGGCGAGTTATGCACAGCCTGTGGGCAAGCACCGACACGCCGTGCCGAGCCGCGAGAACGCCGTGAATCGGGCGGTCGGGCATCCCGAACCGGGCCCTCAGCGGCGTCCCCGGCGGGCCGTAGGCTGAAGGTCTTGTGAGCGGTTACACCGATCTTCTGAAGACGCCCGGCGTGGCGCGCATCATCGCCGCGCAGCTGACCGCGCGGCTGCCCTCGGGCATGATCTCGCTCGCCTTCCTCATTCACATCGAGCGCATCTTCGACTCGTACGGCGCCGCGGGGCTCGTGCTCGCGGCCACGAGCGTCGGCCAGGCCATCGCGGGCCCGCTCACGAGCCGGTGGATGGGCCGCTTCGGCATGCGCCCCGTGCTCATCACGACGCTCGTCGTCTGCAGCACGGGCATCGGCCTCATCGCCTTCGCCCTGATGCCCCTGTGGCTGTTCATGGTCGTGGGCTTCGTCGTGGGCATCTCGACGCCGCCGATCCAGCCGGCGGTACGCACGATCTACCCCAAGATGGTCACGAGCAAGCAGCTCACCCCGCTGTTCTCGCTCGACGCCTCGGCGCAAGAGATCATCTGGGTCACCGGCCCCGTCATCACGGTGCTCGTCGCCACGCAGGTGTCGAGCGTCGCGGCGATCGCCGTGGCCGGGCTCTTCCTCGTCGGCGGCGGCGTGTGGTTCATCGCGAGCCCCGAGGTCGGCAAGGTGCGCATCCCGCGCAGCCGTCGCCGGCTCGGCGTCGTGCTGAAGAACCGGGCGGTGCTGCTGTCGACGGTGTGCGGGTTCCTGCTCATCGGCTCGGCCGCGTCGATCGAGGTCGGCGTCGTCGCGGTGTTCGGCGAGGGCGGCACCGAGGCGGGCATCCTGTTCGGCATCTGGGCCATCGCCTCGCTCGTCGGCGGCCTCTCGATGGGGCACCTGCCGATCGGGCCCTGGGCGCTCGCCCGCCGCTTCGGCATCGTCGTCGTCGGCATGGCCGCCGCGCCGTTCTCGCTCGAGTTCTGGTGGCTCGCGCTCGCGCTCGTGATCGCCGGCATCGGCATCGCGCCCGTGCTCGCCGTCATGTTCGCGATCGTCTCGGCGAGCGTCAAGTTCAGCGAGACGGCCGAGGCCTACGGCTGGCTCGGCACGGGCCAGCTCATCGGCGCGGCGCTCGGCTCAGCCATCGCCGGGTTCCTCATCGACGGCATCGGCCCGATCGGCGGCTTCCTCGCCGCCCTCGCCTTCGCGGCGGTCGGGATGCTCGTGGCCATCCTGTTCCGCAGCTGGCACCCCGACCTGCGCGGGCGCGATGCGAGCCCGCTGCCCGACACTGAACCGGTGCAGACGGTCAGCTGAGGCTCCGGACTAGGCGCGCAGCGGGCGCAGGGCCTCCGCGTAGCGGCCGAGCTGCTCGATCATGCGGGCGAGCGTCGCATCCTGCTTCTCGGTCGCCGCGAAGGCTCCGTCGACGAGGTGCGCGTGCGGGCCGCTGATCGCCATGTCAACGGGCACGCGCACGAGCCCGAGCGTCGACAGCACCGCATCGAGGGCGGCGGCACCGCGCAGGCCACCGGATGCTCCGCCGTAGCTCACGACGCCCACAGGCTTCGCCTGCCACTCGTTCGCGAGGAAGTCGAGCGCGTTCTTGAGCGCGGGGCTGTAGCTGTGGTTGTACTCGGGGCTCACGAGCAGCACGGCCTCGGCCTGCTCGACACGGGCGCTCCACGCGATCGTGTGCGACTTCGTGTAGGCGCGCTTGGCGGGCTGCTCGGGCTCGTCCATGAACGGCAGGTTCAGCTCGGCGAGGTCGACGAGGTCGATCTCGTGCCCGGCGGCTGCCGCGCGGTCGTGCACCCACTGTGCGATCGGCAGGCCGATGCGGCCGGGGCGGACAGAACCGATGATGATCATGATGCGGGTCACGTTGAGCCGTAACGGGGGCGCCCGGCGATCAATTCCCGCACTCAGCCGATTCGCGGGGCCTTGGGGAAGTCAACGCTTCCAGTAGCCCTTGACGACGGCCCGCTCGACGTCGATGCCCCAGTGCGCGAGCAGGCCGCGGGCGGGGGCGACGAGCGACTGCTCGCCGCATGCGAAGACGAAGCGCTCGAGCGGGTCGGAGGGCGCGGGCAGCGCCACGATGGCCTCGGCGAGCGCCGCGCTCGGCCGCTGCGGGTCGGGTCTCAGGATGCTCACGCGCAGCCCCGCGGGCGGCTCGATGCCGAGCGCCGGCAGGTCGAACCCGGTTTCGAGCAGCACGTGCCCGGTGATGCTCGAGCCGAGCATCCCGAGGTAGCGGCGCACCGCCGGCAGAGCGCTATCGTCGCCCGCGAGCACGACCTCGCCGGGTGCGCCGGACAGCACGACCGAGCCCTTGGGTCCCATCATGACGGCGGGCGACCCGAGCGACGCCTGTGCCGCCCACGCGCCGATCACCCCCGCCTCTGCGCCCGGGGCACCATGCACGAGCACATCGAGGTCGATCCACCCCTCCTCGACCGAGTGGTCGACGACGGTCTCGGTGCGCGCCGTGCCGATCGGCGCTCCATCGTCGCCGAACACCACGACACCCCCGTCGGGCGTGCCCACGACGACGCGCACGTGATCCCCGCCGCCTGGCGCGATGAAGCCGGCCAGTTCACCGGGCCGAGCCTCCCCGAGCCGCAGTCGGAGGTAACGCTCGAGTGCGGCGCCCGCGAGCACGGTGCGCTCGACGAGGCGCAGTGCGCGCATGGCGAACGGGAAGGGATGGCGGGCGAGCGAGTAGGTCACGAGCGCGTGACGCCGTACTCGCTACCAGCGCTCGTGCACGGCCGCGCGGAACCGCCGGTCGTACAACTCGACGACGCGGGCATGGAACTCGGCGCCGAGCTCGGCGACCTCGCCCGCGGCCGCGTTGCCTCGCGCTTGCTCGGGAGAACGAGCGCCGGGAATCACCGTGCTCACGCCCGGCAGCTGCGCGAGCCAGGCGAGCGCGGCTGTGGCGGGCTGCAGGCCGTGCTCGGCGGCGAGCGCCGAGAACTCCTGCGCCGCCTCGACGCCCGTGGCGTAGTCGACGCCCGCGAAGGTCTCGCCCTGGTCGAAGTGCGAGCCGTCGCGGTTGTAGGTGCGGTGGTCGTTCTCGGCGAAGACGGTGTCTTTCGTGTACCGCCCGCTCAACAGGCCCGAGGCGAGCGGCACGCGCGCGATGATGCCGACGCCAGCGGCGATCGCGGCCGGCAGTACGGCGTCAAGCGGCTTGAGCCGGAAGGCGTTGAGCACGATCTGCACGCTCGCCACGTTCGGGCGGGCGATCGCCGTGAGGGCTTCTTCTGCCGTCTCGACGCTCACGCCGTAGTGCGTCATTACCCCCTCGGCGACGAGCTGGTCGAGGTCGTCGTAGACGCGGTCGATCGAGTAGACCGGGGTCGGCGGGCAGTGCAGCTGAACGAGGTCGAGTGTGTCAACGCCGAGGTTGCGGCGGCTGCGGTCACTCCAGGCGCGGAAGTTCTCTGTCGAGTAGTTCTCGACCGTCTGCGGTACGCGACGGCCCATCTTGGTCGCGACGAACACCGAGACGTCAGGGCGCGAGTGCAGGTATCGGGCGATGAGCTGCTCGCTGCGACCGTCGCCGTAGGCGTCTGCGGTGTCGAACACAGTGACGCCCGACTCGACGGCCGCGTCGAGCACGGCGAAAGCATCCGTCTCGCTCACGTCGCCCCAGTCAGCACCAAGCTGCCAGGTGCCGAGACCGATGGAGGAGACGGTCGCACCGGTGCGGCCGAGAACTGAAGTCTTCATCCCTCCACCTTAAGGCCGAGGGCAAACCTCGGGGGCCGGCGAGCGCCGACCCCCGAGCATCACGACCCTGCGATCAGTCGCGCAGGTCGTCCTTGTAGTCGTTCTTGGCCTCGACGGCCTCGCGGTCGGCCTGCGCCTTCTTCAGCTCGGCCTCCTTGCGGGCGACCTCGCCGTCCGCGCGGATCTCGTCGGCCTTGTCGCCGAGGCGGTCTTTCTGCTCCTCGACCCAGTCGCCGACCTTCTCGCCGGTGGCCTTGGCGGCGTCTTTCGCGGATTCGAACATGCTCATGCTCGATCCCCCTCTCCCCTTGCTCGCTGCACGCGGCGCTCTGCCGGTGCGCCGCCCCGCGGGGTGCGGTGCGACCCGGCCACGGTACCGAGAGGCGTCGAGGGATGCGCGGGGTTGACAGCTACCCCTGGGGGTGCATAGCTGGCGCGATCAGGGGAGTCTTCCGCAATTGCCAGGCCCGCCCGGGCCACTCACTCGACCCAGGCGGCGGGCGGCTCGGCGATGACGCGAGCGACAGCCTGGGCGAGTTTGGGCCGGATGATGTGCGCCACCCCCGAGACGCGGTGAGCGCGCACGTGCCGCAGCTGCTGCACGATCGCAAGGCCCCCGGGGGCGAGGAAGGGGTCGAGCGCGCCGTAGACGAGATCGATCGGCACGCGCACACGCGCGAGGTCGGCAAGCGTCGTCTGCGATTCGATGGCGTTCTGCAGCGAGAGCATGAACGGCTGCCAGTTCTTCTCGTTCAGCTCGAGCACGTTCTTGATGGGCGCGATCGTCGCGAGCGCAGCCGCCGTGCGCTGCGTGAAGCTCGGGTTCGTGCGCAGAAACTCGTAGACCGTGAAGTAGGCGCCCATGCTCGCTCGGTCGACCCGATCGCCGAGCACCGAGGGCGGCAGGTAGATAGGCGAGTTCACAAGTACAAGGCGCGCGAGCTCGCGGCGGTGCGTCGAGGCGTAGCGAGCGGCGATGAGGCTGCCCAGTGAGTGGCCCACGAGCGTGAAGGGCTCGCGCAGCCCGAGCGAGCGGATCGTACGGTCGAGCGCCGCCGCGTGCTCGTCGAGCGTGTAAGTCGCCCCCTCGGGGCTCGGCGAGGCGCCGAAGCCGAGGATGTCGATCGTGATGCAGCGGTGCGCCGAATCGAGCAGGGGCACGAGGTGGTGGAACGTCACCGACGAGGAGGCGATGCCGTGGATCATCACGACGACCGGTCCGCTGCCCGTGTCACCGGTCACGGTGAGGAGCGGGGCATCCCGCCGGAACAACGACCATGGCGCCATGCCTGCGATTATGGCGGATGCCCGTGACCGGGCCGGTGTGGAGACAAGCCGGGAACGAGAAAAGGGGGCCGGCTGAGCCGACCCCCTTGACCTTCGCGTCCACCCCTAGTCGCGGAGGAATGGTGAGAATCTATGCGTACGGGCTGGCTCGAGACCGCCTTCTCGCCCTTCCCTCTGGGTTCTCTCGGCACAGGCACAGGCTCGCAGGTGCGCGCGGCCCCGGTAACGATCGGGTTCCACTCGAAAACGTTGGGTGGTGACGCGCCGAGACGCGGGTCTAGCGTGACCGGCATGCGCACCCCACGACTGCTCGTGACCCTCCCCGCCCTCGCCCTCAGCGCCCTGCTGCTCGGCGGCTGCGCCGCCGCGGCGACCTCCGAGTCGGCGAGCGACTCGGGCGGCATGCCGGGGTTCGAGGAGGGGGTCGGGGCGCCGATCGTCGACGAGGCGACCGATGGCGGCAATCTCGAGAGCCAGCCCGGCGACGGCGACCGCGCCGTCATCACGACGGGCTACCTCTACGTCACGGTCGAGGCGCCGCTCGAGGCCGCGGCCGAGGCGGTCGCGATCGTAGAGTCCGCCGGCGGTCGCGTCGACGGGCGGCAGGAGTTCGCGCCGCGCGAATCGAGCGTGCTGAGCGACGCGGGTGGCGCCGAGCTCGAGCTGCGCATCCCGGCCGACCGGCTGACGGCGACGCTCGAGCGCCTCCAAGAGCTCGGAGAGGTCGAAGAGCTGCAGCTGAGCTCGAGCGATGTCACGCGCGAGGTGCAAGACATCGACGCGCGCGTCACCGCACTGCGCTCGTCGATCACGCGACTGCTCGAGCTGCAGGATGCCGCGGCAACGGTCGAGGATCTCATCGCCCTCGAGACGGCCATCAGCGACCGCCAGGCGCAGCTCGAGAGCTACGAGGCGCAGCAGCGGTACTACGCCGAGCAGGTCGGGCTCTCGACCGTGACGCTCGTGCTCGGCTCGACCGAGGTCGCGCCCGTCGACGAGCCCGACACCTTCCTCAGCGGGCTCGTGACGGGCTGGGAGGCGCTCGTGTCCTTCGCATCGGGACTGCTCGTCGTGGTCGGCGTGCTGCTGCCGTGGGTGCTCGCGCTCGGCCTCATCGGGCTCGCGGCGCTGTTGATCGTGCGGGCGGCGGTACGGCGACGCGCGGCTTCGGAGGTCTCAGCCCCGAGCGGCGCCGACCACGCCGACTAGCGCGTCGAAGAGGGGATGCCCGGCCTCGATGCCCATGACCGAGGCCACCACCTGCGGCGCCGACTCCGTCGCCAGGCGCTCGGCAAGGGCGAGGCTCTCGGGGTCGTCATTGGCACGGAACCGCAGCGCCGCGCCGATCGCGGCGAGCAGCCCGACCGGTTCGACGCCGGCCTCGGCGAGCGCCGTCGCGGGCTCGATGAAGCGCTCATGGCGGCTGAGCTTGCGCAACGGCTGCCGGCCGACGCGCGTGACCGGGTCGGCGAGGGCCGCGTTGGCGAAGCGCTCGAGGGCCGTCGCGCGGTAGGCGTCTTGCACGCTCGGATCGAAGCCGTGCCGCAGCACGAGCAGGCGCGAGGTCTCCTCGAGCGCCGCGACGACGCCCGCGCGTACGGCCGGATCCGCAATCGCCCCGTGCACGAACTCATGGCCCGCGGCGCGTCCGAGGTACGCACTCGTGGCGTGTCCCGTGTTGACGGTGAAAAGCTTGCGCTCGATGTACGGAGCCAGCTCGTCGACGAAGCGTGCTCCGGGGATGCTCGGCACGGCATCCCCGAACGGCCCGCTCTCGATCGCCCACTCGCAGAAGGGCTCGACGCGCACGTCGAGGCCGTCGGCCGGGTCGGCGGTCGGCACGATGCGGTCGACGGCGGTATTGGCGAACACGGCGCGATCGAGCACCTCGGGGGTGTCGACGAGCAACGTCGCGATCTCGGAACGCAGCAGGTCGGTCGCCTGCAGCGCGTTCTCGCAGGCCATGACGATGAGCGGGGCCGCCTCGGTCGCGCGAGAGCGCAAGGCGTCGGCGATCACGGGGGCGATGAATCGCAGCACCGTGGGGCCGACCGCGGTCGTCGCGATGTCGGCAGACGCGACGGCCTCGACCGCGGCATCCCGATCGGCCGAGCTATCGATCGCCGTGAAGCCCGTCACAACGTGCTGGCGGCCACCCGGCCCGATCTCAATGACGCGGTACTCCTCGGCAACATGGATCGCGGCGATCAAGGGGGCGTTCACATCGACGAAGACGAGGTCGTGGCCGGCCTCGTGCAGCAACAGGCCGATGAAGCCGCGGCCGATGTTGCCGGCGCCGAAGTGGACGGCGGTCATGCCGCGTCGTTGACATCGCCGAGCAGGTCGAGCACCTCCTGCGGCGACTCGGCCGCGAGCAGCTGCTCGACGGCCGAGTCGTCGCTGAAGACCAGCGCAAGCGAGGAGAGCACAGCCATGTGGCCGCCGTCCTTGCCCGCGATGGCGGCCACGACGCGAACGGGGTTGCCGTCCCAGTCGATGGGCTCGTCGTACCGCACGACCGTCATGGCCGAGGCGAGGATCGCCTCTTTCGCCTCGTTCGTGCCGTGCGGGATAGCGAGGCCGTTGCCCATGAAGGTCGAGACCAGGGATTCACGCTCCCGCATCGCCGCCTCGTACTCGGGCGTCACGGCCCCGGCGGCCACGAGCAGGCGAGCGGATTCGGCGATCGCCTCCTCACGGGTGCGCGCGGTGCCGTTCAGCACGATGCGATTGGTGGTCAATACGGTGGTGGTCACGCGAATCCCTTGCCTTTCCCTGGTCTGCCCTCGGCTCAGCTCTGCTGGGCCTTGATGTGCTGCACGACCGCGTCGTACTGCGGGCTGTTCATGAAGTTCTCGACCGACACGTGCTCAGCGTTCGGTGCCTGGCTCTGCGCCCGAGCAGTGAGGTCCTGGTGCGTGATGACCAGGTCTGCCGTCTCGTCGAGGTTCGCGATGGCCGTGTTCGTGACGGTAACACCGTCGACGCCCGCGTCTTTCAACTTCTTGCGCAGCACGGTGGCTCCCATGGCGCTCGAACCCATGCCGGCGTCGCAGGCGAAGACCACGTTCGAGATCTTCGTCGCCGTCGCCGTCGTGCCGAGCAGGTCACCCACGCGGCTCTCGCCACCTTTGAGGGTCGAGTTCTGCGAAACGGCATTCGAGAAGCCGTCAGCACCCGACTCGAGAGCCTCGAGGTCGCGCTTGCGGCTGCCCCGCAGAATGAGCGCGGCGACGAGGAACGTCACGGTTGCCGACAGGATGACCGAGAGGATCACGCCGAGGTAGCTGTCGCTCGCCGTCTGCAGCAGGATCGCGAAGATCGAGCCGGGCGAGGCGGGCGCGCGAAGCCCCGAGTCGAAGATCAGGTTCGTCGTGATGCCCGTCATGCCGCCCGCGATCATCGCCACGATGAGGATGGGCTTCATCAGAACGTAGGGGAAGTAGATCTCGTGAATACCACCGAGAAAATGGATGATGATCGCGCCCGGCGCCGTCGCGCGAGCAATGCCGACTCCGAAGAAGGTGAAGGCGAGCAGCAGTCCAAGGCCGGGGCCGGGGTTGGCCTCGAGCAGGAACAGGATCGACTTGCCCGTGTCAGCGGACTGCTGGATGCCGAGCGGGGTCAGAACGCCCTGATTGATGGCGTTGTTCAGGAAGAGCACCTTACCCGGCTCGATGACGAGGCTGGCGAGGGGCAGGAGGCCCGTCTCGGTGAGGAACTTCGCACCGGCGCCGAGCGCGTCGCTCAGCACGGTGACGATCGGCGCGATGCCAAAGAAGGCACCGATCGCGAGACCGAAACCGACGATGCCAGCCGAGAAGTTGTCGACGAGCATCTCGAAGCCGGCGCGAATCTTGCCGGCCCAGAGGCTGTCAACCTTCTTCATGATCCATGCTGCGAGGGGGCCGACGATCATGGCGCCCAAGAACATCGGAATGGCCGTACCCACAATGACACCCATGGTGGCAATCGAGGCGACCACGCCACCGCGCGTGCCGTAGACCATGCGGCCCGCCGTGTTGGCGATGAGCAGAGGCAGCAAGTACACGATCATCGGGCCCACGAGAGCGGCGAGCGTCTCGTTGGGGGTCCAACCGGTCGGGATGAAGAAGGCGGTGATGAAGCCCCAGGCGATGAACGCCGCGATGTTGGGCATGATCATGCCGCTGAGGAAGGTTCCGAATCGTTGGACCCGGACCCTCGCGCTCGTGCGAGGTGCTGACGTCGTCGTCATGGGTGTCGCTCCTTGTGTGTGAAAGGTGATGCGGTGGTTATGGGCGGGTGGATGCGTCGAGCACCGCCCGGCGGGCGGCCTCGGCGCTCTCGGCCGACACAGCGAGTGCGGCGAGTCTGCGGGCGTCGTCGAGCGAATGCAGGGCCAGTTCGGCGCGCACGTCGGCGATCGCGGAGGAGGACATCGAGAGGCTCGTGGCGCCGAGGCCCACGAGCACGAGCGCGAGCAGCGGGTCGGCCGCAGCCTCGCCGCAGATGCCGACGGGCACGTCGTACGCGGCTCCCGCGGTGCCGACGATCTCGATGAGCCTTAGCACGGCGGGGTGCCACGGGTTCTGGAACGCCGCAACCGTGCCGAGCAACCGGTCGGCAGCGAAGACGTACTGCGTCAGGTCGTTCGTGCCGATGCTCATGAAGTCGGCGTTGCGGGCGACGTGGTCGGCCATGATCGCGCACGACGGCACCTCGACCATGACGCCCGCGACGGCCATGCCGAGCTCGTGGGCGAGGTCGCGGAAGTACAGCGCTTCGGCGGCGGTCGACACCATCGGCGCCATGACCTGCACGAGAGCATCCGAGTCATGCGCCGCCTGCGCGAGCGCCGTGAGCTGGTCGCGCAGCACGCTCTCGTGCGCGGCGAGGGCCCGCAGGCCACGGCGGCCGAGCGCGGGGTTCTCCTCCCCCGCGTCGGTGAGGAAGGCGAGCGGCTTGTCGGCGCCCGCATCGAGCACGCGAACGACGACCTTCTGGCCGGGGAACTGCGCGAAGACCTCGCGGTAGGTCGCCGCCTGGTAGTCGACGCTCGGCGCGGTCTCGGCGCCGAGGAAGAGCACCTCGGTACGGAAGAGCCCGACGCCCTCGGCCCCCCGCGCCACGGCCTCGCGCGCCGAGTCGACCGAGCCGATGTTGGCGAGCAGCGGCACCGCGTGCCCGTCTGCGAGGCGGCCGGGGCCCGAGCTCTGGGCGCGGATCGCCTCGAGCGTCACGGTGCGCTGCAGCGCGAGATCGACGCGATCCTGCGGCGGGTCGAGCTCGATCTCGCCGTTCTCGGCGTCGACGAGCACGACATCGCCATCGCGCAGGCTGTCGGCCTCGGCGGCGCCGACGACCGCCGTGATGCCCTTCTCGCGCGCGAGGATCGCCGTGTGCGAGGTCGGCCCGCCGTCGGTCATGATGAGTGCGAGCACGAGGTCGAGATCGAGCGTCGCCGTGTCAGCGGGGGCGAGGTCACGCGCGACGAGCACGAAAGGCGTCGCCGATTGCGGGATGCCCGGGGCCGGGCGGCCCTGCAAGTGAGCGATCGCGCGGCGCGCCACGTCGTCGAGGTCTCCGGCGCGTTCGCCGAGATAGCCCCCCATGCCGACGAGCATGTCGCGGAAGGTGGCCATGGCCGCGTGCACCGCATACTCGGCCGTCGCTCCGTCCTCCGTGCGGTGCCGCACGTCGGCCGCGAGGGCGGGGTCCTCCGCCATCATCGCGAGAGCATCCAGCACCTCGGCCGCGGTGCCGCCGGCCTTATCGCCGCGCTTGCGCAGTTGGGCCGCCGTCGCGGCGAGCGAGGCGGTCGCACGGGCGAGCTCCTCGTCCGGGGTGCGCTCGCTCGGCCCGTCGACTGGGTCGGCGACCGGCTCAGGCATGCGCAGCACCGGGCCGACGGTTGTCGCGCGGCCGATGCCGACCCCGCGGATCACAGAGCCTCGCGTCTCGACACCGCCGGTCACGCGTCGTGGTCTTTCTCGAGGAACGCCGCGAGCGTCTCGAGCACCGCGTCGGCCCCCTCGCCTTCGACGCGAAGCGTGACCTCGTCGCCGTGCTCGATGCCGAGCGAGACCACGCCGAGAATGCTCGCAGCGTTGATCGTGCGCTCGCCCTTCTGCAGTTCGACGGTGCAGCCAGAGTCGGTGACGGCCTTGACGAAGAGCGCGGCGGGGCGGGCGTGGAGTCCGTGCGCCGATGCGACAGCGAGCGTGCGTTCAGCCATGAGGGTGTCCTTCCGAGACGGTGCTGGCGGTGTCGAGCGAGAGCAGCAGGGCGACGCCCTGCTCGGCGGCGGCGACCGGGTCACTCGCCTCCAGCAGCGTCGCCGGCACGCCGTTGACCGCGAGCGCGGCCTCCAGGTCGGCGAAGCGCCCGGCGAGGTGGTGCCCGACGAGCACGTACGACAGCTCGTCGATGCGGTGCGGCAGCTGGTCTTCGGCGAGCGGCTCAACGATCCAGTCGAGGTCGCGCTCGGTCGCGAGCGTGCGAATGGCTCGAGCGAGGAAGGTGCTCGAGACCCCGGCCCCGCAGACGATCGCGGCAGTGCGCGTCATGATCGCCTCCATGCGGTCGGGGTTCGAGCAGCGGTGCGCGGCACCGTCGAGGGCGCCGTCGTGCGGTGGTGGCTCTACTCTCGGCGAGCAGCGCCGTGCCTTCCACCAGACTTCCTTCCGCCGACGCGGAAGACCGGTTGCCGACCCCCTCGTCTACAGTGACTCTCGACATGGCCGACAAATACGAGCGGATGCTGGAACTACTGTTCCAGACGGACGACTGGGTCACGGCGACCGAGCTGGCCGAGCAACTGGGCGTGACGACGCGCTCGGTGCGCAGCTACGTCGCGGCCGCGAAGTCGGCCGCGCATCCCCGCGCCATCGTCGCCGCCTCGACCGCCGGCTACCGGTTGAACCGCGAGCAGTACGCCGAGTTCCTGGCTGAGAGCCGGGAGCGTGGCTCGGCGTCCGAGACGCCGCAAGACCGCGTGCACCACCTCATCCGCCGCCTCACCGAGTCGGAGCTCGGCATCGACGTGCACGGTCTCGCCGACAGCCTCTACGTGAGCGAATCGACGATCGAGGCCGACCTGCGCAAGGCAAAACTGCTCGTCGACGAGGCGGGCGCCACGCTCGAGCGGCGCGGCAGCACCGTGCGGCTGAGCGGCAGTGAGGGCGCGCGCCGGCGCCTGCTGAGCGCGCTCGTGCAGAGCGAGAGCACGCAGGGCATGCTCGACCTCGAGCAGATCGAGACCGAGTTCGCCCTCGCGGGGCTCGGCGCCTTCAAGACCGAGCTCATCGAGGCGCTCGACGCCGCGGGCTTCTTCATCAACGAGTACGGCATCGACGCCGTGATACTGCACGTCGCGATCGCGGTCGACCGCGCGCGCCGCGACCAGCACCTGCCCGACGCCGAGGCGACGACCGTGCCCGAGCGCCATCGGCCGATCGTCGAGATCCTCGACCGGCTGACGCGCGAGCAGTTCGCCGTCGAGCTCACCCTCGCCGACACCGACTACCTCGCGCGGCTGCTCATCACGCGCGTCATCGCGCCCGGCAACGGGCCGACGGGCGAGACGGTGGTCGACGGCGACGACGTGGCGACCGTGCGCCGCATCGTCGAGCTCGTGCTCCAGGAGTACGTCGTCGACTTCCGCGACGAGGCCTTCATCACGCGCCTCGCGATCCACCTCGGCAACCTCGTGGCCCGCGCGCGCGAGAACGCGCACACGCGCAATCCGCTCACGCGCTCGATCAAGAGCTCGTACCCGCTCATCTTCGACATCGCGGTCTACATCGCCTCAATCGTGCAGAAAGAGCGCGGCATCACGGTCGACGACGACGAGATCTCGTACATCGCGCTGCACCTCGGCTCGCACCTCGAACGGGTCTCGCGGCGGGAGGAGCGCGTGTCGTGCACGATCGTGTGCCCGAGCTACTACGACCTGCACGCGATTCTGCGCACGCGCGTCGAGCGCGAGCTCGGCGGCGAGGTGAGCGTCGAGTTCGTCGTGACGCGCACCGACGTCGACCCGCGCGAGCTCACGAGCGACCTCGTCATCTCGACGATCCCCACGGTGGCGCTGCGCGACGGCGTCGTCGTCGTGCAGCCCTTCCTCACCGACGACGACATCGACGCCATCCGCGCCGCGGTCTCACGGGTGCGACGCCAGCGCCGCCGCGCGCGCATCACCGACGAGCTGCTCGAGTACTTCGACCCCGCGCTGTTCTTCACCCCGCCCCCGGGCGACGACCCCGAGTCGATCATCCGCGGCCTCGGGGCCGCGCTCGTCGAGGCGAGCGTCGTCGACGACGCCTACGTCGCCGCGGCCCTCGAGCGCGAGCGCATGTCGTCGACGGCCTTCACCGAGACCCTCGCGGTACCGCACGCCATGGGCCTCACGGCCGAGCGCACGGCCATCGCCATCGCGCTCTCGCCCACACCAATCGCCTGGGGGGATGCCCGCGTCTCGGTCATCGCCTTCATCGCCTTCAGCGCCGAGGGTCGGGCACGGTTCCAGCCGCTGTTCGACCAGTTCGTCGACGTCTTCGCGGCCCGCCGCGACGTCGCCGAGCTCGTGCGCGACGCGATCGACTTCGACGCCTTCATCGCGCGACTCGCGCAGCTGCTCGAGCGCGGCTGAGG
>CAYPND010000033.1:0-25347 GCA_964412175.1 uncultured Microbacteriaceae bacterium | reverse complement strand
TCGAACTGCACCTCGGCGATGCTCTTGGGCCCCACACCCGTCACCGCGCTCACGGTGCCGTCGCCGAAGTCGACGTGGCGGATGCGGTCGCCGACCGCGAGCGTCAGGTCGCCGTTGTCGCGCACGCTCGCGGTCACCCGGTTGGCCCACTCCGTCTTGGGCTTGCCGGCGGGCGGCAACGACGCCGAGTAGCGGAAGCCGTCGCGGCCCGTGCCGAGGCTGCGCGTGCTCGAACGGGCACCCATGCCGGGCGAATCGCGCCAGTCGATGAGCTCGCCCGGGATCTCTTGCAGGTACCGGCTCGGGCTCGCGACCTGGGTGTCGCCGAAGGTCGAGCGCGTCATCGCGAGGCTCAGGTGCAGCACCGTGCGCGCGCGCGTGATGCCGACGTAGAACAGCCGGCGCTCCTCGGCGGGGCCTCCCGGCTCGGCCGCGCTCATTTGGTGCGGCAACAGGTTCTCCTCCACCCCCGTGATGAAGACCGCATCGTATTCGAGGCCCTTCGCGGTGTGCAGGGTCATGAGCGAGACGGTGCCGCTCGAGTCGTCGAGGTCGTCGGCCGCGGCGACGAGCGCGACCTCGGTGAGGAAGTCGACGAGCCGACCCTCGGGGTTGTTCTTCTGGAAGTCGCGGGTCACCGCCACGAGCTCTTCCACGTTCTCCGCCCGCGCCTCGTCTTGCGGGTCGCGGCTCGCGCGCAGGGCCGCGAGGTAGCCAGTCGCCTCGATGATGCCCGCGAGCAGATCCGGCACCAGGGCCGTGCCGATCGAGTCGGCGGCGCGGTCGAGGATGGCGGCGAGGTCGAGGATGGCCGTGGTGACTTTGGGGCCGAGACCGAGCGCCGCGGCATCCCGCAGCGCATCGTGCATCGTGCCACCCAGCTCGTCGGCGTGGTTCGCGAGGGCCGTCTCGGTCGCCGGCCCGATGCCGCGCTTCGGGGTGTTGAGGATGCGCCGCATCGCGAGGCCGTCAGCCGGGTTCGCGACCGCGATGAGGTAGGCCATGAGGTCTTTGATCTCGGCGCGCTCGTAGAACTTGGTGCCGCCGAGCACGCGGTAGGGCAGCCCCGAGCGGATGAAGATCTCCTCCAGCGCGCGGGTCTGGGCGTTGGTGCGGTAGAACACGGCGATCTGGCTGTAGGGCGTGCCGGCCTCGTGTAGCTTCTGGATCTCGTCGGCGACGAACTGGGCCTCGTCGTGCTGCGTGTAGCCGGTGAAGCCGACGATCTTCGCGCCCGCGCCGACGGCCGTGAAGAGGTTCTTGGGCGTGCGGTCGAAGTTGTTGGCGATGACGGCGTTGGCCGCGTCGAGGATGGTCTGGGTCGAGCGGTAGTTCTGCTCGAGCAGCACGACCTCGGCGCCCGTGAAGTCGCGCTCGAATTCGACGATGTTGCGGATATCGGCACCGCGGAAGGCGTAGATCGACTGGTCGGAGTCGCCGACGACCGTGAGGCTCGCGCCGGGGATGCCCCCGCTCGCGTCGAGCTCGACCCGGGTGTCGGCGGGCACGTGCACGGGCTCGACTGGCCGCGTCAGCTCGCGGATAAGGGCGTACTGCGCGTGGTTGGTGTCTTGGTACTCGTCGATGAGGATGTGCCGGAAGCGCCGCTGGTAGAGCGCCGCGACCTTCGGGAACGCCCGGAAGAGGTAGACCGTCTGCGCGATGAGGTCGTCGAAGTCGAAGGCGTTCGCGCGCCGCAGCTCGGCCGTGTACCGGCGGAACAGCTCGAGGAACATGACCTCGGTCGGGTCGTTGGGGTTGAGCTGCCGGCTGTAGCCCTCGGCGTCGACGAGCTCGTTCTTGAGGCGCGAGATCTTGCCCGCGACGGCGCTCACCGTGAAGCCCATGGTGTCGGCCTGCATCTCCTTCACGAGCCGCTTGATGAGCGCGCGCGAGTCGGCCGAGTCGTAGATCGTGAACGCGGCGCCGAAGCCGAACTGCTCCGCTTCGCGCCGCAGGATGCGCACGCACGCCGAGTGGAACGTCGAGATCCACATGCCCTGCGCGGCCTCGCGCCCCACGAGGAGCTCGACGCGCTCGCGCATCTCGGCCGCGGCCTTGTTGGTGAACGTGATGGCGAGGATCTGGCTCGGCCAGAGCTCCCGATCGCGGATGAGCCGCGCGACCCGGCGCGTCAGCACGGCGGTCTTGCCCGAGCCCGCGCCCGCGACGATGAGCAGCGCCTGCGCCCGGCTGAGAACCGCGGTGCGCTGGGGCGGGTTCAGCCCGTCGAGCAGCGGATCGGCGTCGGCGAGGGAGGCGGAGGCGGGGGTGCTCATGACCGCCCCAGTCTAGGTCGCGCCTCTGACGAGGCCGGCCCGGGTCTCGCGCGGGCTCAGAGGGTCGCGCGGGCCTCGAGCGCGAGGTCGGGATGGTCGGCGAAGACGCCGTCGAGGCCCGTGCGCATGATGGCCGTGAAGAAGGTCAACCAGTCGCCGTGCGCGGCCCCCGCGGCGCCCAGGCGGCACGGGGCGGGCAGGAAGCGGTTCTCGGGGCGCAGGGTCCACGTGAAGACGCCGAGGGCCGCCGCATGAGCGCGGGCGACGAGGTCCGATACCGCGAGCCCGTCGCCAAGCGGGCTCCAGGCCGAGCCGGGTTGCCCCGAGTCGCGGGGCGCGGCCCGCACGAGCTGCGCGGTGTCGACGCTGATGCCGTCGATCCCGGATGCCCGCAGCCGGGCGAGCCCCGCATCCGTCAGGTGGCCCGCGTAGGAGAGCGCGGCGGCGCCGAAGCGCGCGACGAGGTCGGCGGGGCTCCCCGCCTTCTCGAGCAGGTACACGTACTCGGCGGGCAGCCCGCGATCGCGCAGCTGCAGCAGCACCGACTGCTCGAAGGCCTCGACGACGAGCCGACCCGGCTGCGCGGCCGACCAGGCGGCGAGCTCGGCGCCGATGAGCTCGTCGAGCGGCAGGCCGATCGAGGCGAAGTAGGTCGCGTGCTTGACCTCGGCGACGAGGCGTACGGGTCGGCCCGTGCCGAGAGCGGGCGCGGCCTCATCGAGCAGGCGCAGCAGGTCGCGCAGCCGCAGCACGGGGTAGCGCCCGTCGAAGCGCGCCGCGGCGCCGCGCACCTGGGGCAGACGCTCGCGGGCGCGCAGGGTGCTGAGCTCGGCCCACGTGAAGTCCTCCGTGAACCAGCCCGTGAGGCGCTGGCCGTCGATCTCGCGCGTCGTGCGGCGGGATGCGAACTCGGGCCGCTCTGCCACATCGGTCGTTCCGCTGATCTCGTTCTCGTGGCGCAGCACGAGCTCGCCGTCGCGCGTAGCGACGATGTCGGGCTCGATCGCCTCGGCACCGAGGGCGAGCGCGAGGCGGTACGCGGCCTCGGTGTGCTCGGGTCGGTAGCCGCTCGCGCCGCGGTGGGCGACGACCAGCGGGCGCGGGGCCGCAGTCGGATCGGGCGTGTGCTCGGTCATCCCGACCACGGTACGGGATACCGTCGAGAGCATGAGCGACGAGTGGCGGGACGAGCTGGTGGTGCCGCCCGCGGCCGCCCCGCCCGCCTCGGCCCTGCCGGAGGCGATCGAGGCGAGCGCCGACTGGCCCGCGCCGCCCGCACCGCCGCGCGCGCGCCTCAATGCCCTCGCCGTCGCCGCGCTCATCCTCGCCGTGCTGCTCAGCCCCCTCGCGGCCCTCTTCGGGCACCTCGCCGCGGGCCAGATCGCCCGATCGCGGGGGCGCGAGCGCGGCGCCGTGATCGCCTGGATCGCCGTCGGACTCGGCTACCTCTGGCTCGCCGGAGCGATCGTCGCGGGCGTCGCGCTCTGGCAGCTGCTGGGCGCATGACCGCGTGGGTCGAGCCGGCGGCCCGGCTGCCGCTGCGCTGGGGCAGCTACCGCGAGCGCGTCATCGCGGGCCTCGTGCTCATCATCGGTGGTCTCGTGCACCTGCAGTCGGCGAGCACCTTCGTGCTGCTGCCGCTCATCGTCGGCACGGCGGCGCACACGATCGGCTGGCTCATCCTGCCCGCGACCGCGTGGCGCCGCCTCGTGCCGCTGCTGCCGAGCGGGCTCGTCGTCTGGCTGCTGCTCACGGGCCCCCAGTCGATGTGGACGCTCAGCATCTGCTTCGTCTGCTGGCTCATCGCCCGGCACCGCCCGTGCCGCAGCTACCTCGCCCTCGCGCCCGTGCTGCTCAACGGCGTGCTCGCCGCCGCGGTCTTCCGCGGTTATGAGCAGATGCTGCTCGCGCTCGGCATCTCAGCCGTCGTGCTCGTCGGCTCGGCGTGGTGGGCGTGGGCGCTCGCGCGGCCCGCGACGGGCATCCGGAACCCTGCCGACACCCCGTCGCCTTCAGCCGCGCCTTAGGCACTCACCAGCACATTCGGGGCGAGATTCTCTAGACTTTCGGCTATGGCCTCATCCAACCCCGCATTCTCGAACTCTCCTGCCTTCTCGCAGAGCGCCACCAAGGCGATCCAGTGGACCCAGGAGCCGTCGGCTGAGCAGCTCGACGAGCTCTACGCACGCTCGTCGGCGACGCCCGACCAGATGGATCGCATGACGTACGAGAACACGATCCAAAAGACGGTTCTCGCCTTCGTCGTGCTGCTCGCCACGGCGGCCGTCGGCTGGTTCATCCCGGCGCTCATGATCCCCGCGGCGATCGTCGGCTTCGTGCTCGCGCTCGTCAACATCTTCAAGAAGAAGCCCTCGCCCGCCCTCGTGCTCGCGTACTCCGCCGCGCAGGGTCTCTTCGTCGGCGGCATCTCGGGCGTCTTCGAGCAGATCTACCCGGGCATCGTCACGCAGGCGGTGCTCGGCACCTTCGCCGTGGTCGCGGTCGTGCTCGTGCTCTTCGCCAACGGCAAGATCCGTGCCTCGAAGCGCGCGACGAAGATTTTCCTCGTCGCGATGGTCGGCTACATGGTCTTCTCGCTCATCAACATGGGGCTCATGATTTTCGGCGTGACGGACTCGGCATTCGGCCTGCGGAGCGAGCCAAGCCCGCTGTTCGGCATACCGTGGGGCGTGCTGATCGGCGTCTTCGTCATCCTGCTCGCCGCCTATTCACTCGTGCTCGACTTCGACGCGGTCAAGACGGGTGTCGAGCGCGGCGCGCCCGCGGTCTTCGGCTGGACGGCCGCCTTCGGCATCATGGTCACCGTCATCTGGCTGTACCTCGAGATCCTGCGCCTGCTCGCGATCCTGCGCGGCGACTGATCAGCTGCGCGCATCGCGCATCCGATTCAGGATGGGGCCGCCCTTTGGGGCGGCCGTTTCTCCTTGCCGTGCGCGGGGCCTTCGATCCCCTCGACGCCACCCGATTCCTTGTGTGAAGAGGGTTTGACGTCACACCGGGTTCACACGCGAAGAGCACGGAGGCCGTGCGCTGCTGAGCCAGTGTGCCCCTCGCGGCATGTGCCGCGGGAGGCACATTGCGTCAGGAGCAACTCCCCTGCCGGGCGCTCACGTGACCCGAGCGCCGGGACGGCGAAGGGTTGCTCGAAAGAGGCGTTCAGGTTGCTCGGCGCTCAAGGGATCGCGCCCGAGACGGGCGCTGGAATAGCAACGCTGCGAGGCCCGAAAGGGCCTCGCAAAGCGCGTTGCTATTCCCATTCAATCGTGCCGGGCGGCTTCGACGTGACGTCGAGCACGACACGGTTCACGCCGGCGACCTCGTTGGTGATGCGGTTCGAGATGCGGGCGAGCACGTCGTAGGGCAAGCGGGTCCAGTCGGCCGTCATCGCGTCTTCCGACGACACGGGGCGCAGCACGATCGGATGCCCGTACGTGCGCCCGTCGCCTTGCACTCCGACCGACCTCACGTCGGCGAGCAGCACGACCGGGCACTGCCAGATCTCCGCGTCGAGGCCCGCCGCGGTCAACTCGGCACGCACGATCGCGTCGGCCTCGCGCAGCAGATCGAGGCGCTCCTGGGTGACCGCGCCGATGATGCGGATGCCCAGGCCGGGCCCGGGGAAGGGCTGGCGCGCGACGATCGGCTCGGGTAGGCCGAGCTCGCGGCCGATCGCCCGCACCTCGTCCTTGAAGAGCGTGCGCAGCGGCTCGACGAGCGCGAATTGCAAGTCGTCGGGCAGCCCGCCCACGTTGTGGTGGCTCTTGATCGTGGCTGTTCCCGAGCCGCCGCCCGACTCGACGATGTCGGGGTAGAGCGTGCCCTGCACGAGGAACTCGATGGCCCCGCCCTCGTCCGCCGCCTCGGCGACGAGGTCGGCCGCGGCCTGCTCGAAAGTGCGGATGAACTCGCGGCCGATGATCTTGCGCTTCGACTCGGGGTCGGCGACACCGGCGAGCGCGTCGAGGAACTGCGTGCGAGCATCCACCGTCACCAGACGGATGCCCGTCGCCGCGACGTAATCCTCCTCGACCTGGCGGCGCTCGTCGGCGCGCAGCAGGCCGTGGTCGACGAAGACGCACACGAGCTGGTCGCCGACCGCCTCGTGCACGATCGCGGCCGCGACGGCCGAGTCGACCCCGCCCGAGAGCCCGCAGATGACCCGCGCGCCGCCGACCTGCTCGCGGATGCGCGCGACCTGCTCGGCGATGACGTTGCCGCTGTTCCAGTCGGCCGCGATGCCCGCGGCGCGGTGGAGGAAGTTCTCGAGCACGCGCTGGCCGTACTCCGAGTGCTTGACCTCGGGATGCCACTGCACGCCGTACATCTTCTTCTCATCGCTCGCGAACGCCGCGACCGGGGTGTCGGCGGTCGAGGCCAGCACCGCGAAGCCCTCGGGCGCGCGAGCGACCGAGTCGCCGTGGCTCATCCACGTCGTCTGCGCCTCGGGCTGCCCGGCGAGCAACACGCCGCCATCGCCGTGCACGGTCATCGCGGTGGCGCCGTACTCGCGGCGGCCCGTGCGGGCGACCTCGCCGCCCAGCTGCTGCGCCATGACCTGGAAGCCGTAGCAGATGCCCATGACAGGCACGCCGAGCGCGAGAATTCCCGGGTCGAGCGCGGGCGAGCCCGGCTCGTACACGCTCGAGGGCCCCCCGCTCAGCACGATGCCAGCCGGGTTCTTGGCGGCGACCTCGTCAGCCGTGATCGTGTGTGGAACGATCTCGCTGTAGACGCCGGCCTCGCGGACGCGCCGAGCGATGAGCTGCGCGTACTGCGCGCCGAAGTCGACGACGAGCACGGGTGGGTGGGCGGTATCGCTCATGCCGTGGTCGTCAGTTCAGCGATAATCGCCTCGACGTCACGCGGCACCCGGCGCTCGAAGAAGAACGACAGGAATGGGACGATGCCGCCCATCGCGATCCAGACGAAGCGGAAGAACGACCAGCGCACGGTGCGCCACAGCACAAAGTCGCACGCGAGGTAGAGCACGTAGAGCCAGCCGTGCACGGCCAGCAGCAGGATCGACCCGTTGACGCCCGTGATGGCATCGGGGTTGGTCAGCGCCAGCGCGCCCGACTCGCCCCCGATCTCGATGTCGACACCAAACCCGTACCGAGTGATCATCATCACGACGAGACCGAGCAGGAAGATGCCCGTGATAATCGACGAGACTTTGTAGACCGCGAGGGTGCGGCGGATGAGCGAGATGTCTGAGGGCTTCGGGCCGATCGCCATGGGTTCAGTTTAGGGGCGCGGGCTGTGGCGACTCTGCACCCGCCGTCGCGGCAAGCTTCTCTTGCTCGTCCTTCACGAGCCGCCACCACAGGTACACCGCGAACCCGCCGAAAATGACCCACTCGATCGCGTAGAAGAAGTTCAGCAGGTTGAGCTCGGTCGGCAGCTCGGGCGGCGGGGCGGCGATCGTCTCGAGCCCCGGCGGAGCCTGTTCGAGCACGAGGTACCCCGAGTAGACGAGGCCTGGCTCGGCCCAGAGGTTGATGAGCTCGGCCACGGCGATGGTCGTGCGCTCCCCCGCCTCGAAGTCGCTTACCTGCGGCGACTCGCTCGGCACGTACCGGCCGACGAGATCGGCCTCGCCGACCGGTAGCGGCGGAATTCCCGCCCCGACCGGCCCGTACCCGACAGCCACGGCGAGACTCGCGCCGTCCGCGGTCACGAGGTGCCGAATGATCCAGTCGCCCGGCTCGCCCGCGGCACCGGAGGGCTCGTCGCCGCTGAGCCGCCCCGTGACGACGAGGTCATCGCCGGGCATCCATTCGCCGCTCACGGTCACGAGCCGACCGCTCGCATCGCTCGTCATAACCTGTTGGGGCTCGGCCACCGACTCGAGTGCCACGGGCGTCTCGGTGTCGCGCTCATCGGCCACGGTCGATTCGAGCGAGCGCTCAAGCTGCCACTGGCCGAGGGCAGCGAAGCCCGCGGCGACCCCGAGCGCGAGCAGCAGCGAGGCGATCCAGCGCGGGCGCCGAGCGATGGCCCAGAAGCCCGGTAGACGCGCGGGCTCAACGGTCGTCGACATCGTCAGGTGTCCTCCTGGAGCCAGGGTGGGTCGAGTCAGCCGGCGGAGTACGGCGCCACGACGACGTCGACCCGCTGGAACTCCTTGACGTCGGAGTACCCCGTCGTCGCCATCGATCGTCTCAGAGCGCCCATGAGATTGACCTGACCGTCGGCAGTGGTGCTCGGTCCGAACAGCAGCTGCTCGAGCGGAGCGAGCTGACCGACGTGCACGCGACGGCCGCGCGGCAACTCGGGATGGTGGGCCTCGGCACCCCAGTGCCACCCGCCGCCCGGAGCATCCGTCGACCGCGCCAGCGTCGTGCCCAGCATGACCGCGTCAGCCCCCATCGCGATCGCCTTCACGATGTCGCCGCTCGCGCCCAGGCCGCCGTCCGCGATCACGTGCACGTAGCGGCCGCCCGATTCGTCCATGTAGTCGCGGCGCGCGGCGGCGACGTCGCTCACCGCGGTGGCCATCGGGGCGTGGATGCCCAGGCTCAACCGCGTCGTCGACGCAGCGCCCCCGCCGAAGCCGACGAGCACGCCCGCCGCGCCGGTGCGCATGAGGTGCAGCGCGGCCGTGTAGGTCGCGGCGCCGCCGACGATCACGGGCACGTCGAGCTCGTAGATGAACTTCTTCAGGTTGAGGGGCTCGCGGTCATTGCTGACGTGCTCGGCACTCACCGTCGTGCCGCGGATGACGAACAGATCGACGCCAGCGTCGATGACGGCCTGGTGGTGCTCCTGCGTGCGCTGGGGGCTGAGCGCGCCCGCGACGGGCACGCCCGCGGCGCGGATCTCGGCGAGCCTCGCCCCGATGAGCTCGGGCTTGATGGGTTCGGCGTAGATGCGCTGCATCTCGGCCGTCGCGCCCGCCTCGTCGAGCTCGCGAATGCGAGCGAGCTGCGCCTCGGCATCCTCGTACCGCGTCCAGAGGCCCTCGAGGTCGAGCACGCCGAGGCCGCCGAGCCGCCCGATCGCGATCGCAGTGGCGGGGCTCACAACCGAGTCCATGGGTGCCGCGATGACGGGCATGGCGAAGGTCAGCGCGTCGATACTCCAGGCCAGCGACACGACCTCGGGGTCGCGCGTGCGGCGACTGGGCACCACGGCGATGTCGTCGAACGAGTACGCCCTGCGCGCCCGCTTGCCTCGGCCGATCTCGATCTCCATCACCCCCCCAGCCTATCGGGCGGGCGTGCGCGGGTAACGTGGCGACGGGCGGTCGAGGGCGACCGGCGGCGACAGGAGGGCACCATGACCGGCAGCGCACTCAACATCGAGCGGCCCGGCGAGGGCGGCGTCGAGCCTCTGCGCATCGCTGTCGTCGGCGCCGGCGGCTGGGGAGCCCAGCACGCGCGCGTCGTCACCGAGCGCATCGACACCGAGCTCGTGGGCGTCGTCGGCCGGTCTCCCGATCGCACCGCCGCCCGTGCGGCCGCGTACGGCACGCGCGCGTACACCTCGATCGGGGGGATGCTCGAGGCCGAGCATCCCGATCTCGTCATGGTGAGCCTGCCGAACGAGGAACACTTCGCGCCCACGCTTGAGCTTCTGCGCGCGGGCGTACCGCTGCTCGTCGAGAAGCCGCTCGTCTTCGACCTCGGCGAGGCCGACGCACTGCTCGAGGCCGCGGGCGACACGTTCTTCGGCATCAACTTCAACCACCGCTACGCCGAGCCCGTGCAGCGCGCGCGGGCGGCCCTGCTCGCCGGAGAGCTCGGCGACCTCGTGTTCGCGACGTGGCGCTTCGGCGGCGAGGCCAACCGCGGGCCGTCTCCGCATGCCAACCTCATCGAGACCCAGTGCCACGGCTTCGACATGCTCGAGCAGCTGTGCGGGCCGATCAGCTCGGTGGCCGCGCAGATGACCTCCATGACCTACGGGGCCTTCAGCACCGTCGCGATCGCGCTCGAGTTCGCCTCGGGAGCCGTCGGCACCATGCTCGGCTCGTACGACTCGTCGTACGCCTACCCCGACACCCAGCGCGTCGAGCTCAACGGCACCGCGGGCCGCGCGGTCATCCACGACACGGTACGGGCGCTCACGATGCAGTCAGTCGGCGACGAGACCGAGCGTGTCTGGCGGGCCGGGTACTTCGACGACGAGGCGCGGTCGTTCGAGCGCACCTTCGACCGGCACCTGGATGCTGTGCTCGCGGCCCTGCGCGCCGGCTCGCCCCCGCCCGTCCCCGCGTCGGCGGGTCGTCGTGCGCTCGAGCTCGCGCACGCGGTGATCCGCTCGCACGAGACCGGCGCCCGCGTGCCGACCCTGCCCGCGGGCCCCTAGCCGCGCGCCGCCGCCGTCGCACGTCCCCGCGCCCCCACCCGCCCCCGCAACCCCACGATCGCGCCGCACCCTCGCGCGCTGCACCTCCACCGTGTTCGCCACCCCCGCCTCGCCTCGCCCCGTAGCAACGCCGTGCGTTTCGGCCAACAACGTGCGCCGAACCGCACGGTCTCTGCCGAATCGAACGGGTTCACGAGCGCGTCAGCCGATGAGCCCATGCCGCCGGAGGAGCCGACGCAAGCGCTCGGGCTCGCGCAGGTCATCCCAGACGATGCGCAGCACCGTCCAGCCCGCGGCCCGAAGACGGTCCTCGCGCTTCTTCTCCTCGATGACGACGTCCTCAGCGGAGCTCCCCACGGCGCGGAGCGCAGCGCGATACTTCTTTTCCCCGTCGAACTCGAGCACAATGCGGTGACTCGGCCAGCAGAAATCGACCCGCGCGAGCCACAGCCCGTCGTCGACGATGTCGACCTGGAGTTCAGGATTCTCAGCGCCGAGGTCGGCGAGCACGACGCGAGTCCACGACTCCCCCGCCGACTCGCTGTGGCCGTTGGCGAACGCCGCGACCCGCTCAACGCGACGAACCCCGCGCTGCAGCTGGAGCGACTCGGCGGTCGCGAGAAGCTCGCTCGCACCTTCTCCGGGGCCGCGATGCCCCTGCGCGCGCAGTGCGGAGTCAGCGATCACGACTCCGGCCAGGAAGCCCTCACGCGCGCTGACCTCGATCGCCGTGCGGTACGGGTCGGTCGTGCGAACCCACCCGAGATCGCGCACCCCCGTGTGCCGATCGTCATGAGCCCGCCACGAGATTCCCCCGCGCACACGAGTGCCGTCGGCGACCGAGTTGAGCGCGCAGACGCGCTCGGGCCACCGGCGGAGATAGGTGAGGTCCAGAACAGCTGCGGCCGACGCGCCCGCGAGCACGACGTGGTTGCCCAGTCGAGCCGCGGTGGCTCGACAGCGCAGCACGTGCCGTTCTCGCGGCGTCGCCGATTGCCATACGGCCGCGCCGACGTAAACGCCTCTCGCCAACCGCAACAGGGCGCCCGCGGTCGCGAACCGGCGCACAGCTCGAGTGTCATAGCCGAGCGCATCGAGAGTGCTCGTGACGAGCATCCCCTCGTTCATGAGGTGGTGGGGAATCTGCATGCCGGCAGGGTGAACCGACCACAGGGCCCCCACCCCTCAACCAGGGTGAGCACGTGGATGCTCGCCTTCGGTCGCTCGTGGGGAGGAGGCCGTGCACTGCGGTCGTGACCGTGCACACCGGCGCACGGTCGCAGCCGAAGCGCACGGTCGTGTGCAGGCACGAGGGAGTGGGAGCGGGACGAGCCGCCCGCGCGCGGCTAGCGGCGGTAGTTGGGTGCCTCGACGACCATCTGGATGTCGTGGGGGTGCGACTCCTTGAGCCCCGCGGCCGTGATGCGTACGAACTTGCCGCGCTGTTTGAGCTCGGGGATCGTGCGCGCGCCGGTGTAGAACATCGACTGCCGGAGGCCGCCGAGCAGCTGGTACACGACCGAGCCCACGGGCCCTCGGTAGGGAACCTGGCCCTCGATACCCTCGGCGATGAGCTGCTCGTCGCTCGGCACGTCGGCCTGGAAGTACCGGTCGCGCGAGTACGAGGTCTTCGTGCCGCGGGTCTGCAGGGCGCCGAGCGAGCCCATGCCGCGGTACGACTTGAACTGCTTGCCGTTCACGAAGATGAGGTCGCCGGGGCTCTCGTCGGTGCCGGCGAGCAGCGAGCCGAGCATGACGGTGTCGGCGCCCGCGACAAGGGCCTTGGCGATGTCGCCCGAGTACTGCAGGCCGCCGTCGGCGATGACGGGGATGCCCGCCTCGCGCGCGGCGAGCGACGCCTCATACACCGCGGTGACCTGGGGCACGCCCACGCCGGCGACGACGCGCGTGGTGCAGATCGAGCCGGGGCCCACGCCGACCTTGACGGCATCGGCGCCCGCGTCGATGAGCGCCTGGGCGCCCGTGCGCGTCGCGACGTTGCCGCCGATGACGTCGATGTGCGCGAAGGCCGGGTCGGCCTTGAGCCGCGCGATGATCTCGAGCACTCCGCGCGAGTCGCCGTTCGCGGTGTCGACCACGAGCACGTCGACGCCCGCGTCGCGTAGCGCGGTCGCGCGCTCCCACGCGTCGCCGAAGAACCCGATCGCAGCGCCGACGCGCAGGCGGCCCTCGGCATCCTTCGTGGCGTTGGGGTACTGCTCGCTCTTGTCGAAGTCTTTGACCGTGATGAGGCCGCGCAGCCGGCCGCCCTCGTCGACGAGGGGCAGCTTCTCGATCTTGTGCTGCGCAAAGAGCGCGAGCACGTCGTCCTGCGAGATGCCGACGGGGCCCGTGACGAGCGGTGCGGGGGTCATGACGTCGCGCACAACGGTCGTCTCGGCCTCGAAGCGCGAGACGAAGCGCATGTCGCGGTTCGTGATGATGCCCACGAGGCGCCCGTCGCCCTCGACCACGGGCAGACCCGACACGCGGAACTGCCCGCAGAGGGCATCCACCTCGGCGACCGTCGCATCGGGCGTGGTCGTCACGGGGTTGGTGATCATTCCCGACTCGGAGCGCTTGACCTTGTCGACCTGCTCGGCCTGATCGGCGATTGAAAGGTTGCGGTGCATGATGCCCAGGCCGCCCTGGCGCGCCATCGCGATTGCCATGCGGGCCTCGGTCACGGTGTCCATTGCCGCGGAGAGGAGGGGGGCGTAGACCGAGATGCGGCGGGTCAGGCGGGAGGTCGTGTCGGCCTCGCTCGGGATGACGTCGGTGTGCGCCGGCAGCAGCATGACGTCGTCGTACGTGAGTCCGATGAATCCGAACGGATCGGGCTGGTCCATTGCTCCCCTTGACTGTGCGGTTCTGTCGGCACCGGTGTGCCGCGTGATCGCTCCCCCGCTTCCGCGCGGTTCGAGCCCGGATGCCGCGCTGAATTCCGGTGTCTCATCTTAAGTGAGTTAGGTCGAAACGTATTCCGTAGCAATAATGGCTGAGCGGTTCGGTGAGACGCCGAAACACCTCGGCAACAATCGATCCGTATCGTCACCGTGGACGAACTGGGCCTGCTGGCCCGCGAGGCTGCATCGCCTCGACCCGAAACGACCTGGAGGTTTCGTGGCACACGCTGCTAGCAGACCGCTCGCTCGGCGAGCACCCCGGCGATTGGCCGCCATACTGCTCGCCGGAATTGTCGGCGCTCTCGCCCTGTCGATCGCCGCGCCCGCCGCGGCCGACGAGGTTGGGGTCGATGAGTACGACTTCAAGATCAGCGGTCTTGTCGAACTCGCCGACGAACCCCTCGCCGATGTGCTGCTCGTCGTCGAGGGCGGCGGCTTCCGCGTCGAAGTAGAGAGCGGGGAGGACGGCCGCTGGGCAGTCGGGGTTCCCGAGCGGGGCGAGTTCACGGTTACCCTCGACGAGAACACGCTGCCCGAGGGCATCGCCGTGATCGACCCCGAGCTCGAGCAGCCCAACGTGCGCACCATCACGGTCGGACAGTCGGGCAGCGCCGTCGCGAACTTCTTCATCGGCCAGGGCGAGCGCAACACCACAAGCCTCTTCGACCAGGTCGTCGAGCGCATCTTCAACGGCCTGAACTTCGGCCTGCTACTCGCGCTCGCGGCGATCGGCCTGTCGCTCGTGTTCGGCACGACGGGCCTCAGCAACTTCGCGCACGCCGAGCTCGTGACCTTCGGCGGCCTCATGACGTTGCTGTTCGGCGTCGTGCTCGGCATGCCGATCTGGCTCGCCATCCCGATCGCCCTCGTCCTGAGCGCCGGGCTCGGCTACATCAACGATGCCGCGCTCTGGAAGCCGCTACGCCGCCGCGGCGTCGGCCTCATTCCCATGATGATCGTCTCGATCGGCCTCTCGCTCGCCGTGCGCTACCTCTTCCAGCTTTTCGTTGGCGGCGACACCCAGCAGTTGCCGGGTGCGACCGACACCTCGCTCTCGATCGGCGTCTTCGGCCTGTCGTGGACCGACGTCGCGAGCATGGCCGTGAGCATCATCGTGCTACTCGGCGTCGGATACTTCCTGCTCCGCACGCGCATCGGCAAGGCGACCCGCGCGGTCTCTGACAACCCCGCGCTCGCCGCGGCGAGCGGCATCGACGTCGACCGCGTCATTCGCATCGTGTGGATTATGGCTGGAGGGCTTGCGGGCCTCTCGGGCATCCTCTGGGCCTACTTCCGCCCCGGCGTGAGCTGGGACATGGGCTTCCAGATCCTGCTGCTGACCTTCGCGGCCGTCACCCTCGGCGGCCTCGGCACGGCCTTTGGCGCTCTCGTCGGCGCCCTCATCGTGGGCCTGCTCGTCGAGCTCTCGACGCTCATCATCCCTTCCGACATGAAGTACGTCGGGGCGCTGGTGATCCTCATCCTGGTGCTGCTCGTGCGGCCCCAGGGCATCCTCGGACGCAAAGAACGAATCGGCTAGGGGCTGACCATGATCGACTGGCTTCAAATCATCTCCAACGCCGCGCAGGAGATCATCTCTCCGACAACCGCCGCCTACGCACTTGCGGCCGTCGGCCTTGCGATCCACTTCGGGTTCACCGGGCTACTCAACTTCGGCCAGGCGGGCTTCATGATGCTCGGCGCTTACGGCTTCGCGATCGCAACGCTCACCTTCGGGTGGCCGGTGTGGGCCGCGATCCTCACGGGTGTCGTGGCCTCGATCGTGTTCGCCCTCATCCTGGGCATCCCGACCTTGCGACTGCGGGCCGACTACCTCGCCATCGTGACGATCGCGGCGGCCGAGATCGTGCGGCTACTGTTCACGACGAACACCTTCGAGCCCATCACGGGCTCGGCCAACGGTCTGCAGGGCTACAAGGGCGGCTTTGAGGCCCTCAACCCGATTCCACCGGGTACCTACGGCTTCGGCCCGTGGGTCTACAACGAGTACGACTGGTGGGTGCGCATCTTCGGTTGGGGCCTCGTGGCTATCGCGGCCTTCATCACGTGGCGGCTGTTCACGAGCCCCTGGGGTCGCGTCATCAAGGGCATCCGCGAAGACGAGGATGCCGTGCGCGCGCTCGGCAAGAACGTCTACTTTTACAAGATGCAGTCGCTGATCATCGGCGGTGTCTTCGGCGCCCTGGCTGGCATGATCTTCATCCTGCCCCGATCGGTCGTCCCCTCGAACTACCAGACTTCGCTCACGTTCTTCATTTACGCAATCCTGCTGCTCGGCGGCGCGGCCACGGTTTTCGGCCCGATCATCGGCTCGGTCATCTTCTGGGTGCTGCTGTCGTTCTTCTCGGGCTTCATCGCCCGGGCCGTTGAGGTCGGCTGGCTGCCGTTTCTGTCGAACGTCCAGGCTGGTCAGCTTCGATTCATCCTGGTGGGGGTCGCGATCATGCTGATCGTCATCTACCGACCACAAGGAATCTTCGGCAACAAGAAGGAGCTGGCCTTTGTCAAGTAGCGCTGGCGCCCAGGGCGCCCCCATCAAGTCGACCGGCCTGCACATCGGCGAGCCAGCCCCGGGCGTGAAGAAGGTCGACCCGATCATCGTGGCCGACAACATCACGCGCACCTTTGGCGGTCTCACCGCCGTGCAGGTCGAGCACCTCGAGATACCTCGCGGCGCGATCACGGCCCTCATCGGCCCGAACGGCGCCGGCAAGACGACGCTCTTCAACCTGCTGACGGGCTTCGACAAGCCCGACACAGGCGAGTGGACGTTCGACGGCCAGGGCATCTCAGGCATCCCCGCGTTCAGGGTGGCCCGCAAGGGCCAGGTGCGAACGTTCCAGCTGACGAAGGCGCTCGGCCTGCTCACTGTGCTCGACAACATGAAGCTCGGTGCCAAGGGCCAGAGCGGCGAGAGCCTCGCGCGCGCGCTCTTCCCGTGGTTCTGGCGCAAGGAGGAGGCGGCGATTGAGGCGCGAGCGATCGACCTGCTCACGCGCTTCAAGCTCGACGCCAAGAAGGATGACTACGCGGCCAGCCTCTCAGGCGGCCAGCGAAAGCTGCTCGAGATGGCGCGGGCGCTCATGAGCCAGCCGACGCTCGTCATGCTCGACGAGCCCATGGCCGGCGTCAACCCGGCGCTCACACAGTCGCTTCTCGACCACATCCTCGCCCTCAAGACCGAGGGCATGACGGTGCTCTTCGTCGAGCACGACATGCACATGGTGCGCCACATCGCCGACTGGGTCATCGTGATGGCCGAGGGCCGCGTGGTCGCCGAGGGTGACCCGCACGAGGTTATGACGAACCCCGCCGTGATCGACGCCTACCTCGGCTCGCACCACGACGAAGACCTGGGCGACCTCGACACCGGGGCGATGACCGCGATCAAGGAGCTGGCCGATGACGACGCCAACGAAGACAAGCGCTGACACCGTGACCGAGACCCGCCGCACGGTCGTGCACGTCGACAAGGTGACCGCCGGATACCTGCCGGGCATCAACATCCTCAACGAGTGCTCGCTCACCGCGCTCGACGGGGAGCTCATCGGCATCATCGGGCCGAACGGCGCCGGCAAGTCGACCCTGCTCAAGGCGATCTTCGGGCTCGTGAAGGTACGCGATGGCTCGATCTCGCTCTACGGCGACGACATCACCAACCTGAAGGCCAACAAGCTCGTGGCCAAGGGCGTGGGTTTCGTGCCCCAGACGAATAACGTATTCCCGACGCTCACCATTCAGGAGAACCTTGAGATGGGGCTCTTCCAGAAGCCGAAGGAGCTCGACCATCGTCTCGCGTTCGTGGTGTCGATCTTCCCCGAGCTCGCGAAGCGCCTCGGGCAGCGCGCGGGCTCGCTCTCGGGCGGCGAGCGCCAGATGGTCGCCATGAGCCGCGCGCTCATGATGAGCCCCGAGGTGATCCTGCTCGACGAGCCGAGCGCGGGCCTCTCGCCCGTGCGGCAGGACGAAGCGTTCCTCCGCGTGAAGGAGATCAACAAGGCCGGCGTTACGACGATCATGGTCGAGCAGAACGCGCGCCGATGCCTGCAGATCTGCGACCGCGGCTACGTGCTCGACCAGGGCACCGATGCCTACACGGGCACGGGCCGCGAGCTGCTCAACGACCCCAAGGTCATCGGTCTGTACCTCGGCACACTCGGGCAGGAGTAAGCCCCGCAGAACGCCGCACAGGGCCCCGCAGAGCGTTGTCGCTCGGCGGGGCCCTCCTGTAGGGGTCGTCGCCGCCATGGCCCGGCGTCAGTGCGGCAGTCGTCGGCGCAGGAAACCTGGCCTGGCCCCCGCGCAGGAAGAAGGGCCCCGACCGAGGTCGGGGCCCTTCCCAGTCGGTCTAGCCGGAGCTAGTTGATGCGGCTGTAGGTGTTGTCGGCGTTGTACTGGAAGATGCCGATCGTCGCCTCGGTCGGGTCGCCGTTCTCATCGAACGTGATCGGACCGGAAGCGCCGTCGTAGTCGACCACTCCGCCGTCGAGGATGATCTGCGCGGCCGACGCAAAGTCAGTCGCTTTCTCACCATCACCGGAACCGCCGGAGACCTCTTGCAGCTTCGCCGCGATGTCGACACCCTCGGTCGAGCCGGCCGCGAGAGCGGCGAGCGCGAGCAGGATCACGGTGTCGTACGACTCCGCCGCGTAGCTGAAGTCGGTGAGGTTGGGGTCGACCTCGAGCAGGCGGTCCTGGAAGTTTCCGAGCGACGAGATGTCGAGGCCCGGCAGGGTTCCCTTGGCGCCTTCGACGAGTCCAGGCTCGAAGTCGGCGCTGTAGTCGGCGAGGTTTCCGTCGACGAAGTAGAGCTGCGAACCCGGGTAGCCCGCGCCCACGAGGGCGGGCACGACGACCTTGGCCTGGTCGAACGTGATGACGGCAATCGCGTCGGGAGCGGCTGCGGTCAGCGCGGAGACCTGAGCGTCAAAGCTCGTGTCACCCTCGTTGAACAGCTCCTCGGCGACAACCTCGCCACCAGCGGCTTCGAACGTCGTGCGCAACGCGCCAGCAAGGCCAGTGCCGTAGGCGTCGTTCAGAACGAGCAAGCCGAGCGTGGCGGCGCCATCCTCGGCGATCAGGTTACCGAGCACCTCGCCCTGCAGCAGATCGCTGGGGGCGGTGCGCCAGTAGAGACCGTTGTCATCGTAGTTCGTGAAATCGGGCGAGGTGTTCGCCGGCGAGAACTGCACGACGCCCGCCGCGGTGATCTGGTCGATCACGGTGAACGAGACGCCCGACGAGGCCGCGCCGACAATGGCCGAGACATCTTGCGAGATGAGGTCGGTCACCGAGACGGTCGCGGTGTCGGTCGTAGTGTCGCCCGAGTCGCGGTAGACGGCCTCGACGGTGATACCGAGGTCGGCCTCGTTGATCTCTTGAACGGCGAGAGCAACACCCGCCTCTTCGGGCGGGCCGAGGAAGGCCAGCGCGCCGGACTGCGGCAGGATGGTGCCGATCTTGAGGGTCAGCTGCTCGGTGGGTGCGGCGGGCTCTGCGGTCTCAGCCGGTGCGCAGCCACTCAGAACGAGTGCGCTGGCGCCCACGACGGCAATGCCGCCGAGGATCGACTTGAGAGAACGAGAGCGGCGGCCGGTAGCCGTAGTGAAAACGCCCATGTTGCTCCTTGGGTTTCGAATGTGTTCAGGATGCGGAACCACGAAGGTGGTCGCTTAGTCACCGTACGGTGCTGAGTGACCATTCACAACACATTCGGGTTACATCCCTGTAACGCCCTGAAACGCGCTCGGCGTCGGACGCTCTCCACGAAATCTATCGTTTCGCGGGCACCTCGACGACGGATTCCGCAGATCAGCGCGGGGCGATGGAGAGCGTGCCCACGAGCTCAGCACGGTTCTCGGCCGTGTACTGGTAGAGCCCGATCTCGCCCTCCACGACATCGCCCGCAGCGTCGAGCGTGAGCGGGCCCGAGAGTCCGTCGTAGTCGATCGCGGGCTCGGTCCCGAGCACCTCGATGCACTCGCCGAAGCTCTCGCACGGCACGCCCTCCGCGGCGGCGGCGGCCAGCTGCGCGGCGATCGAGACACCACCGTCGTCGTCGGCGAGTACGGCCGCGAGCGCCGCAAGCACGACCGCGTCGTAGGTCTCAGGCGCGAAGCGGAAGGAGAGGAGTGCGGGGTCAGAATGCCGCAGGCGGGTCGCGAGCTCGTCGCCCACCGCGGCCCCCTCGAGCACGCCGTTAGTGCCTTCGAGCAGGCCCGCCGCGACCGTGGTCGAGTAGTCGGCGAGGTTCTGGGCGGTCAGCCATAGCTGTTCGCCCCCCACGCCGCGGTCGGCGAGCGCCGCGATGACGGCCTGGTTCTGTGCGGCGACGGGAGTGCCGGTGGCGAGGATGACCGCATCGGGCTCGCCGCCCGCGACGCTGAAGGCCAGGCGATCGGCGTTGGTGGCGGCGTCCAACTGCTCGATGCTCTGCAGCCGCATGCCCTCCTCCTCGGTGGCGGCGCGAACGGCCAGCTCGACCGCGAATCCGAGCGAATCGCCCGTCGTGACGAGCGCGATCGACTCTGCTCCCTCCGCGGCGAGGGCGTACACGATCGCGGCGGCCTGCGCGTCCGAGGCCGGAATGGTGCGCGCGAGCATGCTCGGCCCGCCGGCCTCGCGGGCGATGGGGGAGGTCGCGGCGGGGGAGATGACGACGACCCCCGCCTCGGCGGCGAGCGGCAACAGCCGTTCGGCCAGCACCGATGTCGCCGGGCCGATGACGACGTCGATGCCGCGCTCGACGAGCTCGGCGAACGCCGCCTCGAGCTTCTGCTCGGAGGCGGCGCCCGAGTCACGCGCGAGCACCTCGACCGGCTCGCCCAGCACGCCACCGACGGCGTTGATGTCGCGCACAGCGAGCTCGACGGCCGCGACCATGCCGGGGCCGATGTCGGCGACGTCGCCGCTCATCGGGAAGAGCGTGCCGATGCGCAGCACCCCGTCGCCCGTCGGGGCGACCGTCACACTCGGCGTGGTCGTCGGCGTCGGGAGCGGTGCGGGAGCGCTGCACCCGCTGAGCACGATCACGACCATTGCGGCCATCGCCGTCAGGGCGAGTCGCGTCATGACAGCGCTCCTTCGTCAGACCAGGGGGTACTGGCACCCTAGCGGCACGCGCACAGGCTGGCCGCGTGCCCGCGCCGTCGCCCCTGCACCTGACCGACGCTCAGCGCCGCGAACGGCGCGGCCAAGTGCCGGGGCGACGACCGAGATCGCGGCCATCTCGCCCTCGCTCGGCGGCGACTCGCTCGCCGACTGGGTGCGCACGGTGCGGCATCCCGTCGGCAACGGGGTGGTGATGGTGGCGGATGCCCGCACAGCGATCGCCAAACTGCAGGTCACCGGGTCGCAGCGCTGATCGTCGACACGGCGTTCGCGAGCGACGGCTTCATCGCGCCCTCGGCCGAGACCCGCGCAGCCGACAGGGCGGAGAGGCTTTGGGGCCTCCCCCACCTTGCCCTCGAACCCGACCTCGGGGTCGACATCGTCGACCCCGCCACGGGCGACCCCGACTCCCCGCCCGCGGTGGCTCTCGTGAGAGGGATGCGCGAGCGACGCATCCTGATCAGCGCATCGGGGCCGCTCAAGCTGCGCCCGCCGCTACCGTTCTCGCGCGCCAACGGCGAACGGTTCATCACTGAGCCCGACGGCGCCCTGGGCGATCTCGGCCGATCGGCAATCAGACCGTCTCGACCGGTCCGGTCTCGGGCGGCAGGGCCCGACGGTCGCGCGCAGCACGGCGCCGATGCACGACCGCCTCGACCGAGAGCACGACGAGGGCGAGCCACACGAGCGCGAATCCGATCCAGCGCTCGAGCGGCATAGGCTCGAGGAGCACAGCGACGCCGAAGACGAACTGCAACAGGGGCGCGAAGTACTGGATGAACCCCATGACGCTGAGGGGCAGCCTCCGGGTCGCGGCGGCGAACAGCAGCAGAGGCACGGCCGTGACGATGCCCGCGAGCGAGAGCAGCACTGCGTGCCCGAGCCCCGAGGTGCCGAGGGTGATGCCGCTCGTCAGCTGCACGGCGACGAGGGCAGCGATCGCGACGGGCACGAGCCAGGCGGTCTCGAGCGTGAGCCCCGCGACCGCCGACACCTGCCCGCCCATGCGGTTCTTGATGAAGCCGTAGAACCCGAACGAGAAGGCGAGCGCGAGCGAGATCCAGGGCGGCTGGCCGTAACCGATCGCGAGCACGAGCACGGCGATCACGCTGATGCCGACGGCCACCCACTGGCCGAGGCGCAACCGCTCACGCAAGAAGATCACGCCGAGGGCGATCGAGACGATCGGGTTGATGAAGTAGCCCAGTGCTGCCTCGACGACGAAGCCGTTCGTCGAGCCGTAGACGTAGACGATCCAGTTGATGGCGATCAGGATGCCAGCCAGCAGGCTCAGCCTCATGACCCGCCGGTCGCGCAGCAGCACGGCGAAGGGGCGGAACGCCTGCGTGACCGCGAGCAGCAGCGCGCAGAAGACGAGCGAGAGCATGATGCGCCAGGCGACGATCTCGATCGGCGTGCTGGGTTCGAGCAGGAGGAAGTAGAGGGGCAGGAAGCCCCACAGCCCATAGGCGCTGATCGCGAGGGCGAGCCCGGTCGAGGAGAGGCGCGAGTCGGGCACGGTGTCACTGTATCCCGGGCCGGAGACCGGTCGGAGCGCGGCCCGGACAGCACGAACCCCCGACCGCGGGAGGCGGACCGGGGGTTCGGATGCGGGTGGGTTGCGGCTAGCGCACGACCACCGCGAGCACGTCGCGAGCCGACAGCACGAGGAACTCCTCGCCGCCGTACTTCACCTCGGTGCCGCCGTACTTCGAGTAGAGCACGCGGTCGCCGACGGCGACATCGAGTGGAACACGGTTGCCGTTGTCATCGACGCGGCCGGGGCCGACGGCGACGACTTCACCCTCCTGGGGCTTCTCCTTGGCAGTGTCGGGGATGACGAGACCCGAAGCGGTGGTCTGCTCCGCCTCGACCTGCGTGATGACGATGCGATCCTCGAGCGGCTTGATGCTGACCGACACGGTTGACCTCTTCTTTCTTACGACGATGAGGGGGTTGGCACACTCGACGTGCGAGTGCCAAGACAACTGTACCGAAGCGGTTAGCACTCACGCAATCCGAGTGCCAACGGCGGTGATCGGTCTGACGGATGGCAGGATCGGACCATGGATGCGAGCGAGCTGCGCGAGCTGCTGACGCCCGAGGCACTGCGGCTGCTCGATGAGCTCGAGCCGAGCGGCGCCGTCAGCGACGCCGTGGCGCTCGTGTCGCACCTGCGCAAGGCCGGGCATCCCCCTGCCCGGGTCGCCGCGGTGCTGACCCAGTACCGGCTGCGGCGCAGGGCCGAGGCGAAGTTCGGCCCGTTCGCGCAGCGCATGCTCTTCACGCAAGAGGGCCTCGAGCAGGCGAGTCGACTGCGGGTCGCCGCCGTGCACGCGGGGCGCTTCGCCGCCGCGGGGCTCACGCGCCTCGCCGACCTCGGCTGCGGCATCGGCGGCGACGCGATGGCCATGGCCGTGATCGGCCTGCGGGTGACGGCCGTCGAGCGCGATGAGGCGACCGCCGCGATCGCCGCCTACAACCTCGTACCCTTCCCGACCGCGCACGTCGTGCACGGCGACGCGCTCGATACGAGCCTCGACGACGTCGACGCGGTGTGGCTCGACCCGGCCCGGCGCGAGGGCGCTTCGCGCCTGGCCTCCCCCGACGACTGGTCGCCGAGCCTCACGCAGGCCCTCGCGATCGCGCAGCAGCGCCCCGCGGGCATCAAGCTCGCGCCGGGCATGCACCGCGCGCTGCTGCCCGAGGGGCTCGAAGCGCAGTGGATCTCGGTCGACGGCGAGGTCGTCGAGCTCATGCTCTGGAGCAGTGCGCTCGCCCGCCCGGGCGTCGGCCGGGCGGCGCTCGTGCTGCGCGGTGATGAGCCACCCGCCGAGCTGCGCGCCGCCGCCGACGCCGACGATGTCGAGCCCGGGCCCCTCGGCGACTACGTGTACGAGCCCGACGGCGCCGTCATCCGCGCCCGCCTCATCGGCGACCTCGCCCGATCGATGGGGGGCCGGATGCTCGACCCCACGATCGCGTACATCACCGCCGACCGGCCGAGCCCGACGCCCTTCGCCCGGGGGTTCCGCGTGCTCGAGCGGCTGCCCGTCGAGGTGCCGGCCCTCAAGCGCGCCCTCGCTACGCGCGGAATCGGGGTGCTCGAGATCAAGAAGCGCGGCATCGACATCGACCCGGCCCGCCTGCGCCCGAAGCTCGCGCTGCGGGGCTCGGGGGCCGCCGTGCTCCTCCTCACCCGCATCGCGGGCGAGAAGACGGCACTCATCGCCGAGCGCTGCGACTGAGGCCGCTCAGGGCTAGAAGGCTCCCCAGGCCCCGGCGGCCGCGATGCCGAACCACAGCAACACGAGCGGCACCACGATCACAAGGCCCCACAGCAGCGAGATCGCGATACCGACGTAGCCCGTCGTGAGACCCGCGATCGCCATGCCGCGCGCGTGCGGCTCGCGCTTGAGGGCGAGGTGCCCGAGGATCGCGCCGCCGATGGCGGGCAGCAGCCCCAGGAAAAAGAACGAAAAGATAAGCCCCATGATGCCGAACACGAGCGAGAGCACGCTGAGGGTCGACGACGGCCCGGCCGGCAGCGAGCTATAGGGGTTCGCCCCGGGGGCGGCAGCGGCGGCGGGGGTGTGCGGGTTCGGCGCCGGAGCAGCGGACGCGGCAGGCTCGGGCAGCGGCGCGGTCACCTCCGGTAGCGCCGAGGATGGGGCGACGGGCGCGGCGTCCGGCTTCGTGGCCGCGGGTTTGCGGGCCGCGGGCTTCGTGGCGGCGGCCGGGGCGGTCGCGCCCTCGATGGGCGGCAGCGGGGCATCCGCGCCCTGACCGGGGGCGGGCGGGGGCGGCGGCGGAAGCGTGGAATCGGCCACGGTGAACTCCTCTGGTGGGCTAACGGGCGGGATGCTCGCTCGGCGGATCAGACCGCCATGGCTCCGATGGCGGCCAGGAAGACACCCCAGAACGCGAACCACGCAACAGTACCGACCCAGCCGATGATGGTCGCGGCGAGCGCGAGTCCGCGGCCGTTCTCGCCGCTCTGGGCGATCTGGCGGAGGGTGATGTGACCGAGCACGGCGCCCGCGATCGGCACGAGGATCGCGAGGATGAGGGCGACGGGGGCCAGTCTGTTGGGGCTGCGGGTGGAGGAGTCGGTCATGAGGGTCACGCCGTTCGGTTCGGGGGTCGGGCACGAGTTGCTTCGCACATGATAGAGGCTCGCACCGGGGGTTCACCCTGGTGCGAGCCTCAGTACCGCCTGCGGATCTAGTAGGAGAAGCCGCCGTTCGATGCCGCGATCGCGAAGAAGCTGACCCAGATGATCGTGACGATGATTCCGACGACGAGGCCGAGGTAGCCGAGCACGAGGCCAGCGATCGCGAGACCGCGGCCGTTCTCGCCCGTCTTCTTGATCTGATTGAGCGCGATGTGACCGCAGATGACCGCTCCGAGCGAAATGAAGAAGGCGAGCACGAGTGAGACGATCGCGAGCGTGTTGGTCTTCTGGCCGGTCGGGGCCGAGGAGTACGGGGAGGGCGGCGGCTGCGGAGCGGGGGGCGGGGTGACGTCAGTCATGAGCGTTCTCCTGATGGGGGGTCGGTGGCGGCCCGAACGGGCACTTCCCATGCTGGCAGTGCCCTGAAGGAGTGTCAACGGTGCCGGCGCGCGCGTCGTCAGCGGGCGTCACGCCTGGATCTGGGTGACCGGGAGGGTCGAGTCGGCGCTCACGTCGAGCGACGACG
>CAYPND010000032.1:0-26833 GCA_964412175.1 uncultured Microbacteriaceae bacterium | reverse complement strand
TGGTGCCCCTGGAGGGACTCGAACCCCCAACCCTTTCCTTAGGACGGAACTGCTCTTCCATTGAGCTACAGAGGCGGTGCATCCAGTGTATTCGGCGGGCTGAAGCTAAGGGGTGCCCAGCGAAGCGAGGAGCTTCTGTGCGCGACTACGCACCGACTTGTGACGGCTGCCCGTCAATGCACGCAACTCAGGCACGAGCCACGTGGCCAGCTCGGGGCGCTGCCGGGCGAAGTGCGCGAGCGAGTCGGCGGTGGTGTTCTGCACGATCCAGTCGTCGTAGTGCAGGTTCGCCTGCATGAGGGCGATGGCCGCGTCGCGCTGTGGCGGGGTCATGTGCGCGTCGAGCAGCACGAAGAGAATCGAAAGCGTCCACTTGGTCGACGCCTGATCGATCTGGGCGACCCAGCCGAGCAGGTCGTCGAGGTGGGCGGCCACCCACTCGGGTCGCTGCTGCGCCACGCGCTTGACCGCGCTCGAGACGCGCAGCCGCACCACGGCGTCGTCGCTGCGGTAGCAGACCACGAGCTCGGGCAGCAGCGCCCGATCGGCCAACACCTCGTCGACGACGCTCAGAGTGTTGCCGAGCGAGTTCGGATGCCCTCCGGTCAACGGCCCCTCGAAACGGCTCACCGACATGCCGCCAGAGTAGCCCCGCCGCGAACTAGATTCGGATCATGGTCACCGACGACTCCCCCGCCTTCCACCCCGACCTCACGCGCGCGCGGTTCATGCCGCGCACCTCGGCCACACGGGGCAACCGCCGGTTGCTGCGTGCCCTCACCCGCATCGGCCGCGGGCGCCCGCCGAAGGGCGGCGAGCTCGTCGACCTGGGCCACGGCGTCACCGTGCGGGTTCACCGGCCCGCGGCCGATTCGGCGATGGATGCTGGCCAGCGCCGCCCGGCCGTCCTCCACCTGCACGGCGGAGGCCTCATCATCGGCTCGGCCATCCAGGGCGACCCACTGTGCCGGCGGCTCGCCGACGAGCTCGGGGCTCTCGCGATCAGCGTCGACTACCGCATGCCGCCCGAGCACCCCTACCCGACGCCGCTCGACGATGCCTACGCCGCCCTGCAGTGGCTGGCCGCGCAGCCCGATGTCGACCCCACACGCATCGCCGTGATCGGCGAGAGCGCCGGAGGCGGGCTCGCCGCATCCCTCGCCCTCATGGCGCGCGATCGCGGCGAGATCGCGCTGGCCGGGCTGGTGCTGGCATATCCGATGCTGGATGACCGCACTGACTCCCCCGCGGCCGCCCACCCGCGCATGCTGCGCCTCTGGAACGGCCCCAGCAACCGCCTGGGGTGGGGCATGTACCTCAGCGCGGGTACGAAGGGCCCCGAGGCGACGCCGCTCGACGCCGCCACCCTCGAGCGCGCGGTGCCGGCTCGCCGCAGCGACCTGAGTGGTCTGCCGCCAACGTGGATCGGCGTCGGAACCCTCGACCTCTTCCACTTCGAAGATGTGAATTACGCGCGGCGGCTCACCGCGGCGGGCGTGCCCACCGAGCTGCACGTCATCCCCGGCGCGTACCACGGCTTCGACGCGAGCGAGCCGACGGCCGCGGTCTCGCGCGACTTTGTGCAGCGCCAGGTCGACGCGCTACGCGGCATGCTCGACGCCCGCGTTTAGGACTGGTTTGGCAGGAACAGCGGCGCGAACCGCACCAGCTGGTACCCGACCGCGACCCCGGTGAGCCCGAGGGCCGTGACGACCCCGGCGATCACGGCCGCGCTCGTGGGCACGGCCAGCAAGGTCGTCACCACGAGCACGACGATGGCGCCCCCGACGACGGCGTTCAGCGCGCCGATCACGGTCGACATGGTGAAGAAGACCGCTCGACGATTAGCGCGATGCAACCCGAGCGACCGGCTCGCCGCGGCGAACGAAAGAAACGACTCCTCCGAGGCGTTCAGCACGAAGCCGAGCGCGATGAGGCTGCTCGAGAGCGACACCATGTAGAGCGACGACCGGCTGCTGCTCTCAGAGATCGTCGCGCCCGATGACCCCTTCAGCACGAAGTACTCGGTCGCCAGCGCGCTCTCGTACCGGGCGCGAGAATCCGCGTCGTCAGCCATATCGTGGTCGTCGATCAGGCGGCGAGCGGCGCCAGGTACTCGTTCCAGTCGGGCTGCGGGCGCTCGATGCCGCGCACGAGCCAGGCTGTGCCGTGCGGAGCCTTCGGCACCACCCGCAGCTGCCACCGCATCTCGGCGGGCGTGCGGTCGCCCTTCACGTTGTTGCACTTGAGGCAGCAGGCCACCAGGTTCTCCCAGGTGTCGGCGCCGCCGCGCGACCGGGGCATGACGTGGTCGATCGTCGTCGCCGTGCCACCGCAGTAGGCGCAGCGGTTGCCGTCGCGGCGCAGCACCCCGCGCCGCGTGAGCGGCACCTGGCGCGAGTGCGGAACGCGCACGTACCGGCGCAGCACGATGACGCTCGGGCGATCCCAGCGACCGTCGATACCGAACACGGGATGCTCGCCATCGGAAGCGAGCACGGTCGCCTTCTCGTTCATCACGAGCACGAGGGCTCGGCGAAACGACACGACGGCGAGGGGCTCGTAGCCCGCGTTGAGAACGAGAGTGCGCATTCACGGCTCCTGTCGAACGGGCCCGCATGGCCTGCGGGCGTTCACTTCGGGTCGTGGCGCTTCACGGTTCGAGGCTCGCGCTCGGCCCTCACGGGCACAAAAAAGCACTGTCGTCTAGACGACAGTGCTCAGCTCGGCCAGACCGCGACAAGGCGCGATCCAGCGGGCGCGGGCGGCTATGCGGAAGACGGCGCGGGCATCCACGGTTTGGATGTTACGTCGCTCAGTCATGGCCTCTCCTCGGGTGCCCGTGCGACACCACAAGGAGAGGCTAACCCAGGAACGGCGTGCATTCTCTCAGAGGCACGCCGTTCCCAGAATGAACCGTGAGTGATCAGTCGTCCCCTCCGAGAGCGGGGAGCCCAAGGTTGGCCACTTGAGACCAGGTCAATCCACCATCACGCGACACCATGGCGAGCTGCGTACTGACGATCGCTATGGTGCCGTTTGAACCGACTCCGATGGCGTCAGGCAGGAACGGCAACATACCTCGGGATGTCCACGACAGACCGTCGCCGGAAGAGTACAAAGATCCCTCGACATCCACACCCACCATGGTCGCTGCGCCCGACGAGTCACGACCCGACTCGACGAGGAAAAGAAGTGGCGCCTCGTCGTCGACCGTCCAGGTTATTCCCAAGTCTGTGCTGAGCTGGGGTCCGCTTTCTGTCGTAGCGATGAGGAATTCCGCCGACGGGTCGACCGCGAGATCGCGTGCCGCAATCGCGGTGCCATAGTTCCACGTTTGCCCACGGTCCAGGCTTGTCAACACGACCCCCGTCGCCGAGTCAAGCCCCGCGAGCAGAGACCGACTCTCCGTCGCCGAATACGACATGGAGTGAAGGTCGGCTTCGCCACTCAGGGCAAGAGGCTCCCACGACGTTCCGTCAAGCGATCCTGTCACTACCCCAACATTCGGGGAGTCAGTGGAGCCAGCGACCGGATGACCGGAGAACACGAAACGATCATCAACCCGGGTGAGTCCCATCACGTCTCCCCGGTAGTCGCCCCAGGTCTCCGGAGGCGCAGCCGGCTCAGGTGATCCAGAGAGGTCAACGCTCAGAAGACCGCTGTGGGTGGCAATCGTGAGTCGTTCCCGATCGTCATCGACATCGACCGCGTGTACGTCGACCATCGAAGCCGTCGCTCCGCTAGGTGCGGAGTCGGCGACGCCTGGTGACGCGGTGGTGCATCCCGCGAGCGCGCCCGCACTGACGACAGCCAGTGCGAGCGCGCTCCGGTGCACCCAGAGGGTGCGAGTGGTCATCGCGACAGGAGCTCGTTCATCGTGTCGATCTCGGCGGTCTGCGATGTGATGATCTGCTCGGCGAGGTCACGTACCTGCGCGCTTTGGCCGTTAGCAATCACGTCTTCTGCCATTGTGATCGCTCCCTGGTGGTGTTCGATCATGAGCTCGAGGAACAACGTTGACGCCTCGGGGCCCGACGCGCTTTCCAGCGACGCGAGTTGCTCGTCGCTCATCATGCCGTCCATACCGCTCATGCCGTCCATTCCTTCCATGCCGCCCATGGACGACACGCCCCAATCCTCGAGCCACTGCATCATCAGCTCGATCTCGGGGTCTTGGGCCGCCTTGATTTGCTCGGCGAGCGCCGCGACCTCCGGGTCAACGTCCGGGTTACCGAGGATCAAGTCCGACATCTCGACCGCCTGCTGGTGGTGCGGGATCATCATCTGCACAAACATGACGTCGGCCATATTCTGGTCGCCAGCACCATCAGATCCGGTTCCGTCTCCCATGTCCATGTTCATGGGCATGGTGCACGCGGAAAGGATCAGGGCCGCTCCGACAGCAAGCGCGGTCGCCGCTGCTACACGAAAATTCTTCTTGTTCACGAAAGTTCTCCCTAAATTTTTGACTGGAAAGTACGGAGGAGTCGCCGCGCAAAAGCGTGGCGCGACGTCTCACGTTCGAGAAACTCCCAGAGCGAAGAGGTCTGGTGGCGGAGGCACCACGACCGTCGCACGCCACACCTCATGGGGAAAACGGGTCTGCGTACCGAAAGGGGAGGGCCACCGGTTTCGAACCCTACGAAGGAAAAGGAACGCCCATGCACCGACGGCGAGGGCGACGAAGAGGCACCCCACAAGCATGAGCATTCCCGAGTCATGAACCGGAGGCTCATCGGTGCAATCAAGGCACGCACGTACCGCCGCTGTCGTCATAATTTCCGCGGGAGGTACGACCTGCATTGCCACACTAGCGACGGCCGTAGCTGGGCCGGGTTCGTCCGATACGGCGGAGGCAGCAACGAGGTCGACCGCCTGGGCGCCTCCTGCTGGGTGTGTGCTCATGGAGGCACCCGACAGCACGAAGCCGACGAGAGCCATGACGAGCAACAACTGGCGGATCACGACCAACCTCCCAGGCAAATCATTGCACGGGCGATTCTGAACGAACCGTGAGTGTCACCCCAGTGCGCTTCGATGAGCACAATTGAGCCACGGGCTATCGCGAAAGGCATCAGCGAGACGCATCGTGCGCCAGAGTGGTCAGCTGCTACTCAGCAACGTAGATGTGCTGCGCGATCTCGCTCGGCAGGTCGATACCCTCGGCGCGGCCGACGATCTCGATGCTCACGTAGCCGTTCGGTTCGGGGCGGATGCGCGCCTCGGCGCCCGGCACGACGCCCGCCTCGCGCAGTTGGTGCAGGAGGTCGGGATCGACCTGCACGGGCTCGGAGAGCCGCCGGATCGTGCCCGAGCGTACACCCGCCGCGGCGGCGTGGGTGAGCGAGATGACACCGTCGAGAAAGGCGTTGGCGGCCGAGCCGCCGAGGTGCTCGAGACCGGGGATCGGATTGCCATAGGGCGACTCGGTGGGGTCGCCCAGCAACTCGAGAATGCGGCGTTCGACCTGCTCGCTCATGACGTGCTCCCACCGACAGGCCTCGTCGTGCACGAAGGCCCAGTCGAGACCGATGACGTCGGCGAGCAGTCGCTCGGCAAGCCGGTGCTTGCGCATGACGGCGATCGCCTTGACGCGGCCCACGTCGGTGAGCTCGAGGTGCCGGTCGCCCTCGACGCGCACGAGGCCATCGCGCTCCATGCGCGAGATCGTCTGCGAGACCGTCGGGCCCGAGTGTCCGAGCCGCTCGCTGATGCGAGCGCGCAGCGCCGTGATCTGCTCCTCCTCGAGATCGAGGATCGTGCGCAGGTACATCTCGGTGGTGTCGACGAGGTCGGTCACGGTGCATCCTCTCTCATCGCGCTGATCAGGCATGACTAGCCTAAACGACCGGCCGAACGGCCCGCGCGCGCTCGGTACCATGGCCACATGGCCGACATCACGATCCCCGCCGCGCTTCTTCCCGCCGACGGGCGCTTCGGATGCGGGCCCTCCAAGGTTCGCAGCGAGCAGCTCGCCGATCTCGCGGCCGCCGCGAGCATCCTGGGCACCTCGCACCGGCAGGCGCCGGTCAAGAACCTCGTGGGCGACGTGCGCGCCGGGCTCGCCGAGCTGTTCCGCCTGCCCGAGGGCTACGATGTCGTGCTCGGCAACGGCGGCTCGACCGCGTTCTGGGATGTCGCAGCGGCGGGCCTCATCACGCGCCGCAGCGCGCACCTCGACTTCGGCGAGTTCGGCTCGAAGTTCGTCACCTCGGCGTCGGCACCCTGGCTCGAGGCCCCGCACGTGGTGCAGACCCCCGGCGGCACGCGGGGTTCGCTCGAGTTCGTCGACGGCGTCGACGTGTACGCCTACCCCCACAACGAGACCTCGACGGGCGTCAGTGCGCCCGTTCAGCGGTTCGGCACCGCTCCGGATGCGCTCACCGTCGTCGACGCCACGAGCGCCGCCGGCGGCATCGATTTCGACGTGGCCGAGACCGACGTCTACTACTTCGCCCCGCAGAAGAACTTCGCGGGCGACGGCGGGATGTGGTTCGCGCTCATGAGCCCCGCGGCGATCGAGCGCGCATTCGCGATCGCCGCGACCGACCGATACATCCCGCCGTTCCTCTCGCTCACGGCGGCGATCGACAACTCGCGCCTCAACCAGACGCTCAACACGCCTGCACTCGCCACGCTCGTGCTGCTGGACAGTCAGCTGCGCTGGATGAACGCCTCGGGCGGCCTCGCCTGGGCGGCTTCCCGCACGGCCGAGAGCTCGACGCACCTCTACGACTGGGCTTCGGCGCACCCCCTCGCCACGCCCTTCGTCGCCGACCCCGCGCACCGCTCGCCGGTCGTCGTCACGATCGATTTCGACGGCTCGGTCGACGCCGCGCGCGTCGCGGCCATGCTGCGCTCCAACGGCATCGTCGACACCGAGCCCTATCGCAAGCTAGGCCGCAACCAGCTACGCATTGCGACGTTCGTGGCCGTCGAGCCCGACGACGTGCGCCAGCTCACGCGCTGCATCGACTTCGTGGTCGAGGCGCTCGCTAGCTAGGCCACCCGGCGCATGCCGCGCTCGCTCGCGCGCCGCGCATCCCGCAGCCGTCGCGCCCCGATGCGCAGCGCGCACTTCTCGCGCGCTCGCCCACGCGCCCCGACCCTGCCAGACTGGGCCGCATGAGGCTCTACGTTCCGCACGACAAGCGCCGGCAGCAGCCCGATCCGACCGTGACGAACGACGCGCTGGCCTTCGCGATCGGCCTCGGCGGATGGCTCATCGGCCTCGCCGTCGTGCTCGGGATGCTCTCCGCCCCGACCCCGTTCGACCCCGCCCGCGCGCTCACGACGATCGCCGTCGGGCTCGTGCTCGGCGTCGCCGGGTTGCTCGTCTCGCGTCGCCGCCGCTAGCTGCTCGCGCCCGCGCCCGCGCCGAGAGTCGCCGTTTGTGACGAGAGTCGAGAAATACGGCATCACTCTCGCCACACAAGGCGACTTTCACCAGCGCAAGCCGATGCGCCTAAGGCGATCGGCCATGAGCAGTTGAGACCCTGCGACGGTCCAATCCCATCGGCCGTAGCCAGTGACCTCGAGCCGCACCTCGTCCTCCCGCACCTTCTCGTCGTAGACCACCTCGTCGGCAGTGCGGCCCCCACGGTAAGTCGGGTCGAGGTACTTGATGCGACCGTCGAAGTCGGCTCCGATGTTCTGAGCCGGCCAGGAGAAGTCGAGGTAGTAGACCTTTCCGCTCGCGCTGACAATGCGGTGCTGCAACTCAGGCATCGGCACTCCGAGAGCGATCATCGTCGCTCTCGATAGCGACTCACCGGGTCGATCGGCACGCGCGTCGATCACACCGAGAACGCGACGTACTCTCGCACGGCCTCGGCGAACATCGGCAGACCCGAGCACGCGTTCGAGTTCACGATGCGACACTCCTGCACCTCGCCCCGCGGGGAGTGCGTGGTTCAGACGCCGAAGCGCAGCATCCCCCATCGCCAGCGCTGCAGGGAACGGGGCGACCCGCGCGATGTCGAGAACCGTCTCCGCGAGCGAAGTCACGGGCATGCCGTCGATCCACACCGGAGCATCGACAAGCTCTCGCCGATGCCGCGTGAGCACGGTGGTCGACCGTCGGGCCGAGGCCGCTGGGGCGGTCACGTGCACAGTGCCGGGCCAGTCGCCGATGATGGGCAGTTGCCACAGTGCGGCGGCGGACCAGTGGGAGACAACATCGTCGATATGCAGCCGTTCGCGCGCTGCGAGCACGAGGGTGCGGTACCGATGGTCGACGTCGAGCGCGCTCCACTCCGACGCGCTGACGTACGTACCGGGGCTCAGTCGCACGAGCTCCCCCCGTTGCGCGGCTCGGTAGCCGCGCGAACGGAGGCCGGCATCGTCTTCGTCGGGTAGCCGAACGAGTACCGCGTCAGGGTGAGTGGTCGACATGGCGGGATCGTGACACCAGCGTGCTCGCCATCCCGCGCTTGTCGGCACTACGGGGGCATCCAGGAGCCCGGTCCCGGCGGGGAGGAGTCGTGCACCCCACATTGCGAGAGTTGCGGTTTGTGGCAAGAGCTGCGAAACGTTGCGTCACTGTCGCCACAAAGGGCGACTCTCGAGCCAGGGAGCGCGCAGCGCGACTACGGCTCGTCGTCGAGGTGCAGGTCGATGTCGACGCCGTCGAACACGTCGTCGCCGTCGTCGCCGTGCAGGTCATGCTCGTCGAGGTGGTCGTCGAGAGCATCCGCCTCATCGTTGGCCAGGTGCCCGCTGTCGATCTCGCCCGCATCGTTGTCCGACTCGTCGTCGAGGTCATCGTGGGAGTCGTTGTCATCAGTGTCGTCGTCGCCCGCGAGCTCGCCCTCGATGGCCTGCTGCGCCAGGTAGTCCTCCAGTCGATCAGCCCACGGCACCCAGTCGGGCGCCACGAGGGCGCCCTCGGCCGGCATGAGCTCGGTCTCGAGCACGCTCGGCTGCATGCCGGGGTTCACGGCGATCGACACGGTCCAGTACCAACCGGTGTAGCCGCCCTGCGTGGTTGAGAAGCGCACGGTCGCCACATGGTCGGCGACGACGACGTCGCGCAGCGCTCCGACGTGGGCCGGTCGCGTGATCTCGCCAAGCGCCTGCCGGGCGAGGGGCTCGAGCACCGCAGCGTCGGGAGCATCGGAAGCGGCGACCCAGCCGGCGGCCTTCTTCGAGACGCGCGCCACGGGGGGCTAGCCCTCCAGGTCGTCGGCGACGCGGCGCAGCACGGCCGCGATCTTCTTGCCGTGCTCGCCGTCGGGGTAACGGCCGCGCTTGAGGTTCGAGCCGATGCCGTCGAGCAGCTTCACGAGATCTTCGACGATGATCGACATGTCGTCGGCCGACTTGCGGTTAGCGCGCGCGAGCGACGGCTTCGCATCCAGGATGCGCACCGAGAGGGCCTGCGCACCGCGCTTGCCGTCGGCGATGCCGAACTCGAGCTTCGTGCCCGCCTTGACCACGACGCCCTCGGGTAACGCGGAGGCGTGCAGGAAGACCTCGTCGCCCTCATCGCTGGCGATGAAGCCGAAACCCTTCTCTTGGTCGTAGAACTTGACCTTGCCGGTGGGCATGCGCGCACTCCTCGATTGGTGATCCAACCTCCGAGGATACCTGGCGCGCGGCCTGTGTACCCCTGACCCCAGCACGCGGGGTACAACGAAGTCGGTCGAGGCATCTATCCTGGAGGGCGTGCCCGAAGAATCGTTCGTGATGAACAACCGTCTGGAGCGCGTGCTGGCGTACATGGTGGCCGGCATCGTCGTGCTCAGTCTCGCGAGCTTCATCGCGCTCATCGCCGCGACGGGCGTCGGCCTGCAGCGCGACGACTTCGCGCAGGGAATCTGGCCGGCCATCACGATCCTGCCCCTCATCGGCCTGCCCATCGGCTTCGTGCTCATCATTGTGCTGCTCGTCGTCAGCGCCGTGCGCCGGGGGCGAGCCGCCAAGGATGCCGGCCACTAGCGCGGCCTCTCTCGCCCTCGCGGCGCGACTGCGCGACCTCGATGACGCCGTCGTCGCGCGCGTGATCCGCGAGCGGGCCATCTCGCCGGCGAGCCTGCGCGATGTCTTCGACCTCGCCGAGGCGTTGCTCGACCCGGCCGCCCTCGCCCTCGCCCTCTCGGGCCTCACGCGACGCACGCTCGCCGCCCTCGCGACGGCCGCCGAGCACGACGAGACCGGCGCGACCCCCGACGAGCTCGCCGCCCGGCTCGGTCGTAGCGTCGACGAGGTGCTGCGTGATCTCGATGCGGCGATGGATGCCTTGCTGGCCGATCGCACACCGACCCACGTAATCGTGTGGCCGGCCGTCGCAGCCGAGCTCGCCGCCTGGCCCGCCCGCGGCCTGCCGAGCGCCACGGCCCTGCGCGACGAGGCTCCGCCGCCGGCGCTCGCGCCCGTGGACGATGTCGACCGGCGCTTCCTTGACCGCGGTGCCGCCGAACGCGCTTTCACGACGACGACCGCTGTGACCGAGGTTGTGCTCGCGCTTGCCGAGACCCCGGGTCGCCTGCTCGCGCGCGGCGGCCTCTCGCTGCCGGATGCCAAACGCCTGGCTGCCGCCGCCGGCTGCGAGCTCGACGAGCTCGTGGCCCTGACCGATCTGGCCGCGCTCGCCGGGCTCATCGACGACGACGCGGGCTCGACCCGCACGACCGAGCTCGGCGACGCCTGGCGCCGCCGCCCGCTCACCGAGCGCTGGAGCGCCCTCGCGGTGGCCTGGCGCGAGGCCCTGCCGCCCGAGCTCGTGTCGCTGCTCGCCGAACGCGCCGAGTCGCGCTGGGGCTCGGGGCTCGTCGACTTCCTCGACTGGCTCTACCCCGCGGGGGGCGAGCCCTTGCTCGCGCGCCTGCGTCGCCGCGGCCTGCAGGCCGACCGCCTGGGCGTCGCTGTCGACGGCCGCCCGAGCAGCATCGGCCGCGCGCTCGTCGCCCGCGATGCCGTCGTGGCCGCCGAGGTGCTCGCGCCGCTCGTGCCGGCCGAGGTCGAGCAGGTGTACCTGCAGCACGACCTCACGATCGTGTCACCCGGTCCGCTCGCGGGCGCCATCGACGATCGGCTACGCCGTGTGGCCGACGTCGAGAGCTCGGGCCTCGCAGGTCGCTACCGCATCACGGCCGAGAGCGTGACCCGGGCGATCGCGATGGGAGAGACCGCGGCGAGCCTCACGGCCTTCCTCGCGAGCATCTCGCTCACGGGGGTTCCGCAGCCGCTCGCCTATCTCATCGACGAGACCTCCCGCCGGTACGGTGCCGTGCGCGTCGGCGCTCTCGAGCCCGACGAAGCGGCCCCGCTCGGCGCCCGCACGGCCGTGCGCAGCGACGAGCCGCTTCTGCTCGAGGCGATCCTCGTCGACGCCGCCACGGCATCCCTCGCCCTGCGCCGTGTGGGCCCGCACCGCGCGGTCAGCCGATTCGCGACGGATGTCGTGCTCTGGACCCTCATCGACGCGCGCTACCCGGCCGCGGCCGACGAGGGCACGGTCACGCCCGAGCGCCCGGGGCGCCCGCGCACGCGGCCGGCACCCGTCGTCGTCGACGACGCTGTCGCAGCGGCGGTGGCAAGAATCCGCAGCGGGTCGACCGTGGGCGTCGACGGCGACACCGCCTGGGTCGCCCGGCAGTGGGAGCTCGCGCTGCGGGGCAAGCTGTCGCTGCGGGCGACGGTTCGGCTGCCCGACGGCAGCGAGCGCTCGTTCGACCTCGAGCCCACGGGCATCGCGGCGGGGCGCGCGCGCGGGCGCGATAAGGCGGCCGACATCGAGCGCACGCTGCCGGTGTCGAGCATCATGGCGCTCGAGCCGCTCGAGTAGCCCCCGCGTCGGGGCTCTCAGCCGCGCCGCCTAGACTGGCCCGTTATGAATCCCGAGGGCCCCCTGATCGTTCAGAGCGACCGCACCGTGCTGCTCGAGGTGGCCAACAGCAGGGCCGACGAGGCACGGCACGCCCTCGCGGTCTTCGCCGAGCTCGAGCGCGCGCCCGAGCACGTGCACACCTACCGCATCACGCGCCTCGGCCTCTGGAATGCCCGCGCCGCCGGCCATGAGGCCGACGAGATGATCGCGGTGCTCGACAAGTACGCGAAGTTTCCCGTGCCGCAGTCGGTGTCGATCGACATCACCGAGACGGTGGGCCGCTATGGGCGCCTCATCATCGTGCGCAATGAGGAGGGCACGCTCGTGCTGCGGTCGACGGATGCCGCGGTGCTGACCGAGATCGCCGCCAACAAGAAGGTGGCCCCGCTGCTGACGCGGCGCATCGATCACTCGGCGTTCGAGCTGGCCCCCTGGGCGCGCGGGCAGATTAAGCAGGAGCTCGTGAAGATCGGCTGGCCGGCGGAGGACCTCGCCGGGTACACGCCCGGCACTCCGCACACGATCGACCTCGACCTCGCCGAGTGGGGCCTGCGGCCGTACCAGCAGCAGGCGATCGACCAGTTCTTCGTCGGCGGCTCAGGCGTCGTGGTGCTGCCCTGCGGCGCCGGCAAGACGCTCGTGGGCGCGGGCGCCATGGCGCAGGCCGACACGACGACGCTCATCCTCGTCACCAACACGGTCTCGGCGCGGCAGTGGCGGGCCGAGCTGCTCGCCCGCACGAGCCTCACCGAGGACGAGATCGGCGAGTACTCGGGCCAGGTCAAAGAGGTCAAGCCGGTCACGATCGCGACGTACCAGATCCTCACCGCCAAGCGGAAGGGCGAGTACGCCCACCTCGCCCTGCTCGACGCCCTCGACTGGGGCCTCATCGTCTACGACGAGGTGCACCTGCTGCCCGCGCCCGTCTTCAAGCTCACCGCCGAGCTGCAGGCCCGCCGTCGCCTCGGCCTCACGGCCACGCTCGTGCGGGAGGACGGCCGCGAGAGCGACGTCTTCAGCCTCATCGGGCCCAAGCGCTTCGACGCCCCGTGGAAGGAGATCGAGGCGCAGGGCTACATCTCGCCCGCGAGCTGCTTCGAGGTGCGCATCGACCTGCCCCCGACCGAGCGGCTCGAGTACGCCGCGAGCGCCGACGACCAGCGCTACCGGCTCGCGGCGACGGCACCGGCCAAGCTCGGGGTCGTGCAGCGCCTCGTGACGCAGCACGAGGGCGAGCGCATCCTGATCATCGGGCAGTACCTCGACCAGATCGACGAGCTCAGCGAGGCGCTCGGCGTGCCGAAGCTCACGGGCGCGACGCCCGTCGACGAGCGCGAGCGGCTGTTCCAAGAGTTCCGCGATGGCCGCACTCCCGTGCTCGTCGTGTCGAAGGTCGCCAACTTCTCGGTCGACCTGCCCGAGGCCACGGTCGCGATTCAGGTGTCGGGCTCGTTCGGCTCGCGGCAGGAGGAGGCGCAGCGGCTCGGGCGGCTGCTGCGGCCGAAGCAGAGCGGGATCCCCGCGAGCTTCTACACGCTCGTCGCGCGCGACACCGTCGATCAAGACTTCGCGCAGAACCGCCAGCGGTTCCTCGCCGAGCAGGGCTACAGCTACACGATCCTCGACGCCGACCAGATCGCCGCGGCCGCCTGACTCACCAGCCGTATAGGACCACCCGCGTGATGACGAGGGTGAGCGTCACGCCAGCGACAAGCACGAAGCCAAGCGGCGTCGACCATCGCCGTACCTGCGGCACCCAGCGGTCCAACGCGATTATTACGCCGGTTACCACCATCACAATGACAATGCCTGCTGCGAGCCAGCTATTTGCTGAGTCGTCGAAACACCAGGCCGGTGCGGGATAGACGGCGGGACACAACCGCGATCGCGTCAATACCGTGACGAGCAGTATGACGCTCACACCCGCCGCAGCGGCAGCAGCCACTGGGACCACTGCTCTGCCTCGGCCGCGCGGGTCAGCCGTGGCGCCTTCCCGGGCTGGACGCACGGAAGCAGGAGTAGTGACGGTGTGAGAGGCGGGCGTCATCTCCTGAGCATCCGTCGTCGGTCAAGGAAGGTCAACCCCAACGTTTCGGCGTCAGCCGACGGCGGTCAGGATGCTCTGCGCGAGCTCCGCCGGCTTCGTGAACTGCGGCCAGTGGCCGGTGGGCAGCTCGATGATCTCGAGCTCCTGAATCCGGGCCAGTTCGCCCGCCCACTCGCGCTCGTTGCCGATCGCCTGGTGCACGAGGGCGGCGGGGAACTCGCACGCGATGATCGTGACCGGCACGGCGAAGCGGGCCTCATCGTCGAGTCGCGTGGGCTCGTGCGCGACGCCGACGGGCTCAGGTCTAGCGATGGCGCGGAAGCGCGCGCGCAGCTCGTCGTCGAGATCGACGAGGTCTTCCTCCTCGAAGAGCGACCAGTCGGGCAGCGGCACGCCGTCGCCCTCGACGGGCAGCTCGTCGTTGATGCACGTGCCAGCCGGCATCGGGATCGAGTCGACCATGACGACGCGTGCGATGCGGCTCGGCCGGGCATCGGCGACGGCCCACCCGATCGTGCCGCCGCCGGAGTGCCCGACGAGCGCGACGGGGCCGTCGAGCGAGTCGACGACCGCGAGCACAGCATCCACGTGATCGCGCAACCCGGTGCCCGCGAGGTCGGTGTCGCCCTGGCGCTTGCCGGGAAGGGTGAGAGCGTGCACGCGGTGACCCGCGGCCTCGAGGTGGCGCGTGATGGGCGCCCACGAGTCGCCGTCGAGCCAGAAGCCGGGGACGAGGAGAATCTGCATGGGCGAACGCTAGCGCTGTCCGCCGATATCGCGACAGGCCGGTCACGTTCAGGAAACTTTCACCGGAAGCCCAGATACTGAAGGCATGGCTGACGGACCCAAGATTCTCATCGTTGACGACGAACCCAACATTCGCGACCTGCTCACGACGAGCCTGCGGTTCGCCGGGTTCGCGGTTCGGGCGGTCAGCAACGGGGCTCAGGCCATCTCGGCCGTGCTCGAAGAGGAACCCGACCTTATCATCCTCGACGTCATGCTGCCCGACATTAACGGCTTCGGGGTTACCAAGCGCCTCCGGTCGAGCGGCTACACGAGCCCCATCCTCTTCCTCACGGCGAAAGACGACACCGACGACAAGATCATGGGCCTGACAGTCGGCGGCGACGACTACGTCACCAAGCCGTTCAGCCTCGACGAGATCGTTGCCCGCATCAAGGCGATCCTGCGCCGCACGATGCAGGAGGAGGACGACTCGGTCATTCGCACTGGCGAGCTCACGATGGACCAGGACACGCACGAGGTGACGATTGGCAACGAGGTTATCGAACTGAGCCCCACCGAGTTCAAACTGCTGCGCTACCTCATGCTGAACCCCAACCGGGTGCTCTCGAAAGCGCAGATTCTCGACCACGTGTGGGAGTACGACTTCAACGGCGACGCCGGCATCGTCGAGAGCTACATCTCGTACCTGCGCCGCAAGCTCGACCCGCACACCGACGAACCGTTGATTCAGACCAAGCGCGGCTTCGGGTACATGCTGAAGGCCGCCAAGGTCTAGCGGGGTTCCGCTCGACCGATGCCTTGCGATGCACGAGCAGCTAACCCAGTGGTGGGAGTCGATCTCGCTGCGATCGAAGATCACCGGCGTCACGGTGCTCGTCGTGACCGTGGGCCTGCTCGTTGTCGGCATCGGCACCCTTACGGTGTTGCAACGCACTCTCATCGATGAGGTCGACCGGCAGATCGAACAAGCCGCCGATGAGGTGCCGCAGGCACCCGACAGCTTCACCATTGACGACTTCGACGCGTTCACTGACCTGACGCCGTCGATCTTCTCCAACCCGTTCTACTTCGGGGCCGTCGACGCCAGTGGAGTGCTGATCGACGATAACGTCAGTGAGGGTAGTCGCGCCCACGCGCCCGACGTGGCGCGTCTCACGAGTGAGTTCGTCGACGCTCTCGATGGCGGCATCACGATGACCAGCATCGACCGCACGACTCAGTGGCGCGTGGTGACCTTTCCTCTGCGGGTGAATGATGCGGGCACGGGCGAGTCGACGACCGCCACGCTGCTGATCGGCGCCGACCTCGCCGACACCAACAACGTCATCGGATCGTTCGCCTCGATCTTTCTCGGCTTCGGTCTCGTCGTCGTCATTCTCAGTGCGGCCCTCACCCGCATGCTCGTCACCTCGACCTTTCGCCCGCTGCGCGACGTCGAGGCCACTGCGGCCCGGTTCGCGAGCGGCGACTTCAGCCAGCGCCTCGGCGGGGCGACCCCCAACACCGAGGTCGGCCGCCTCAACCGCTCGCTCAACACCATGCTCAGCCGCATCGACCGCGCCTTCGCCGACCGCGCCGCCACCATCTCGCAGATGCGCCGCTTCGTCGGCGACGCGAGCCACGAGCTGCGCACGCCTCTCGTCTCGGTGCGGGGTTACGCCGAGCTCTACCGCATGGGGGCCCTCGCGACCTCCGACGATGTCGCGCAGGCCATGCAGCGCATCGAGAAGGAGGCGATCCGCATGGGCGCACTCGTGAGCGATCTGCTCGAGCTCGCCCGCCTCGACGAGTCCCGGCCCCTCGAGCTCGCTCCCGTCGACCTCGTGCCGCTCGCGCACGACGCCGCCCTCGATGCCATGGCGAGCGCCCCCGATCGCGTCGTGAGCGTCGTCATCGCCGAACCGGTCGCGGCGCAACACAACCCGGCCTCGGATGCCCCCCTCGAGTTGCTCGGCGCGCATCGCGCGCCCACCGCGGCGCCGGCCGGGCTCGCGGGCTCGGCATTCGCACGACTGCGAGGTCGGCGCGGTCGGCGTACCGCGGCGAGCATCCCGACGCCCGACCCCGTCGCCGCCGCTGCCGCGCCCACCGTCGAGGCCGTCGTGACGGGCGACGAGAACAAGCTGCGGCAGGTCGTCACGAACCTCGTCGGCAACGCCCTGCGCTTCTCGCCCGAGGGCTCGCCGCTCGAGCTCGTCGTCGGCACCGACGCGGCGGCCGATGTTGCGACGATCGCGGTGGTCGATCACGGCGAGGGGATCCCTGCGCAGCTGCAGGCGAAGATCTTCGAGCGGTTCTTCCGCGCCGACTCCTCGCGCGCCCGCGACACGGGCGGCTCGGGCCTCGGGCTCGCGATCGTCGCCTCGATCGTGGCGCTACACGGGGGTCGGGTCGACGTGCTCGACACTCCTGGAGGCGGCGCGACCTTCCGCGTCTCGCTGCCGCTCGCGGGCCAGGGCTCCCTCCTCCCCACCGAGGACTCGGCGACGGATGCTCCGCTCGAGACGTCTGTCGACCCCCGGTCCCCCGCTCGCGCCTAGCCTGCCCCCGACGCCGGGCGACCGCCCCGGTGCGGAAGGAGAGCATCATGACGCGCTACCAGGTCGACAGTGAGGCGGTCATCGCCGCCACCACCGCGACGCGGGGGTCGATCGGCCGGCTGCAGGCCGAGGCAGCCGGGCTGCAGAGCAGCCTCACGGGGCTGCAGAGCACGTGGAGCGGCTCGGCCGCTTCAGCCTTCCAGGGGTTGCTCGGTGAGTGGTCCGCGGCATACCAACGGGTCGAGCAGACGCTCACCGCGATGAACGAGGCGCTCGCGCACGCCGGGCAGGGCTACGCCGAGGTCGAGCAGCAGGCGGCGCGCATGTTCCTGCGATGACGGCCGTCCGGCCATGGCAGGGTGCTCCGCCAGCGCGGTGCTGCGCTGGCACGGTGCTCCGTCAACACGGTGTTGCGTCGGCACGGTGTTGCGTCGGCAGGGTGCTGTTCCGGCCCCTGCCGCCGTAGGCTGGACTGGTGACCGCAGAGCCTTGGGCCTTCGACCCCACCATCGTCGCCGGGGTGCTGCACCACATGAACGACGACCACGCCGACGACAGCCTGCTGTTTGCGCGGGCGTTCGGTGACGCGGGCGCGACGAGCGCGCGGATGATCGGCGTCGATGGGTCGGCCGGTCACTGGCTTTACACCGTCGATGACGATGTCGAGAGACCACTGCGGCTGACGTGGCGCGAGCCAATCACCGAGCGCCCGCAGATCCGGCAGGAGATTGTGGCGCTCTATGATCGCGCCTGCGCGGTGCTCGACCTCGCACCGCGGCCGCACGACTGACCGCGCATCCAGAAGCGCCTGGGCGGATCATGACCGTCGGCGGTGGAACCGCAGTGGGCACTAACGGTAAGGTAAGCCTTACTTTATCTCCCGAGGAGTCTGATGTCCGCGTCCGCCACCCCCGAGATCTCCGCGCCCGGCGCCGAGGTCATCCCGTTCTCGCGACTCGTGCGAGAGCGCAGTAGCGGCCGCCACCGCGACAGCGAGGGCGCCGGATTCGTAAGCGCACTGCTGAAGGGCGACGCTTCGCGCGACGACTACACCGCCCTCGTGTCGCAGCATTGGGCCATTTACGAGGCACTCGAGGTCGTCAAGCCCGCCATGCTCGAGGTGCCGCTCGTCGCGCCGTTCCTCTCCCCCGCTCTCACGCGACTGCCCGCGCTCGAGGCCGACCTCGCCTTCCTCATCGGCGACGACTGGCGCGAGCGCCTGCAACTGGTGTCGGCGACCGTCGAGTACGCGGCGCGCATCCGCGAGGTCGCTGCCACCTGGCCAGCGGGCTATATCGCCCACCACTACACGCGCTACCTCGGCGACCTATCGGGCGGATTGCACATCGGTCGCGTGATCGCTCAGCAATTCGGCTTCGAGACCAACGGCATCGGCTTCTACCTCTTCGACCAGATCGCCGACCCGACCGCCTTCAAAGACGCTTACCGGGCGCAACTCGACACGGCTCCGTGGGCGCCCGGCGAGCGGGAGCGCGTGGTCGACGAAGTGTTGCGCGCCTACGACTTGAACACGCGCATCTTCGAGCAGCTCGGAGCCCGCACCGCCGCCGCCTGAGCCGCGACCGTCGACGACGAAGGGCGGCTCCCCTGGGGGGAGCCGCCCTGACGTTTCGGCGCGAAGCCTGGACTAGAAGTCCATGCCGCCGCTCGGGTCGCCCATCGGCGCCGCGTGCTTTTCAGGCTTGTCAGCGACGACGGCCTCCGTGGTGAGGAAGAGACCGGCGATCGAGGCCGCGTTGAGCAGGGCCGAGCGCGTGACCTTGACCGGGTCGGCGATGCCAGCACCGAGCATGTCGACATACTCGCCGGTGGCAGCGTTGAGGCCGTGACCCACGGGCAGGTTGCGCACCTTGTCGGCGACGACACCGGGCTCGAGACCCGCGTTGAGGGCGATCTGCTTGAGCGGGGCATCGATCGCCACGCGCACGATGTTCGCGCCCGTCGCCTCGTCACCGGTCAGACCGGTCATCTCGGCCGACTCGAAGGCCATCTTGCCGGCCTGGATGAGCGCGACGCCACCACCGGCGACGATGCCCTCCTCGACAGCAGCCTTCGCGTTGCGCACGGCGTCCTCGATGCGGTGCTTGCGCTCCTTGAGCTCGACCTCGGTCGCCGCACCCGCCTTGATGACGGCGACGCCGCCCGCGAGCTTGGCAAGACGCTCCTGCAGCTTCTCGCGGTCGTAGTCGGAGTCGGTGTTCTCGATCTCGGCGCGGATCTGCTTGACGCGACCGGCGATGGCATCCGCCTCGCCCGCACCCTCGACGATGGTCGTCTCGTCCTTGGTGATGACGACCTTGCGCGCACGGCCGAGCAGGTCGAGGGTGGCGTTCTCGAGCTTGAGACCGACCTCCTCGCTGATGACCTGACCACCGGTCAAGATCGCGATGTCTTGCAGCATCGCCTTACGGCGGTCGCCGAAGCCGGGAGCCTTGACGGCGACCGACTTGAAGATGCCGCGGATCTTGTTCACGACGAGCGTGGCCAGGGCCTCGCCCTCGACGTCTTCCGCGATGATGAGCAGCTGCTTGCCGCTCTGGATCACCTTGTCGACGATCGGAAGCAGGTCTTTGATCGCCGAGATCTTTCCATTGACGATGAGGATGTACGGGTCTTCGAAGACCGCCTCTTGGCGCTCCGGGTCGGTGACGAAGTAGGCCGACAGGAAGCCCTTGTCGAAGCGCATGCCCTCGGTGAGCTCGAGCTCGGTGCCGAAGGTGTTCGATTCTTCGACCGTGACGACGCCCTCCTTGCCCACCTTGTCGATGGCCTCGGCGATCAAGTCGCCGATCTCAGGGTCGGCGGCCGAGATGCTCGCGGTGGCGGCGATCTCCTCCTTGGTCTCAACCTCCTTGGCGTTCTTCAGCAACTGGGCCGAGACGGCCTGCGTGGCCTTCTCGATGCCGCGCTTGAGGCTGATGGGGTCGGCGCCGGCCGCAACGTTGCGCAGGCCCTCGCGCACGAGCGCCTGGGCGAGCACGACCGAGGTGGTCGTGCCGTCGCCGGCGACGTCGTCGGTCTTCTTCGCGACCTCCTTGACGAGCTCCGCGCCGATCTTCTCGAACGGGTCATCGAGCTCGATCTCTTTGGCGATGGAGACGCCGTCGTTGGTGATGGTGGGGGCGCCCCACTTCTTTTCGAGGACGACGTTGCGCCCGCGCGGGCCCAGCGTGACCTTGACGGCATCAGCAAGGATGTTGAGGCCGCGCTCGAGGCCGCGACGGGCCTCTTCGTCGAAAGCGATGATCTTAGCCATGTGTCTCTCGTCCCTCCCGGACGCTTCACGTACGGTAGCTCTTGGCACTCACAGAGCGTGAGTGCTAAATGATTCTGGCACTCGCCGGGGGTGAGTGCAAGCCGCGCGAGCCCTTACTGGAACGAGAGCGAGCCGCCGAGCGGTACGAGCTCGACCCAGGTGTTGCCCGGGGCCAATCTCACGGCGACGCCGTTGGCGTCGAGGATGCGGATCGGGGCAGTCATCGACGACTTCGACCAGGTCGCCGCCACAGTGCCGCCCCCCGTCGAGACCCACGCCTCGCCCGAACCGATTAGCTGCGTCGTCGGGATGCTCTGAATCACCTGTACGGGTACCCGCAGCACCACGACATTGGTCGCACCGAGTTGCGCGCCGGAGGGGTCGGTATCGGGCGCGCCGCCGGTCTGGAAGCGCAGCCAGCGCCGGCTTGCGGCATCCCAGGCCCAGGAGGGGGCGCTCGACGAGCCGAACCGCATGGCGATGCCCACCGTCGGCGCACCGTCTTTCGTCGCGGTCGCCGCGGCGATGCTCTCGGCGAAAGGGAATTGCTGCACGGGAGCCGCCCGGTCGAGGTGCTGGGCGATGACCTCGCGCGCGCGCACGAGCACGTTGTGGGGCGCCGGGGCATTGTCGCCGCGGAAGAAGGTCGACTCGGTGTCGCGCTGGCCGTGGATGGCGTTGTAGACCGGTGCCGCGCGCATCATCTCGACAAATCGGCTCTGCCCGCCCGAGTAGGCGACGATGCCGCCGAGCGGCGAGATGATGTCGGGATCCATGGGACGAATCGAGCGCACGGGCCCGATGACATCGGGCACGTCGGAATGCCAGACGGCGACGTACCGCGTCAACCCGCCCTCGACGAGCTCTTCGAACACGATGTCAGCGCGCTCGAGGCCGACCTGCGGTCGGGCGTTGGGGTGGTTGTCGATCTTCGCGGCGAGCGAGGGCGCCGTGAGCGCTCCGACCTCGATCTGCTCGCCCGTGAGCGGCGCGATGCCGTAGGCGGGCGGAGGTTCGTAGGTCGACACGTAGGTCGGGGTCGGGCCCGGTAGCGGGGCCTCGGCCGTGCATCCCACGAGAGCGACGAGCGCGCCCGCGGCGAGCACCGCGACGAGCGCGTTGCGAACCGATCGCCGGGTCATGAGCGTCACCCTAACCCGAGTCGAGCCGAGAACTCAGGCGACGCGCACGCCCTCCGCCTGTGGGCCTTTCGTGCCCGTGCCGATCTCGAACGTGACGGCCTGCCCCTCCTCGAGCACCTTGTACCCCGGCATGTCGATCGCGCTGTAGTGCACGAAGACGTCGCCGTCTCCGCTGTCGAGGGTGATGAAGCCGAAGCCTTTCTCAGCGTTGAACCACTTCACGGTTCCATTGGGCATGGTGGAGCTCCTTGGTCAAGCGGGACTGCAGTGAGAATACTCACGCGCACCGCCCCGGGGCCAGAGCTCGCGGTCACGTCGCGGCGAGCTGTTACGACTGCGAAACGCTCGCGTAATGCGGCGCCGTCACGGGGCCGCGACGGCGGCAAAATCGGCGCCAAGCGCGATCGTGATCGGGGCACCGGGGAAGGCGTCGGAGAGCTCGATGGCGCCGGCACCGAGCAGCGCGACCATGCCCGCCGCCACGCCCTCGAGCGCCGGGTCACTGTAGTAGACGACGGTGTCAGGCAAATCGGTTTGCGCCGCGGCGGTGACCGTACCGACCGGCCAGCCCGGGGCCACGAGAAGGTCGCGCGCCGTCGAGCCGAGCCCGTCGACCTCGGTGCCGTTGAGCACCGTGATGGTGAAGCCGGGGGGCAACGCAGCGAGGGCCGGATCGGTGATGGGCTCGATCGACGGCGGCGCGCTGGTGGGCGGCGCGGTCGGCTCGGCGGTCGGCTCGCCTGTGCCGAGGCCCGGCAGAGGGAAGGTCACGCGGTCGCTGATGAGCGAGAGGCCGTAGAGGCCCGCGAGCACGAGCGCACCGCTCGCGAGCGCCGCCCAGGCCACGACGACCCATCCGCGCCCGCGAGGGGCAGGCGCGCGGTGAGCGCCGACGCGGCCGAGCGCGTCGGGAATGTCGTCGAAGCGATCCGTGGGGGAATCGGCCATGGGGGCAGTGCCTTCCGCAGCAGGGGTGGAGGGGTCAGACGGCGCCGTCGGCGCCCGCACGTCGGGTGCGTCGCCGTCGCGCGCGACCATCGCGCACCTCGAGCAGCCGACCGACGAGAACCGGGTCGTACCGCACGGCGACCTCGGTGTCGATCATGGCGTTCAGCACCTGATAGTAGCGGGCCGGTGTCCAGCCGAACTCGCTCCGGATGCGAAGCTCTTTCGCGCCGCTGTGCCCCCACCACGCGCGCTCGAATTCGAGCACGCGCTGCGCGCGCTCGTCGAGACCGTCGGTGCGGGCATCCATGATGAAAACAAGGGTAGGGCGCTCGGGGTGCCCACCCGGGGCGGCTCGCGGGCGCTACCGCACGCTCGAACGGCGCGCCCAGAGGCGGCACAGCGCGGCGGATTAGGCTCGCCTCAGCGACCTTGCCCGCTTCCTCCTTCCGATCGACCGGACTGCCGATGACCCGCCGACCCCCACGCCACGCCGCGCTGCAGCGCGCCGCGATCGCCGGGGGCCTGCTCGCCAGCCTCATCGCGCTCTCGGGATGCTCGGTCGCACCAGCCGCGACGACCGCCGAGCCGACGGCTCCGGTCGGCCCCCGTGTGCCTCTGATCGAGCTGACGGTGGCCGACGACCCGCGCTCGCTCACCGGCCCATCGACCGCGCTGATCGAATCGGCCGCGATCGAGCCCGTCGCGGTCGATCCCGCGCAGTCGCTGCCCGTCACGATCGTCTCACGAGACCTCGACGGCGATCGCGAGGTCGTCGTCGACGACGCGAGCCGCATCCTGCCGCTCGACATCGCCGGATCGATCGCCGCCACCGTCTTCGCTCTCGGCTTCGGCGACGACGTCGTGGGTCGCGACATCTCGACGACCTTTCCCGAGGCCGAGGGCCTGCCGGTCGTCACGAGCAGCGGCCACGTCATCAGCAGCGAGGCCGTGCTCGCCCTGCGCCCGACGATCGTCATCACCGACGGCACCGTCGGGCCCACCGATGTGGTGCTGCAGTTGCGTGAGGCAGGCGTCACGGTCGTCTACGTGGATGCCGAACCGGGCCTCGGCGCCCCCGCCGAGCTCGCCCGGCAAGTGTCGGCCGCCCTGGGGTCTCCCGAGACCGGCGAGCTGCTCGCCGAGCGCCTCGAGCGGGAGCTCGCCGAGGTGCTCGACGCCATCGAGCTGATCCGGCCCGACGACCCCGCGCAGCGTGTGCGCATCCTCTTCCTGTACCTGCGCGGAGCATCCGGCATCTACTACCTCTTCGGCGAAGAATCGGGGGCCGACGAGCTCATCGAAGGCCTGGGCGGCATCGACGTCGCGGGCGAGATCGGCTGGACGGGGCTGCGGCCCATGACCGACGAGGCCCTCGTAGCCGCCAATCCCGACCTCATCCTCGTCATGACCGGCGGCCTCGAGAGCGTCGGCGGGATCGACGGCCTGCTCGCCGAGAAGCCCGCCGTCGGGCTCACGCGCGCGGGCGAGGCGCGCCGCTTCGTCGACATGGACGACGGCGAGGTGCTGAGCTTCGGCCCCCGCACGCCTGCGGTGCTCGATGCGCTGGCCAGAGCAATCTATGCGCCGTAGGCGCACAGATTAACAGGCACAGCTCCGTGTTCTAGGCCCGGCCACCTACCCAGCGCTCGATCCTTTCCCCGTGCGCCGACACCACCGCGAGCGGCCGCCCGTCGCGGCTCAGTACGAAATCGTCGCCAGCCCCGGGCAGCAGGGCGTCTGCGGCCTCCCCCACCTCTGGTAGAACGCGGCGGCCGTCGAGCGAGACCCAGTGACCGGGCAGTTCGGTGACCGCGGCGACGAAGCGCGCCCGGTCAGCTGGCGCGAGGTAGACGAGCACCGCGGGGCTCGCGACGACGAGGGTCGCGTCGGGCGGCGCGTGCGCGGCGAGGGTGGCGAGCCCCTCGACGGCGTCGCCCGCGACGAGATGCGGCGGGTGCTCGCGCGCGATCGCGATGGCCGCATCCAGCTGGGCCGCCCGCTCGCGCTCCTCCGGCCAGATGAGCGTGCGCAACCAGCGCTCGTCGTCGGCGCGGTCGAGGCGCACCGGGCTGCGCTCGAGCCCTGCGCGCCACACGATATCGGGCGTGGCGGTCGGCACGGGCACGCCCGCGCCGAAGGTGCAGCGCAGCTCGAGCGTCGAGGGGCCGTCGACGGGGTCGACGCGGTGCTCGACACCCTCGGCGTCGATCATGACGTGGCTGTACCGGTCGACCAACAGTCCGAGCCCGGCCGAGGCGCCGACCTCAAGCAGGGCTACGGGGCCGTGGATGCCCTGCAGCGCCGCGAGCAGCGGCGTCGTGCGGCGCGGATCGTTCGTCTGTGTCGCGCGCTGCTGCGCGATCTGCGCCACGGCATCCCATTCGCCCTCGAGCCAGGCGCGGATGTCGCCGTGCGTCGAGAGGCCCGAAAACCGCGCAGCGCTCAGCACGAGCACGGGCTGCCGATCGGCGACGGGCAGGGTGTCGATGAGGGCGAGGCACTCGTCGTCGGCGGCAATCGCCTCGGCCCAGGCCGCGTAGGTGCGCGAGCGGGGGGCCGCCTCGCGGGCGAAGCGCCGGTACCGTTCCGCGGTGGTGCTCACGTGCCCATCGTGGCACGGCGGCGGCGCAGGAGCACGGCGAGAACCGCCCCAAGACCGACACCACCCGCGATGACGCCGGCCACAACGACCAAGGGGACAGTCTCGCCGGCGGTGCGCGTCTCGATCGTGCGCGCGGCGCACTCGGGCGAGGTCGCGAGCTCGAGGTCGAGCGGGTCGAACGCCTCCCCCTCAGGGTAGGTGCCGAAGGCCTCGGCGCCCTCCGCCGTGAGGGTGAGCGGGATGCCCTCGATGAGCAGCGCGCCCTCCTCGGCGCTCCACTGCGCGGCCGCGAGGTCGCCCGTGAGGAAGGGCACGTCGACCGAGTCGACGGGCACGGAGTCTTGCGTCGTGCCGCGGATGTCGACGACGACGCTCAGCTCGCTCGGGCTCTCGATGATGAACCGCACGTTGCTGATGGTCGTGTCGAGAATGCCCTCGTGTCCGGTGAAGCGCATGGAGCCGTCGACCGCGAGCGTGCCGGCGATCGGATCGAGCGCGACCGGCCCCTCGAGTCGCTCACCGAAGAAGGCCGGCGTGGCGTATCCGATGCCGCCTTCGGTGGTCCACTCGCCGTTCGCGATCGAGCCGCTGATGTAGGCGCGGAACGACTCCTTGAACCCCCACTCGAAGGCGCCCGTCTCGGCGACGCAACCCGCGACCGGGGCGCTCGCGAGCGCGGCGGCGAGGGCGAGCGCGGCGATCATGGTGGGCTCAGCGTACGGGGTCGCCCATCGGCGCCGGCTGGGCGGGCCGGTACATGCCGATGTGCGAGATGCCCGCCTCGAGGTACTCGTCACCGTAGGCCGCGAAGCCCACGGCGGCGTACAGCGGCTGCACGTAGCTCTGCGAGTGCAGGGCCAGCGGCTCGTGGCCGTGGCGCTCGATGACGTGCTCGAGCAGGCGGCGCGAGAGGCCCTCGCCGCGGCGGTCGGCGCGGGTGACGACGCGGCCGATGAGGCGTCGGGCATCCCGGTTGCCCGGTTGCGGGGTCTCGTCGACGATCACCCGCAGGTAGGAGGCGGGGCCGCGCTCGTCGGTGATCCAGACGTGTTCGGTCGACTCGTCGCGGTCGCGGTCGTCGAGCTCGGGCTCGTCGATGCGCTGCTCGAGGAAGAACACCTCGGTGCGCAGCCGGGCCAGCTCGAAGAACTCGTCGCGGCTCAGCTGACTCCAGGTTCGCTGGATGGGGGAAGAGTCGGCCACGAAGAGGAGTTTAATGGGGGGAGATCAACCGCCTGCGGGCGAGGAGAAGAGGGATCATGGGCCAGAACCCCGCCACCGACGGCAAGACCTACGCGGTCGAGAAGACCGAGGAGCAGTGGCGCGCCGAGCTCGGCGAGGAGCGCTACCAGGTGCTGCGCGAGGCGGGCACCGAGCGCGCCTGGACGGGCGAGCTGCTCGACGAGAGCCGTGCAGGCATCTACACGTGCGGCGCGTGCAATGCCGAGCTGTTCGTCGCCGGCACGAAGTTCGACTCGGGCTGCGGCTGGCCGAGCTTCTACGAGTCGGTGCGCCCCGAGGCCGTCGAGCTCATCGAAGACACCTCGCTCGGCATGGTGCGCACCGAGGTGCGCTGCGCGAACTGCGGCTCGCACCTGGGCCACGTGTTTCCCGACGGCTTCGGAACGCCCACGGGCGACCGCTACTGCATGAACTCGCTCGCCCTCGACTTCACGCCGGCGGCCGAGTAGCCC
>CAYPND010000031.1:19745-27759 GCA_964412175.1 uncultured Microbacteriaceae bacterium | reverse complement strand
GAGGCCGAGAAGGCCGTGCGCGAGATCATCGAGCAAGCGCAGTCGGCCGAGCCCGGAACCCTCGAGAAGAAGGTCGGCGACCTCTACGCGAGCTTCATGGATGCCGGGCGCATCGAGGCCCTCGGTGCCAGGCCGCTGGCGCCGCTGCTCGCCGAGGTCGACGCGATCAATTCGGCGGATGCCCTGCTCACGACCCTCGGCCGCCTCGAGCGCCGGGGCGTGGCCGGCGTCGTGCAGCTCTTTGTCGACAACGACCCGGGCGACCCCGAGCGCTACCTCGTCTTCGTCGAGCAAGGTGGCATCGGCCTTCCCGACGAGTCGTACTACCGCGAAGACGCCCACGCCGACACCCGCACGGCCTACCGAGGCCACGTCGAGCGCATGCTCGCGCTCGCGGGCCTCGACGACGCGGGCGCGCGCGCCGAGCGGGTCATCGCGCTCGAGACCGCTCTTGCCGGCCATCACTGGGACAAGGTGCGCAACCGCGATGCGCAGGCCACGTACAACCTCTCGACCTGGCACGACTGGGCGGGCAGCGCCGCGGGCATCGACCTGGCGCTCTGGCGCGAGGGCTACGGCATCCCGGCCACGGCGCTCGCGGAGGTCGTGCTGCGCCAGCCCGACTTCACGGCGGGACTCGCGGCCGAACTGACCGGGCGCGACCTCGACGAGTGGCGCGACTGGCTGCGCTTCGCCGTCGTGCGCTCGATGGCACCGTACCTCTCGAGTGCCTTCGTCGACGAGAACTTCGCGTTCTACGGCCGCACCCTCACCGGCGCCCCTGAGCTGCGTGCGCGCTGGAAGCGCGGAGTCGCGCTCGTCGAGCGCGCGATGGGCGAGGCCGTCGGTCAGTCCTATGTCGATCGGCACTTCCGGCCCGAGGCGAAGGCGGCGATGGACGACCTCGTCGCGACCCTCATCGAGGCCTACCGGCAAAGCATCGAGACCCTCGAATGGATGACCCCCGCGACCCGCGAGCGCGCCCTCGACAAGCTCGGAAAGTTCACCCCGAAGATCGGCTACCCCGAGCGGTGGCGCGACTATTCGAGCCTCGAGATCGCGGCCGACGGCCTGCTCGCGAACGTGCAGGCGGCGGGCGAGTTCGAGTTCCAGCGCGAGCTAAAGAAGATCGGCTCGCCGATCGATCGCGACGAGTGGTTCATGACGCCTCAGACCGTCAACGCCTACTACAACCCTGGCTTCAACGAGATCGTGTTCCCGGCCGCCATCCTGCAGTACCCCTTCTTCGATGCGGGGCGGGATGCCGCGGCGAACTACGGAGCGATCGGCGCGGTCATCGGGCACGAGATCGGGCACGGCTTCGACGACCAGGGATCGCGCTTCGACGGCGACGGGCGGCTGCACGACTGGTGGACGGAGGAGGATCGCACGGCGTTCGAGGCGCGCACGGCATCCCTCATCGCGCAGTACGACGCGCTCGAACCGGCCGAGACGCCGGGCCATCACGTGAACGGTGCTCTCACGATCGGCGAGAACATCGGCGACCTCGGCGGGCTCGGCATCGCCTGGAAGGCCTACCTGATCTCGCTCGACGGTGCCGAGCCGCCCGTGATCGACGGGTTCACGGCATCCCAGCGCTTCTTCCTCTCGTGGGCCCAGGCCTGGCAGATCGCGATCCGGCCGGAGGAGGCGCTGCGCCTGCTGTCGATCGATCCGCACTCGCCGAACGAGTTCCGGTGCAACCAGATCGTGCGCAACATCGACGCGTTCTACGAGGCCTTCGGTGTCACACCCGACCACAAACTCTGGCTCGATCCCGAACAGCGGGTCACCATTTGGTAGATGCCCCACTGACGCGCGATCGGGGAGCCCGGGCGGGCGCCCCCCGACGAGCGCGCCATCTGGCGGAGGTACGGCAGCCGACCTTCCGATCGGCCTACCGAGCGCTCGGGGCCGTCGCCTTCGAGGGCGCGCGCGTCTCAGTGGCCGTCGTCGACATCGAGACGGGCGAGAGCGTCTTCGCGGTCGACGAGCGCATCGTGCTCCCGACGGCGAGCATCGGCAAGATCCTGCTGCTCATCGAAGTGAGCGCGCGTCTCACCGATCGCACCGTGAGCGATTTCGCGATCGCCGACCGCTCGGCGACGGATGCCGTGGCCGACAGCGGCATCTGGCAGCACCTGCAGGCTCCCGCCTTCCCGATCGCTGACCTCGCGGCGCTCGTCGGGGCGACGAGCGACAACCTCGCGACGAACGTGCTGCTGCGGCAGGTGGGCCTCGACGCCGTGCGTTCGCGCACCGAGAAGCTCGGGCTCGTGCGCACGGCCCTGCTCGACCGGGTGCGCGACGTGCGCGGGCCCGACGACGCCCCGCAGCTCTCGGTCGGCTCGACGGCCGAGCTCGCGTGGCTCTTCCAGGCGCTCGCGAACGGGCACATCATCGATCCCGTCACAAGCCAACGGGTGCTGAGCTGGCTCTCGCTCAACGCCGACCTGTCGATGGTCGCGAGTGCGTTCGGCCGTGACCCACTCTCGCATCGCGGGGTCGAGCACAACACCTGGATGGTCAACAAGACCGGCACCGACGTGGGCGTGCGCAGCGAGGCAGGCATGCTGCGGGGGCCTCGCGCCGGAGTCGCCTACGCTGTCTCGGTGCACTTCGACGACACCGATTTGCCCCGTCGACTGCGGGTGATGGATGCCCTGCGCGCCCTCGGCATCGACCTGCTGGAGTTCGTGCACTAAGCCGCGGCGCCTCCTCCCGCGCGGGCCACGTGCCCCCCTTCGCGGGTAGACAGTTCTGTCTATGTTGTCGAGCGTCGCGAGTCGCGAGTAATCTTCCTTCGCACGCAGACTCGACATACCCGAAGTTCGTCGAGGGTTGCGCGCGACACCCCGCAGTACCCGATGTTGCGCCCGCACAGCTTTCCGCCCCGGGCTCGCATCACCTACCCGAATACCCGAATACCCGAACCTCCCTCGCCAAGACTTCGCGTGGATCTTTGGGCTCCGACCCCCAGGAGCATTCAATGTTGCGTTCCCGAGCACTGGCGGCTGCAACCGCCACCCTTCTCGCTCTCGGCATGACACTCGGCGGTGCTGGCGCTGCTGTTGCTAGCGTCTCACAGCCCGAGCTAGAGACGAGCGGCCAAAGCACCAACGTCCCGTGTGTTGAGCGAGCCGCGCAGCCGGAGATCTTGGAGCAAACTCGCGTCGAGTTTCAGCGTTACTCCTGGACGGGAGGCCCGATCACCGAAGCTCCTACCGAGTTTCCGCCAAGCGCGAACTGGCAGAAAAACACAGCGAACAAGACGGGCGCACACGCCGATGATCCGGTGGGCGTTCCGTTTCAGCGCGACAACCCTGGTCGCGGCAATGCCGATTGGTTCTTCTGGACTGAGACAACGATCGTGGTGCAGGAGTACGTGCCTGCAGTCGAGGCCGTCACCTGCAATTTCGAGGTAGGCCTGTACCTGTACAAGAAGCTTGACCCCAGCAAGCCTGCGTCGTGGCCGAACTCGGGTGAGCAGCGCTTCATTGATAGCAAAGAGGGCAAGGAGTGGTTCTCGTCGTTCCCGAGCGAGCTGCCGCAAGACGTCTGCGGCCCCGGCTGGGCAGTTCAGCAAGACAAGGTTTCGTTCACCGGAAGCTTCGAATGGCCATCGACGATCGAGTACCCGGATGACAACATCGGATGGCCGCCCATTTATGGGGCCAAGCATCAAGATCTTGAGGATCTCGTTGGCACCGTGCCGCCGTGCGAGCCGCCCACTCTTCCCAACATCAACATCACGGCATCGTTCAGCGACCTCGCCTGCGAGCCGGGCTCTGGCTCATTGACCGTTGCTCTCGGCCTGGCGGAGGAGAACGGTGACAAGCTGGTCTGGACGACTTCGGTGGCCGGCAACCCGGCGCTTCCGGGAACCGTGCCGATAAACGATGCAGGAGTCGTCACCGTGACGGTCGACGTGAAAGACGAATTCGCGGGTGATTACGGACTCAACGACGAAAGCGGACTGGGCGTATTGGACCCGGTCACGGGTGCGTTCACCTTCACCTTCACCTTCACGGAGCCAGAGGATTGTGTGGTGACGGTTCCCGCTGTCGATTATGTCGATCGGTGCGTAGGAGACCTGCAGCTATTCTCTGCTGCGGCGGCTCTGACTCCGGAGTCGAGCTTCACCGTGACCGGTGCACCGAACGTGTCCTACACCTACACGGTCAACGGCGGGTCCCCGATCCCGATCGTGGTAGCAGATGACGGAAGGACGACAATCTTCGTCACGCCGGGTGACACGGTCGTCGTGACGGCCGCCGCGGCCGACCCGTACTCGCTGCCCGAGGGCTACGAGCCGTGGCAGAAGACCTTTGACGAGTCAGATGCGTGCGTCGACCTGCCGCCGCTGGCGAACTGGGAGGTGAGCGCCTCGAGCACGAACGAGGTCTGCACTCCGGCTGGCTCGCTCACGAGCGGATCGATCACGGTCGTCTTCCCGGTCGGCCCGATCGAGAACCCGAACCCGGTGCGTTACTTCATCGCGTTCGGCACGCCGCAGCAGCAAGAGCTCACGAGCCCTGTTACCGCGGTTGCTCCCGGCGCGTACGTCGTGACGGCGATACCGCGGCTGCCGGCCGACAGCGTCGGCGACGGTGGTCAGCAGGTCGACCTCCCCGTCACCGTCGGCGCCTGGACGGGTGACGACTGCGAGCTCGACACTCTCGCCTTCACGGGCATGAGTGACATGGCGGGCTGGCTTGGCGTGCTCGCCGTGCTGCTCACCGTGGCCGGTATGGGCTTCGTGCTCCGCCGCCACCGCGTCGAGGTGTAACCCGCACCTCACCGCGTAACCGGATGCGCCGGGCCGACCCGAATACGGCCCGGCGCATCCGCACGTCTGCGAGGGGGTGAGCGGTCGGAACGACCGCACCCCCCATGAACGGGTAGACAGATCGGTTTATGGTGCTGGGCGGCTCCGGCACGCGGTATTCTGACCGATAGTCACAAGTTGCGAGCACCCGACGTTCTCGCAGCGCCGTGCCGCACCACCTACCCGAATACCCGAACACCTGCACTCTCACGCTCGTCCCCGCGAGTGCGAGAGCACGGGCTCCATCCCCCCAGGAGCACACTCCAATGCTGCGCACTGAGCAACGGCGCCTCGAGCGCCGTCGTACCGCCCGTCACCGCTGGATCGCGAGCATCACCGCGGTCGCCGTCGCTCTTGGGCTCGCCGTGGGCGGCACCGCCGTCGCGACCGCCAACCCCAACGCGACACTGAGCACGCCCGTGTCGATCGCAGGTGGCGTGACGACATACGACCAGAACGGGCTCACCTGCAACTCTGATCTGATCGGGTTCACCAAGCCCAGGGCCCTCGATGGCAGTAACCTCAATACCGACGGCTCGTACTCGGCCGCGTGGGGCACGATCAGCTGGGACGTCAGCGAGCGCACCGTCACCTGGAGCATCGTGCCAGGCTGGGATGTCGACGTCTGCGTCAAAGGCGGCACGTACCTGAGCACGATCGATACGAGCGTGTCGGAGGCGACGAGCTACACGCTCACCTATGCGGGCCTCTCGCACCTCGGCTTCCGCATCAACACCGCGCAGCCCACCAACGACCTCGACTGCAAGGTCGCCACCAACTACCCGGGTCGCGCTCTCACCAATGGCGACCACATCAATATGGACATCGTGCAGGGTGACCAGAAGTTCCAGGTCACCGCGTCCGTCGACATCCGTCAGTCGCAGGATCCGGTGAGCGAGTCGGGGCTCGTGCTGCGCGTGAACGCACCCGGCGGCCCGTACACCCTGCCGATCTCGACCGAGCAAAAGAAATCGGGCATCCTCTCGTTCCCCTATGCCACCTACCTCACCGACAGCTTCACGGTCGAGTGGGTGCAGTTCAACAGCACCTACTTCAACCAAGACCGCGACGTCGCCGAGTTCCTTGCGTGCGGTGAGGGCGACACAGTGGACGAGGTCGTCACGCCCGCGGCGCGCTCGCTCCCGCTCGGCTGCGAGGCCGCCGGCTCGTACACGCTCGACGCTGGGCAGGGCATCCGCTGGTTCGTCGGTCTCGAGGAGTTGCCGGCCGGTACGACCGTGGTGACGGCGCCGCTCTCGATCACGGTGCGTGCCGAAGCGGTCACTCCCGGCTACGTGATCGACGCGGGCACCCAGTCCACCTGGACCTTCACGTTCGAGCGCCCGGTGGACTGCGAGCTGCCCGAGCTGCCCACGACCGACGCGTCGATCGGCTTCATCGCGCCGACCTGCGAGCTCGGCCAACAGCTGGACCCGACGAAGTTCCTCGTCGTGGATGCGGAGCTCGCGCGATACGCCCCCGAGCTGTCGACCCTGACCGGGCCGACCTACGCGGTTGTCTTCGTGACGATCGACGAGGATGCTCGGTTCTACGACTCGTCGACCCCGGTTTCGGGGCGCACCGTCTCAAACGGCGGCACGACGCTGACCTTCACGGGAACCCTCCTGGGCCCCGACCCGGAGGAGTGCGAGGTGCTGCCGATCGTCGACCCGTTCGACTTCGTCGACACCTGCGCCGCGCGCAGCTTCACGCTCGACTCCATCGAGGGGATCACCTACTGGGTGACCATCAACAACGAGGCTCCGTTCGCCGCGGTCTTCGGGCTCGATGAGGATTCGCGCACCTACCTTGTGCAGCAGGGTGATCGCGTCTCGGTCATGCCGACGGCGAATTCCGGGTACGTTCTCGCCCCCGACCAGCCGACGCCGCTCAATCGTCAGTTCACGGTCTACGGGCCGGACGATTGCCAGCTACCCGAGCTGCCGAACTGGCCCGCAAGCGTGACGGTCGCCGACCAGGTCTGCACGACGCTCGGCCTCACGGATGGTTCGCTCACGGTGCAGCTCTCGACCGGGCCGGAGGCAAACCCCACGCCCGTGCGGTACTACGTGGCCTACGGCACACCACAGCAGCGCGAGCTCTCGAGCGCGGTGACCCCGCTTGACCCGGGCTCGTACGTCGTCACGGCCGTGGCGACCGTGTCAACCGACAGCATCAATGACTCGGGAAACACCGCGGAGTTCCCGGTGACGATCGACCCCGCGGCCGATCAGGAGTGCGACCTGCCGACCCTCGCCTTCACGGGGGCCACGAGCGCTCTCGCCGGCCTCGGCGCGGCCTCGCTGCTGTTTGTGCTCGTCGGCTTCGGCATCATGATCGCCCGCCGCCAGCGCGCCTGACCCCTCGCGCCGCGAGGCGCATCCGACCAGTACACCGGGCCGACCCGAAAGCGGCCCGGTGCACTGCTCTGCTCGCGCCCAGGTGAGCAGGCGACGATGACGGCATGATCAGCACCGGACTCGCCCGCCGCCTGCGCGACGCCGGCCTGCGCTGGAAGCCCGTGTCGGGCGACCGGTTCCAGATCGACCGGCACGAGTTCGACGCCGAGGTGTTCACGGTGAGCGAGCTTACGATCGAGGCGCACGAGTACCCGACCGGCACGGCGCTCGGCTTCAACGGCACGACCGAGTGGGCGCTCGACTCGGTCGAGGTCGATGACACCCTCTGGCTGCCGCGGGAGGACCAACTGCGCGACCTGCTGCGCGCCGCGTTCCGCTCGCTCGCACTGGGGCCCGATGGCTACCGCGTCACGATCGAGCTCGACGGCGACGAGCGCGAGTTCGCGAGCGTCTCGGCGCCCGAGGCCTACGGTTTGGCGCTGCTCGCGATGCTCGAGCGCGTCTCGGCCTGAGCGTCGACGGCGCCCGCGGCCGGGTCGACCTCGAGCCCGTAGAGCGTGCGCACGGCGGCCACGACCTGCTCGCCGCGACCGGCCGCAGCGTGCCGACGCGCGAGCGTCGAGGGAGTGTGCAGCAGCACGCTCGTGAGGTGCCGTAGCGCCTCTTCGACCCGACCGTCGTCGCCGCGGCTGCGGGCGCGGTCGATCTCGGCCTGCACGACGCCGAGCACGTGCTCGCGCAGGGCGACCACGGCGGGCTCGACGGATGCCGCGGTGACGTAAGAGTGGGCGGCCGCGTCGACGACCGCGCGGGCATCCTCTTCGGC
>CAYPND010000031.1:15357-19645 GCA_964412175.1 uncultured Microbacteriaceae bacterium | reverse complement strand
CGGTGACGTAAGAGTGGGCGGCCGCGTCGACGACCGCGCGGGCATCCTCTTCGGCCGACCAGTGCACGAGGGGTGCGTGCAGGCGGATGGTCTCGAGGTCGAGCAGGGCGATACCCTCGAGCGCGCCGACCGCCGGATCGACGTTGCGCGGCAGGCCGAGGTCGACGATGAGCGCGCGGGCTCCGGCGGGCACGTCGTCGACGCCGACGCTCAGCCGGGTCGTGCAGGTGATGACGACCTCGGCTCGCTGCAGCGCCGAGCGCAGGTCGTTGGTCGGCTCGAGCCCCTGCCGCTGGGCGAAGAGCTGCGCGCGGCCGGTGGGGGAGTAGACGGTGATGCCACGCGCACCGCGCTCGCGCAGGGTCGCGACGGTCGTGGCCGCGTAGCGCCCCGTGCCGATGATGAGCACCTCGGTCGCGCTCCAGTCGGTGAGGCGGCTGCCGACGAGGTCGATCGCGAGGCGGGCGAGCGAGCGGCCCGTTCGGCTCGCATCGCCCTGGGCGCGTGCGGCGCGTGCGGTGCGGATGGCTTCCTGCACGACGTGGTCGAGGCGGCCCGAGCTCGTTCCGGTCTCGCGTGCACGGCTCGCGGCGCGACGCACTTGCCCGGTAATCTCTTCTTCTCCGACCGCGACCGAGTCGAGGCCGGCGCAGACCGAGAACAGGTGGTGCACGGCAGCGGCGTCGTCGAGCACCTCGGCGGTCGTCGTGAGGTCGCGCGCGGCCTCGCCCCCGAGCTCGGCGAGCGCGCGCTCGAAGCCCTGCCGGGCGAGCGCGTGGGCCGTGATGGCCGGGGCGTCGATGTCAAGGTACAGCTCGACGCGATTACACGTCGACACGGCGACCGCGCCGCGCAGCTCGGGAGCACCGCCGGCGACGGCGTCGGCCAGTTGGCCCGCGTCGACGGAGAGCCGTTCGAGGATCTCGAACGGGGTGTTCCGATGATTGGCGGTTACGCAGAGCAGCACGAGACCTCAGTGTAGGCGGGCCGAACAGACCGATTCTGCGAGCACCCCGGGAGTATAGATGAATCGTGTTCGACCTGTGCCCACCGCCGGGAGTTCTCTCCAGGAAGCCGCCCTATTCTGTGGGCGTGACTCTGCCCTCCGCGCATCCGCTCGTCGACGGCCGCACCACGCAGTCGCCGCTCGTGCGGGCCCTACGCGGCGACCGACCCGAGCGGCCCCCTGTGTGGTTCATGCGGCAAGCGGGCCGCTCGCTGCCCGAGTACCGCGAGCTGCGGGCGGGCGGCGACATGCTGCAGGCGTGCCTGACGCCCGAGCTCGCGAGCGAGATCACCCTGCAGCCCGTGCGCCGCCACGGCGTGGATGCGGGCATCTTCTTCAGCGACATCGTCGTGCCCGTGCTGCTCGCGGGTCTGCCCATCCGTATCGAGCCCGGGCGCGGACCGGTGCTCGACGACCCCATCCGCACGGCCTCCGACGTACTGCGGCTGCGGCCGCTCGACACGGGGGCGCTCGACCCGATCCGCGAGGCCGTCGCGATGACCGTGGCCGAGCTCGGCTCGACCCCGCTGATCGGATTCGGAGGTGCCCCGTTCACGCTCGCCGCCTACCTCGTCGAGGGCGGGCCGTCGAAAGACCAGCAACGGGCACGCGCCATGATGCACGCCGACCCGCGCTCGTGGGCCGTGCTGCTCAATTGGTGCGCCGACGTGACGGGCCAATTCGTGCGCGCGCAGGTCGAGGCCGGGGCCTCGGCGGCGCAGCTCTTCGACTCGTGGGTCGGCTCGCTCTCGGCCGTGGACTACCAGCGCCGCGTGGCACCCCACACCAAGCGGGCGCTCGACCACCTGCGGGGGTTCGAGGTGCCGCGCATCCACTTCGGTCTCGGCACCGACCGCATCCTTCCCCAGATCGCCGCCCTCGGTGTCGACGCGGTCGGCATCGACTGGCGCATCCCGCTCGACGAGGCGAGCGCCACGCTCGGCGACGCGCTGCCGCTGCAGGGCAACATCGACCCCGCGCTGCTCACCGCGCCCTGGCCCGTGCTCGGTGCCCACGTCGACGACGTGCTGCGCCGGGGCCGCCAGGCGCCCGCCCACATCGTCAACCTCGGCCACGGAGTGCCGCCCGAGACCGACCCTGAGGTGCTCACGCGCCTCGTGCAGTACCTCCACTCAGGCGAGACAACCCCGACGAGGACCGACTGGTGACGACCCCCGAACCCGCTGCGCCGCAGTCAGCGGAGACCCTCGTCATCGGCGCGGGTGTCGCGGGGCTCGTGCTCGCGCGCGAGCTCGTGCTGCAGGGCCGGCAGGTGCGCGTGCTCGAGGCCTCCGATCGCGCGGGCGGGCAGGTCGCGAGCGTCGAGCTCGACGGCCTGCGCCTCGACAGCGGCGCCGAGGCTTTCGCGACGCGCGGAGGCACGGTGCGCGAGTACCTGGAGCGCATCGGCCTCGCCCAGCGCATCATCGCCCCGCGCGACGCGCCCGCCTGGTTGCACGCCGCCGAGGGCCAGACCGTGCCGCTGCCCGCCGTGAGCCTGCTCGGCATCCCCGCCGCGCCGCTCGCCGCCGACGTCATCGCCGTCGTCGGGCGCCGCGGCGCCTGGCGCGGCCTGCTGGATGCCCTGCTGCCCGGCCCTCTCGGCTCGCGCCTGCCGACCGTGGGCGCGCTGGTTCGGCGGCGCATGGGCGACGCAATTCTCGAGAGGCTCGTGGCGCCGGTCGTCGAGGGAATCCACTCGACGCACCCCGACGACCTGCCCGTCGCGGCAGTCCCCGGGCTCGTGCACAACCTCCTGCGCGAGAACTCGCTCGGCCGCGCCGTCGCCCGCATGCGGATCGACGCCCCGGCCGGGTCGCTCGTCGCGAGCCTCGAGGGCGGCATGACGACGCTCGTCGACGCGCTGCTCGCCGAGCTCGACCGCTTCGGCGTGCCCGTCGAGTACGGCGTGCGCGTCGCCAAGGTGCACGCCGACCACGTCGTGCTCGCGAACGACCGGGACGACGACGCCGAGCCCGAGGTGCGCCGCGGCGGCGTCGTCGTCGCCGCGCCCGGGCTGATCGACCCCGTCGACGGCTCCAGTGCGGTGCAGACGGCGACCCACCTCGCGCTGCTCGTGCTCGCGCCCGACGAGCGCCTCGCCGCCGCGCCGCGCGGCACGGGCGTGCTCGTCGCTCGCGGTACGAGCGTCGTCGCGCGCGCCCTCACCCACGTCACCGCCAAGTGGGCGACCGTGCAGGCCGCGGCCGACGGCCGCGAGGTCGTGCGGCTGAGCTACGAGCGCACCCCCACCCTCGAGCAGGCCCGGCGCGATGCCGAGGCGCTGCTCGGGGTGAGCATCCCGAGCGATCGCGTGATCGCCGGCGAGATCGTGACGTGGCTGCGCGCCGCGCGCATCGCCGTCGCCGACGGCATCCCGGTCGTGGGCGAGCAGGTGGCGGGCACGGGCCTCGCGGCCGTCATCGCGCAGGCCCGGGCGATGGCCGAGCGGCTGGGATCCCCCGACGACTCCAACACCCTGACGAAAGAGAGCACCCCGTGAGCGAGACCCTCGCCTACACCGTCTACGTCGTGCTGCGGCGCGACCCCCAGCGACGCGCCGCGGGCGGTGGCGTGCAGGAGGCCGTCGAAGCAGTCACCGCACAGGGCGTGACCGTGCGCGGCATCTACGACGTGAGCGGCCTGCGCGCCGACGCCGACATTATGCTGTGGCTGCACGGCGAGACGGTCGACGGGCTGCAAGCCGCTGTGCGCACGCTGCGCCGTTCGCCGCTACTGGAGGACGCTCTGCCCACGTGGAACGCCATGGGCGTGCACGTGCAGGCCGAGTTCAGCCGTAGCCACGCTCCCGCCTTCATGCTCGGCAAAGAGCCGAAGGGCTGGCTGTGCGTCTACCCCTTTGTGCGCTCGTACGAGTGGTACCTGCTGCCTGAAGAGGAGCGCCGCGAGATGCTCGCCGAGCACGGCCGCAAGGGCAGCGCCTTCACGGGCGTGCTCGCGAACACCGTCGCGAGCTTCGCGCTCGGCGACTACGAGTGGCTGCTGGGGCTCGAGAGCGATGACCCGCTCGAGCTCGTCGACATGATGCGCGACCTGCGCTACACCGAGGCGCGCCGCCACGTGCGCGAGGAGGTGCCCTTCTTCACGGGGTGTCGACTCGACGACGCGGCGCTCGACGCCGAGATCCTGGAGGTCCTTCGATGACGATCACGAACGGTTCGTACCCCCTCGCGGCGACGGATGCGGCGCTCGCCGAATCCGCGGGTGGCCACGTCACCGTGCCGGTCGCCTACGACGCCGTCATCCTCGCGGGCTTCGGCG
>CAYPND010000031.1:0-15257 GCA_964412175.1 uncultured Microbacteriaceae bacterium | reverse complement strand
GGCCACGTCACCGTGCCGGTCGCCTACGACGCCGTCATCCTCGCGGGCTTCGGCGGGCCCGAGGGGCAGGACGACGTCATCCCCTTCCTGCGCAACGTCACCCGCGGGCGGGGCATCCCCGACGAGCGCCTCGAGGAGGTCGCGCACCACTACCGCCACTTCGGCGGCGTGAGCCCCATCAACCAGCAGAACCGCGAGCTGCAGGCAGCGCTGCAGGCCGAGGCCGACCGGCGCGGGCTGAACATCCCCATCTACTGGGGCAACCGCAACTGGGACCCGTACCTGCCCGAGGCCCTGCAGCAGGCCTTCGACGACGGCCACCGCACGATCCTCGGCCTTGCGACGAGCGCCTACTCGAGCTTCTCGAGCTGCCGCCAGTACCGCGAGGACTTCGCGAACGCCCTCGAGGTCACCGGGCTCTGGGGCCAGGTGCGCATCGACAAGGTCGCCCAGTTCTTCGACGCCCCCGGTTTCGTCGCGCCCTTCGTCGCGGGCGTCGTGGATGCCCTGCGCACGCTCCTCGCCGACGGCGTCGACCTGACCGGGGCTCGCGTGCTCTTCGCGACCCACAGCATCCCGACGACCGATGCCGAGCGCAGCGGGCCGCGCGACGTCGAGTGGGGCGATGGCGGCGCCTACGCCGCCCAGCACCTCGCCGTGAGCGGGGTCATCATGCAGCGGGCGCTCGAGGCGCTGCGGACCGAGGGCGCTGACGTGCCCGAGGTCGAGTGGCAGCTCGTCTACCAGAGCCGCTCGGGCCCCCCGACGCAGCCGTGGCTCGAGCCCGACATCAACGACGCGATTCTCCAGCACGCCGCGGCGGGCGCGACGACGATCGTCATGGTGCCCGTCGGCTTCGTGAGCGACCACATGGAGGTTATGTGGGATCTCGACACCGAGGCGATGGAGACGTGCGAGGAGCACGGCGTGCGCGGTGTGCGCGTGCCGACCCCGGGCGTCGACCCCGTCTACGTGAGCGGCCTCATCGACCTCGTAGAAGAGCGGCTGCGCGGCACGGCACCCGCCGACCGCGTGCGCGAGACGACGCTGGGCCCCTGGTACGACGTGTGCCGCCCCGGCTGCTGCGAGAACGTGCGCGCGGGCTTCAAGCCCGCGATCTCGGGGCTCGAGCCGTGAGCCGCGCCGACGCCGCCCCGATCCGGCTCGGCACCCGCGGCTCCGCCCTCGCGCTCGCGCAGTCGCAGGGCGTCGCTGACTCGATCGCGGCCCGCACCGGCAGCCCCGTCGAGCTCGTGACCATTTCGACCCTCGGCGACCGCTCGACCGCGCCGCTCGAGAGCCTCGGCGGCGCGGGCGTCTTCGTGACGGCCGTGCGCGAGGCCCTGCTCGCGGGGGAGTGCGACGTGGTCGTGCACTCGCTCAAAGACCTGCCGACGGCCCCGCACCCCGAGCTGACCGTCTCGGCTGTTCCGAAGCGGGCGGATGCTCGCGACGCGCTCGTGGCGCGCGACGGTCTGACGCTCGAGCAGCTGCCGGCCGGCGCTCGCGTCGGCACGGGGTCTCCGCGGCGCCGCGCGCAGCTGCGGAGGCGCCGCGACGATTTCGAGGTCGTCGACGTGCGCGGCAACGTCGACACGCGCATCGGCCGGGTGCTCGGCGACCGCGAGGGTGTCGACGCCGACCTCGACGCCGTCGTGCTCGCCGTCGCGGGCCTCGAGCGCCTCGGGCGCGACGACGTCATCACCGAGCACCTCGGAATCGCCGGCTGGCCGACCGCGCCGGGTCAGGGCGCCCTCGCGGTCGAGACGCTCGCGAGCGTCTCGGGCCCGCTGCGCTCGGCCCTGCAGGGCATCGACCACGCCGCGACGCGCACGAGCGTCGACGCCGAGCGCGCCGTGCTGCGGCTGCTCGAGGCCGGCTGCTCGGCCCCGCTCGGCGCCAACGCCTTCATCGACGGCGGCATGCTCTTCCTCGCCGCGCGCGTCTACTCCGACGCGGGCGAGCAGGTCTCGGCCGCGCACGCCCTCTACGTCGACGACACGCGAACCCCCGGTGAGGATGCCGCGAAGCGCGTCGTCGACGAGCTGCTCGAGCTGGGCGCCGCCGACCTCGCGCCGATGGGCGGTGCGCGATGAGTGAGCTGCAGCCGAGCATCCGCCCCCGCCGCCTGCGCGCGACGGCCGCGATGCGCGGTCTCGTGCGCGAGACCGCGGTGCGGCCGCACCAGCTCGTGCTGCCCCTCTTCGTGCGCGAAGGCCTTGACGCCCCGCTGCCGATCGCCTCGATGCCGGGCATCGAGCAGCACTCGCTCGACAGCGTGCGCGCGATCGCAGCGCGCGCGGCCGCCGCGGGGCTCGGCGGCATCATGCTCTTCGGCGTGCCCGAGAAGCGCGACGCGATCGGTTCGGGCGCGACCGACCCGCAGGGCATCCTCAACGTCGCCGCGCGCGCGGTCGTCGCCGAGGTCGGTGAGGCGCTCGTGGTGCAGACCGACCTCTGCCTCGACGAGTTCACCGACCACGGCCACTGCGGCGTGCTGGATGCTGCGGGCCGCGTCGACAACGATGCGAGCCTCGCGCGCTACGCGGCCATGGCGGTCGCGCAGGCCGAGGCGGGCGCGCAGCTGCTCGGCCTCAGCGGCATGATGGACGGCCAGACCGCGGTCGCCCGCGCCGCGCTCGATGCGGAGGGCTTCACCGACGTCGCCCTGCTCGCCTACTCGGCCAAATACGCTTCGGCGTTCTACGGGCCCTTCCGCGATGCGGTCGAGTCGCAACTGCAGGGCGACCGACGCACCTACCAGCTCGACCCGGCGAACGGGCGGGAGGGCGTGCGCGAGGCCGCCCTCGATGTGCAGGAGGGCGCCGACATCGTCATGGTCAAGCCCGCCCTCGCATACCTCGACGTGCTGCGCCGGGTCGCGGACGTCTCGCCCGTGCCGGTGTGGGCCTACATGGTCTCGGGCGAGCACGCCATGATCGCCGCGGCCGCCCAGCAGGGCTGGATCGACGGCGACCGCGCGCAGCTCGAGGCGCTCGTCTCCATTCGCCGCGCGGGCGCCGACGCGGTGCTCAGCTACGCGAGCCTCGACCTCGTCGAGAGAGGACTCATCGCATGACGCGCTTCGTCTCTGGGCGCACGCCCACCACGAATGCCGAGGCATTCGAGCGGGCGCTCATCGTCACGCCCGGCGGGGTCAACTCACCCGTGCGCGCGTTCCGCTCGGTTGGCGGCACTCCCGTCTTCCTGGCGAGCGGCCGCGGCCCCTACGTGACCGATGTCGAGGGCACCGAGTACGTCGACCTCGTGGGGCAGTGGGGTCCGGCGCTGCTGGGCCACGCGCATCCCGAGGTCATCGCCGCTGCGCACGCGGCCGTCGATCGCGGGCTCGGGTTCGGTGCCGCGTCGACGGGTGAGGTCGAGCTCGCGGAACTCGTACTCGACCGGCTGACGCTCCGCGACGGCGACGCTGTGCGGCGCGGCATCGAGAAGCTGCGTCTCGTCTCTACGGGTACCGAGGCGACCATGACGGCCATCCGGCTCGCGCGCGGCGCGACCGGCCACCCGCTGCTGGTGAAGTTCGCGGGGCACTACCACGGGCACTCCGACGCGCTACTGTCGGAAGCCGGGTCGGGCATCGCGACGCTCGGCATCCCCGGTTCGGCGGGCATCACGCCCGAGACCGCGGCCCAGACCGTCGTGATCCCCTACAACGACGAGGATGCTCTCGCCGCGGTCTTCGCCGCGCACGGCGACCGCATCGCGGCCGTCATCACCGAGGCCGCCGCCGCGAACATGGGCGTCGTGCCGCCGAAGCCCGGCTTCAACAGGCTGCTCGCCGACACCGCGCACGCGCATGGCGCGCTGCTCATCAGCGACGAGGTCATGACGGGCTTCCGCTCCACCGCGGCGGGCTGGTGGGGGTTCGAAGAGCGCGAGGGAGTGCCCTACGACGCCGACCTCACGACCTTCGGCAAGATCATCGGCGGCGGCCTGCCGCTCGCGGGCCTCGGCGGCCGCGCCGAGCTGCTCGACCTGCTCGCGCCGCTCGGCCCCGTCTACCAGGCGGGCACGCTGAGCGGCAACCCGGTCGCGGTCGCGACGGGCGCTGCGATGCTGCGCGGCGCGGGCCCCGAGGTCTACGAACACCTGCCGCGGGCGGCCCGCGCGATCGGAGACGGCCTGTCGGCGGCACTCTCGGCCGAGGGCGTCGAGCACGTCGTCGCCTGGGCGGGCTCGCAGTTCTCGATCTTCTTCCGGGCGGATGCCCCGAAGAACTACGCCGAGGCGCAAGATCAAGCGACGTGGCGCTTCGGGCCGTTCTTCCACGCAATGCTCGAGCACGGGGTCTCGCTGCCGCCGAGCGTGTACGAGGCGTGGTTCGTCTCGTCCGCGCACGACGCCACCGCGATCGAGCGCGTGCTCGCGGCTGCGCGGCCCGCCGCCCGCGCCGCGGCGGCGGCGGTACGCCCCTAGCCGCGGGCGGCGACCGCCCGAGCGCGCTGCGGCTCGCCGCGTGTTCGTAACTCAGGCTGAACCGCCTTGTGTGTGCGCACAGCGCAACGTTTCGGCCGATTCAGCCTGAGTTGCGAGCGGCGGCGGCGATCTCAGCCGCGGGCGGCGACCGCCTCGGCGAGCTGCGCCACGACCTCGTCGAGACCCCAGCTGAGCGAGAGCGCGCTCGGCGGCGAGACGGCCGCGATGAACTCGACGCCGACGAGCTCGGCCACGGCGCCCTGCTTGATCGCGGGCAGCGACTGCGCGTATCCGCCCTCGGTTACGGCGCGCACCTCCTCCTCGCTGCCGCCGTAGACGACCAGCACGTCGCTCTCGAGCTCGCTCACACGCTCATAGCTCAGGGTGAAGTAGAACGGCGACTCGTCGGTGTCGAGCGCGTCGACCGCGGGGGCGTTGACAAAGCCGAGGTCGAGCATGAACTCGACGCGCGGGTCTTCATCGGCGTACACGTAGAACACCCCGCCGACGTCCCACGCCGTCGCGAGCGTCAGGCCGGCGAATTCGGGATTCGCCGCCGCGGCCGCGGCGAGCTCGGCGTCGATGCCCGCGAGCACGGCGTCGGCCTCGGCTTCGAGCCCGAGCGCCTGCCCGGTGATCGAGATGACGTCGCGCCATGGCGTCGCCCACGGCTGATCGGGGTAGGCGACGGTCGGCGCGATGGCGCTGAGCGTCTCGTACTGCTCCTGTGTAATTCCGCTGTACTGGGCGAGGATGACGTCGGGCGCAGCCGCGGCGATCTCCTCATACGGGATGTCCTCCCCGGTGTTCGTGAGGATGATCGGGGTCTCGGCCCCCGCCTCGTCGAGCGCCTCGCGCACCCAGGGCAGCACGCCCTGCTCGTCGCCACCGTAGGCCTGGAACGGCATGGCCACGGGTGTCACGCCGAGCGCGATGACCGCGTCGGCCGTGCTCCAGCCCCACGTGGCGACGCGCTCGGGCCGTTCGGGGATGACGGTCTCCCCGAAGGCGTGCTCGATCGTGACGGGGAACGCCCCGTCGGTGGCGGGTTGCTCGGTGGTCTCGGGCGCGGCGGCCGCGCATCCGGTGAGGGCAGTGAGGGCGAGCGCGGCGATGAGGGCGGCGCTACGAAGCGGTGTCACGAGGGGCTCCTTGCGGGTGGGTGCGGTGAGGATGCTCGGGCGATGCCGCCCAGCATGAAGGTTAGCCTAGCCTAACTACACCGTCCGAGGGGACCCGGCCCGTGGCAGCACGACCGGGCGGCCCGTGTCGGGGTCGCAGAGGATGCGCGCCTCGACCCCGAACGCCGCCTGTACGGTCTCGGCCGTGAGCACGGAGCCCGGCGCGCCCTGCGCGACGAGCCGCCCGCCGGCGAGCACGACGAGCTCGTCGGCGTATCGCGCCGCGAGTGTGAGGTCGTGCAGCACGATGACGACGGTCATGCCAGCCGCGGCCTCGGCGCGCAGCACGTCGAGCACCTCGACCTGGTGGGCCACGTCGAGCGCGCTCGTCGGTTCGTCGAGCAGCAGGATGCGCGGCTGCTGCGCGAGCGCCATGGCGATCCAGACGCGCTGGCGCTGCCCCCCGCTGAGCTCGTCGACCCGTCGGTCGAGCAGCTCAAGGGCGTCGGTCGCCGCGAGCGCCCGGGCGACGACGGCGGCGTCGTCACCGCCGCGCCCGCGGAACAGCCCGTGGTGCGGGTACCGCCCGCGCGCGACGAGGTCGCCCACCCGGATGCCCTCGGGCGCGATCGGCGACTGCGGCAGAATGCCGATCGTGCGCGCGACCTGCCGTCGCGGCAGCCGCCCGAGGTCGGCCTCGTCGAGCAGCACGCGCCCGGCGCGCGGCGCGATGAGCCCCGCGAGCGCCCGCAACAGGGTCGATTTGCCGCTCGCGTTGGCGCCGACGAGGGCCGTGAGGCAACCGGGCGCGATCGCGAGGTCGACCCCGTGCACGACCGCGCGATCGTCGTAGGCCAGGTGCAACCCCTCGGCGCGCAGGCGCGCGGTCGCGAGAAGACGGGTGTCGGTCATACGCGGGCCTCCGGGCGTCGCTCGCCCCGCACGAGCAGCGCCAGCAGCACGAGGGCGCCGAGGGCTCCCGTGATGAGGCCGACGGGGGGCTGGAAGGTCGAGGGGATCAGGTGCTGGGCGATGAGGTCGGCCCCGAGCACCGCGGCGGCGCCCACGAGCGCGGCGGTGCCGAGGGCGGGGCCGCGGCCGCGCATCCCGCGGGCGATGGGGCCCGAAGCGAAGGCGACGAAAGCGATCGGCCCGGCCGCGCCGACGGCGACCGCCGTGAGCGCGCTCGTCACGACGATCGCCCCCACGCGTACGGCTACGGGATGCCCGCCGAGCGCCCGCGCGGTCGCGTCGTCGAAGGCCTGCACCTCGAGCAGGCGCCGCCCGGCCACGAGCAGCCCCGCGCACCCGGCGAGGACGCCGCCGACGAGGGCGATGTCGGGCCACGAGGGCGAGCCGACCGAGCCGACGAGCCAGAAGTAGGCGCTGCCCGCGTCGACAAGCGCGGCACGCGTGAGCGCGTAGCCGAGCACGCCGTTGGCGAGAAAGGCGATCGCGACCCCGACGACAACAAAGCGCGCGCCGATTGCGCCGCGCCCGCCGAGGCTCAGGGCGAGCACGGCGGCGAGCAGGGCGCCGCCCATCGCCGCACCCGAGACCGCCGCCCCGCTGCCGCCCGCGACGATGACGAGCGCGCCCGCAGCGCTTGCGCCCTGCGCGATACCGACGATGTCGGGGCTCGCGAGCGGGTTGCGCACGACTGCCTGCAGCAGGGCGCCCGCGAGGCCGAGCGCGGCTCCGACGAGCAGCGAGAGCACGAGCCGCGGCAGCCGCACGCCCCTCACGATGAACGCGACGCCCGGGGCTGGGTCGAGCCCGAGCAGCGCGGCGACGACCTCGGCGGGGGACAGCGCGACGGCGCCGAGGCCCAGGGCGAGCATCCCGAGCACTGCAATGAGCGCGAGCAGGCCGCCGTCGACGAGGCGGCCCCGGCGGCGGTCGCGCGCGCGCAGGGCGGCGAGGAGCTGCGCGGCGGCGGGCGGATGCTCGTGCCGGCTCACAGCGCCGCCCCCGCCCGCGAGCGCACGAGCGCGATGAGCACAGGGGCGCCGAGCACGGCGACGACGATGCCGGCCTCGATCTCTCCGGGAGGCGCGACGAGGCGGCCGAGCACGTCGGCGACGAGCACGAGCGCCGCCCCCGCGACGCCCGCGAGGGGCAGCAGCACGCCGTGCCGCGGGCCGACGAGCCGGCGCGCGAGGTGGGCCCCCACGAGGCCGACGAAGACGAGCGGGCCCGCGAGGGCCGTGGCGGTTCCGGCTAGTAGCACGATGCCGAGCAGGCTCAGCGCGCGCGTGCGACCCAGGCGGAACCCGAGCCCGCGGGCGACGTCGTCGCCGAGCGCGAGCGCGTCGAGCGGCCGCGCGAGCACCAGCGCGACGGCGAGGCCCGCGGCGAGGAGCGGCGCGAGGGCGAGCGCCTCGTTGAGGCCGCGGGCGGTGAGGGCGCCGACCGTCCAGAACCGGTAGCGGTCGAGGGTTTCGGGGTCGCTCAGTAGCAGCAGCGAGGTCGCCGAGGTCAGGGCGGCCGTTACGGCCGAGCCCGCGACGACGAGCAGCACGGGGGTGTCGGCGATGCGCGGCCGGGCGGCAATCGCCGCGATGAGCGCCGAGGCACCGAGCGCGCCCGCGAGGGCGAGCGCCGCGAATGCAGCAGGGCCCGATGCTCCGAGCGCGGCGATGCCGAGCACGACCGCGAAGGAGGCGCCCGCGGTGACCCCGAGCAGCCCAGGGTCGGCGATGGGGTTGCGCGTCGTACCCTGCATGAGGCCGCCCGAGACGCCGAGCCCCGCCCCGGCGAGTAGCCCCACGACCGTGCGCGGCACGCGTAGCTCGCGCACCACGACGAGGTCGACGGGGTCGAGCCCGGGGTCGTCGGATCTCAGCACCGCCGTCAACACCGTCGAGAGGTCGATGCCGCGCGCGCCGAGCGCAAGGCTCGTGACGACCGCGAGCAGCAGCGCGACCACGAGGGCAGTCGCACCCAGGGCGCGGCGATTCACTGCGATTCGCTGCGCCCACGCCGCCAGTAGCCCATGAAGGCCACGTTCGTGCGCGCGATGCCGAGCTCGCTCACGAGGTGCCGGCGCAGGCTCTTGACCATGGCGGCCTCGCCCGCGATCCAGGCGTAGAAGTCGCCCGAGGCGGGGTCGAGCGGTGAATCCCAGAGCAGCGCGGTGTCGACGTCGACGTCGTCGAGCGCGTCGGGCGTCGCACGCACGACCGAGGCGAGCTCGCTCATGTGCCGCGGCAGCCAGCGCTGCACCGCTCGCGTGAGGAGCTCGCCATGCGGCGCGACCGCCTCGAACCCGTGCGCCGTCTCGCACCCCGCGTCGCGCGCGAGCCAGGTGAGGCGCGAGCGGCCGCGCGGCACGATGTTCTGCACGTCGGCGCTCGAGGCGACCTCGATGAAGGCCTGGGCGGTCACGGCGGGGTCGAGTGACTCGATGATCGAGCAGATCGCGGGGACCGCCGTCTCGTCGCCGACGAGCAGCACGTGCCGCGCGGCACCCGGCCGCCAGTCGCAGCCGATCGTCAGGTCGGCCGTGCGGGCGTCGGGCCCGATCACGATGAGACGGTCGCCGGGGGATGCCCGTCGCAACCAGCGCGCGGCCGGGCCGTCGTCCACCCCCGGGGTCGGCTCGTGCAGCACCATGTCGATGTCGAGCTGCCGGCGGTCGGGGCGGATGGCGCGCACGGTGTAGGTGCGGAAGGGGTTGCGTCGAGCATCCGGAAGCGCGCGCCAGCGGGCGTACCAGTCTCCGGCCCGCTGGGCGGCCGGGTCGTGCTCGCCGAGGTCGCACAGCGAGCCGTCGTCGAAGGGCAGTACGAGCTTGACCCGCTGGTCGAGCCCCCGGGTGCCGAAGACGGTGAGGTCGTCGCCCGTGAAGGTAACGCGCACGAGGTGGGGGCTCAGCGGCAGGAGGCGCTGCACGGTCACGGCGTAGGGCCGGTAGGCGGGGTGGATCGGCGCCTCGCGCACCGTGCCGAGTAAGGAAAGCATTACCTAAGTATGCACGGCCGCGCGAGGGTAGCACCACGCCCCCGCCCCTGGGAATCCCCTCCGCATCACTCGACCCTTCGAGGGGAGAGCGCACTACGCTGGGGGAGTTGCCGCGGCCGATCCGCCACGGTCGGGCAGCGTAAGGAGTGCGTCATGAGAGGCAAGATCCTGTTCGCCGCCGGCCTCGCCGTCGGCTACGTCTTCGGTACCCGCGCCGGTCGCGAGCGCTACGAACAGCTCAAGAACGCCGCGAAGGGCTTCTGGAACGACCCGCGTGTGCAGCACCGCGTCGACCAGGTCGAAGACTTCGTCAAGGAGCGGGCGCCCGAGGTAGCCGAGTTCGTCTCCGACGGTGCCAAGAAGGTCGTCGACCAGGTGACGGGCCGCGGGGCCAAGAGGCCCGGGGTCGCGACGCCTGCGACGGCCAAGCCCGCCGCGAGGAAGCCTGCGGCTGCTGCAAAGAAGCCCGCCGCCTCCTCATGAGCGAGCCCGCTTCGGGCACGGCGCGCGAGCGTCGCGGCTTGTTTCGGCTGATCGCCGACATCCCCGGGCTCATCCGCGAGCTCATCGAGGCCGAGATCGCGGCCCTCAAGGCCGAGATCGTCGGCAAGCTCAAGGCCGCGGGCATCGGGGCTGGGTTCCTCGTCACGGCGGGGGTGTTCGCGTTCTTCGCGACGCTTGTTCTGACCGCCGCGGGAATCCTCGCCCTCGCGCTCGTGCTGCCCGCGTGGGCGGCCGCGCTCATCGTCGGGGGCGCACTGCTCGTGCTCGCCGGTATCGCCGCCGCGATCGGCATGGCGCAGCTGAAACACGGGGTGCCGCCGACCCCCACCCAGACCATCGAGAGCGTCAAGGAAGATGTCCGCGTCGTGCGCGGACTCAGAAAGCGAGGAGCATCATGAGCGACACCGTCTCGAGCACTGTCGCGGCCACCCGTGCCCGTTTGGAGCAGACCCTGGACGCGATCGACGAGAAGCTCGACGTCAAGAAGCAGGCCGGCGAACTGACCGAGCGCGTCAAGACCTCGTACCAGGCCAACCCCGTGCCGTGGATCATCGGGGCGACCGCCGCGACGGTCGTCGTGGTCGGGCTCGTCGCCTGGGCCATCTTCAGCGACGACTGAGGGTCGCGCCGATTATGACTCTCGCGCTCGCAGGGTCATCATGGAAGAGATGTTCTCTTCCCTCCACGACGTGACCGTTGAGCGCACGCCCACGGGTGTGCTGCCGGTCATCAAGCCGCTCCTGGGCTGGCGCGTGCTTGTGCCGCGCGGTGGCAAGTGGGGCGACGGCGTCGCCGCGCAGTTGCGCATGCTGGGCGCCGCCCCGGTCATCGCGCCCCTCATCAATTTCGCTGGCACCGAGCATCCCGAGCAGCTCTCGAGCGAGCTCGCGGCCCTGCAGGCGGGCGACTACGGCTGGCTCGTCGTGACGAGCGCGACCACGGTCGACGTGCTCGTCGGGCACGGCGTGCGGGTGCCCGCGTCGACGCGCATCGCGGCCGTCGGCGAGACCACCGCACACGCGCTGCAGCTCGCCGGCTACTCGGTCGACTTCGTGCCGAGCGACCACTCGGCCCGCGGGCTCGTGCGTGAGTGGCCCGGCACGGTCGCGCACGGCCCCGTGCTCGTGCCGCAGAGCGAGATCGCCGAGCCCACGCTCGTGAGCGGGCTCGCCGACCGCGGAATCGACGCGCGCTTCGTCAGCGCCTACCGCACTGTCGGCGTCTCGGCCCCGGCTGAGGTCGTCGCCGACATCGCCGCGGGCGGCATCCGGGCGCTCATCGTAAGCTCCGGCAGCGTCGCACGCCAAATCGCCGAGCAGTTCGCTCCGCTCCCGGCGAGCACCGTCATCGTCTGCATCGGCCCGCGCACGGCCTTCGACGCCCGCGCCGCGGGCCTCACCGTGCACCGTATCGCCGAGGAGCGCTCGACGCCGGCCCTCGTGCGCGCGCTCGCTGAGTACGCCATGAACCCGAACGACAGCGCGCCTCCGGTCATTCCGTAGGGGCCGGTCAGCGCCCGACGACGATCGTCACGATCGCGAGCAGCGGCGGGATGCCCTGCGCGAGCGCGGCTGGCAGCAGGCGCGGCGGGGCGGTGAGTGCGAGGGCCGCGCCGGCTACGACCATGACCGCGCATCCGGCGACAACGACCGCCGGGCCTGCGATCGACCCCGGCTCGGCGGCGGCGAGCACGATACCGACGAACACGACGATCGCGATCGCGAGGTTGTAGACGCCCTGGTTGACGGCAAAGAGCCGCAGCGGCGCCGAGTCGGCCTCGGCGCGCACCCCGAAGAGGTGCCGGCCGAACGGCAGCCGGAAGAGCACGCTCTCGAGCACGAAGAATGCCAGGTGCAGGGTCGCGGCCACACCGGCGAGCGCGAGGCCGATGATGGTCAGCGAGGTCATGAGAAGGCTCCTGTCGCGACCCGCACGGCGACCCGCCCGGCGACGCGGCCGGCGAGCACGTCGGCCGCGCGGTCGGCGGCATCGTCGAGGTCGATGGGCTGGGCGATCGCGTCGACGATCGCGGGGTCGAGGTCGCGGGCGAGGCGCGCCCAGGCCTGCTCGCGCAGGGCGAGCGGCGTGAGCGACGAGTTGACGCCGAGCAGGGCGACCCCGCGCAGGATGAACGGCATGACGGTCGTCGCGAGCGCGGGCGAGGCGGCGTTGCCGCACGCGATGGCCGCACCGAAGGGCTGCACCTGTGCGAGCGCGGTCGCGAGCGGCTGCCCTCCCACGGCGTCGACGACCCCCGCCCAGCGCTGCGACTCGAGCGCGCGCGAGGGGCGGTCGAGCTCGGCGCGGTCGATGACGTTCGCGGCGCCGAGCTCGCGCAGGCGGCCGTCGTTCTCGGGCCGCCCCGTCGCGGCCGTCACGCGGAACCCCGCGCGCGCGAGCAGGGCGATCGCGAACGATCCGAGTCCGCCGCTCGCCCCCGTCACGAGCACGTCGCCCTCGGTCACGCCGTGGCGCTCGAGCGCGAGCACCGCGAGCATGGCCGTGAATCCCGCGGTGCCGATGCCCGCGGCCTGCAGGTCGGTGAAGACGGCGGGCGTCGCCACGAGCGTGCCGCCGTCGACCAGCGCGCGCTCGGCGAGCCCCCCGTGACGGGTCTCGCCCGCGCCTGCTCCGTTGAGCAACACGCGGTCGCCGACCGACCAGCGCGGGCTCGACGAAGCTGCCACAGTACCGACGATGTCGATGCCGGGCACGAGCGGCGATCGCCGCACAACCCCCGGATTCCCTGTGAACGCGAGAGCGTCTTTGTAGTTGAGGCCCGAGCAGGTGACGGCGACCTCGACGTCGGCCACCGCATCCCGATCATCGGGGTCGGGGCGCAGCGCCGCGTCGTCGAGGTCGCGCACCGCGACCCGCGGGCCGTTCTCGTCGAGGGTGATCTGCCAGCCGCGCGTCATGCCCGTCAGCCTAGAGCGAGGGCGCCGCTAGCCGCTCAGCCGAAGAGCAGGGCGGCCTCGTCGTAGCGCGACTGCGGCACGGTCTTGAGCTTTCCCAGCGCGGCCTCGAAGGGCACGCGCACGATCTCGGTGCCGCGCAGCGCGACCATCTCGCCCCAGCGCCCGTCGTCGACGGCCGAGATGGCCGCCATACCGAGGCGCGTCGCGAGCACGCGGTCGAAGGCGCTCGGGGTGCCGCCGCGCTGGATGTGGCCGAGCGTCGTCGCGCGCGTCTCGATGCCCGTGCGTTCTTCGATCATTGGCGCGAGCATCTCGCCGATGCCGCCGAGCCGCGGCCGGCCGAAGGCGTCGAGACCGCGTTCGGAGTGTGGCTGGTCGGCCCCGTCGAGCGTGAAGCCCTCGGCGACGACGACGAGCGGCGCGCGGCCTCGGTCGTAGGCGCTCAGCACCCAGGCGCTGAGCTGATCCATGCTCGTGTTCTGCTCCGGGATGAGAATCGCGTGCGCGCCCGCAGCCATGCCCGAGTGCAGGGCGATCCAGCCGACGTGGCGCCCCATGACCTCGGCGACCATGCAGCGGTTGTGAGCGTCGCCCGTCGTGCGCAGGCGGTCCATCGCTTCGGTCGCGATGCCGACGGCCGTGTCGAAGCCGAACGTGTAGTCGGTCGCGTCGAGATCGTTGTCGACGGTCTTCGGAACCCCGACGATGTGGATGCCCGCATCCGTCAGCCGCTTCGCCGCCGCGAGCGTGCCCTCACCACCGATCGCGATGAGCGCATCGAGGCGGTTCTCGGCGAAGACCTCGTCGATGCGATCCACCCCGCCCCTGCCCTCGAAGGGGTTTGTGCGGCTCGTGCCGAGAATCGTGCCGCCCTGTTTCGAGATGCCCTTGACCTCGTGCCGGCCGAGTGGCGTCGTGTCGTTCTCAACGAGGCCCTTCCAGCCGTCTTTGAAACCCACGAACTCGTGGTGGTGCACGGTCGTGCCAGTGAGCACGGCCCCGCGGATGACGGCGTTGAGCCCGGGGGCGTCTCCGCCGGAGGTGAGCATTCCGATGCGCATGGGTTCCATCATGGCCCGTCGCGGCGAGGCACGCGAAAACGGGCCGGTTCTCGGCGCGCGCCGGGCCGGCGCGGCTATCGTATACGCCGCACCCGAGCATCCTGGAGGACTCATGACCGACCCCGTCGTCGCGCTCGCCGATCAGCAGTATGTGCTCTTGACGACCATGCGCCGCACCGGTGTTGCCGTGCCGACCCCGGTCTGGGTCGCGCGCCACGGCGACGCGCTGCTCGTGACGACGGGCGCCGAGGCCGGCAAGGTCAAGCGCGTGCGGCATACGCCCCGCGTCACCCTGCAGGCCTGCGACCGCGTCGGGCGGCCGCTTAACGGCGCCCCGGTCATCGAGGCCCTCGCGAGCGTTCACGATGACGACGAATCGCGGGCCCACCTCGACGCCGCCCTCAGCGCCAAGTACGGCGTGCAGTACGCGGCCATCCGGGCGATGGGCCGGTTGCGCGGGCGCGCGGCCTCGAGCTCGGTCGTGCTGCGGCTCGTCGCGCTCACCGCGTGACCTGAACCGACTTTGCTGAGCATAAACTGCTCTGCCGCGCGGGGTATCCGGGGCAGTACGATTCGAGCGAACGGGGCCACCTCGGCCCCCCCACCCCGCAGGAGTCAGAATGACCGACGCCCCTCCCCCCGTCTACTCCGCCGCCCCCGCCGCCCCGATCAACCCCGGCAAGACCATGGGCATCATCGCGCTCGTGCTCTCCATACTGCCGTTTCAGCTGATCGGCATCATCCTCGGCTTCGTCGCCCTCGGCCAGTCGAAGAAGGCCGGCCAGAAGAACGGCTTCGCCCTCGCCGCGATCATCATCGGTTTCATCGGCCTTGTCCTCTTCCTGATCTTCATCGTCGCCGGAGGCGCCCTGTTCGGCAGCCTCTTCGGCGGCCTCACCCAGGTCTGCTCCGAGCTCGGCTCGGGCGTCTGGGAGATTGACGGCGTCACCTACACCTGCCCGTAAAGTTCACGCTCCCCGCCGTTCTGCGTGGTCTGAGCGCGGTCGTACGCTGAGCGCGTGGTCGACATGATGGCGGATGCGGAGCGCGAGTACGCGCCCTCCGAGCCCCTCGACCTGGGCGCCACCCTCGGCTTCTTGCGCCGCGGGCGCGGCGACCCGACCCAGCGCACCGCCGAGGGGCCGGATGCATGGCGCGAGGTCTGGCGCGCGCAGCGCACACCCGAGGGCGTCGCCTCGCTGCGGTTGCGCATGCTCGACGGCCCGCCGACCGCGGCGCGGCGGGTACACGCC
>CAYPND010000030.1:0-28054 GCA_964412175.1 uncultured Microbacteriaceae bacterium | reverse complement strand
CTAGCGGAACTGGACCCGGTGCACAGTCGCGAGCCGCGGAGAGGACCCTCGCGCATCGCCCGCGAGTTCGTCGTCGCGGTCATCGAGAGCGCACCGAGCTGCCTCGCGCACCGCGCTACCCGAGTGGCCCTTGCGGGCGAGGAAGTCGACGAGGCGCCGCTCAGCGGTCGAGCGGTCGAGACCGCCCAGCCGGCGCGCGCGATCGCGCGCGAGCTCGAGCACGAGGTCGTCGTGCGTCTCGGAGTCGACGGTCTGCGCGAGCGCCTCGTCGATCGCCGATCGGTCGAGCTTGCGCCGCATGAGCTCAGAGCGCAACGCCGAGTCGCCGAGCTTCTTGCGCGTGCGCAAACGGTCGACAAGATCGGCCGCGAGCGCGCGGTCGTCGATGAGGCCGACCGACTCCAGGCGATCGAGTTCGGCCTCAGCGACGATCGGACCGATCTCGCGCCGACGCAGCAGCTCGGCGACCTCGGCGCGCGACTGCCCGCGCCGCGTGAGTGCGTGCAGTGTGATGTTCTCGGCACGGCGCGCGTCGACGTCATGATGCGCGGTCGACTCACCAGCCTCGGCCGCATCGCGCTCGACCTGGACCGCGCGCGCCCCGGGCAGAAAGGTGACGGGGGCGATCGGGCCGGTCTGCGGCTCGTCGACGACGTCGGCGCCCTGCCCGGGGTCGCGCGAGGAGGGCATCAGGCACCCGCCGCCGCGCGCAGTTCGGGCTGCTCGGACTGATCGACGCTCGAGGTGACCGCCGGAGAAGCCACGGTTGCGGCCTTGGCCGATGCCTTGCCGGGTGCTTTCTCGACAGGAGCCACCGGCTCGACCGCGGCGAGCTTCGCTCCGATGCCGAGTTTGGCGAGGATCTTGGTCTCGATCTCAGCCGCCATCGCCGGGTTCTCGATCAGGAAGTTGCGAGCGTTCTCTTTGCCCTGGCCGAGCTGGTCGCCCTCGTAGGTGTACCAGGCGCCCGACTTGCGCACGATCTCGTGCTCGACGCCGAAGTCAATGAGGCTACCCTCGCGCGAGATGCCGACGCCGTACAGAATGTCGAACTCGGCCTGCTTGAACGGCGGGGCCATCTTGTTCTTGACGACCTTCACGCGCGTGCGGTTGCCGACCGCGTCGGTGCCATCTTTCAGGGTCTCGATGCGGCGGATGTCGAGGCGCACCGAGGCATAGAACTTGAGGGCCTTGCCGCCCGCGGTGGTCTCGGGGCTGCCGAAGAAGACGCCGATCTTCTCGCGCAGCTGGTTGATGAATATCATCGAGGTCTGCGTGCTGTTGAGCCCGCCCGTGAGCTTGCGCAGCGCCTGCGACATAAGGCGCGCTTGCAGGCCGACGTGGCTATCGCCCATCTCGCCCTCGATCTCGGCGCGCGGCACGAGGGCCGCGACCGAGTCGATGACGACGAGGTCGATCGACCCCGAACGCACGAGCATGTCGGCAATCTCGAGCGCCTGCTCACCCGTGTCGGGCTGCGAGACGAGGAGCTGGTCGATGTCGACGCCGAGCTTCTGGGCGTAGTCGGGGTCGAGGGCGTGCTCGGCGTCGATGAACGCCGCGATGCCTCCGGCCCGCTGCACGTTCGCGATCGCGTGCAGCGTGAGCGTGGTCTTGCCCGAGGATTCGGGACCGTAGATCTCGATGATGCGGCCGCGCGGGAGGCCGCCGATGCCGAGCGCGACATCGAGGGCGATCGAGCCCGTAGGGATCACCGCCACGGGAGCACGGTCGTCGGAGCCCAGGCGCATGACGCTGCCCTTGCCGAACTGTCGGTCGATCTGGGCGAGGGCCGTCTCAAGGGCTTTTTCGCGGTCTGCTGCAGAGGGCATTGCGGTCTCCTTCATCTCGTGCGCGGTGTGCCTGTCTTCTGTCGCTCCTCGTCCGGCCGATGAAGCAGGGCCGGACGGACCACGACAAGGCGTGACGGCTGTCGCCGACGAGACCGACGGTACGCCCCAGACCCGACATCGCCGGGTTCGACGCGCAGCACGTGCGGTGACCCGTGTTCGAGTGCCGCTGGGAGGGAGTCTATGCGAGAAGCGAACACATGTTCGAACGAGACGGTGCGGCGTGTCGCAACGGCAGGCGTACCGCTAGACGCGCTTCGGCTCGGGCCTACCTGCGCCGTACCAGCGCTCGCGCGGAACATCCATCGCGGCGCACAGCGCCAGCCAGACCTCGCGCGGCGGCGCCCCCGCGCCGAGCGCCTCGTCGGCCGTGCGCTCGCCGAGCGTCGTGAGCACGAGGTCGCGCAGCAGGCTGCGTCCGTAGGCCTCGCCGAACTCGTCGGCGATCGCACGGAGGAACTCGCTGCGGGTCACCGCGCTCGCCGTGGGGACGGAGGACGCCGGAGCGTCAGCGCATCGCCAGGTCGGCGTCGAACTGCGCGACCAGCTCGTCGGGAAGCGTGTCGGGAACCGCGCTCAGGCCCTCGATGACCGCCAGGCGGTCACCGACCTCGCGCATGATGACCGAAATCGGGGTATCGAGGGCGTCGGCGACCGAGGCGAGGATCTCGCTCGATGCCTCCTTCTGCCCGCGCTCAACCTCGCTCAGGTATCCGAGGGCCACGCTCGCGCGGCTCGCCACCTGTCGCAGCGTGCGGCCCTTCTGCAGGCGCACGTCGCGGAGGACCTCACCAATTTCCTGTCGAACCAGAACCATGGGGACCTCCTTTTCACTCGCCTCGCGGCCAGATCGAGCCGAGCCGGTAACACTACCGGAACCCAGTTGATTCACTGTAACCGCCACCACCTGAGCACCGGTTGTCAGTCTGCTGTCTGTAACACGACCGTCACGCAAGACATTCCCGATATGCGCTCACGTGCTCCCGTCGAGGCGCTCGTGGAGCAGGGAGAGCGCCGCGCCCGCGGCCTGAGCACGGATCGCGGCGCGATCGCCCACGAACCGGTGCTCGCGCACCACCGTGCCCGCGGCATCCGCTACCGCGACGTAGACGAGGCCGACGGGGGCGCTGTCCTGAGCATCCGGGCCGGCAACGCCCGTCGTCGCGACGCCCAGATCGGCCGGATGCGCGTCGATCGCCGCGGCCGACCGCACGCCCTCGGCCATCGCCGCCGCGACGGCGGGGTGCACGGGGCCGTGCGCATCCAGCAATGCTGGCGCGACGCCCAGCAGGCTCGCCTTGAGCGCGGTGTCGTAAGCGACGATCCCGCCCCGCACAACGGCCGAGGCGCCGGGGATGCCGACGAGCTCGGCGACCACGGCTCCCCCGGTCAGCGACTCGGCGATGCCGAGCGTGCGGCCCTCGGTCGTCAGCCGGGCGACGATCCGCTCGGCGAGCACATCGAACTCGGGCGTCAGCGTCACGACGCGGTGGCGCGGTTCTGGCGCCAGGCCTGCACGAGGTAGTCGATGCCCGTCAGCACTGTCAGCACAAGAGCCGCCGACATCAAGACGGTGTTGACGACGTTGACCCACTCGCCGAACAGGTTCCACAGCGGCAGCAGAGCCGACGAGATCGCGACCGACTGCACGACGGTCTTGAGTTTGCCGCCGTGCGAGGCGGGGATGACACGGTCGCGCAGCATGAAGAAGCGGAAGAGCGTGATACCCCACTCGCGCACGAGGATGACCACGACGACCCACCAGGGCAGCTCGGCGAGCACGGCAAGCATGACGAGCGCGGCACCCGTCAGCAGCTTGTCGGCGATGGGGTCGAGCAGGATGCCGAGGTGGGTCACGAGGTTGCGGCGGCGGGCGAGCATGCCGTCGACGCCATCGGTCGCGATCGCGACGATGAACAGCAGCGCCGCGCCGATGCGCAAGGGCCCGTCGGCACCGCCGTCGAGCACGAGTAGCACGACGACGACGGGGGCGAGCAGGATGCGCACGACCGTGATGATGTTCGCGAGGTTGCCACTGCTCGCCGGGGTCTCCCCCGCACGCACGACCCGCCCGCGCAACGAGTACGACCGGTCGCGGTTCTCAACCACTGAACCCTCCGGTTCGTCGGCGCCCCGAGCCGGTCACAGGCTCAGTCGCGGTCGGTCAACTGCCAGGCGTCCTCGTCGGAGTCGCCCTCGACCTCAGGATAGCCCTCTGCCATGCGCGCGACGGGGTCGTCGGTTGCGCGCGGCGCCGGTGCAGCATCCTTGCCCCGCAACCGCGCGAGCACCTCGGGCAACTGGTCGGGGCTCACGAGCACGTCGCGCGCCTTCGAGCCCTCGGAGGGGCCGACGATCTCGCGCGACTCGAGGAGGTCCATGAGGCGGCCTGCCTTCGCGAAGCCGACCCGCAGCTTGCGCTGCAGCATCGAGGTCGACCCGAACTGTGTGCTGATGACGAGCTCGGCGGCCGCGAGCAGCACCTCGAGGTCGTCGCCGATGTCGGCATCGATCTCGCGCTTCTGCGCCTCGGCGGCGACGTCGTTGCGGTACTCGGGCAGCGCCTGCTGCTTCACGTGCTCGACGACCGCCGCAATCTCGGCCTCGGTCACCCAGGCTCCCTGCACGCGGATGGCCTTCGAGGCTCCCATGGGGAGGAAGAGCGCGTCGCCCTGGCCGATGAGCTTGTCGGCGCCCGGCTGGTCGAGGATGACGCGGCTGTCGGTCATGCTCGAGACCGCGAAGGCCAGTCGGCTCGGCACGTTGGCCTTGATGAGGCCCGTCACGACGTCGACGCTCGGCCGCTGCGTGGCCAGGACGAGGTGGATGCCCGAGGCGCGCGCGAGCTGCGTGATGCGCACGATCGAGTCTTCGACATCGCGAGGCGCGACCATCATGAGGTCGGCCAGCTCGTCGACGACTACGAGAAGGTAGGGGTAGGGCTGCAGCTGGCGCTTGCTGCCCTCGGGCAGCTCGATCTCGTTCGCGAGCACCGCGCGGTTGAAGTCGTCGATGTGGCGGAACCCGAACGACGCGAGGTCGTCGTACCGCATGTCCATCTCCTTCACAACCCACTGCAGCGCCTCGGCGGCCTTCTTGGGGTTCGTGATGATGGGGGTGATGAGGTGGGGCACGCCCTGGTACGCGGCGAGCTCGACGCGCTTGGGGTCGACGAGCACCATGCGCACTTCGGCGGGCTTCGCCCGCATGAGCACGCTCGTGATCATCGAGTTGATGAAGCTCGACTTTCCCGAGCCGGTCGACCCCGCCACGAGCAGGTGCGGCATCTTGGCGAGGTTCGCCACGACGTAGCCGCCCTCCACGTCCTTGCCGACGCCGATCGCCATCGGGTGCAGGGCCTTGGATGCCGCGCTCGAGCGCAACACGTCGCCGAGGCTCACGATCTCGCGGTCGACGTTGGGGATCTCGACGCCGATCGCGCTCTTGCCCGGGATCGGCGAGAGGATGGTGACCTCATTGCTCGCGACCGCGTACGAGATGTTCTTCGTGAGCGCCGTGAAGCGCTCGACCTTCACGCCGGGGCCGAGCTCGATCTCGTAGCGCGTGACGCTCGGGCCGCGGCTGAAGCCCGTGACTCGCGCGTCGACCTGGAACTGCGCGAGCACCTCCGTTATCGCCGCGACGACCGAATCGTTGGCGGCCGACTTCGACTTGGGCGGGTCGCCCGGGGCCAGCAGCGAGGCGGCCGGCAGGCGATAGGGCTTGGATTCGGAGGAGCGCCCGGCAGGAGGCACGGTGAACTCGCCCGCCGCGCCCTTCTCGCTCGCGCTCGTCGCGAAGCCCGGGAGGACCGCAGGCGCGACCTGATCTCTTGCAGCGGGCGCGGCATCCACCTCGCCCGTGAAGCGGCGCACGGCACGCTCGGCCGCAGTGAGAACGTCGTCGAGGCTCTCAGTGAGGGCGACGCGCTCGCTCGGATCGATCACTTCGGTCACGCCTGCGCGCTCGACGGGGCTGTCGAAGGCCGCGGAGTCGCGCGCCGACTTGCCTTTTCGCCACCAGGGCATCGAGCTCGTGTCGTCCATGTCGAGTCCGAGATCAGTGAGCGAGCCGAACTCGACCGCCTCGGTCTCGCCCTTCGCCTTCGGTTCGCGCGAGGCGAGCTCGGCGCCGAACAGGTAACTGTAGAGCTCGCGCAACCGGTCACCGATGCGGTTCGGCGGCGTCTTCGTCATGATGAGCACCGAGAGCACCGCGAGCAGCACGAGCGCGGGCACGGCCACGTAGACGGTCGCGAGCAGCAGCACCCCCCCGAGGATCCAGCCCACGATGCCGCCTGCCTGCGCGAGCGCGAGCGGCGGCAGGGCGGGCTGCGGGGCGCCGAGGGCGACGTGGCAGAGGGCGCTCACGCTCGCGATGAGCAGGCCGAGGCCGATGCCGATTCGGGTGTTGTCGTGCACGCTCGCCGGGTGCCGGAAGAGCCATGCCGCGAACACGATCATGATGACGGGCAACGCGAACGAGACGCGGCCAACGAGGCCGCCGAAGGTCCAGGCGTTGAGGGCGACGGCGACCGGGTCGGTCGCGAAGAACCACTCGACAACGGCCCCGACGAGCGCGAGCAGCACGATCAGGAACGGCATGCCGTCGCGCCGCTCGTCTTTCGCGAGGGTCTCGCGGCCGAGCAACCGGAACATCGCGCCGGTCATGTGGGCCATGCCCATCCACAGCCGCGTCAGGATGCCCTGCTCTGGCTGTGCCGCCGGCAGCTTCTTCGTGGCCTGAGTGCGCGAGCTCGACGCCTTCGAGCTCGAACCCGAGCGTGACGAGGTCGCGCGCGGGCGCGACGACGACCGGGTGCTCGATGCCATGCGCCCACGGTACCCGCGCGGTGCGACCGGGGGCGGGGGCGACACGCGCGCCTACTCCTCAGCGGACTCCGGCGACGGTCCCGTGTCGTCGCTCGGCGACCAGCCGCCCATCGTCATGAGCGAGTCGAGCGTGCCAGGCAGCGAGACGGGGAACTCGGGGGCGCACATCGCGATCGCAATAAGCAGGCTGGCCGATGGCAGGAAGCGGGCGTTCGTCACAGCCCAAGAGTACGTGCCTGCCCTGAGGCATCGACCTCCGCCAGTGCCTAGGCTTCGATCACCACGGGCACGATCATTGGGCGACGGCGGTGCTGGGTGTTGACCCACCGGCCGACTGTGCGGCGCACGACCTGGCTGAAGGCGTGCGTATCGCGCGTGCCATTGGAGGCGGCATCCGCGAGCGCCGTGATGATCTGCGGCTTGACGTCGTCGAAGATCGCCTCGTCGGGGGCAAACCCGCGCGCGTGGATCTCGGGGCCGACGACGACCTTGCCGGTCTGAGCATCCATCGCCACGAAGATGGAGATGAAGCCCTCCTCGGCGAGGATGCGGCGGTCTTTCAGATCGGCGTCGGTGATCTCACCGACCGTCGAGCCGTCGACGTAGACGAAGCCGATGTCGAGCTGACCGACGACGCGAGCGACACCGTCACGCAGATCGACGACTGAGCCGTTGTCGGCGACGAGCACGTTCTGCTCGGGCACTCCCGTCGCGATCGCGAGCTCGGCGTTGGCCACGAGGTGGCGCTGCTCACCGTGCACGGGCATGACGTTCTTGGGCCCCAGCACGTTGTAGAAGTAGAGCAGCTCGCCCGCCGATGCGTGGCCCGAAACGTGCACCCGCGCCGTGCCCTTGTGCACGACCTTCGCGCCGAGTTTCATGAGCCCGTTGATGACGCGGTAGACAGCGTTCTCGTTGCCGGGGATGAGGCTCGAGGCGAGGATGACGGTGTCGCCCGCGCCGATCTCGATCTGGTGCTCGAGGTTGGCCATGCGCGCGAGCACGGCCATGGGCTCGCCCTGGCTGCCCGTCGACATGTAGACGATCTGGTCGTCGGGCAGGTTCGCGGCCTTCTTGTGGTCGATGAGGATGTCATCGGGAACCTTGAGGAACCCCAAGTCGGCCGCGATCGTCATGTTGCGCACCATGCTGCGGCCCATGAGGGCGACCTTGCGGCCGTTGGCGTGTGCGGCGTCGAGCACTTGCTGCACGCGGTGCACGTGGCTCGAGAAGCTCGCGACGATGACGCGGCGCGGCGCGCGCGCGATGACGCTCTCGAGCACGGGCCCGATGTCGCGCTCGAGCGCCGTGAAGCCCGGCACATCGGCGTTCGTCGAGTCGCTCAGCACGAGGTCGACGCCTCTCTCGCCCCAGCGGGCCACGGCGCGCAGGTCGGTGATGCGGTCGTCGAGCGGCAGCTGGTCCATCTTGAAGTCGCCCGTGTGCAGCACAGTACCGGCGCCGGTCTGCACGACGATCGCGAGAGCATCCGGAATCGAGTGGTTGACGGCGATGAACTCGAGCGTGAACGGCCCGAGCTGCTCGACCTGCCCCTCTTTCACGGTGTGCGTGTAGGGCTGGATGCGGTGCTCCTTGAGTTTCGCCTCGACGAAGGCGAGCGTGAGGGTCGAGCCGAGGATCGGGATGTCCTGCCGCATGCGGAGCAGGTAGGGCACCGCGCCGATGTGGTCTTCGTGTCCGTGCGTGAGCACGACGGCGAGCACGTCGTCGAGGCGATCGCGGATGGGACCGAAGTCAGGCAGGATCAGGTCGACGCCCGGCTGGGTCTCCTCCGGGAAGAGAACTCCGGCGTCGATGATGAGCAGCTTACCCGCGATCTCGTACGCGGTCATGTTGCGGCCGATCTCGCCCACCCCGCCCAGCGGGATGACGCGCAGCGTAGCGGGGTCGAGGGCGGGCGGGTCGAAGAGATCGTTGGGCATGGTCCGCCTGACTTGTTGTGGTGCTCGGCGGGGCGCTCGCGCCCCCGGTTTCGGTTTATCGAGTGGTGCCGGCCACCTTGGGCAGGGCACCGCCGGCCGCGGCATTTCGGTCGGGTCGGAAGTTGCTGAAGTCGACGCCAGCCACATTCTTCACGAGGTCGAGCTCGTCTTCGATCACGGCGGCCTCGTGCTCTTCAGGGCCCACGAGCGGCAGCCGCACGCGCGGCGTGCCGATGCGGCCGAGGCCGTGCAGCACGTACTTGACGGCGACCGTGCCGGGCACGTGGGTCATGATCGCGCGCACGAGCGGTTCGAGGTGCTGATGCTCGGCGGTCGCCGTGGCGAGGTCGTTGGTGTTGACCGCGTCGACGATCGAGCGGTACGGCCCCGGGGCGATGTTTGCCGTGACCCCGATGAGGCCCGTGCCGCCGATCGCGAGCGTCGGCAGCACGTTGGCATCGTCGCCCGCGAAGTACATGAGGTCGGTCTGGTTGAGCACCCGGCTGACCTCGCTGAGGTCTCCCTTGGCGTCTTTGACGGCGAGGATGTTCGGGTGCTTCGCGGCGCGCAGGATCGTCTCGTAGGTGATCTCGATGCCGGCGCGGCCGGGGATGTCGTAGAGGATCACGGGCAGATCGGTCGCGTCGGCGACCATGCGGAAGTGCGTGAGCACGCCCGCCTGGGTCGGCTTGTTGTAGTACGGCGTGACGACCATGACGCCGTCGGCGCCGGCCTTCTCGCTCGCCTTGTAGAGCTCGATGGCGTGCGCGGTCTCATTCGAGCCGCCGCCCGTGATGATGGATGCCCGGCCAGCGCTCACGGATTTGCCGACCTCGACCAGCCGAATCTTCTCGGCGTCGGTCAGCGTGCTGGTCTCTCCGGTCGTGCCCGTGACCACGATGCCGTCGGCACCCGCGGTGATGACGTCGTCAATGTGCTTCTCGACCCCGGCCCAGTCGACTTCGCCGTCGGTGAGCATGGGCGTGACGAGGGCGACGAGCACTTGGCCGAAGGGATTGTGCGCAGGCATGCCTTCAGGCTATCGGGTTGCGGTGGCGGAGACCTCGGCCTCGCGTCAGTCGGGCGGCGCGAGTCGAGCCGCGGCGGCGTGCACACTGTACGCGCGCAGTCGAGGCTGATCGTCGACGTCGATGATCGTGAGGCTTCCGGGATCGACAGGCACGATGCGTTCGGGCGCGAGGCCGATGAGGTGGTGCACGAGGGCACGGATCGGCCCGCCGTGCGTCACGACGAGGGCCACCCCTCCCGCGGTCATGAGCTCGGCCGCCGCGGCGGTGACTCGCTCGGTGAGCGCCTCGAAGCTCTCGCCTCCCGGGGGCGTCGCGCGCCCGGCGCGCCACTCGGCGTACGGCTCGCCCGACTCGAGCAGGTCGCTCGCCGTCCGCCCCGTCCACACGCCCAGATCCGCTTCCATCCACCGTGGGTCCGTCGAAGTAGCACCGTGCCCGAGCGTCTCCGCGGTGCGGAGTGCGCGCAGCAGCGGCGAGGTCATGACGGTTTCCGGGGCGTGGCTCTCGATGATCGGCCGAAGCGCTCGCGCCTGCTGCTCTCCGATCAAAGACAGGGGGATGTCACGCTGCCCCTGCAATCGACGGTCGGCATTCCACTCGGTCTCGCCGTGGCGCACGAGGAGCAACCTCATGCGAGCGCTTCCGTGCTGTCGGCGTTCGTGGTGCGGTGACCGGTCTTGACGTCGAAGAACGCGTCGGGCACGGAGGGGAATTCGACGTGGACGGTGTCGCCCGGCCGAGCATCCGGCCGCTGCTCGGTGACCACGGAGACCCGCATGCCGTCGATGCGAAGCGTCGCGACATGGCGGCCGGCGAGCGGCGTCGACTCCGTGAACTCTGCGGCAACCGTGCCGGGCGCCTGCGAATGACGGAGCTGCAGCGACTCGGCGCGGTACATGACGTCGACCTCGCCGTCGAGGATCGCCGGGGGGAGCGCGGTCGAGACGCGCGCACCTCGGAAGGTCAGCACACCGCCCGCCGCGTGAGCCCGCACGACGTTGGCGGGCGGTGTACCGATGAAGGTCGCGACGAACGCCGTGGCCGGTTGCTCGACGAGCTCTTCCGGCCGACCGAACTGCTCGACGCGGCCGTTGCGCATGAGGGCCACGTGGGTGGCCATGGTCATCGCCTCGACCTGGTCGTGGGTGACGTACACGCTCGTCGCCCCGGCAGCGCGGTGCACCCGCACGAGCTCGGCGCGCGTGTCGACACGCAGCTTCGCGTCGAGGTTCGACAGGGGCTCGTCGAACAGCAGCACCGAGGGCGACGGAGCGATCATGCGAGCGATCGCGACCCGTTGCTGCTGGCCCCCCGAGATCTCCCCGGGGTACCGGGCCGCGAGGGCGGAGATGTCGAGCAGCGCCAGTACCTGCTCGACTCGCGCCCGGCGTTCTGTCGCGCTCCACTTCGCGACCTTGAGCGGCCACTCCACGTTCGCCTGCACGGTCATGTGCGGCCACAGCGCGTAGCTCTGGAAAACGAGCCCCGCCTTGCGCTTACCCGGGGCCACGGTGCCCCCTCCGGGCTCGACGACCACGCGGTCGCCGAAGGCGATCAGGCCATCCGACGGTGATGCAAGGCCCGCGAGCATGCGCAGGATCGTCGTCTTTCCGCAGCCGGACGGGCCGAGCAGCACGAGGAAGGCTCCCGCCGGCACGCTCAAGCTGACGTCGTCGACGGCGGCAGTCGAGCCGCCGAATCGCTTCGTGAGGTGCGAAATGGTGATTCCGGTGTCGAGGGTATTCATCGGGCCTCCGCCCATGGTTGAGCGGCGTTCTCCAGCCGCCGCGCGAGAAGGGTCGCCGCGACGGAGATCGTGGCGATGATGACGGTGATGGCGGTCGCGAACTGGGCGAAGCCCTCGCTCGCGTATCGGAAGGTGACCACGGAGAGGAGCGGTGTCGCGGGCGTGACGAGGAGCACGACGAGCGAGAGGTCGCGCACCATTTTCACGAAGACGAGCACAGCGCCGGCGAACAGTCCCCGTGCCGAGAGCGGGATGACGATGCGTGCGAGCCGCTTCGTGAGACCGGCTCCGGTCATGGTCGCCGCTTCTTCGACGTCGCCCGCGATCTGACCCACCGCCGCTCGGCCGGACTGCGCTGCGAACGGCAGCGTGTAGGCGGCTCCAGCGATGACGAGGATCGCAAAGGTGCCGTACAGCGCGGGGATCGGACCGATCGGGGCCGCGAACATCGCGATGTACGCAGCACCGAGGGCGACACCGGGAATGAGGAAGGGCAGGAAGGAGAGGGTCGCGATCGTGCTCGTGAGCCACTTCGCGCCCTTCAGCCGGCTCACCACGTAGCCGACAGCAAGACCGAGCAGCGTCGCGCACACGGCGACCGCGAGCCCGAGCCCGATGGTCGTGACGACGGCCTCGATGACGATGGGATTGCGGAGCACGCCCCGCTGCCCTTGCGCGATTGCCGGTTCGGACTCGCCGATCCAGTAGTGCAGCGTGAACCCGCCGGTGAGCGAGTTGGTGCGCCGCGCGAAGCTGGCGGCGAGCAGCACGAGGCCGGGGAGGATGGTCGTGCACAGGGCGATGCCGCTCGCGAGCGCCACGAGGGGCCACCGCCACACACCGAGCTGGATCGCCGACCGTCGACCGCCCTTGCCGGTGATCGTCGCGAACGAACGCCGCCCTCCGACCATTTTCGTGCTGGCGTACAAGATGATCGCCGCGATGCCGATGAGGAGCAACGAGAGCACGTAGCCGCGCTCGACCTCGCCCGTGGAGATCGCTCCGTACAGCCGCGTCGACAGCGTCTGGAACCGTACGGGAAGGCCGAGGATCGCTGGTGCGGCGAAGTTCGACACGCCCTCCGCGAAGGCGAGCATGGCGCCTGAGACGATGCTTGGCAGCACGATCGGGAGGGCGATCGAACGCGCGACTCTTGCCCTCGTCGCTCCCGCCATCTCCCCGGCTTCCGTGAGGTCGCCGTTGACCGTCGCGAGCCCCGCGGCGACGAGGATGAACGTGAGCGAGTAGTAGTGGGCGATGAGCGTCCCCGTAACCGGCACCGTGCCCCAGGCGAGCCAGTCGGGCACGGCCAGGCCGAGATCCTGAAGGATCCCGACCCGGCCGCCGACGAGGTCGTTGCGGAACACCGTCTCCCAGGCGAGCGCGAGTGCGAAGCTCGGCAGCGCGAACGGGAGGGTGGCCAGCACCCCGATGGTTCGACGGAACGGGCCGTCGGTCATGACGACGTACCAGGCGAGATAGCATCCGAGCAGCGTCGAGCCGAGTGCGGTCCCCGCCCCCACGATGAGCGAGTTGGCGAGCGGCTCCCAGAACAGGTTGGGGGCCAGGCGGCCCGTCAGCACGTCTTGCCACGCGCGCAGGCCCTCGGTGGTGAGCGTCGTCGCGGTGAGTCCCACGAGGGGCACGACCACGAGGATCGCGAGGATCGTGGAGGTGAGCACTCCGAGCAGCACGACGGGGTTCGTCGCGAGGCTGCGCAGGCGCGCCGCGCGACGGCGCGCGCCGCTCGGGGCGATGGGGACCGGACTCAGCATGGCCGACTACTGGAGGGAGAGCAGGAAGTCGGCGACCTCGCTGCGGATCGTGATGGTCTCGTCGGGCCGGATGATCCACCCTCCTAGCTCTGCAAGCGACATCGCGCCCTCGGGAGCGATGATGTCGGTGCGCGTCGGGTAGTCGCCCGCCACGTAGAGCGGTGAAAAGCCCGGGCCCCCGGTCTCGCTGTCGTCGCCCATCGCGAAGTCGATGAACAGCCGCGCGGCCGCCGGGTTCTCACCGCCGCGAACGAGGCCCAGGTACGCCGGGAACACGATGCCCGGCGACGGTGTGATGCCCGCCGCGACCTGCAGAGCCCAGCCTTCGTCCTCATTGTCGCGCAGGTCGGAGTACGACGAGAAGCCGATCGGAGGGTCTTCCTGATCGACGCTGCCGATCGCGGAGTTCACCGCGTCCGTGTCGTCGACGAGGATGAGGCCGTTGTCGTAGAGTTGTTTGATCCACTGCTCGCCGGCGTTCTGCACTCCTTCCTCGAGCGCGACCGGCTCGCCGTAAAGCTCTTCGTGCGCCTGCTCCATCTCGTCGGAGCGCAGCACGATCTCGGTCATGAGATCGAGGTAGTCACCGCGCACGTTCGGGTCGACGAGGATCACTTTGCCGTTCCACTCCGGCTCGGTCAGCTCCCACAGATTCGACACGGGCGAGCCGTCCGGATGCGCGGCCTCGTTGTAGAGCAGCACCTTGGTTGACAGACGGTTGGCGACGAGCGGCGTCGTGAACTCCTCAGGAAGCGCGTCGGCGACGCGCTCCGGCACGTAGGGCGTCAGGATGCCCGGCTCGACGAGATCGCGAATCACCACGGGGGCGTCGGCGATGTACGCGACGTCGGCCGTGGCCGACCCTGCCGCATCCTCCGCCTGCAGGCGAGCGACCTGCTCGGTCGCGGAGATGTCGTTCGCGATGAGGTCGATGCCGGGATACTCGGCCTCGAAGGCCTCCTCGATGGCCGCGATGCGGCTCGTGAAGGCATAGACGACGAGCTCGCCCTCTTCGAGAGCGAGTTCCTCCAGTTCGGCGAGACTGAGGCTGTCGAGCGCGGCGTCCTCGGCCGATGGTTCCTCGGACGCTGCGCTTCCCGCGCAGGCGCTCAGCGCGAGCGCGCCAACGAGCGCGAGAGCGGTACCCGCCGCACGGCGACGGGCTGATGAAATCCACATGGATCCTCCTTGATGTGTGGACGAATGGGCGGAGTGCGATCGTCAGTCGCCGAAGATCTTGAGCAGCCGGTCGAGCCGCTCGAGCGCTGACATGGTGCGGGCTCCCCCCGTGCTGGCTACCGTCAGCACGAGGGCGTTTGCGACGGCCATGGGGACCGTCAACGACTGGTACTCCCGGCCCGTCCCGCGCGGGGCGGCCAAGACCAGGTCGGGTCGGGGGCGCACGGTCGTGTCGACCGTGTCGGTCAGCAGGATGCTCGTCGCGCCGGCTTCGCGCACGACGGCGAGCAACGACGAGAGCGCGCGAGGGGCGCGCCGGAGCGCAACGGCGATGACGAGGTCGCCCCGCGTGAGCGAGACCAGGCTCTCGGCGAGGTCGCGGTCGCTGCCACCGAGGCTGTGCACGTCGAACCCGAAGCGCCGCAGCCGGCGCTCGAGCATCGAGCCGAGCGCGGTCGCGTTGCCTCGGGTGAACAGCAGGATGCGCCGTGCCGTGAGCACGTAACGCGCCGCGACCTCGATGTCAGCGGTGGGGATCGCGCGCGCGGCGGCTTGCAGGGCTGAGACCTCTTCGTCGACGAGCGACATCAGCACATCGTTCGTCTCGGTGTGGGCGAGCGTGTTGCGGATGCGGTCGGCCGCACCGACGCCGTCGAGCAACTCGGTCTGCAGTGACTCGCGCAAGTGCGGGTACCCGGCGTAACCGAGCTTCTTGGCCAGTCGGGTGGCAGCGGCGACGTGCACGTTCGCTTTCGACGTGATGCGGTCGGCCGTCAGGAACGCGGACTCAGCAGGGTGGCTCAACAGCACGTCGAGCACCGCGCGATCTGCGGGGGTCAGCCGACCGGAGTAGGTCTCGAGTCGTTCGCGCAACAGCATGGCTCGACGCTACGCGCGTGCTGCTTTGCTCTCAACACCGCAACTGCAATATTCTTTGCAGGTTTTTGCAGAGAACCGTCGCGCTTGCGTCGTGTCGCACCGTCCGCGTAAGGACGGCGACACGCCGCCGGTATGCCGCGGTAAGTGGGTTTCAGCGACGTCGGCCGAGTGGTTGCGACAGATGGTCGCCGCGCGCGACGATGGCGGCCACGGCCGCCACCACGCCGGCGGGGTCGTCGAACACCTGCCGGTAGTCGAGCCGCAGCACGATGTACCCGAGCGCCATGAGCGACTCGTCCCGTCGAAGGTCTGCCCGCCGGTTCGCCGGCTCGGCGTGGTGCGCCTCGCTGTCACACTCGATGAGCAGCCGATCGCCCACGAGCAGGTCGGCGCGCTCCGCGCCTCCCAGCGGCAGCGGGGCTTGCGGCGTCGAGCGGATGCCCGCGGCACGCAGCAGAACCCGGACGACACTCTCCGTTCCCGACTCGGAGCGCTCGTCGGCGAGCGCGGCAGCCTCCCGGGCGGCCGGCCGCCACTCTCCGACGTGGAGCTGCAGCTCGACGGGCGTGAGCGGCGTAGCCCGCAGCGCGGAGTCGAGCACGGCCACTTCAGACGGCAGCGGCAGCTCGTTCGCCGCTCGCGCGAGCGGTCTCGTCCAGCGGTGCGAAGCCGAATGGCGGGTGCGACGCCGCTCGCACCCAGTGGACGCGGACCGCCCGACCCGGTGCGGCGCTCGGCCGGGCATCCACCCCGTCGGCGACCTCGACGTGCAGCACCGGGGGCGCGCCGGGCGGTACCCACAAACCGTGCAGCCGGAGCGCGGACGACCCTGCGACGCGGCCCCCGACACGTGCCGCATCGAGGATGTCCGGCTCGAGCCCGGGCGAACCGTAGACGCCGCGCCGGAGTCGGAGCAGCTCACCGCGGGCCGCGCACCGCTCGAGGGCGCGCCGCTCGGCAGGAGTGGAGGCGAGTTCGGATGCGCGGGCGACTCCACGCTCGAGCAGCGCGGTCGGAGGCAGGGGTGTCATGGGCGGAGCATCCCGGGACGCGGCCGCTCGGGTCGGGTGGAAGTCGCGCGCCGGGGACAGCGGCGCTCGGGACGCGGCCGGGGAGGAGACTCGCGGCCGAGCCGCGCGAGAGCGGCTGTCGTAACCGCTCGGCCGATGCCGCGACACGCCGCAGGCGGGGACCGCCCCGCCGCCGGCTGGCTCCGACTCCGAGCCCATGCGACAGTCCGACGGAGCGAGCAGCGCGCCTAGGGCGCGACGCGGCGGTTGGCGTTGAAGGCCTCGAACGTCAGGGGCATGAGTTCGGCGAAGTGGTGCTCCATGAGCTCGGCCACCATCTCGATCTCGCGCTGGGGGAAGGAGGGGAAGTGCGTGCCCTCGCGCTTGGTGCGCAAGCTCAGGAAGTTCATGAGCGAGCGGGCGTTCATCGTGACGTACATTGAGCTGTAGATCGTCACGGGGAGGACCGCGCGGGCCACTTCGCGCGCGATGCCCGCGTCGAGCATCCGCTGGTAGGAGGCGTAGGCGGCGGTGCAGACGGCGCGCACCTCCGCGTCGACGATGGCGGTCTGCTCGGGGCTGCCGGGCAAGAACTCGTAGGCCCCCGGCTTGCCGACCTGCACGAGGTTGCGCTCGGGGCCGGGCACGTAGAACACGGGGTTGAGCTCGCGGTAGCGGCCCGACTCCTCGTTGTAGGAGGCGATGCGGTGTCGCATGAACTCGCGAAACACGAAGATCGGGGCCTGCACGTAGAAGGTCATCGAGTTGTGTTCGAAGGGTGAGCCGTGCCGGTCGCGCATGAGGTAATTGATGAGCCCGCGGTCACGCGCGGTCGCCTCATCGCCCGCCGCAACGGCCTCGAGCGTCTGCTCGCCCTGCGTCGAGACGCGGGCGGCAAACAGCACGTCGCTATCGTGGGCGCTGGCCCGCACGAGCTCGACGGTCACATCGGAGCGGAACTGGATCTCGGTCGCCTCGGTCACGCTCGTCACCCTACCCGGGGCGCGGCCATGACTCGGAACGTCACACTCGGGAATACCTGAAGCAGGTTTCGTATTGTGAGAGGCATGGATGCTCTCTCTGCGCTCGTCGTGATTCTCGCGCTCATCGGCGTCGCGTCGGTGCTCGGCGTCGTGCTGCGGGCGCGCGGTACTCGGGTCGCAACGGGCTGCGGCGGAGACGAGCACCAGCTCTCCGTCGAAGGCGCCGACGTGACCCTCGTGCAGCTCTCGAGCCCGGTATGCTCGGCCTGCGTGGCGATGCGCGGCGTCGCCTCCGAGCTCGCGACGGCCGACCCGACCGTCGCCCACCGCGAGATCAACGTCGTCGACGAGCCCGAGGTGGCCCGCCGCCACTCGGTCTACTCGACGCCCACGACGCTCGTACTCGATCGCGAAGGGCGTGTACGCGCCCGCCTCATTGGTGCCGTGAAACCTGCTGACGTGCGTGCGGCCGTCGACGCCGCCCGCGAGCTCGCGCCGGTGTTGTCGTGAGCGCCGCGGCCCCGGGCGCGGCGACTGCCGCCGAGCCGTCGTTCGGCATCGACCCCCGCGGCCCGCGCTTCGGCGCCGCCATCACCTCCGTGCTGCTGCTCGTCGTCGTGCTGCTCGGGCTCACTGCGCCGGTCGGTGCCGACCTCGTCGCCCGCGCCCTGCAGCCAGCCGCCCTGCTGCTGACCGTGCTCGTCGCGCTGTTCGCCTGGGGAGCGTTCGCGGGCATCCAGAAGCACCCCTACGGTCTGCTCTACCGCCGCCTGATCGCGCCGCGCCTCGCGCCGCCCACCGAGCGCGAGCACCCGGCACCGCCGACGTTCGCGCAGCTCGTCGGGCTGCTCGTGACGGCGACGGGCCTCGTGCTGCACCTGCTCGGGGTTCCCGGGGCCCTCGTGATCGCGGCGAGCGCCGCGTTCCTCGCGGCGTTCCTCAACGCGGTCTTCGCCTACTGCCTCGGCTGCCAGCTGTACGTGCTGCTCGTGCGGGCCGGAATCATCCGCCGCTCGGCATCGCCCGCGTAGGCTGAAGGCCCGCAGTCCGCACGAGTCGTCAGGAGCACTGCCATGGCCGTCACCAGCGAAGCAACCACTCTGTGGTTCGGATCCCTGCTCGAGGGCTCGGGCACGACGTCGCTCGACTCCTCCGATGCCGGAGAGTTCCCCGTCACCTGGGCCGCGCGCTCCGAGGGCGTCGCGGGCCGCACGAACCCGGAAGAGCTTCTCGGCGCCGCGCACTCGGCCTGCTACTCCATGGCCCTCTCGAACGCGCTCAGCAAGGCCGGGCACACGCCCGAAAGCCTGCAAGTGACGGCCGCCGTCACATTCGTGCCGGGTGAGGGCATCACGGGTAGCCACCTGCTCGTTAGTGCGAAGGTGCCGGGCCTCACGGCCGAGCAGTTCCAGGCATTCGCCGACGACGCGAAGTCGGGATGCCCGGTCTCGGCCGCGCTCACCGGCATCGCCATCACGCTCGAAGCCTCGCTCGCGTAGTGGCCGGCGCGACGCCGATGCGCGTGCTGATCGCGGGCGCCTCAGGGCTCATCGGCACCGAGCTGCAGCGCCAGCTGCGCGCCGACGGGCACACCGTGCTGACGCTCGTGCGGCGAGCGCCGCGCACCGAGACCGAGTTCGCGTGGGCCCCCGAAGCCCGCGTCGTCGACTTCCGAGTCTTCGAGAAAACTGACGCTGTCGTCAACCTGTCGGGCGCCTCGATCGCGCGCATCCCCTGGACCGCCGGCTACAAGAAGCAGATCCTCGAATCGCGCGTTCGGGCGACCCGCGCGCTCGCCGAGGGCATGATCATGGCGAACACTCCCCCGAAGGTCTTCCTCAGCGGCTCCGCCGTGGGCTTCTACGGCGACCGCCCCGCGATTCGCCTGACCGAGGAGGCAAGCAAGGGCGAGGCCTTCCTGAGCGACGTCGTGGCGGCCTGGGAGGAAGCGGCCGGACTGGCTCCCGAGGCGACCCGCACCGTTCTCTTGCGCACCGGGCTGGTCGTGGGGCGTGGCGGGGCGATGACCCCCCTGCGCCTGCTGACCGCAGTCGGCGCCGCCGCTCGCATCGGGTCGGGCGGGCAGCACTGGCCGTGGATCAGCCTCTATGACGAGGCCGCCGCCATGCGTCACCTGCTGACCTCGAGCCTGCGCGGCCCCGTCAACCTCGCGGGCCCGACGCCCGCGACGAGCGACCGCATCACGCGCGCGCTCGCCGCGGCGATGCACCGCTGGCACCTGCTGACCCTGCCCGAGGGCCTCATCGGCCTCATGATGGGCGAGGCCGGTCGCGAGCTGCTGCTCTCGAGCCAGAAGCAGGTTCCGGCGAAGCTGCTCACCGACGGCTTCCGGTTTCGCCACGAGACGGTCGAGCAGGCCATCGAGGAACTCGTGCGGCCGACGCCGCGCGTCTAAGGGGCTGGCGGCGCCGCGCGCTCGAGGCGCATGGCCTCGCGCATCGCCCAGCGGGCGCGGCGCCGGTCTCGGCTCGCGTCGTAGGCGAGCGCGAGCCGGAACCAGTGTTGCCACGATTCGGGATGCTGTTGTACCCCGAGCGCGTAGCGCGCGAATACCGCATCGGCGGCCTCGCGCTCAACCCGGCCGCTCTCCCGCGCGGGTAGCTCGTCGTCGGGCAGGCCAGCCTCGGCCTCGAGCCGCCGGGCCAGCGCAGCGGCGCGGAACCCGAATCGCAGCTCGACGAGGAGCGCCCAGAAGCCCAGAAGCGGGAACACGGTGAGCGCCCAACCCACAACTTGAACGATTGGCGCCGGGTCGACGATGAGTCGCAGTGCGTAACCGAGAACGACGACGAGGTACAGCCCGAGGAGGGCCGCCATGCCGAACACGGCCCAGCGGGCGGGGCTCATTCGGCGTCGGCCGGGTCGGGCTCGGCCGCCCCAGGGCCGCTCAGTCCGATGAGCGCGTCGAGGCCGACAACGAGGCCGGTGGTCTCGACCGCAGCCCGCAGGCCCAGCAGGATGCCCGCCTCGTAGGAACTTGGCGAGAGGGTCTCGTGCGTGAGGGTGAGCACCTCGCCCGTTCCGCCGAAGTGCACATCTTGCCGAGCAACGGCACCCTGCAGCCGTAGCGAGTGGATAGGCACGCTTGCAACCTGCTGCCCCCGGGCTCGCTGGTCGGTATGCGGGGCGACGACCGGGCCGAGCTCGGCGCGCGCGTGGCCGATGAGCTCGGCGGTGCGCACGGCCGTGCCCGAAGGCGAGTCGACTTTGGCAGCGTGGTGCGTTTCGACGATTTCGATCGACTCGAAGTAACGCGCGGCGATGGTGGCCAGGTGGGTCGCGACGACGCTGCCGAGCGAGAAGTTCGGGATGACGACGACCCCCGCATCCGGATGCGCCTGCAGGAGGGTGCGGAGCGTGCGCAAGCGGTCCTCGCTCCAGCCGCTCGTGCCGACGAGCACCTTGAGCCCCGCGCGCACGGCGTGGTCGACGACCGTGGGCGAGACGCCGGGGGCGGTGACGTCGAGCACGACATCAGCACCGAGCAACTCGTCGAGGTCGGAGCGCGAGTCAAGCCGAGCGACGAGCGCGAGGTCAGCCTGCTGCTCGATGAGCGTGCACGCGAGCGACCCGAGTCGTCCGCTCGCACCGACGACGGCGACTCGAGTGACCATGCGGCCAGTCTACGGTGGGCGGACCCTCGCCTAGGCTGAGCGCATGGTCACCTGGCGCACCGCCCTGCCGAGCGATGAGTCGGCCCGATTCCTGCTCGATCAGTACTTCACGGCACGGGCCCACAGCTTTCCGGCCGGGCCCGACGCCTACCGGCGCGCGGTGCCCGACGATGCCGAGTTCACGCCGCCCGCGGGCGTCTTCTTGCTCGTCGAGGGCGAGAACCTCTCAGGCGAGCCGGCCGACGTCGGCTGCGGCGGGGTGCGGCGTATCGCCGACGGACCCGCCGGGGCGCGGTTCGAGGTCAAGCACCTGTGGGTGCAGCCCCACACGCGGCGACTGGGATACGGGCGCGCGCTCATGGAGGAGCTCAGCCGTCGGGCCCGCGAATTGGGTGCCGCGGAGCTCGTGCTCGACACGAACGAGAGTCTGGACGCCGCGGGTGCGCTGTACCGCTCGCTCGGCTTCGCCCCCATCGCGCCGTACAACGACAACCCGAACGCGACGACCTGGCTGGGGCGGGCGCTCTGAACGAGCTTGGGCTCAGGCGAGGCTGAGGAACAGCTTCTCGAGGTCGGCGACCTCGACCGGGTCGCCGCTGCCGTCCTCGCGCAGGCACTCCTTCATCGCGGAGGCGATGATCGCGAAGCCTGCGCGATCGATGGCGCTGGATGCTGCGCTCAGCTGGGTGACGATATCGCGGCAGTCGCGCCCGTCGTCGATCATGGCGAGCACGGCGCCGAGCTGCCCGTGAGCGCGACGGAGTCGGTTGGTGATCTTCTTGGCCTCATCGCTTGGAATGGTGGTCATCGGTCGTCTCCTGTCTCGTAGTCGAGGCCGCGCTGCACCCAAGCCATCGTCCCCCCTGCGACCGACACGGCGTCGAAGCCGTTCGCCAGCAGAAAGTCGGCGGCGCGCTGGCTCCGCGCGCCGGAGCGGCAGATCACGTAGAGGGTCTCGTCGCGCGGGAGGGCATCCAGCGAATCGGGGATCGTGCCGAGGGGCACGAGCCGGACGCCGGGCACATGCGCGTCGATGTACTCGTCGACCTCGCGCACGTCGACGACGGTCGCGCCGCGCTCACGCTCGATAACGAGCTGGTCGATGGTGATCTCCTCTGCCACGGGGGCTCCTTCTGGTCAGGTGATGCGAGGGGCGACGTCCTCAGACGGCGACGGGAACCGGGGCGAGAGCGGCAGACCCGGCCCGCCAGGTGGTGTAGCCGCCGTCGAGGTTCGCCACGGTCACACCGTACTGCCGCAGCAGCGACGCAGCGGTGTGGCCGCGCTGGCCGACCTTGCACGTGACGATCACACGCTCGCCGCGCAGCCGCTCGGCGTGGTCGCGCAGCTCGTCGAGCGTGATGAGCTCGCTGCCCGGGATAGCTCCGAGGGCGTTCTCGCCCTCCGTGCGCACGTCGATGAGCCGCCAGCCCTCAGCCTGCTTCTCCGCCAGCTCGTGCCATTGCACGCTGAGCTCGCCGTCGATGAGGTTGTCGTCGACGTACCCGAGCATGTTGACCGGGTCTTTCACCGAGCCGAACTGCGGTGCGTAGGCCAGTTCGAGGTCGGCGAGGCCCCGCGCGGGGATACCGCCGGCCATCGCGGTGGCGATGACGTCGATGCGCTTCTCCGCACCGCCGCCGATCGCCTGCGCGCCGAGGATGGTGTCGGTCTCGGAGTCGACCGCGAGCTTGAGCGAGAGCTGCTCGGCGCCCGGGTAGTAACCGGCGTGGTTCGTCGGGTGGGTGTGGATGACGCGGATCGCCCGCCCCTCCTCGCGCAGCTCGCGCTCGGTGCGGCCGACGGCGGCAGCGGTGAGGCCAAACAGCCCGATCACCGCGGTGCCGAGCGCCGGTACCGCGGCGTGCGGGCGGCCGGCGATGACATCGGCCGCCAGGCGGCCGTGCCGGTTCGCGAGGCCTGCGAGCCCCACGGGCGAGGGGTCGCCGTCAAAGCGCTGCTTCACGACCGCGTCGCCGACGGCGAAGATCGCGGGGTCGGAGGTGCGCTGCTCGGCATCGACCACGATGTAGCCTCGCGCATCGAGCTCGAGGCCGGCGTCGCGAGCGAGACCGCTCTCCGGTCGCACACCGACCGAGAGCACGACGAGGTCGGCCGGGAGGGTGCGGTCGCCACCGTCGAGCACGACGAGGTCCTCCTCGATGCCGCTGAGGGCCGTGCCGAGGTGCAGCTCGACGCCGGGGATGGGGATGGGGATGCGCAGGGGCGAGGCACCAGGGCTGAGCACGAGCGCGTCGTACGCGATGCGCTCCTCCCCCCCCGAATCGAGGGCGCGCACGGTGACGGTGCGGGCATCCCGATCGATCGCGACGGCCTCGGTGCGCACCCGCACGTCGAGCGCGAAGCGGGCGCCGAGCGAGGCGGGCGTCTGCAGGATGAGGGACTCGCGATCGGCGATCACACCGCCGACGTGGTACGGCGGGCCGCAATTGGCGAACGAGACGTGCTCGCCGCGCTCGAGCACGATGATGCGCGCGGTCTCGTCGAGGCGGCGCAGTCGCGTGGCAGTCGACATGCCGCCGGCGACGCCGCCGATGATGACGGAGGTTCGAGGGGAGGTCATGGATCGAGTATATACCCCCGGGGGTATTTTCGCCAGCCCTCCCAGCGCTCTCCCGAATCTCGCTCAGCGCGATGTGCGACGCTGACCGTCATGCAGCGACCGGCCATCGTCACCCGCGCGCGCGGGCGGATACTCGTGATGTTCTCGGGCGACCCCGAGGGCACCCCCGAGTGGGTGCGCGCGCTCGAGACCGGCGACGACGAGGGCTTCTTCGGCCCCGGTTCGGCGGTGTGGGAGGTGCACAGCGGCATCCCGACCGTCGTGGCGGGCATCCGCGCCCTGCTCATGCAGACGCTGCACCCCGGCGCGATGGCGGGCGTGCACGACCACTCGCGCTACCGCGAGGATCCGCTCGGCCGGCTCTCGGGCACCGTGCGCTGGGTGCTGACGACGACGTTCGCCGATCGCGCGCAGGCGGCATCGGGATGCGCCTGGGTCTCGCGACTGCACGGCTCGGTGCGAGGCGAGTACGAGGGTGCGGACGGCACGACCCGGCCGTACGCGGCGGCCGATGCCGACCTCATCGCCTGGGTGCACTGCGTCTTCGCCGACGCCTTCATCGGCAGCCACGAGACCTGGGGCGGGCCCGTGCCGGGAGGCTCCGACCAGTACGTGCGCGAGTGGGCGACGGCCGGTGAGCTCATGGGAATGGCCGATCCGCCGCGCAGTCGCGCCGAGCTCGACGCCGCGATCGCCTCATACCTGCCCGTGTTGCGTCGCGACGCGCGTGTCGACGAGGCCGTACGCTGGCTCAGGAACCCGCCGCTCGGGCGCGGAGTCGGCCCGGCTTACCGCGTGATCTTCGCGGGCGCCGTGGCGTCTCTGCCGGATCAGTACCGAGAGCTGCTCGGCCTGCGGCGACCCCGCTGGCCTGCGATCGCCCTCACAGGACTGGCGCTGCGGTGGATGCGTCTGCTGCTCGGATCGGAGTCGTCGAGCCTCGCCTACACGCGACGACGGCTCGAGCGGCTCGCCGCCAGCCAGTCGGCCCGCTAGAACGGCTGGTCGACCGGCAGGCCGGTGCGGAGCTCGGCAGGAAGGTGGCCCAGGTCGTTGTGCGCCACGAGCACGGGCGGCTTCGCCGTGCGCACCCGGAGGATCGTGAGACCGCAATTGGCCTGGTTCACGCCCATCCACCGCCAGGAGGGAGCACCGAAGACCTCGCGCACAAACCACGCGATGACGAAGTTGTGCGTGATGAGCAGGTCGTGGCGATCGTCGCGCGAGGGCGAGAGCCACTCGGCGGTGGCATCGGCCATCTGCGCCTCGCCCGCCGCAATCTCTTCGAGCGTGACGCCCCCGAAGAAGGGCTCGAAGGCGTGCGGCATGTCGGGGGTCGGGCCCGAGGGGATGCAGTCCATCAGCAGCGCCGAGAGCTCGGGTTCGACCGCGGGCATGCGCTCGGTCATGAGTCGGGCCGTCTCGACGGCCCGCTGCAGGGGCGAGGTGTGCACACTCGCGAACGGCACGCCGCTGAGCCGCTCGGCGATCGCGCGGGCCTGCCGCTGACCGCGCCCGCTCAAGGGGCCGTCGGGGAGACCGTGCTCCGCATCCTGCTGCTCGCCATGACGGACGAGATAGACATACCGCGACACGAGTCCACTCCCCTTCTCAACCCGCCCGAGCCTATGCCATGCGCCCGACACGCCCCCATAAGGGGACACTGTGAAGGACAGACAGCCCTGTCTGTCCCCTGCTACAGTGGCAACAACGGCAGCAGCGCCCGTCGATCGACGAGGGCCGAGCACCGCGGTCGAGCTGGAGTACGCGTGTCGGTAGCATCCCCCATGACGAGAGATCGCGCCGAGAGCGCTCGCCGCATGCCCGCGGCGAAACTCCGCATTCTCGAGGCGGCCACCGTGCTGTTCTCGCAGGAGGGTATCCGCGCGGTCGGCGTCGACCGCCTCATCCAGCGATCATCGGTCACCAAGGCAACCTTCTACAAGCACTTCGGGTCGAAAGACCGCTTGATCCGCGACTACCTCACCGCCGCATCCGCGCACGACCTCACCGAGCTCGACCGGCTTATCCACGGCCACGACTCCCCGCATGGGGGCCTCGCGGCGATCGTGGATGCCGTGCACGAGGTTCTGCTCGACGACGGCTTCCGCGGCTCGCTGTTCGTCAACGCCGCTGCAGAATTCCCCGACCCGCGCGATCCGGTGCGCGTCATCATCGCTGAGCACCACGAGGCGATCGCGAGCCGCTTGACCGAGCTGCTGCAGCGCATCGGCCACCCCCTGCCGGGCGAGGCCGCCGACCAGCTCATGGTCGCCTACGTCGGCGCGCTGTCGTGGGGTCATGTCGGCGATCCCGTCGGGGCATCGGTCGCGTTCCGGCGCAGTGTCGAGCGCGTGCTCGACACCCGCGAGTTCGCCGCCTGACCGCGCCTGGCAGCGCGCTCAGCACGCGGTCACTCGCTAACGCGATCGAGCTCGGTGAGGTGGTGCCGGCTGAGCGGCGTGCGAGGGGCCGCCATGATGGCGTCGAGTTGCGCGGCCGAGCTCACCGAGACCACGGGCGCAACCACTCGGGGGCGGCTCAGCAGCCATGACAGCGCAGCGGTCGCGACGCTCGTGTCGGTCTCGGCCGACACCCGGTCAAGCGCGGTGAGGATGCGCAGGCCGCGGCGATTGAGGTAGCGCGAGGCCTCGGCTCCCCGCCGCTCGCGTTCGAGGTCGCCGCGCGTGCGGTACTTGCCGGTCAGGAACCCGGCCGCGAGCGCGAAGCGCGGCAGCACGCCGAGGTCGAGCTGCCCCGCCACGCGCGCGAGGTCGCCCTCGTACTCCTCGCGGTGCACGAGGTTGTAATGCTTCTGCAGGGCCACCATGTGGGCCACGCCCAGTTGACCGGCGGCGATGCGCGCCTCGAGCAAGCGCTCGCCCGTGTGGTCGCTGCCGCCGAAGTAGCGCACGTGGCCTGCACGGATGAGCTCGTCGACCGCGAGCAGAGTCTCGTCGAAAGAGACCGTCGGGTCGTCGATGTGCAGGAACAGCAGATCGATGTGGCTCACCCGCAGACGCCGGAGCGAGGCCTCGACCGCGGCGCGGATGGCGGGAGCGGACAAGCCGGGATGATCGGGGCTCTTGCCGACCTTGGTCGCGATCGCCAGGCTGTCGCGATTGCGCTTCTCGCGCATCCAGTTGCCGATCATGATCTCGCTGCGCCCGCCCGCGTACGAGTCGGCCGTGTCGATGAAGCCGCCGTCGAGCTCGACGAAGCGGTCGAGGATGCTCGTCGTCGTCGGGCCGTCGGCCGTCCACCCAAAGACGGTTCCGCTGAGCGCGACGGGGAAGACCCGCAACTCGCTCGAGCCGATGCGACGAGGAACCACGACCGGGGCCGTGACGAGAGCCGTGTCGCCGCCCGCACCGGCGCCAGCACCCTCGGCACTGCGAGTCGCGGGGTCGTTCACGGGCGGATCTCTCTCTGGGTCGACCGCTGCCGCGGCCGAATGTGGTTGGGGTGAGAGTACTGTGCGAGCACCGCTCAATCGCGGTGCGGCGCGCGATCGTTATCGGGCCGTGTCGCGACCGCCGACGCACATCAGCCCCCTGCGAACGACTACGGCGCGGCCGCGCCCGCGAGGGGCACGACCGCGCCGGATCGAAAGAGCGGGTGCTAGCTCTGCTTGGCGGCCCGCACCGCGATGAGGCCGAAGCCCACCTTGTTGAGCACGTCAGCGATGACGTAGATGATCGCCGCGACGCTGATGGCCAGGGCCGCGTCGCTGCCGCTGAGCTCGAGGAACTCTTGCGTGGCGGTGCCGATCGGGTAGATTGCCCAGCCCGCGATGACGAACCACTTCATCGTCGAGACGGCGCGCTGCACGTGCGCGGGCGCGTCGGCACCGAGCTTGAGCGTGTAGACGACGTAGACGATGTAGAGCCACGCGGCCGACGACACGACAAAGAAGACGATGTTGCCGATCGAGCCGGGAACGCCGATCTCACCGAGGTAACCGGTGATGATCATGATGACGTCGGCGATGATGAGCTTGGTCAGCAGGCCCTTCTTGAGCGCGCCAGCGATCGCCACGATGAGCGCGAACTCTACGAGGAGCAGCGGCGTGGTGAGGAGCCAGTCGATGTACCGCAGCGGGAGGGTCGCGTCGACGTCGGCCGCCGTGATCTCGCCGCCGGGGAACTTGACGACGTCTTTCATGACGTAGTACATGATCGCGGCGATGAACGTGATGACCGCGGCGTAGGTTGCCACCGAGCGCAGCTCGGGCTTCAGGTCATTGCGCTCGAGGTAGAACCACAGGGTGCCGGCCGCCATGGCGACGAAACCGAGCATGAAAAACGCTTGGACGATCTGGAAGTCCACAATTCTCCTTCGAATCGCGAGAGGTCGGATGCCGGTGGGCTCTCGACGTGGGGGTGAGTGAAGTTGTTACTTCTGATCTTCGGTCGCGAAGGGGATCGGGACCCGCCGTTCACGAATTGAGCCTGACTGTACGCCGCTCGCCCGGTGGGGGCCGCTAATGGAGCCCAAATTGGCTGTGTGTCACCTGGTGAAACGCTGTCAACGTGCGCGAAGCGCGCGGGCCGCCGGGTTTCGTGACGCCCGGGCGGCGGCGCTTACGGCAGATGCCCGCCCTCCA
>CAYPND010000029.1:0-32260 GCA_964412175.1 uncultured Microbacteriaceae bacterium | reverse complement strand
ATGACCCGCCTCCTCATCGTGCTCGTCGTGGTCGCCGTGGCGTTCACGATCTACACGCTCGTGGACGTGCTACTGACCGAGCGCGCTCGCGTGCGCGCATTTCCCAAGCCGCTGTGGGCTGTGGGCGTTGTGGTGCTGCCCGTCATTGGCGGCGTGCTCTGGCTCGTCGTCGGCAAGGCCCGGCGCACCGGCCCAGGGGCCCGTCCGGTCGCGCCCGACGACGACCCCGCCTTCCTCAGCACGCTCTCAAGCGAGGAGATCGCGAAGCGCGCGGAGCAAGACGAACGGCTGCGGCAGCTCGAGCAAGAGCTGGCCGACCTCGACGATGACACCCCCGCCGACCCCGAGCGCTGACCCCGCCGACTCGCCCTCCGGTGCCGCCGCAGGGGCGCTGCTCGAGGGGCTCGTGCGCGCCGGTGTCGCAGACGTCGTGCTGAGCCCGGGCTCGCGCTCGCAGGGCCTCGCGCTCGCCGCGGCCGCGTTCGACCGCGCTGGACTCCTCGCGCTGCACGTGCGCATCGACGAGCGCGTCGCGGGTTTCACCGCGCTCGGCCTTGCGGTCGAGAGCGGTCGGCCCGTCGCCATCGTGTGCACGTCGGGCACAGCCGTCGCCAACCTGCACCCCGCGGTGCTCGAGGCGCATCACGCTGGCGTGCCGCTCATCGTACTCACGGCCGACCGCCCCGCCGAGCTGCGCGGCATCGGCGCCAATCAGACGACGGTGCAAACGGGCATCTTCGGCGAGATCGTGCGCGCCGACTGGGATGTCGCGGCGCCCGTCGGCGCCGCGGGCGAGAGCGACGACGCCCGTGAGCTCGGCGCCCTCGCCGTGCGGGCGAGCGCAGAGGGCCCCGTGCACCTCAACCTCGCTTACCGCGAGCCGCTCAGCGGGCCCGTCGCGGTGCCCGACGACCTCACCGCCGGCCCCGTCCCCGACCATCCCGCCGCGGCGGATCCGACCGTCGTCGACCTCCGCCCCAACGACGCGACCGTCGTCATCGCGGGCCACGGTGCCGGCGCGCGCGCCGAGCGGCTCGCGGTCGCTCTCGGTGCTCCGCTCGTCGCCGAGGTGTCGAGCGGCGCACGGTTCGGCCGTCATGCGGTCGTCGCCTATCGCGACGTACTGCGCGGCCCGCACGGCGAGGCTGTCGGCCGGGCCATCGTGCTCGGCCACCCCACCCTCAGCCGTGAAGTGCCCCAACTGCTCGAGCGCGCCGACGTCGAGGTGATCGTCGTACGCACCCCCGGTGTCGAGGACTACAACCCCGGCCGCCGCGCCCGCATCGTCGACGACGTGCGCGTGATTGGCACCCCCGATCCCGCCGTCGTGCGGCGCTGGGTGGGCGGCTGGGTCAGCATGTCGCGCGCGGTTCTCGAGTCGCAGGCGCCCGATGATCCCGCCCCCGATCTCTCGCTCGCCGTCTCCGACGACCGGGGCGTTCGCGCCGCGTTCGCGAAGGCCGAGCTCGGGGTGCTGCGCGCGCCTATCGACCGGCGAATGCTCGCGAAAGCCCTCTGGGCATCCACCTGGCCCCATGACCGCCTGGTGCTCGCCGCCTCGCGCCTCATCCGCGTGGCCGACGCTATCGTGCCGGGCAAGGCGATCACCGCGCATGCGAACCGCGGGCTCGCCGGCATCGACGGCACGGTGTCGACGGCCACGGGCATCGCCATCGCCGCCGCCCGCGGCAATCAGGCGCCGGGCACGACGCGTGTGCTCTCGGGCGATCTTGCGTTGCTGCACGACGCGGGCGCTTTGCTCGTGCCCCTGCCCGAGGGACTGCGACTGCACGTCTTCGTCGGCAACGACGGGGGCGGCACGATCTTCGACGACCTCGAGGTCGCAGCGACCGCCCACCCGGGCGACTTCGCCACGGTCATGCGCACTCCGCACCGGGCCAACCTGGCGGCGCTCGCTGCAGCCGGCGGCTGGGCCTACCGCCGGGCCACGACGCGCGCCGACCTCGACGATGCTCTCACGGCGCCCGAGCCACTGCTGCTTGTCGAGGTGCCGCTCGGGGCGTAGGCGTTCGCGTGGGGCGCGGGTAGCATCCGACCATGGACGAACTGTTGCGCGCCCGCGCACCCTTCCGCCTCGAGGCCGTCGAATGCGCGGCGACGCCGGGCATTGCCGCTAGCAAGAAGCGTGCCGAACAGCTCCTCGCCCGGGGCGCCGAGCACCTCTCGCGGTTGCAGGAGAAGCTCTTCGCCGCGAGTCGCGGGGGCGACTCCCGACGCGTGCTGCTGGTGTTGCAGGCCATGGACACCGCGGGCAAGGGCGGCATCGTGCGACATGTGGTTGGCGCCGTTGACCCGCAGGGGGTGCAGCTCGCGGCCTTCAAGAAGCCCACCGACGAGGAGCTCGCCCACCATTTCCTCTGGCGCATCGAGCAGAAGCTACCGACTCCGGGCATGATCGGCGTCTTCGACCGCTCCCACTACGAAGACGTGCTCATCGGACGTGTGCGCGGCCTCGCGCCGGCCGACGAGATCGAGCGGCGGTATGGCGAGATCGTCGACTTTGAGAGTCGACTGGCCGACGACGGGGTCTCGATCGTCAAGGTCATGCTGCACATCAGCCGCGATGAGCAGAAGCAGCGCCTGAACGAGCGGCTCGAGCGCCCCGACAAGCGGTGGAAGTACAACCCGGGTGATGTCGACGAGCGGACGCTGTGGGACGACTACCAGCGCGCCTACCAAAACGCGATCGAGCGCACAGACGCCGACCACGCTCCGTGGTTCGTCGTTCCGGCCGACCGAAAGTGGTACGCGCGTCTGGCCGTTCAGTCGCTTCTGATCACGGCGCTCGAAGGCATCGACCCGCAGTGGCCGGTCGCCGACTTTAGCGTGGAGCAGGAGATGTCTCGACTGGCATCGTCGTGAAAGAGCGATCACTTACATTTTCACGAACGCTATAGTGACGGAATGACGATCGACCGAGCGCAACCGCGCGCGTCGGTTGCCCGTAGTCGAAACCCTTGGCGGCCGATCGTGTCGGGCGCTATCGGTGTGCTTGTGGTGTGGTGCACGGTGCTCGCAGGAGCGGCTCTCCTCGCTCAGCAGAGCGATCAGCGCGCAGCGGGCCAGGAACGGGTGATGAGCACGCTCAGCGACGGCCGACCGGATTGGCCGTTCTCACCTGACGACTCGCGTTCTCCTGGTCTTGCGGCCTCGCCTGTCACGTACTGCGTCGACGTATGTTTGGGGTCGACAGGGGGTATGGGCACTCTCGTCATTCTCTGGCTCTCACTCCTCGGCTCGGTCAGACCGGCACGTCGCGGTTGGATGCTAGCGTCACCACTCGAAGAAACGCCGCGCTCGTCGCTCACTGAGACTGCCAAGGGTGACCACCAACCTGACCTGACAGTGCTTTCGGTCTGCGTACGGTGATGTTCCACTAACGACTGGAGGCCGTGTGCGCAGCGGCTCGATTGACGCCGGAGCCAACGCGTTCACCCACTCTTTTCGTGCGGGGCAGCGGGCGTCCATCACCCGCTCGGCATACCGGCAGTCTCGATCTGTCTGACTGTACTCTCGTGCCCACCGTGGGCTATTTCTGAAACTCAAACGCGAACTGGAGAACTTGTGTTGCCGATTATGAAGCCCCTCGACTCCGGACTGTATAGTCCGGCGATTAACTCAATCGACCTCGGGGTCATCGAAATTCGTTTCTATGCACTCTTTATTCTGACGGGAATGGTGGTGGCCGTCATCGTGATGGGCCGTCGATTGCGGAGCCGAGGGTTCGATTCCGGCGCCGCGCTTTCCATCGCCCTGTGGGCGGTGCCCTTCGGAATTATTGGCGCGAGGGTGTATCACGTCGTGACTCACCCGACCGACTACTTCTTCGAGGGGGCCGACCTCTGGAAGGTGTTCGCCATTTGGGAGGGCGGGATTGCGATCTTCGGAGCCGTCCTCGCGGGCTCCATTGGGCTCTGGATTGCAGCTCGGCAGGAGAAGATCGGTTTCTTGGATGCGGCGGATGCTCTCGCCCCGGGTCTCCTCCTCGCTCAAGCGATCGGACGCATGGGCAATTATGTCAATCAAGAACTGTTCGGCACGCCCACGACGCTCCCGTGGGGTCTGCACATCGACTCCGGAAATCCAGCGATACCCGCTGGAACTCCAGAGGGCACTCTGTTCCATCCGCTGTTCTTGTACGAGTTGCTCTGGAATCTTCTCGGCGTGGCGGTCATCATCGCGGCGGAGCGGCTCTGGCGGGCTCGACGCGAGCCCCGAGCATCTCGTGGTCTAGCACTCGGGCTGTATCTCGTCTGGTACGGAGTCGGGAGGGCGTGGTTCAACACCTTCCGCCTTGACCCGACCGAGTTCGAATTGCTGGGCGTCAAGATCAACGTCGTGACGGCAGTCATCGCAGCGATCGTCGGAATAATCCTGGTGATCCTCGTCGTCGCCAAACGCCTCCCGCTGCCCACCGAGTTCGCCGCAACCGCACCGGAGTCGACCAGCGGTGAAGCGGGCAACACCTCCACACTCACTCGAAAGGACCCCTCGTGAACTCTTCAGATCCGCAGCCCGCCAAGAAGCGACTCGACGACTACACCCGTCGCCGGCTGTATTTGCGAATCGGTCAAGCGATCATGGTCGTCGGGGGCGTTATGGCCGTCATTCACTGGCTGACGCACCTCGAGGTTTTTGGAAGTGAACAGCCCCCTTTGCTCATCGATCTCGCTATCGGCTACCCCATGGCTGTTCTCCTCCTTGTGTTGGGAGGTGTCGTCGCCAGCCGCAAACCTCAATCCTCCTCAAAATAACGGCAGGCGAGGGCCAATTCGGGCTTTCACAACCGGTTCCATGGCAGAGCCGAGACCCTGGCATGCGTTGCATGCGAGAGATACCCTCAACTCATCGCAACAGAGAGAAGTGACTGATGGCAATACGTACCCTTGTACTCGAAGTATCGGGCGTTCACTGGGCGTCATCGAAGGCCGTGATCGAATCGACTCTCCTTCGTCGACCCGGCGTGATGAGCGTCGAGGCCAATCCCGTGTCACAAACGGCGAACGTGTCGTTCGATCCCGAGGTGACGTCGCAGAGCGAGCTACGCGCATGGATCACCGAGTGCGGCTATCACTGTGCCGGACAGTCCGTTCCCCAGCACATCTGTGATCCGAGCGACGAAGTCGGCCACACGCCGGGGGATGCGACACACGACGCTCGTACCGGTCAGGCATCGGGCCCAGAACTCGCGCCGCATACAGAACACGCAACACCCGCAGGTAGCCCGACACCTGCGCGCGATAGTCAAGAAGTCATGGGTCACGGCGGCGGCCATGGCGGCATGTCGATGGCCGCAATGATTCGCGACATGCGAAATCGTTTTCTTGTCGCGGCGGTAGTGTCTGTACCGGTCATTTTGTGGTCGCCGATCGGCAGAGAGGTGCTCGGCTTCACGGTGCCTGCTCCCTTTGGGGTGCGGGATGACGTCTTCGCACTGGTGCTCTCTCTCCCGGTGATCTTCTACTCCGCGTGGATCTTCTTCGACGGGGCATTCCGAGCACTGCGGGCGCGCACGCTCGACATGATGGTGCTCGTCGCGGTTGCTGTCGGAACGGGCTGGGTTTACAGCGTCGTGGTCACGGTGACCGGGGGCGGCGAGGTGTTTTACGAGGCCGCCACCGTGCTGGCTTCATTCGTCTTGCTCGGGCACTGGGTAGAAATGCGAGCGAGGGGCGGCGCGAACGACGCAATCCGCACGCTTCTCGAACTGGCGCCATCGAAAGCCCTCGTCATCCGCGACGGTGAAACTGTCGAAATCCCCACCGCAGAGGTCGTGCTGGGGGACGTGTTGCTCGTGCGCCCGGGGTCGAAGGTGCCGACGGATGGAGTCGTCGAAGAAGGAGAATCGGACATCGACGAGTCGATGGTTACCGGTGAGAGCCTTCCTGTGGCGAAGTCGGCTGGTTCAGAAGTGATCGGCGCAACGGTGAACACCACCGGAACGCTGAGGGTGCGCGCAACAAAAATCGGAGCAGACACCGCCCTGGCCCAGATCGTCGCCCTCGTCCAGGAGGCACAAAACTCCAAGGCCCCGGGGCAACGCCTTGCCGACCGAGCCGCGTTCTGGCTCGTCTTCGTGGCACTCATTGGCGGGAGTGTGACATTTGCCGTCTGGCTGTTCGCCGGCGCACCAGTTGGAATGGCGCTGCTGTTTGCGATCACCGTGGTCGTCATCACCTGCCCAGATGCGCTGGGCCTTGCGACGCCGACCGCGATCATGGTCGGAACGGGTCTTGGTGCGCAGAGGGGAGTCCTCTTCAAGAACGCGACAGCGTTGGAGAATGCGGCTCATATCGACACCGTGATCCTCGACAAGACGGGAACGTTGACGAAGGGTGAGCCCGAAGTGACCGACTTCATCGAGGTCGGAATTGCGCGGGATGAACTTCTTGCACTCGTGGCGGCTGTTGAGCGGGAATCGGAGCACCCCCTGGCTGGCGCGGTGGTTAATTTCGCCGACGCCCAGGGTGGGCAAAAGCTCGTGGCAACGGAGTTCTTGAGTGTGCCTGGTCATGGCGCGGGGGCCACCGTGAATGGGCGACGGGTACTCGTGGGAAACCGAAAACTCATGGCAGCTGAGAACGTCGATGTCGCTCCCATCATCAGTCAACGAGACGAGTTGGCGTCGACCGGGCGTACCGCGGTGCTCGTTGCTGTCGACGGCACAGCGGCAGGAGTCATCGCGCTCGCCGACGCTCCGCGCGACACGGCGGCAGCGGCGATTGCAGCTCTCCACGCGGCCGGAGTCGAAGTCGCGATGCTGACAGGTGACAACGCCGCGACGGCCGAGCGCATCGCGGTGAAGCTGGGAATCGACACGGTGATCGCGGATGTCTTGCCGCAGGATAAGTCGGCAAAGGTCGCCGAATTGCAGGCAGCTGGCAAGCGAGTGGCGATGGTGGGCGACGGTGTCAATGACGCTCCCGCTCTGGCGCAGGCTGACGTCGGAATTGCTATCGGCGCAGGCACGGATGTCGCGATCGAAACTGCTGATGTGGTGCTGATGCGCTCCGACCCCCTCGACGTCGCCATTGCGCTGAAGATCGGCAAAGGCACCGTCCGCAAGATGCGTCAGAACCTGACCTGGGCGATCGGGTATAACGCGATCGCGCTGCCCATCGCTGCGGGAGTGTTCTATCCCAGTTTGGGCATCATGCTCAGCCCAGCGATAGCCGCCATCACGATGTCTGGCTCCAGTGTCATCGTGGCCGTCAACGCCCTGATGCTCAAGCGGCTTCGCCTTCCCGCCGCTCCCTTATCGGTGGCCCCGGCTCCGAAGTCCGGCGGTGTCGAGCACCACATCCAGCACCCGACATCGCCGACAACGACCAGCTCGTTATGAGCACCGACACGGCCCCGCCCGAGGTTCTCGACGAACGGCAACTTCACGGGGTCGATGCGTGGTGGCGCGCTGCGAACTATCTCTCGGTGGGTCAGATTTATCTGCTGGACAATCCGCTGCTGCGAGAGCCCCTCCTGCCTGAGCACATCAAGCCCCGACTTCTGGGGCATTGGGGAACCACTCCGGGGTTGAACTTCATCTACGCACACCTGAATCGCGCGATCATCGCTCGTGACGCAGAGATGATGTACGTGATGGGCCCCGGCCACGGTGGTCCCGGACCCGTGGCTGCATCGTGGCTCGAGGGGACCTACACGGAGACCTACCCGGTCATCACCCAAAACGCTGACGGGATGAAAAGACTGTTCCGTCAGTTTTCCTTCCCCGGAGGCATTCCGAGTCACGTCGCACCAGAGACTCCGGGTTCCATTCACGAAGGCGGCGAACTGGGCTACGCGCTTTCGCACGCCTACGGGGCCGCATTCGACAACCCGGATCTCATCGTCGCCGCCGTGGTCGGCGACGGCGAGGCCGAAACGGGGCCGTTGGCCGCGAGCTGGCAGTCCAACAAGTTCGTCGATCCGCTTCGAGACGGAACCGTGCTGCCGATCCTGCACCTCAACGGCTACAAGATTGCGAATCCCACGGTTTTGGCCAGGATCAGCCCGGACGAACTCGATCATCTGCTTCGCGGATTCGGGCACACGCCCTTTTACGTTGAAGGCGATGATCCGACACAAATGCACCAGGACTTCGCTCGCGCTCTCGAGGCTTGCCTCGATCAGATCGCCGAGATCAAGAGGCGTGCGCGCGACGAGGGGCGCCTCGAGCGACCACTGTGGCCGATGATCGTGCTTCGTTCACCGAAGGGATGGACCGCGCCAGCAGAAGTGGACGGCAAGAAGATCGAAGGAACCTGGCGTGCACATCAGGTTCCATTTGCCTCCGCCCGCGAGAATGACGAGCATCGCCAGGTTCTCGACACCTGGCTTCGCCGTTACCGACCGGACGAGCTGTTCGATGAGGCCGGCGCCCCCGTGCCCGCGATCTCCGCCATGAATCCACACGGCTCGCGGCGGATGAGCGCTAATCCGCACAGCAACGGCGGCAGCTTGCTGAAAGATCTGCGAATGCCCGACTTCCGCGATTATGAGGTCGCGGTTGCCAGCCCAGGAACGTCGGCGGCAGAGTCGACCCGCGCCCTCGGGATTTTGCTCCGAGACGTCATGGTCCAGAACATGGACAACTTCCGAGTGTTCTCGCCCGACGAGAACAACTCCAACAGACTTGACGCCATTCTCGAGATCACGAACCGCGCCTGGAACGCGGCGAGCCTTCCCGGAGACGACCACTTAGCACCCGACGGTCGCGTGATGGAGATCCTCTCCGAGCACACCTGCCAGGGCTGGCTCGAAGGATATTTGCTGACCGGACGGCACGGGTTCTTTTCGTGCTACGAGGCCTTCATCCACATTGTTGATTCGATGTTCAACCAGCACGCGAAGTGGCTCACGACCGCGAACGACATTCCCTGGCGACGGCCGATCGCCTCTTTGAACTACTTGCTCACGTCACACGTGTGGCGGCAGGATCACAACGGGTTCTCTCACCAGGACCCGGGCTTCATCGACCACGTCGTCAACAAGAAGTCCGACGTCATCCGGGTGTATCTCCCGCCGGACGCAAATACACTGCTATCGGTGGCAGATCACTGTCTGCGGAGCCGGCAGTACGTCAACGTCATCGTGGCTGGCAAGCAACCGGAGCTCCAATACCTGACGATGGAGCAGGCGATCGAGCACTGCACCCGGGGCGTCGGCGTGTGGGAATGGGCGAGCACTGACAACGGGCGCGAACCGGAAGTCGTGATGGCTTGTGCGGGGGATGTGCCGACGCTGGAGGCTCTTGCCGCTGTGTCCATCTTGCGGGAAGCCATCCCTGATCTGCGCCTCCGGTTCGTCAACGTGGTCGATCTGCTGCGCTTACAGGATCGTCGCGCACACCCGCACGGCCTGTCTGATGATGAGTTCGACGCCCTGTTCACCGCTGACAAGCCCGTCATCTTCGCGTACCACGGGTACCCCTCGCTGATCCACCGACTGACGTACAGGCGTGCGGGTCACAGCAACCTTCATGTGCACGGGTATCAGGAGGAGGGGACGACGACCACGCCATTCGACATGTGCGTGCTCAACGAACTCGACCGGTTCCACCTCGCGCTCGACGTTCTCGACCGCGTCCCCCGCCTGAGAGACGGTTACGACCAGTTTCGCGAGGGCCTGCATGATGCCCTCGCGCGGCACGACGCCTTCATTCGGAAGCACGGTCAGGACATGCCGGAAATTCTGGAGTGGGCGTGGAGTGCTCGAGAGTCTGAGCGCCCTCCTCCCGCCGGACTTTCGTCGTGACCGCGAAGCGCGGCCTCGATACTGTGTACGACGCTGTGCTCTTCGACATGGATGGCGTGGTGACAGACACTGCGGCCGTGCACGCAGCAACCTGGAAGCAGCTTTTTGACCAGGTTCTTTCCGACTCTCGCGCCCGACCTGCGGCGTCTGGCACCCCGTTTGACGAAAGGGAGGACTACCTCCGGTACGTCGACGGGCGCAGCCGTGAAGACGGCATCAGCGCCTTTCTTCGCTCCCGCGGCATGGAGGTCGAGCGCGGCGAGCTTGACGATCCCCCCGAAGCGTGGACCCTCATGGGGTTTGCAACCCCCAAGAACAACATATTCCGAGCGATGCTGAAGAAGCGCGGACTGCGCGCGTTTCCGGGAACAACGGCACTGCTTGGCCGCCTGCGCGATGCCGGCGTGCTCGTCGGCGTTGTCACAGCGAGCCGCAATGCGTCGGAGATGCTCGCGACCGCAGGGCTGACCGCACTATTCGACACGGTCGTCGATGGGCAGGATGCGATTGACCGTGGGTTGCCAGGAAAGCCGGATCCAGCGATGTTTCTCGAAGCTGCACGGCGACTGGGTGTCTCGCCCAGCCGCACCGCGGTCGTGGAAGACGCAGTGGCAGGAGTCACCGCCGCGCATCAGGGCGGATTCGGGCTCGTGGTTGGCGTTGATCGGCAGGGGCGTCGTCATGAGTTCGAAGTGGCCGGCGCGCACATCGTGGTGGGCGACGTCAGCGAGCTCGACCTCGGCGTCTCGATCACAGACCCGTGGGTGCTCGTCTATCGGGGGTTTGATCCACTCCACGAAGGGCATCGCGAAGCGCTGACCGCGTTGGGAAACGGGTACATGGTCACTCGGGGAACACAGCCGGAGCACGCCGCGGATGACACCCATTACCCCGGGACGTATGTGGCCGGGGTCTACAACCGGCTGGTCAGCAGCATCCACGGTCAGAGCCTCGAAGAAGAACACCTCGTGAACGTGCCCAATTGGCTTCCGCTCGACATCCGGATCGGTGACGGGCCGTGGTGGTCGAGCGGAGACGTGACGACTCGCGACGAGCGGCGGGAGCTGAATTTGCGCGAGGGAGTGTTGACCCGGCACGCGACCCTCGTCGGCCCGCGAGACGATCGTCTTGCCGTGATGCAGACCACGTACGTCTCCATGGACGACGCACACCTCGCTGTCATGGAAACCCGGCTCACTGCGCTCGGGTGGAGCGGCCCGGTCACCATCCGCACCGGAATCGATGCTGGCATCCGTAATGAGAACGTCCCCGCTTCCATCGGGTCGGATTCGACGCATCTCGGGCCGCCGACGTTCACCCCGGTGGGCGACACCATTCTGTGCGAAGTGCAGACCAGGCAGAGTGGGATCACGGTAGCGACAGCCGCTCACGTCGAATTCCCTCGTGACAACGGTGCCTGGGATGGCCCCGGCGTCACAACCGGGCGCCGTTACCGCAGGGACGTGTCACTCACGCTCGCGGACGGAGAACCGGTGACGTTGACCAAGACGGCGGCCACGTACACGTCTCGCGATGCTGCGATCTCGTCACCGGGTGTCGCTGCCGTCGGCCGATTACGCACCCATGCAGCGAGTAGCGAGGATGCTCTCAAGCTCCATCAAGCAGCGTGGGGGCGACTGTGGGAGCGATTCGAGACGAGGCTGGACGCAGATCCGCTGAGTCAACTCGTTCTCAACCTTCATATCTTCCACCTTGTGCAATCCTTGTCACCGCACACCGCCGAACTGGATGCCGGGGTGCCGGCCCGTGGTTTGCATGGCGAGGGATATCGAGGGCACGTCTTCTGGGACGAGATGTTCGTGCTCCCGGCGCTCGACGTCCGGTTGCCGACCGTGGCGCGCGCGCTGCTCGACTACCGCTGGCACCGGTTGGACGCCGCTCGAACTGCGGCTCGCGAGATCGGCCTGACCGGCGCTCTGTTCCCCTGGCAGAGCGGTAGCGACGGCCGCGAGGAAACGCCGGGCACGTTGTACAACCCCCGGTCTCAGCGATGGATGCCAGACAACTCGCGTCGACAACACCATGTGGGCCTCGCGGTCGCGTACAACGCCTGGCAGCATTTCCAGGTCACCGGCGACCGAGATTGGTTGGCTGATCGGAGGGCCGACCTCATCATCGAGGTTGCCCGCTGCTTCAGCGCGATGGCCGTCCACGATCCGGAGCGTGACCGTTTTCACATTTCGGGCGTGATGGGCCCCGATGAATTCCACGATGACCACCCGAATACCCGGGGTGGGGGACTTACCGACAACACCTACACGAATGTCATGGTGGCCTGGGTGTGCGAGCGAGTTGGCGAAGTGCTCCACGAGCTGGTCGGCCATGCTTGGGAGAGTGTGGTCGATCGTCTGAGCGTCAGCGACAGGGAAGTGGCACTCTGGTCACGGCTCGCACGCCGGATGGCAGTACCGATCCACGCCGACGGAGTCATCAGTCAGTTTGACGGCTACGAGAAGTTGATCGAATTCGATTGGGCTGAGTACCGCAGTCGATACGGCAATATCGGACGCCTCGATCTGATTCTGGAGGCAGAAAACGACAGTACCAACCGCTACAAACTGGCTAAGCAGCCTGACGTAGTGATGCTCGTCTACCTGCTGGGGCACGAGGGTGTGCGGCGGCAATTCGATCGACTCGGCTACCCACTTTCGCATGCAGATCTTGTCCGCACCGTCACCTACTATCTCGACCGCAGTTCGGATGGCTCGACACTCAGTCGCGTTGTCAACGCGGCAGTACTGGCCGAACTCGACGACGACCGGTCATGGTCGCTCTTTCGTGAGGCACTGATCGCCGACTTAGACGATACGCAAGGAGGTACGACGCGCGAGGGAATCCATCTCGGTGCAATGGCCGGCACGGTTGAGCTCGTGACCAGGTCGTTCGCCGGACTGCGATTCGTTTCGTCGGCAATCACGTTCGCGCCGAGGCTCCCGCCACGTCTCGCGGGTATTTGGACTCAGTTCAGCCTCCGCGGACACTGGGTTGACGTAAGCCTGGATCATGAAGCTTTCCGCCTTCACCTCGAGCCCAGCACTGCACCTCCGATTCAGTTCTGGGTAGGGAAGACCGAGGTGTCTCTCGCTGGCGGCGAATCCCACCGTTTCGAACTCAACCACCGTTTCGAACTCAACCACCGTGCCGCTTCGCAGCGCACTTCGAGAAGGGTACTCTCATGAACACCATTAAGGTCGGCGTCAACGGCTACGGCGTCATCGGCAAGCGCGTCGCCGACGCCGTACTGCTCCAGCCCGACATGGAACTCGTCGGCATCGCAGACATCGCGACTGACTGGCGCATCAAGTCGGTGGCCAACAGGTTAGCGGTGTACGCGTCGACGGACGAAGCGAGGCAGGCGATGGTCGCCGAGAACCTTCGACCCGTCGGCACACTCGATGACCTGCTCGAGCAGTCCGACATCATTGTCGATTCAACCCCGAAGCATGTGGCCGCGGGCAATCTCGACCGGTACCGTGCAGCGGGCGTCAAGTCTGTGTTCCAGGGCGGCGAGTCCCACACGTTGACGGGGCACTCGTTCGTCGCACAGGCCAATTATGACAGTGCCCGTGGGCGAGACACCACTCGGGTCGTCTCCTGCAATACCACCAGCATTGTGCGAGTACTGGGGGCACTCGACAACGCCGGTCTTCTGCTTCGCGCCCGCGGTGTGCTGATCCGCCGAGCCACCGATCCGTGGGAGTCACACCTGGGCGGCATCATGAACACGATGGTGCCCGAGCCGACCATCCCTTCCCACCAGGGGCCTGATGCGACGACCGTGCTTCCCGGGCTCGACGTCGTCACCATCGCCGCGAAGGGCGCGCACACCCAGACGCACAACCACTATTGGATCATCCGCCTGACTCGAGAGGCGACGAGAGACGAGGTACTCGATGCGCTTCGAGCGGCGCCTCGCATCGCGCTCATCCGAATGTCTGATGGTCTCGTCGCGTTGAACTCGACGATCGAACTGATGCGCGACCTCGGGCGCCCGCGAGGCGACATGTGGGAGGTCGCCGTCTGGGAGGATCTCGTGACCGTGCAGGGAGACGAGGTCTATCTCACGTATCAGGTCTACAACGAAGCGATCGTGGTGCCGGAAACGATTGACGCGATTCGCGCCCTCACTGACGCGGCCCCCGACGCCAGAACGTCGATATCGATGACCGACAATGCTCTGGGAATGCGGCACGACTTCTTGATCAACAATTCTTGATCGAGGCTTCTGCTGAGTACCCCTACGGGGTATAGTGCAGACGTGGATACCTCACATGCCCCGACAGTGAACCCGAACCGCGCGATGGGGACGCTATCGCCTCCTGCCCTGCGCTGGCTTGCCGTTGCCGCAGGCTCCGCAGCGATCGTGGCAACGTACTGGGATGGAGCGTGGCATACAGAGATCGGACGTGACAGCACGTTCGCACCTCCCCACATCCTGCTGTACGCAAGCATCGCTGTGGCCGCCGCGGTCGTTGCTGGGTGGGCGCTTATCGTGATGGTCGCGGAGCGTTCGGTGTGGTCCGTTTTTCGTCATCGTGCCCTGGTCTTGTCGGGCATAGCGGTGATTGCGATTGGTTCGTCGGCCGCACTCGATGTGCTGTGGCATGAGTACTTCGGCCGAGACTCGGTGCTGTGGTCGCCTCCCCACTTGCTGGGCATCATCGGGAGTGTCGTGCTGGTGGTGGGCATTGTGGTGAGCGGCGATCGGGGCCACCCGCTCCGAAGCGTAGACATCGCACTCAGCGCTGTTCTGTTGGGCACCGCGATGCTCCCCGTCATGGAATTCGACTCTCAGGTTCCGCAGTTCCCCGAGGTGCTCTACCTCCCCGTGGTCGTCGTTGCGGCCCTCGCGGCCGCCTGGGTGATCGATGTCGCTGTGGGCGGGGCGCGAGTCATTACGACGATCGTTGCCGGAGTCGTGCTCTTCCGAGCCGCGGTTTGGGTTGTGCTGAGCTCCTGGGGGTGGCCAACAGTCGACATCCCGTTCGCGTTGCTCGCGCTCGCCCTTCTCGACCTGCGGGGTCTCCGGCGGGTTGACCGGTTCGCCTTGGCCGCAATAGGGATGTCCGTTATCCAGGTCGCAATCTCCGCCGTGGGTCTCAGCAGCGTGGAACTGCAGCCGATTCTCCCCGCGGCCCTGGTCGTCATCGCCGGCGCGGGGGTCATGATGCTGGTCGCTCGACGCAGAGGGAGGGTCTCCGCGGCGCTCGTGATGGTGGCACTGGTCGCGAGTTCGGTGACTGTTGACGCTGCGCCAGCGCTCGCCCATGACCCCGGGCAAGGCACTGATCAGGGCGAAGTTGCCCTGAGCGTCGAGCGAGCCGGTACCCGTGTCGCGGTCACCGTCGAGGTCATCTCCTCGAGCGTTCCTCTTCGCTTCGAACGGATCGTTGCGCGACGTGCCGGTCAGGTGATCGAAGCCACTGTTGATTTGCCAGTGGAGAACGCCGCGGTCACAGCGACTCTCGAGCTCGACGACGGCGACGTCTGGTTCATCTACGCCGAGTACTCATCGTCGCTGGGGCCGCTGGAATCGTGGATAACCGTGGGGCCCGACGAGTCTCGTTCTGCTGTGCGCCCCCTCTACGAACCGCCCGTGTCGCCGGTCAACGACCTCGAGTTCATCGGAGCGAGCGTCGCCCTCTACGCCCTCATGGTGTGGCTCATCTGGTTCGCGTTGCGGGTAGTGAATGCTTCGCGGCGGTCTCCGACAGAACGCGTTCACACGGTCGCTGCGGAATCCTCCTAGCGAAGACTGTCGGCGATCGGCCGGAACTTCATGCGCGTCTCGGCGAGCTCGGAGTCGGGGTCGCTGTCGGAGACGATGCCCGCGCCCGCGAAGGCCGTCAGTCGTCCATCGTCGTCGATGCGCGCGCAGCGCAACGCGATGACCCACTCCCCGTCGCCGTCCTGGTCGATCCAGCCCACAGGCCCGGCGTAGCGGCCGCGGTCGAAGGGCTCGAGCTCGGCGATGAGGGCGAGCGCGGCATCCGTCGGCGAGCCCGCAACCGCCGCGGTCGGGTGCAGCGCCGCGACGATGTCGAGCGCGCTCGACGAGGCCGCGAGCTGCATCTCGACATCGGTCGCCAGGTGCCAGAGGTTGGGTAGCTTGAGCGTGAACGGCAGTTCGCTCGCGGTAACGGCGCGCACGTGCGGCCGCAGGGCGTCGAGCACGCTGTGCACCGCGAAGGCGTGCTCGTCGAGGTCTTTCGTGCTGGTGGCGAGCTGCGCGGCCGCCGCGGCGTCGTCGGCGGTGCTCGCGCCGCGGGCGGTGCTGCCGGCGAGCACGCGCGCGCTCGCCTCGCCGCCGTGCACGCTCACGAGCGTCTCGGGGCTCGCCCCGATGAGCCCGTCGACGGCGAACGTGACGCAATCGGGGTAGCGGTCGGCGAGCTCGTACAGCAAGGCGCGCCGATCGGCATCGGGGGGGATGTTCGCTGTCGCATCGCGCGCGATGACGACCTTCTCGACCTGCCCAGCGCGAATCGCCTCGACGGCCCGCCCGACGACCGCCGTGAACTCTTCGCGGCTCAGCGAGGCCGCGGCGAGGGTCGCCCGCGGGCGCTCGCCGATCGGCCGGGGAACGGGAGGCTCGGCGTCGCCCGCTGCCCCCTGCGCAGCGATGCGGGTCACCCAGCTCACGCCGTTGTGGCGCCCCACAATCATCGCTGGTACGACGAGCACGCTCTCGGCCCTCGATCCGTCGGCGAACGCGAAGGCGCCCATCGCGACGAGACCGGAGCCGGGGCAGTGCACGGTGTCGACCACCTCGGCGGCCGCGGCGATCGTGCGCCACGCGGCCGCGGCTTCCCGCAGCCGATCGGGGCCCGTGAAGGTGAGCCGCAGGGCCTCGCCGATGCCGACGATGCCGTCGCCGCGCCGCAGCGCCGTGAGCGGATGCCGCGGGTCGGCGAAGGAGAGGAGGTCGTCGCGGTCGGTGACGGGCTCGGTCACCGCGCGCAGGGCCACCCCGGGCACGGCAGAGTGACTCACCCGCCCAGGCTACTCCGCACCCGACGCTCCCCCAGGCGGCTCACTGCGAACCCCGGGTTGGCGCTCACTACACTCGTAGTGTGACGAAGGCCGACCTGTCGAAGACTCCGCGCGACGTCGCGGCGATGTTCGACGGCGTCGCCCGCGGCTACGACCGCACGAACGCCGTGCTCTCGGTCGGCAACGCCGCGCTCTGGCGCATCGCGACCGTTTCGGCCGTCGGGCCCCGCTCAGGCGAGCGAATCCTCGACATCGCGGCGGGCACGGGCACGAGCTCGATCGCCCTCGCGAGGAGCGGCGCCGAGGTCATTGCGCTCGACTTCTCGCAGGGCATGGTCGAGGAGGGACGCCGCCGGCACCCCGAGCTGCAGTTCGTTCAGGGCGACGCCGAGAACCTGCCGTTCGGTGCGGCCGAGTTCAACGCCGTCACGATCAGCTTCGGGCTGCGCAATGTTCAGCACCCCGAGGTCGCCCTCGCCGAGATGTTGCGCGTTCTCAAGCCCGGAGGTCGGCTCGTCATCTGCGAGTTCTCGCGCCCGCCCCTCGGCCCGCTACGCGCCGGGTACCACATGTACCTGCGGCACGTGATGCCGCTCATCGCGGGCGCCGCGAGCTCGAACCCCGAGGCGTACCGGTACCTCTTTGACTCGATCCGCGAGTGGCCCGACCAGACGGTGGTGAGCAAGTGGCTGCGCACGGCGGGGTTCGCACAGGTGGGCTACCGCAACCTCTCGTGGGGGGTGGTCGCTCTGCATCGGGGGCGCAAGCCCGCTCGCGTATCCGCGCACTGAGCCGCCCCGACCGCCTCGACAGATCGGCAGACCGTTGACCCGCCTCCCTCCGCTTGCTCGCCGCAGCAAGACGCTCTCCGCGTCGCTCGGTCTGGGCGAGAAGTTGTTCGCGTCGAGCGAGGAGCGCCGCTTCGCCGAGGCCATCGAGACCGGCCTCGTCGAGGTGGAGGAGGGCCTGTTGCGCGAGGTCGCCTTCGCTGACGACATGGCCGACGTGACGTCGCGGTACCTGCTCGAGGCCGGGGGTAAGCGCATCCGACCCGTGCTCACGCTGCTCACGGCCCAGCTCGGCGAGGGGAACAACCACGCCGTGATCACAGCGGCACAGGCGGTCGAGATCACGCACCTCGCCTCGCTCTACCACGACGACGTCATGGACGAGGCCGAGATGCGCCGCGGAGTGCCCTCGGCGCAGAACGTCTGGGGCAACTCGGTCGCCATCCTCACAGGCGACCTACTCTTCGCGCGCGCGAGCAAGCTCGTCGCGAGCCTTGGCGAAGGTGCCATCAAGCTTCAGGCCGACACTTTCGAGCGGCTGTGCCTCGGGCAGCTGCACGAGACGATCGGGCCGCGCGGCGACGACGACCCGATCGAGCACTACCTGCAGGTGCTCGCAGACAAGACCGGCTCGCTCATCGCTGCCGCGGCCCAGATGGGCGTCGTCTTCTCGAACGCGCCGGAGGAGTTCGCGGCACCCGTCGTGGCCTTCGGCGAGAAGATTGGTGTCGCCTTCCAGCTCATCGACGACGTGATCGACCTCGCCGAGCCCGAGGCCGAGACAGGCAAGGCGCAGGGCACCGACCTGCGCAGCGGCGTCGCCACCCTGCCCCTGCTCTTCCTGCGCCGGGCGGCGCTCACCGACCCCGACGCCGCTGCGTTGCTCGCCCGCATCGTGCGCACGGTCGAGGCGGACGTCTCGGCGGGATTCCCGGCCTCCGACAGTCCCGAGGACGAGCTGGCCGCCGCGATCGCAGAACTGCGGGCGCACGATGTCACGGCCGAGACGCTCGACGAGGCTCGTCGCTGGGCCGACGAGGCGGTCGCCGCGCTCGCTCCGCTGCCCGAGGGGCCGGTCAAGCTCGCGCTCACCAAGTTCGCCGAGGCCGTCGTCGAGCGCAGCACCTAGCGCCGAGGCCCTCTCTCGCACGGCTCCACCACCCCGCAGAGCCGCACCACCCCGCACAGAAGGACACGATCGCGCATGACCAAGCTCAGGCTCGCCATCGTCGGCGCCGGACCCGCCGGCATCTACGCCGCCGACATCCTGCTCAAGCACGAGAGGGCGTTTGATGTCTCGATCGACCTCTTCGAGCAGCTGCCCGCGCCCTACGGCCTCGTACGCTACGGCGTCGCGCCCGACCACCCGCGCATCAAGGGCATCATCAACGCGCTGCGCGAGGTGCTCGACTCGGGCGACATCCGCATTTTCGGAAACGTGCACTACGGCACCGACATGACGCTCGACGACCTGCGCCGGCACTACCACGCGGTCATCTTCTCGACGGGGGCGATCCGGGATGCCGCGCTCGACATCCCCGGAATCGACGCGCTCGGCAGCTACGGCGCGGCCGACTTCGTCAGCTGGTACGACGGTCACCCCGACGTTCCTCGCGAGTGGCCGCTCGATGCCTCCTCAGTGGCCGTCATCGGCAACGGCAACGTCGCGCTTGATGTCGCGCGAGTGCTCGCGAAGCACCCGGAGGACCTGCTGCCGACTGAGATCCCCGACAACGTCTACCAGGGCCTTCTCGCCTCGCCCGTCACCGATGTGCACGTCTTTGGCCGCCGCGGCCCCATGCAGGTGAAGTTCACGCCGCTCGAGTTGCGCGAGCTCGGCGAGCTGCGCGATGTCGACATGGTCGTGCACGAGGAAGACTTCGACTACGACGAGGCTTCGCGTCGGGCGATCGAGACGAACAAGCAGATCACGGTCATCGACCGCATCTTCACTCAGTGGCGCGCCCGCGAGGCCGGTTCGGCCTCGCGCCGCCTGCACCTGCACTTCTACGCCAAGCCCCTCGAGGTGCTGACGGATGCCGAGGGGCGCGTTGCTGGCTTCCGGTACGAGCGCACGCGTCCTGACGCCCACGGCGGTGTCGAGGGCACGGGGGAGATCCGCGAGGTCGCCGTTCAGTCGGTCTACCGGGCTGTCGGCTACTTCGGGTCGCCGCTCGACGGCATCCCCTTCGACGAACGCCACGGCGTCATCCCGAACCACGAGGGCCAGGTGCTCGGCGACGACAACCAGAAGGTGCCCGGCGTCTACGCCACGGGCTGGATCAAGCGCGGCCCGGTCGGACTCATCGGCCACACGAAGAGCGACGCGATGGAGACGATCCAGCACCTCGTGACCGACCAGGCCTCGTGGTGGAACCCCGCCGACCCCGACGAGCAATCGGTCGTCGACTTGCTCGACAGCCGCGGCGTGCTCTACACCAACCTCGACGGCTGGCACCGCCTCGACGCTCATGAGCAAGCGCTCGGCGCTCCTCAAGGCCGCGAGCGCGTCAAGGTCGTGCCGCGCGACGAGATGATCCGCATCTCGCGCGACTGAGGGTGCGCGCGCTCAAACGGCGGTGTCGGCCGTGACGGTCCAGCTGAGGGAGATGAGCTCGCGTAGCACCTCCCGGTCGATCGCCGCGAGGCGGGTGACGTAGATGCAGTCGACGCCCCTCGTGTACGGGCCGAGACGCCCGAGCAGCACTGCCGCGTCGGGATGGGTCTGGAGGCCGTAGAACGAGAGCTTGGCTGTGCGCGGCGAGAAGGCGGCGCGTGGCCAGACGCCCTCGTGCCCGCTAGCGTAGCGGTAAGCGTAGGTGCCGAAACCAATGATCGAAGTCCCCCACATGACAGCGGACGCCCCCGTCACGGCCTCGAAGAGGGCGACGAGATCGGCGCCCTCGGCCCTGCGCCGGATATCCAGCGTCGCGAGGTACTCGTCGACGGAAACCTCGGTGGGCAACGTCTTCTGGGTCACGAGCGAACGGTACGCGCCCGCGCCGTCGACGTCTACTGCACCATCGAGGTGACGCGCGCGAGGTCGTCGAAGATGCGCAGGTGGGCGGGCCGCCGCACCCATTGCTCGAGGGTCAGCTCGCGCGAGTTCTCGCGGTACGACTGTTCGATCGCGCGCAACTCGCGGATGATCGACGCCCCGCGCACCATGACCGAGACCTCGAGGTTGAGGCTGAACGACCGCATGTCCATGTTGCTCGAACCGATGATCGCCACTTGGTCATCGATCGTGAAGTGCTTGGCATGCAGCACCGTCGGCGAGCGGTAGAGCCAGATGCGCACGCCCGCCCGCAAGAGCTCTTCGTAGTAGGAGCGCTGAGCGTGGAACACGAGCGACTGGTCGCCGACCTCCGAGACGAACAACTGCACGTCGAGTCCGCTCTGGGCGGCGGTCGTGATCGCGTAGAGCATCGACTCATCAGGCACGAAGTACGGCGAGCAGATCTGGATCTGTTCTTGCGCGGCGTACACAAGCGAGTTGAACAGCCGCAGGTTGTTCTCGCCCTCGAAGGCCGGGCCGCTCGGCACGACCTGCGCATCCAGCCCCTGGCCGGGATCGATCTCGGGCGGAATGAGCGTCCCACGCAACAGCAGCTCGTCGGTCTCGCTGTACCAGTCGGTCGCGAACAGCGCTTCGAGCCCCGCGACGATCGGGCCCTCGAGCCGCACCATGAGCTCCTTCCACTCCAGGCGCGAGCCGTCGCGGCGGCGACGGCGCCCGTACCCGCGTTCGATGAGGTTCTGCGAGCCGGTGAAGCCGATGGAACCGTCGACGATGACGAACTTGCGGTGATTGCGTAAGTCGGGCCGCTGCCATTCACCTCGGAACAGCGTAATCGGCAGCATGCGGTGGTGCTCGGCCCCGATCGCGTCGAGCCGGCGCCGCATGCGCCGGTAGCCGCGCACTCGGAGCGACGCGACGTGGTCATAGAGCACTCGCACTGTCACGCCGCGCCGTACCGCGTCGGAGAGCGCGACGAAGAACGGCTCGGTCTCGTCGTCGACCGACATCATGTAGAACTCCACGTGCACCGTGCACTCCGCGTGCCGCACCGCCTCGGTCATCGCGGTGATCGACTCGGTGTAATCGGTGACGATCGTGGCTGCGTTGCCTCCGACGAGCGGCATGGCACCCAGGTTCCGGTTGAGCTCGACGATGGGCTCGAGCCACGGCGGCCAGCCGCCATCTTGACTTACCCTGTCCATCCCCTCAGTCGTCTCGATGATGTAGCGGTTGATCTCCTGCTGCTGCTGGCGGCGGCGTCTCGGCAGACGCCGAGAACCGAGCATGAGGAACAGCAAGAAGCCGATGATCGGCAGCATGTAGATGAGTAGCAGCCAGGCGAGGGCGCTCTGCGGGCGTCGGTTGCGCGGTACGAGAACGAGCGACATGAGAGCGATCGTGACGATCGTCAGCAGCAGCAGCCCGCCGACGACGACAGCCAGCCAGGCACCGGCACCGCTGATCGTCACATCGCCGGGCACGTTGGCCTCAGCGGAAGTTGATGAACTGCAACGCGACGTCGAGATCCTTGCCCTTGAGCAGTGCCATGGTCGCCTGCAGGTCGTCACGGCTCTTCGAGGTGACGCGCAGCTCATCGCCCTGGATCTGCGCCTTGACGCTCTTCGGCCCCTCGTCGCGGATGATCTTCGCGATCTTCTTCGCGTCGTCACTCGATATGCCGTTCTTCAGCCCCACCTCGATGCGGAACTCTTTGCCGCTTGCATACGGGTCACTGGAGTCGAGGCTACGGATGCCGATGCCGCGCTTGATCATCTTGGCCTCGAGCACCTCGAGTACGGCCTTGACGCGCTCCTCCGCGCTCGCCTTGAGCAGCAGCTTCTCGCCGCTCCACTCGATCGATGCCCCGACGCCCTTGAAGTCATAGCGCTGCGCGACTTCCTTCTTCGCCTGGTTGACGGCGTTCTCCGCCTCCATCTTGTCGACCTTGCTCACGATGTCGAATGAGGAATCAGCCATGGCCCCATGCTAGCGAGACCCGGTACAGCGGGCACCGAGCCGGCGCTGGTGAGATGGCCGCATGCGCCCCCGCATCCTCGCCCTGCTCGCTCTGGGCCTCGCCCTCGCGGGCCTCGCGGTGGCCGCGTTCGTCGCGATCGCGCTGAGCCCTCGCACCGGTGGCGGGGATGCTGGCGCACTCGGCGAGCAACCTCCCGCTCTGCGCTGGGTCGCCCCGGCCGCCCATGCGGGAGCCGCCATCGCGAAGAACGCCGAGCGCCCCGACTGCCTGCTCGGCTGGAACACGCTCGCCGGCATCGGCTGGATCGAGTCGCGGCACGGCAGGTATGGCGGAGCATCCATTGCCGCTGAAGGAACCGTCAGCCCGCCCATCATCGGCATCGCGCTCGACGGCGCGACGACCGCCCTCATCACCGATACCGACGCGGGAGCGATCGACGGCGACGCCGAGTTCGATCGCGCGGTCGGGCCGCTGCAATTCATCCCGGGCAGCTGGGCGAACTGGTACGTCGATGCGAGTGGTGATGGCGTCGCCGACCCGCACAACATCGACGACGCCGCGCTCGCCGCCGCCAACTACCTCTGCCGCGCCGTGCCGACGCTCGGCGACGAGGCCTCGTGGCGCGCGGGGATCGCCGCCTACAACGCCGACGGCGCCTACCTCGACGCGGTCGCCGAGGCCTCCCAACGCTATGCGGCGGCGGCCCCCTCGACAGAGGGGTGATCGTGGTCGCAACGACCCCGCGGCTCTTGTATTCTTGGGAGGCGCCTTCGGTCGGTGATCACACCGGTCGGGTGCGCGCCTGGCGAGTTACCCAAGCGGCCAAAGGGATCTGACTGTAAATCAGACTGCTCAGCATTCGGGGGTTCGAATCCCTCACTCGCCACCATGACCCCCTCATCCGCCACCTCCGCACAGCTGCTCTCGGTGGCCCGATCGGTCGCCCTCGAGGCGGGCGCGCTCGTGCTCGAGGCGCGTCGCGGCGTTGTCGAGGTCGCGGCTGCGAAGTCGTCGTCGGTGGATGTCGTGACGCAGGTCGATCGCGACGCCGAGTCGCTCATCCGCGGCCGCCTCGCCGAGCTGCGCCCCGGTGACGCCTTCTTCGGCGAAGAGTCGGGGGGCGGAAGCGGCACGAGCGGCCTCACGTGGGTCGTCGACCCGATCGACGGCACCGTCAACTTTCTCTACGGCATCCCGCACTACGCCGTGAGCATCGCCGTCGTCGAGGGCGAGGCCGACCCGCAGTCGTGGCGCGCCCTCGCGGGCGTCGTCGTGAACCCGCCGACGGGCGAGGTCTACAGCGCCGCGGCGGGCGGAGGAGCCCACCTCGGCGACCAGCAGCTCCGCGTGCGCGAGGCGGTCGCGCTCGACCAGGCGCTCGTCGCCACAGGCTTCGCCTACCTCGCCGCGACGCGGGCCGAGCAGGGTGCCGCGATCGCGCGGCTGCTGCCGCTTGTCCGCGACATCCGGCGCATGGGCACGGCCTCGCTCGACCTGTGCGCGGTCGCCGCCGGTCGCATCGACGCCTACTTCGAGCGCACGCTGAGCCCCTGGGATCACGCCGCCGGCGCGCTCATCGCGGCCGAGGCTGGCGCCGCCGTGACGGGGCTCCCGGGAGCGCGTGCCGACCACCGGTTCTTGCTCGCAGCGCATCCTGAGCTGGCCCGGATGCTCGTCCCTGTGCTCGCCGACCTCGGGGCCGTGCCGCCACCGAGCGGGGTCTCGGCGGGCTGATCCCGAGCCTCGGTGCCAGCCGCGAATTCGACTCACCGACTTTCGTTCGGCGCTCGGGCGGGTTACGCTTTACCAATCCGTGATAAACCGCCGGGTTTGGTGGTGCTCGCAGACACCAGGTCGCGTCTTGTTTTGCAGGGCTCGATCGAGCGGGCACTGGGCCCGCACCGCACGATATGCGACTGACTTCTGAGGCTGACTGACACTGTGACGACTGAGAACCCGTGGCTGACGGGAGGTTCCGATTCGGAGCCGACCGACACCGAGAGAGACCCCTTTCGTTCCCTGGGGCTGGAATTCACTGAGGAATCCCCGGCGATTATCGTCCCTCCCACCGAGAATTCCACCAATCTCGATGCCGTTGCGCCCCTCACTAGCGAGATCTCGGTTATGGCCACGACGGTGTTCGCGCCGGGCCCGCAACCGGGCCTTGATCTCGTGGCACTACCGCCCGCGGCGTCCACCGAACTCGTGGCAACGAGTCGCCGAGCCCGACGCGATGCCGAGCGCGGCACCCCTGGGCCGGGCCGCGCCAGCCGGGACCAGTCGTCTCCCCGCCGCACCGGACCGCGCGGGGTGCGCCGCGCCTCGGCACCGGCGACGACCGCGATGGCGGCCGCCACAGCGCCCGCTCGCCCTGCCTCGCGCGTACCGATCGGTCGCCGCATCGCGCAGAAGGCCTTCCCGCCCGTCGTCATGCTCGCCGTCGCCTCGCTGATCGTTGGAACCTCAGTTCCCGCGAACGCGCTGTTCGATCCGGAGGCGCCCCCGGCATCTCTCGCGCTCTCGTCGCTGCCCGCGGCCACGACGACCGCGGCCGGGGTCGAGGCGGTGGCGCTCGAAGACCAGGTGCTCGAGGCCGAGGTCGCAGACGAGCTCGCGGCGACCGCGGCGTCGCGCGATGAGTGGGGCGTGACCTCGTACGCCGAAATGCTGCGATTGAAGTACGGCAGCCGCAACTACTCCTACACCACGTCCGGCACAGGAGCAGTTCGCTGGCCGTTCCCCTATGCGGCCACGATCCTGTCGGCTTTTGGCGACCGCGTAGCCCCGTGCCGTGGGTGCTCCTCGTATCACCGCGGGATTGATATGGATGGGGGCGCCGGGAACCCCATCGGCGCGATTGCCGATGGTGTCGTGACGTACGTCGGATACGGCGGAGGGTGGGGATACCGCGTCGAAATCGAGCATGTGGTCAACGGTCAAAAGGTGACTTCTCTGTATGCCCACATGGTCGAGGAGAGCTCGGTCCTGCAAGTGGGCGATACGGTCGCGGTCGGCGATGTTGTCGGGGCGGTGGGCAACTCCGGCCTCTCTACCGGACCCCACCTGCACCTTGAGATTCGGATCGACGACGTGCCCATCGACCCCTTTGCTTGGCTGACCGCGAACGCGAGCTAGCTTTCGCGCGCGTGACCACTCAGGGCAACAGCCGAAACCGGGTCATGATAGTCCAGCAGCCGCGCACTAGCGCACCGCGGGGGTCAGATGTCGGTTAGCCACACGGCTGTATCGGTCGGAACCGCCCTACCGTCGATCGGGTCGCTCGCGAGCACTACGTGGCCGGTCGGAAGTTCTAGCGGTTCGGTGCCGAGGTTAACGATGACCGTGACTGAGCCGTTGCGCAAAGCGACGACATCGTCGCCGTAGCCGTCGACCCACGTGAGGGAACCCGTGCCGAGTTCATGCTGCGCGCGCAAGGCCAAGGCTGCGCGATAGAGCTCGAGCGTCGAGGCGGGGTCGCCTTGCTGCACGTCTCGGGCGAACAGCGCGAAGCGGCCGGGCTGGGGCAGCCAGCTCTCGCCCGATGGGCTGAAGCCGAAGGCCGGGGCGGCGGCCTCCCACGGGATCGGGACGCGGCATCCGTCTCGGCCGTAGACCTCGCCGTTGGTACGGCGGAACGTCGGGTCTTCTCGCACGTGGTCGTCGAGCTCGATGACCTCGGGAAGCCCGAGCTCCTCGCCCTGGTAGAGGTAGGCGCTGCCGGGCAGGCACAGCATGAGCGTCGTCGCCGCGCGACCGCGGCGAAGGCCCAGCACCTCGTCGGGCTTGTCGGCCGACTTTGGGCCGATGCCGCTTGCCGGCGCGGCACCGTAAGTGTCGAGCCCGTACCGGCTTGGGTGCCGTACGACGTCGTGGTTCGAAAGCACCCAGGTGCTCGGGGCGCCGACCGCCGAGAAGGCGTCGATTGACTCGTCGATGACCGAGCGCAGGCGCGCGGCTTCCCACGGCGTGCCGAGGTAGCTGAAATTGAAGGCCTGGTGCATCTCGTCGGGGCGCACCCAGAGCGCCGCCTTCGCGAGCGGCTCGACCCAGGCCTCGGCGCACAACACGCGGTCGCCCTCGTACTCGGCGAGCACCCGGTGCCAGTCGCGGTAGACCTCGTGCACTTCGGGCTGCGCCCAGTAGGGCACCTCGTCAGGGGCGGAGATCGCATCGGCGATACCGCCGGCGTCGGCCACCTGCACGATGTCGGGCAGCCCTTCCTTCTTCATGAGGCCGTGGGCCACGTCGACGCGGAAGCCGTCGACGCCGCGATCGAGCCAGAATCGCAGGATCTGCCGGAACTGCTCCCAGACCCAGGGGTTCTTCCAGTTGAAGTCGGGCTGCGAGGTGTCGAAGATGTGCAGGTACCAGGGCCCGGGGGTGCCGTCGGCCTCGGTGATACGGGTCCACGCATTGCCACCGAAGATCGACTGCCAGTTGTTGGGGGGCAGCTCGCCGTTCTCGCCCTTGCCCTCGCGGAACATGAAGCGGTCGCGCTCGGGCGAGCCGGGGCCCGCCGCGAGGGCCTCCTGAAACCAGGGGTGGTCGCTCGAGCAGTGGTTTGGAACGAGGTCGACGATGACCCGTAGCCCGAGATCGTGCGCGCGATCGCGCAGAGCGTCGAAGTCGGCGAGGGTGCCGAAGATCGGGTCGACGTCGCAGTAGTCGCTGACGTCGTAGCCGGCATCGCGCTGGGGGGAGCGGAAGAAGGGCGAGAGCCACACGGCATCGACCCCGAGCTCGCTCAAGGCGGGCAGGCGCTCGGTGATGCCAGCGAGGTCGCCGATGCCGTTGCCGCTCGCATCGGCGAACGAGCGGGGGTAGATCTGGTAGATAACGGCAGAGCGCCACCACTCCTCGCCCGGCGCGGCGGAGCGTCGGTGGTCGACGGCGGTGGGGTTCGTCGAGGCAGCGGTCTCTTTCGGCATTCCGCCACCCTACGACACCCCCCGCGCGAAAGTGGAATCGGTTCCATGCCGGATTCCGCGCGGTTCCGCGCCCCGAGGGCGTGCGATCCGCCGGTTCTCAAGTGCTAATCTTCTTTGGTGCCAATCGCCGTTCGCGGCGTCGGCAGCGCCCCGATAGCTCAGTGGTAGAGCACTTCCATGGTAAGGAAGGGGTCGTCAGTTCAATCCTGACTCGGGGCTCCGGTTCGTCTGATGCGGCCTCGCGGTCGCTCGGAGTTCCTGCCCGGCGGGGTAGCTCAGGTGGTTAGAGCACACGGCTCATAATCGTGGTGTCGCGGGTTCGAGTCCCGCCCTCGCTACCGTTTCAAGGACGGTCGCCAGACCTCAGTACCCCGTGCGCTCGTCGATGAGGCGCTGCAGGTCGGCCTTCACGCCTGCGATGGCCTCGCGCTGCTCCTCCTCCGAGAGCAGCACCGGCTCGGCCCGGGGGATGAGCCGTGCCTGCATGAGCTCGCCGATCGTGTCGTCGCGCGCTCGCAGGGCGAGGTCGAGCACGACCGCCTCGTCGTCGCGTGCCGCCTCGAGCTTCTCGACGACGCCCCGCAGGGTGCGGCTGCGGGCCCCGAGCCGCTCGGCCTCGTCGCGCTTGCGGCGCACGCGGGCGAGGTCGCGCTTCGAGCGGGCGCCGCGCGACTCTTTCGGCGTCGGCGCCGCGCGCACGCTGTCGTCTGAGAGTCGGGCGGCCGTCGAGCGCAGCTCGGCCGCGAGCGTGTCGATCGCCTGCCGTGCGAGCTCGGCCGACTCCTGCGCGTTCCAGGCCGCGCCGTCGCGCAGGATGCGCAGGATGACGCCGTTCTTGACCGACAGGCGCAGCGCGGAGAGGGCGACGAGGTAGCCCTCCTCGATCTGGTGCGCGAGGTCGCGCGGCGCCTGCGGCCGCGGCCGCACCGCGATCGCAGATGCTGTGGCGGGCCAGAAGCGCATGACGACCTTCGCGAGCTCGTGAGGGGGAGACCTCCAGGGTACGGCCCGCGCCTGCGGGCACGCCGGGGGTGGTGCGCGAGCATCCCGGGAAAAAAGACCGCGACACGCCGAAAACACAACATGTAGGGGAATGACACGCGTGTGATTCCCGTTATATAGTGAGACCCCTAGCCGCCGGGGGCGGAGAATTTCAGCAGAAGGAGGTCCATCATGGACAACGACAACGAGACCATCGGCGGCTACGCCGTGCCCGTCGACCCGATGGACATGCTGCAGTGCGAGAGCTGCCAGTAGTAGCCCGCTGACACCACGAACCACCGAGACCCCGGAACGCCGATGACGGCGGACCGGGGTTTCGCATAACCGCCCCGGCCGGAGGAGGACGCCGTGAGCATCACCGTCGATGCCCGCTCCTCCGACGCCCGCGCCCGCATCGCGAGCGATGCCGAGGTGCTCGACCGCGTGCACCGCACGCTCGGGCCCGTCGACGTCGTCGCCGAGCATTGGGGCGGCCACCGGCTCTCGCGCGTGCTGCACGTCGTGACGCGCGGCGGCGAGCAGGCGGTCGTCAAATGGCATCGGGATGCTGCACCCCACCGCCGCGAGAGCGAGGCCCTGCAGCAGTACGCCGTGGCGCTCGGCGGCGACGCGCCGCGTATCGTGCTGAGCGACCCCGGCCTGCGGCTGCTGACGCTCTCGCGCCTGCTCGGAGAACCGGCCGCGGGCACACCGCACGAGCGCGACCCCGATATCCACATGCGGGCTGGCGACCTGGTGCGCCGGTTGCACGACGCGGAGCCGCCGCGCAAGCACGACCGCTTCGGGCCGATCATCGCGGCCGAGTTCGAGCGGTGGAGCCGCGCGGCCGACGCGCTGTGGGGTGACGGGCTCGACGGGCGCGATGAGCGGGCCGAGCGGCTCGCGGCCGAGCGCCACCTCGCGCGCCAGCACGTGGCCGCCGCGCTCGACCTGGGCGAGTTCGATCACGTGCCCGCGCACCGTCGGCTCACGCCCCGGCACTGGATCATCGACCCGGGCGGGCACGTGCGGTTCATCGACTTCGCGGGGCTCGAGTTCGAGCCGCGCATCGTCGACCTGCTGTGGCTCGAGTACGGGCCGTGGCGCGACGAGCCGTGGTTGCGTGCGGCGTTCCTGCACGGCTACGGCCGCACGCCGACTGAGCGCGACGAGCTCGTGCTGCGTGCTGTCGCGGCGACGCGCGGTCTCGAGCTGCTCGTGCGCGGCGAGGCGCGCGGGCACGCGGCCGAGCGCGCGCTCGGCCGGTCGATGCTCGACCGCCTGCTCGGCGCGACGCTCTTCTAGCCCGCACCGCCGCATCCCGCCCCGCCTAGACTGGGCGCGTGCCCGTGAATCCTGAGCTGACCGAGCGCGTGTTCCCGCCGACCGCGCCGTATCTGGTGGGCCGCGAGAAGGTGCGCGAGTTCGCGCGCGCCGTGCTCGCCACCGCGCCCCTGCACCACGACCCGGTGGCGGCCCGCGCGGCCGGCTTCGCCGATGTCGTGGCGCCCCCGACCTTTCCGATCGTGATCACCGAGGCCACCCTGCAGCAGCTGCTCGCTGAGCCCGATGCGGGCATCGACTTCAGCCGCGTCGTGCACGGCGACCAGCGCTTCACCTACTCGCGCCCCGTCGTCGCGGGCGACGAGCTCACCGCGACGCTCCGCGTCACGAGCATCAAGACCCTCGGCGGCAACAGCATGATCACGAGCGAGACTGCGATGGTCGACGCCGACGGGGAGCACGTCGTCACGAGCATCTCGACGCTCGTCGTGAGGGGGGACGACTCATGAGCCTTCTCGACGGTCTCGAGGTCGGCCAGGTCGTGGCCGAGCGCTCGTTCCCGCTGACGCGCGACACCCTCGTGCGCTACGCCGGGGCGAGCGGCGACTTCAACCCCATCCACTACCGCGACGACGTGGCCGCCGCCGTCGGGCTGCCGGGCGTGCTCGCCCACGGCATGCTGACGATGGGCTTCGCCGTGCAGCCGGTGATCGACTGGCTGGATGCCCGTGGCTGGGTCAGCGACTACCAGGTGCGCTTCACCCGGCCCGTCGTCGTCGACCCGCAGCTCGGCGCGGTCGTGACGGTCGCGGCGACCGTCGCAGCGGTCGACGAGACGGGCGCCCGCATCGATCTCACCGCGACCGTGGGCGAGCAGATGGTGCTCGGCAAGGCCCAGGTGCGCGTCACCCCGTTCTCCTGATGACCGTTCGGCTCGCCGAGCTCACGACGCTCCGTGTCGGCGGACCCGCCGAGCGCCTCATCGAGGTGACGACGATCGACGAGCTCGCCGACGCCGTGCTCGATGCCGAGGGCTCGGGTGAGCCGTGGCTCGTGCTCGGCGGCGGCTCGAACGTGCTCGTCGGCGACGAGGGCGTCGAGGGCGTCGTCGTGCGCGTCGCGACCCGCGGCGTCGAACGGCTGTCCGATGCTCAGGGCTCGGCGCGCCCCGTGCGCCTGCGGGTGCAGGCCGGCGAGCCGTGGGACGCGCTTGTGGCGCACACCGTCGAGAACGGGTGGAGCGGCATCGAAGCGCTCAGCGGCATCCCCGGATCGACGGGTGCCGCGCCGATCCAGAACATCGGCGCCTACGGGCAGGAGGTGGCCGAGAGCATCGTGAGCGTCGAGGTGCTCGATGTCGACAGCGGTGAGCGCCGCAGCGTGCCCGCCCCGCTGCTCGCGCTCGGCTATCGCACCAGCGCGATCAAGCAGGGCTGGCGGGCCGTCGTGCTGAGCGTCGACTTGGCCCTCGAGCGCGTCGACGGAGCCCTCGGTCGCCCGGTCGCCTATGCCCAGCTCGCCGATTCGCTCGGCATCGACGTCGGGCAGCGTGCGCCGCTCGACGGCGTGCGCGCCGCAGTGCTCGCGCTGCGCGCGAGCAAGGGCATGGTGCTCGACGACGCCGACCGGCAGTCGGTGAGCACCGGCTCGTTCTTCACCAATCCGATCGTGAGCGAGGCGTTCGCCCTCGGCCTGCCTCCCGATGCGCCGCGCTGGCCGCAACAGCCCGAACCTCCGGCGCTCGCCGTGCTGCTCGGTCACGAGCCCGCGGCGCCCCCCGCCCCCGTCGAGGGCACCGTGAAACTCAGCGCCGCGTGGCTCATCGAGCACGCCGGCATCGCCCGCGGCTTCGCGCTGCCCGGGTCGGGCGCATCCGTCTCGACGAAGCACACGCTCGCGCTCACGAATGCGAGCGGGCGCGCGACGGCGGCAGAGGTCGCCGAGCTCGCGCGCTACATCCAGACCCGCGTGATGGCCGAGTTCGGGGTCGTGCTGCACCCCGAGCCCGTGCTCGTTGGCCTGAGCTTGTAAACGCGCTAGGGAGGAGAACTGTCGTCAGGAACTGCCCGCGAGGCGCGCCCTTGGGAGATGCAGTGGGTTCAAGACAAGTGATCACTCTCACTGTCCCCTTCGGGCGACTGAGCATCCCGCACTGCCGAGGGTTTCCTCGGCTCTCTGGGGGCTCTTCGAGGCTCATGGCAGATCCAATGAGTCCTCAAGTCGAGTTGCGCGCTGCTACTTGAACGATGGTCGTATCTGATGGGTAGCATCAACGCGAGGCTAGGAGTGCGTATGAGTGTCGCGAGCAAGGTAGATGCCGTACATCGAGCCTTGGTGGTCTTTGCGGACGATGTGCACGCAAAGCTCGGTCTTGCGGGTTCGCCCAAGGTCTGGCCGGAGGATCAGCTCAAGTCACCAGTCTCGGTGTTGTTTCAGGCGCTAGCTGTAGTTCCCAGTGACGTTGTTCATGCCGCCGCAAGTGCGGTGACGGGCG
>CAYPND010000028.1:0-32874 GCA_964412175.1 uncultured Microbacteriaceae bacterium | reverse complement strand
CTAGTGGGGGAGCAGACCCGCCACCGTGGCGAGGAACGCGTCGACGAGCGCCCACGTGCGCGCACGAGCCGCCTCGGCCGTCGCGATCGTCTGCGCCATCATCACGTCAGGGTCGAGGCCTTCGTCACGAACCTTGGATGCTCCGCCCCAGTCGAGCCACCCCTGCAGCCCCACGGCGTCGAGCTCGGGGTGAAACTGCACGGCGAGCGACCGGCCCACGACGAAGGCCTGCGAGGCCGCGGGCGTGCGCGCGATCTCGATGGCGCCGGGCGGCACGACCCAGCGGTCGTAGTGGAACTGGAACCAGGGCCCCTCGCCGACGAGACGCGGGTCGTCGCTCCACACCGAGGTCCAGCCGATCTCGCCGCGGGGGGCGGGCGCCACCGAGCCGCCGAGGGCGCGGGCGAGCAGCTGGCCACCGAAGCAGATGCCCAGCACGGGCATCCCGGAATCGACGGCGTCGCGCAGCCATGCGATTTCAGGGAGGAGCCAGTTGCCGATGCACACGTCGTCCCACGCGCCCCAGGGGGCGCCGAGCGGCACGAGCACGTCGTAGTCGGCGAACGCAGGGAAGGAGGTCTTGATGTTCGGCGCCGAGAAGTCAGACTCGGGCACGACGAGATGCGTGTCGATCGTGAAGCCGTGATGGGCGAAGCGCTCGCCGACCGGGCCTAACGGGCTCACGTGATCGTGCTGGATGAACAGAATGCGCATCGGACCTCCCCATCGAGTCGGTGGGTAGTCTACTATCTCGTTTGAGTCCGAACGATTTTCGTCCGAGCCCCACGAGTGCCACGAAGGAGTCGCACATGAGCCACAGCCTGTCCGCCCTGCAGAGCGAGCTGCTCTCGGCCAAGATCGACGTGCTGCGCGTCATCTACGCCGACATCATCGGAACCGTGCGGTCGAAAGACCTGCTCGTGAGCGAGCTCGACAAGATCAGCCACGGCGGCCCGACGTTCTGCCAGGGCGTGTGGGTGACGACGACCCAGGGCGGCGTGCTCGACGGCGCCGACGTGCTCAGCAACGGGCTCGAAGACTTCATCAGCCAGATCGTTCCCGGCAGCTGGCGCGCCCTGCCGTGGGAGCCGGGCGTCGCCTACGTCGTCGCCGGCGCCAATAATCCGGATGGCCAGCCGAGCCCGCTCTCACCGCGCGTGCTGCTCGAGCGCATCGTGGGCGAGTACGCGAAGCTCGGTCTCACCCCGCTCGTCGGCCCCGAGCTCGAGTTCTACATCGCCGACCGCAACCCCGAGGGCGGCTTCACGCGCGCGCTCACCCAGCCCGGCCGCGTGTACACGAGCGGCGCGACGGTCGACCCCAAGGGCACCTTCTTGCACCTGCTGCGCATGCTCGACCAGTTGCGCATCGGCGTCTTCGCCGGTAACCACGAGTTCAGCCCCAGCCAGTACGAGATCAACATCTGGCACGGTGAGGCGCTCGACGCCTGCGACCGCGCGTTCATGCTCAAGGCGGGCGTGAAAGATGTCATCGCGCGCGTCGGCCAGGCGGCGACGTTCGCGGGCAAGCCATGGAGCGACGAGGGCGGCAGCGGATTCCACCTGCACATGTCGCTCGTCGACGCCCAGGGCGAGAACCTCATGCACGAGGGCGACGGTCTCAGCCCGCTCGCGCAGCACATGATCGCGGGCATCGTCGAGCACGCGGCGGCGCTCACGGCCTTCTGCAACCCCACGATCAACGCCTTCAAGCGCCTCGGTCCCGACACCCTCGCGCCGTACCGCGCCAACTGGGGCTACGACAACCGCAGCGCGATGTTGCGCGTGCCGCCGGAGCGCGGCGGCGGAACCCGCCTCGAGATGCGCCTGGGCGACGGTGCCGCCAACGCCTACCTCATGACCGCGGCCCTGCTCGCGGCCGGCCTCGACGGCATCCGCCGCGAGCTCGCCGCCCCGCCGGCCGCCGTCGGCTACAGCTACGAGGACGAGTCGCAGGCCGTGCTCCCGATGACCCTGGGCGATGCTCTGGATGCTCTGCGCGCCGATGCGCCGCTCATCGAGCTGCTCGGTGGCGACCTGGTGAACGTCTTCGAGGTCATGAAGCGCGACGAGATCGAGCGCTACACCGCCGACGTGCCCGACCCGACGACGCGCGACGTGACCGCGTGGGAGGTGCGGGAATACTTCCTCGATCTCTGAATCGAGACAGCGTCCCCAAAGAGGGGGGCTCGCGCATCCGCGCGCTCTGATTGACTCGGATTCACATCAGTCGATCGAGGGGGAGTCACGGTGACGTCACGCGTGCGGGTTCTGACCGGCGGCATCGCCATGACCACGATCCTCGGCGCCACCCTCGTGCTGGGCGCCTCATCGGCGATGGCCGACTCAGTCGTCTCGACGATCACGCTCCCGAGCGGCGCGAACCCGCTCACCGCGGTCGTCAGCGCCGATAGCGCGACCGCCTACGTGACGACCTCGCCGGGCGTCGCCGTCATCGACACGGCGACGGGCACCATCGAGACCACGATCCCGGTCGGCAGCTCGCCCCAGGGCGTCGCCCTCAGCCCCGACGGCACCCTGCTCGTGACGGCCAATGCCGGTTCGAACACCGTCTCGGTGGTCAGCCTCGCGACGAACACGGTGATCGGCACCGTCGCCGCCGGCGCTGGCGCCTTCGACGTCGTCATCTCGCCCGACTCGCAGTTCGCCTATGTGCCCAACCAGGTCTCGTCGCCGCCGTCGGTGAGCGTGATCGACCTCGACGCCCTTACGAACGTCGCGACCATCACCGGCGTCGGGTCGTACCCGACCGGCATCGCCATGACCCCCGACGGCTCGACGCTCGTCACGGCGAACTACGTCGGCAACAGCGTCTCGGTCATCGATGTCGCGACGCGCGCCGTAGTCGCGACCGTCACCGGGGTTCCGGATGCGGGTCGTGTGAGCATCTCGCCTGACGGCACGACGGCCTACGTCACCAACTACTCGGCGAGCACGATCTCGGTCATCGACCTGACGACGCGCACGCTCAGCACCGCGATCCCTGTCGGCGCGCAGCCCTTCGCGGTGCGGTTCAGCGCGGATGGCGCGCGCGCCTACGTGGCGAACCTCAACGCCACGTTCATCTCCGTCATCGACGTCGCGACCAGCACGACGCTGCCGTCGATCACGACGACCCGGGGCGCCGTGACGCTCGCGGTGTCGCCCGACGGCGCATCCGTCTATGCTGCGCACAGCGGCACTTTCTCGATGCCGTTCGGGCCGCCCCCCGAGCCGCCCTTCGTCTCGGTCATCTCGCTGACCCCGGTCATCGACGACTCGGCGCCGCCGAGCGCCGTGGCCGGAGCCCCGTTCTCGTTCGTCGTCGCGGCATCGGGCGACGCCACCTTCGCGATCGAATCGGGCAATCTGCCGCCCGGGCTCGCGCTCGACCCCGACACGGGCGAGATCGCCGGCACGCCCACCGCGCCCGGCACCTACCTGTTCACGGTCTCCGCCACCTCGGCGGGCGGCGCGAGCACGACCGAGCTAAGCATCACGGTGGCGGCCGCGCCCGCGCCCGAGCTCGCCGTGACGGGCGCCGACACGGGGGCCTTGATGTTCGCGGCGGCCCTGCTCCTCGGGGGCGGCCTCATGCTGGCCGGCGCGGGCAGTCGAGCCGCTCGCGCCCCCCTCAAGGTCTAGACGGTCGGGTTCGACCGGTCTTCGACCAGTCGACCGCCGTTGAACGTCACGCCGACCTCGCGGTAGTACGCCGCGATCTTCTCGTGCACGGGCAGGATCGACGCCAGCTCGTCCCACGGCGAGTCGTGCAGCTCGAGCTCGAAATCGCCGACCCACGTCTCGCCGATCTCGGCGTCGGTCGTGCTCATGGTGATGAGCTGGTCGAGGCTGTTGCCGGCGCCGGGGGTGATGGAGGGCATCCACCGCGAATGCAGCATGGGGTGGCCGTTGACGAAGCCGTTCGACTCCGACGGCTCCCGCAGCGTCACGACGAGCGAGGCGAGGCGGTGGTCGTAGGCCGCGAGCGAGGCGCCGAGGCGAGCTCCGGGCGCGAGTCGCGGCGACGCCTTGCCCACGGTGAAGACCCGCGTCACGGCCATCGACCCGAGCTTCTTGGGGTACCCCTGAAACCAGCCGCGGCCGATCGCGAAGTCTTTCGTCACCCAGATGGCGACGCAGCGCGTGTAGGTGACGCCCTCGTGCTTGACGCGCACGACCGCGAAAGTCTCGAGGTACTGCGAGCGCATCGGGTCGAGCAGCTCGGCGCCGCCCGTCGAGCACGACTGCCAGTCGGCCCAGATGAGCGCCACGGCTCCGGGGTCGTCGTCGGCGAGTTCGAGGCCCTCGGGCAGCAGGGCCGCGACGTTGGCGGGCTCGGTGCGGTACTCGGCGGTGAGCAGCGTGCCCGAGTAGTACCAGGGCATGTCGGGCACGAGCGCGCTCGCGCCGCTCGGGGTCTTCGGGGCGAGGAATCCATTGAGCGAGGCCATGAGGGTCAGGCTACCGAATCATTTGTGAACTAACGATAGGCAATTCCGGATGCTCGCCCGACGCCCCGGCCGGGGCACGAGTCGCACGGGCAGACGGGCGGTTCTGCTTGACGCAGGGGACCGCGTGCACCACTATGGCGCCAGGTCGTTTCGACACGAACGATCCACCCCAACTCAATGAGGAGTTCCGGATCCATGACTGACACCCCCCAATCGACCCTGAAGTCGGGTCGGCTCGGCATTCTCGGCATCGTCTTCTTCGTCGTCGCCGCCTCGGCTCCGCTCATCGGCATCACGGGCGCGGTGCCCGTCGCCATGCTGCTCGGCAACGGCGCGGCCGTGCCCGGCGCCTACCTCGCCGTCGGCATCACGCTGCTGATCTTCTCGGTCGGCTACGCCACCATGAGCCGCAGCATGACGAACTCGGGCGCGTTCTTCGCCTACGTCGGCAAGGGCCTCGGCGTCAACGCCGGCGTTGCCGCCGCGTTCGCCGCGCTCGTCGCCTACGTCACCATCCAGCTCGCCATCTACGGCTTCTTCGGCGTCGTCATGTCGGGCTTCGGCGCGGGCCTCGGCCTCGACCTGCCGTGGTATGTCTGGTCGCTGGCGGTATGGGTCATCGTCTCGGGCCTCTCGCTGCTCAGCGTCGACGTGGGCGCGAAGGTGCTCGGTGTCATGCTCGTGCTCGAGGTCACCGTGCTCGTCATCGCCGCCGTCGCGATCCTCGCCAACGGCGGGCCTGAGGCCTGGAACCTCGCCGCCTCGTTCAACCCCGCCGAGATCTTCGCGGGCGGCTTCGCGGGAACGGCGGGCATCGCGCTCGCCTTCGCCTTCGCGAGCTTCATCGGCTTCGAGGCCACGGCCATCTACGGCGAGGAGGCGAAAGACCCCAAGCGCACGGTGCCGATCGCCACGTACGTCTCGATCTGCGTGATCAGCATCCTCTTCGCCCTCGTCTCGTTCGCCATGGTGACCGGTATGGGCGCCTCGCAGGTGGCCGACAAGGTCATCGAGCTCTCGGGCGGCCTGGCCGACCCGGCGGGCGTGCTCTTCGGCCTCACCGAGCAGTACGTCGGATCGTGGCTGACGGTCGCGATGGGCATCCTCGTGCTGACGAGCCTGTTCGCCGGTCTGCTCGCGTTCCAGAACGCGGCCTCGCGCTACTTCTTCGCGCTCGGGCGCGGCGGCGTGCTGCCGGCCGCGGTCGCCAAGGTCAACAACGCCGGCGCGCCGGTCAACGGCGTCATCATCACCTCGGCGATCGCCGCGGTCGTCATGATCGTCTTCGCGGTCACCGGTCTCGACCCGTTCCTCAACCTGTTCTCTTGGATGAGCTCGATCACCGTGATCGCGATCGTGCTCGTCGAGATCCTCGTGAGCATCGCGGTCATCCGGTACTTCATGAAGAACGACGGCGGCAACGTCTGGTCGACCAAGATCGCCCCGACGCTCTCCATCGTGCTGCTCGGCGTGGGCCTCTACCTGCTCATGTCGCGCTTCAACCTGCTGGCGGGCACCGTGCCCGACGGCGTCGACCCCTCGCTGCCCGAGAGCGCCTGGTTGCTCAACCCGCTCGGCTGGTTCCTCGTGCTGCTGCCGTTCCTGTCGCTGCTCATCGGGTACGTGGTGGCGCTCATCAACAAGAAGGAGAACGAGCAGCTGGTGAGAGACTTCGCGAGCTGATTCGCTGACGCTCGGGGGCGGTCGCCGATCCGGCCGCTCCCGAGCCTCACCCCATCGAAGACGGAGACAACCATGCGTGACGACGACTTCGACCTCGACGTGGTCGATCCTGAGGATGCCCGCCTCGAGCAGATCGTCGCCGCCCTCGACCCCGCCGAGCTCGAGGCCGCGATCGCCCGCCTGCCGCACGACCTGCAGGCCACAGCGACCGGCGTGCTCGTTCAGCGCCGCACCTACAGCGACGTGAGCCAAGACCTCGGCATGCGCCAGCCCGAGCTTGTGCGCGCCCTGCGTCGCGCGCGCGGCATCATCGCCCGCCGCCTCGCCGGCCCGCCGGAGGGCGACCTCGCGTGACCGCCTTGATCGGCCTCACCACCTACCTGGAGCAGACGGTCATGGGCCTGTGGGATCGCCCGGCCGCCGTGCTGCCGCGCGTCTACACCGACTGCGTTATCGCCGCCGGGGGAGCCGTCGTCGGCCTGCCCCCGCAGCCCCCGCACGCCGAGGCGATCGAGCGCGTGCTCGACGGTATCGACGGGCTCATCCTCACGGGCGGGAAGGATGTCGACGCGGCGCTGTACGGCGAGCGCGCGCATCCCGAGAACGACGCCCCGCGCCCCGACCGCGACGCCTGGGAGATCGCGCTCGTGCACGCCGCGATCACCCGCGACCTGCCCGTGCTCGGCATCTGCCGCGGCCTGCAGGTGCTCAACGTCGCCCTCGGCGGCACGCTCGTGCAGCACCTGCCCGACGTGATCGGCAGCACCCGCTACAGCGTCGGCAACGCGACCTTCGCCGACAACCCCGTGCTCACCGAGCCGGGCACGCGCATCGGCGGGATGCTCGGCGCGAGCCTCACCGTCAAGAGCTACCACCACCAGGCCATCAACCACCTCGCGCCGGGGTTGACCGTGAGCGCCCGCGGTGACGACGGCATCACCCAGGCGGTCGACATCGACGCGCTGACCTTCGGGGTCGCCGTGCAGTGGCACCCGGAGGAGACCCCCGACGACTTGCGGCTCTTCACCGCGCTTGTCGAGGCTGCCCGCCGCTAGTAGGCCGAACCGGGCGAGCGCGGGGTTCCGCGCTCGAGCAGCTCGTCGACCTCGTCGAGGCCTGCCGGGTGGGCAGGCTCGCTCGAGAGCGGGTTGGTGAGGTCGCCGCTCACGCGGTCGAGCAGCGCGTGGAGCATGCCCACGGCGTCGTCGACGATCTCGGTCGAGCGCTTCTCGGTGCCGTGCAGCAGCCAGCGCGCGAGTTCCAGCTCGGCCGCGAAAACCGCCCGACGCCCGACCTGCCGATCGTGGATGCCGCGCGCCTGGTGGTACGCGTCGAAGGCCGTCTCGGGCACGTTCGGGTCGCTCGAGCCGAGCATCCAGAACAGGTCGCGTGCGGGGTCGCCCACCTGCAGGCGCGCCCAGCCGAGCAGGCCCGTGACCGAGTCGCCGACGACGAGAAAGCTCGAGGCGCTCAGCGAGCCGTTGATGACCGTGGGGGTGAACTGCCAGAGCGCGGAGTCCTCCGCCGCGCCTTCCCAGCGGCGCAGCAGCGCGGCGGGCACGAGGCCCGTGGCGGCCGCGCGGTCGAAGGTCGTTATGGCCTCGCGCATGACGTCGATCGCGCGCAGCTGCGGCAGGCCCACGTCGGCGACGACGCTGGTCGGCAGGGCGTGGATGGCGGCGACGGCCTGCCCGATCGAGGCGGCGATGCCGGGGGTGATGCCCGCGAGCGAGAGGGGTGCGCCGTCGACGAACTCCGAGACGATCGCGCGCGTGCCGTCGACGGGAGCTTGCCCGAGCATGCGCGGCACCCCAAACGGCAGCCGCGCCCGCACGCCGTCGCTCAAGGCGCGCACCGCGACGAGATCGGCCGACTGCTCGCTCTCAGCGGCGGCCGTGCGCGGCACACGAATGACCAGCGTGCGGCCGTCGCGCGTGCTCAGCAATGCCGAGTCGACCTCGCCGCCCATGCCGCCGATCGCGGCCGCCTGCGTCACGTCGAGACCGGCGACGGCCGAGGTGGCGAGCGCGGCTAGAGTGAGAGGCGATCGTCGGGACATACCGACAGGGTAGGTCGCACCGGCCCGCCGGGGGGCCGCGCCACGCGCCGGGGCGCTGTCTTCACCCGGTCACCGCGGTCGCGCGACGCCCTGCACGCCCCCATCGCCCCGCTGTCCGCCACCGCGCTGTCTACCACCGCAGAGAGGTCGTCGATGCTCCGCTCGCTCACCCAGAGCTTGCCGCTCTCGCGCTACCGCATCGATCGCGACCACGCCGCCCGAGAGCGGCCCCACCTCTTCGACGAGCTCGCGGCCGACCCCGAGGCGCGCAACATCGCGCTGTGGCGCGGCGAGGTGCTGCTGGCTGATCGCGCCGCCCCGAATGCGGCCCCCGCCCCCGCCCTCGCGCTGCTGCCGTGGGCCGCCACCCCCGCCGACGCCCTGCTCGTCTACCTCGGCCGCACGCTCGAGGCCGAGGGCGGCGTGCCCGCGGGCACCGCCATCACCGCCGTCGTGCTCGATGACGAGGGCGGCCCGGCCCTCGAGCCTGACGTCGCGCGGTGGGGCTCGCCGCGCACGCTCGGGCACCGGCTCGGCGACCGCGATGCTGGTCTCGCCATCGAGGCGCTCGGCATGGCCAACTGGCACGCGACGCACCTCTTCTCGCCACGCACGGGCAATCCCACGGTCTCGGCGCAGGCGGGCTGGGTGCGGGTCGATACCGAGACGGGCGCCGAGCTCTTCCCGCGCACCGACGCCGCGATCATCGTCGGCATCACCGACGCCGACGACCGGCTCGTGCTCGGCAGCAATGCGCTGTGGGAGTCGAACCGCTTCTCGCTGCTCGCGGGCTTCGTCGAGCCCGGCGAGTCGCTCGAGGCGGCTGTCGTTCGCGAGGTGTTCGAGGAGGCGGGGCTGCGCGTTATCGACCCGCACTACGTGGGCTCTCAGCCGTGGCCCTTCCCGGCCTCGCTCATGCTCGGCTTCCGCGCCCGGCTCGACCCCGCGCACGCGAACGACCTGCGCCCCGACGGCACCGAGATCCTCGACCTGCGCTGGTTCAGCCGCGACGAGCTCGCCGCGAGCCTCGGCGAGATCCTGCTGCCCGGCCGCACCTCGATCGCCCGCGCCATCATCGAAGACTGGTTCGGCTCGCCGCTGGACGCCCCGTGACCACCGAGTCGGCCGTCAGCGCCGACCGCCTCCTCGCCGCCCTCGACGACAACCAGCGGCAGGTGGCCGAGGCGCTGCTGGGGCCCGTATGCGTGCTCGCGGGCGCCGGCACCGGCAAGACTCGGGCCATCACGCACCGCATCGCCTACGGGGTGGCGACGGGCGCTTACGACCCGCAGCGCGTCATGGCGCTCACATTCACGACGCGCGCGGCGGGCGAGCTGCTCGGCCGGCTGCGGGCGCTCGGCGCCGAGGGGGTCGCGGCGCGCACCTTCCACTCCGCCGCGCTGCGGCAGCTGCACTACTTCTGGCCCACCGTCGTCGGCGGTACGCCGCCGCGCGTGCTCGAGGGCAAAGGCCCACTGCTCGGGCAGGCCGCGAGCGCCCTCAAGCTCGGTCTCGACACAGCCGGGCTGCGGGATGCCGCTGCCGAGATTGAGTGGCGCAAGGTCAGCCGGCTCTCGATCGAGCAGTACGCGCGGGCGGCGCACAGCCGCACGCTGCCCTCGCGCCTGAGCGTCGACGCGATGGTGGCGCTGCAACAGGCCTACGAGCGCATCAAAGACGAGCGCAAGCAGATCGACTTCGAAGACGTACTGCTCGCGACCGCGGGCATGATCGAGAACGAGCCGCGCGTGGCCGACCAGGTGCGCGCGCAGTACCGCTTCTTCGTCGTCGATGAGTACCAAGACGTCTCGCCCCTGCAGCACGACCTGCTTACGCTGTGGCTCGGCGGGCGGCGCGAGCTGTGCGTCGTCGGCGACGCCTCGCAGACCATCTACTCGTTCGCGGGCGCGACGAGCGACTACCTCGTGCGCTTCGGCAGCGAGTACCCCGAGGCGAGGGTCGTGCGGCTCGAGGACAATTACCGCTCGACCACCGCGATCGTCACGCTCGCCAACCGGCTCATGCGCGGCCAGCCGGGGGCACTCACGCTGCACGCCGCGAGCGAGGGGAGCGACCGGGGGGCGACCCCCTCGGTCACGAAGCATGTCGACGACGCCGCCGAAGCAGCATCCATCGCCCAGTCGATCGCGCGCCGCATCGCCGATGGCACGCCGCCCGAATCGATCGCCGTGCTCTACCGCATCAACACGCAGTCCATCGCGCTCGAGTCGGCGCTCAGCCGCTTCGGCGTGCCCGTGCAGTCGCGCGCCGACAGCCGCTTCTTCGACCAGGTCGAGGTGAAGCAGGCGATCATGCTGCTGCGCGGCGCGTCGATCTCGATCACCGACGAGCCGCTCTTCAAGAGCGTGAGCGACGTGCTGCGGGGGCTCGGCTGGCGGCAGGACCCGCCCGAGGGTGGCGGCGCCGAGCGGGCGAAGTGGGAGAGCATGAACGCCCTGCTCGGCCTCGCGGAGGAGTCGCCTGCGGGCACGACCCTGGCCGACCTCGTGCGCGAACTGCAGCGGCGCCAGCAGCAGCAGCACGCGCCGACGCGCTCGGCCGTGACGCTCTCGACGCTGCACGCCGCGAAGGGCCTCGAGTGGGAGTGCGTCTACATCGCGGGTCTCAGCGAGGGGCTCGTGCCGATCACCTTCGCGCAGGGCCTCGAGGCGATCGACGAGGAGCGCCGGCTGTTCTACGTCGGTCTCACGCGTGCGCGAACGGTGCTCGAGCTGTCGTGGGCGCAGCGGGCGACCACGGCGCGGGCCGAGCGCTCGGCGAGCCGATTCCTCGACGAGGTGCGGGCCCCGACGGGAGGCTGAGGCCCCGGCAGCCGCACTCCTCGACCGGCGTCCACTCGGTCAGGGTGCGCGTGCCCGAGTCGGCGTCGAGGCGCACGCTCGGTGTCGGTGTCGGTGTCGGTGTCGGTGTCGGTGTCGCCACCGGGTTCTCGAGCGGATTCGGGATGCCCGCGCGCAGCATGCGCAGCGCTTCGACCGCGGCCTCCGTCGCGAGGGCGGCCGACTCCGCCGCGGCCGTCGCGCCCCACAGTTGCGTCGCGATGGCGGTGCGGGCAGGGTCGTCGAGCGTGCGCCGCCGCTCGACGCAGCCGAGGCACGCCGTCGCGCCCGGCACGACGAGGGGCCCGATCGTGGCCGCCGCCTCACCGAAGACGACGGGTAGGTGTGGCACATCGGCGCGCAACCAGCGCTGGTGCTCGAACGGGTCGACGACGTGCGTGCTCACGAGTACCGCGAGGGCGGGGCGACGGCCGCGGGTCGGAGCCGTGCCGCCGGGCGGGATCAGGGTGACCGGATGCCCGGCCTCGAGCAGCACGCCCGCCACGCGCTGGGTGCCGAGCCCCCGGCCCACCACGGCGAGGGCCGCGGGCGCTGCCGCCGCGCCCTCCTGTGCGAGCGCGGGGGCGACGGCCGCGAGCAGCCGCTCGACCCGGTCGTCGGGCACCCTGGCGTGCTCGGCGAGCATCGCGAGGCCCGCGCGCGTCACCCCCACGGCGAGGGCGTCGATGAGCCGGGCGTCACCGTCGCTCACGTCGTCGAGCTGCGCGAGCACAGGGTCGACCCCGATCTGTAGGCTGTGCGGCGTGCGCCAGACGATCGGGCGGCGGGGGTCGAGTCTCAGCGTCATGGCGCACATGATGCGCGCGGGTGCGCGAGCCCGCGCCGCGCATCCACAGCCCGTTCGACGACGGGCGCGGGCAGCCGGCTACGCGGTCGGCTCGTCGGGGCGGTGCGGCTCGTCGGGCGCCTCGCCCGGCGCGCCCTCGATGGGCCGGTCGCCGCTCTCGTCGGCGAGCAGGTCGCTGAGGGCCCGGTCGAGCGCGTCGGGGGCGGTCGACGTGCCGCCCTGCAGCGTCGCGATGACCCGGCTCGGGTCGTCGATGTCGTCGGCGCCGGGAAGCAGGTCGGGGTGCGCCCACAGGCCGTCGCGCGCATCGGCACCGACGGCCTCGGTGATGCGCTGCCAGAAGCCCGCCGCCTCGCGCAGGCGGCGCGGCCGCAGTTCGAGGCCCACGAGGGTTGCGAAGGCGCTCTCGGCGGGGCCGCCCGCGGCGCGGCGGCGGCGCACGGTCTCGGCCACGGCATCCGCCTTCGGCAGTCGGCTCGTCGCCTGCGCGGTGACGACGTCGACCCAGCCCTCGATGAGGGCGAGCGTCGTCTCGAGCCGGCCGAGCGCGGCGACCTGCGCCTCGGTCTTGGGCGGGATGAGGGCGCCGCTCGTGAGGGCTTCGCGCAGGCTCTCGGGGTTGGCCGGGTCGAACTCGGCCGCGAGCGACTCGATGCGATCGGCGTCGATGCGGATGCCGCGGGCGTACTCGGTGATGGCGCTGATGAGGTGCTGGCGCAGCCACCGCGCGTGCCGGAAGAGCCGCGCGTGGGCAAGCTCGCGCACCGCCAGGTAGAGCTGCACTTGGTCGGGCGCGATGTCGAGGCCCGTGCCGAAGACGGTCATGTTCTGCGGGATGAGCGCGGCCTGCACGTCGGTGTCGTCGCGCCCGGGCAGGAGGGGGATGCCGATGTCGCCGCCCGAGACCACCTCGGCCGCGAGCTGCCCGACGACGTGGCCGAGCTGCAGCGAGAATAGCGTGCCGCCGAGCGAGCGCATCATCTGGCCGGCGTTGGCGACCATGCCCTTGAGCTCCTCCGGAACCTGCTGGTCGAACACCTCGGTGAGCGAGTCGGAGATCGAGGTGGCGACGGGCTCGGCGAGCTGGGTCCACACCGGCAGAGTGAGACGCGCCCAGTCGGCGCGCGTGAGCAGGGTCGGCTCGGAGGTGAGCTGCGTGATCGAGGTGGCCTCATCGAGCCAGAGGGCCGCGACGTTGAGCGCCTGCCGCAGCTGCTCGAGCTCGGCCGCGCTCGAGCGGATCGATCCCTGCGCCGCGATGCGCCCCGACTCGTCTTTTGCGAGCTGCCAGTCGACCCCGTCGGCGTTCGCGTTCATGGCCTTCTGCAACTGGCCCATGAGGCGCTGAACCATGAGCGGGTCGGTCGGCAGCCCCGCGGCACCCGCGAGTTTCGCCGGGTCGAGCTCGCCCTCGCCCGCCAGGAATCGGCGCAGCATCTCGCGGAACTCGTCGTCCGCCCCGCCTAGGGGATCCTCAGCCATGCTTCCTACGCTAGTGCGAGTGCCCGGGCGACCGATCGGTTTTCGCCTAGGCTTTGCCCGCGGCTCTGCGCCGTGGGCGAACACCTGCCCGAGGCCCCATCGGCCAGGCAGAGTACCCTCGAGAGGAGCCCGGTGAGCCTGTTCACCGCCGATGCGCGCGGCGACGAGATCGATGCCGCGCACGACCCTGTCGTCGCCGACGCCCGCCTGCGCGGCCGCCGGGTCGGCTGGCTGCTGCTCGCCCTCACGCTCTTCGGGGTCTTCGGGCTCGCCGTGCTGCCGACCCCCTACGTGATCGAGCGGCCGGGCCCGGTGTTCGACACCCTCGGCACCGTGACGGTCGGGGGCGACGAGGTTCCGCTTATCGAGATCCCCTCCGAACCCACCTTCGAGACCGAGGGCTCGCTGAGTCTGCTCACGGTCAACGTCTACGGCAACCGCGATCAGCCGCCGACCTGGTTCGACGTCATCCGCGCCTGGCTCGATCCGAGCCAGGCGGTCGTGCCGATCGACTCGGTCTTTCCCGAGGGCGTGAGCACGCAAGACCGCCGCGAGCAGAGCCGCATCGACATGGAGAACTCTCAGCAGGAGGCCGTCGCCGCCGCGCTTCGCGCGCTCGGCGAGCCCTACGAGAGCCAGTTGCGCGTGGTCGAGACCCTTCCCGAGAGCCCGGCCGAGGGCATCCTGCGCGGCGACGACATCATCCTCGCCGTGGACGGCGAGCCGGTGAGGGATGTCACGGCGCTACGCGCCGCGATCGCCGCCAACGGCACCGCCGACGCGGTGTCGATCGACATCGTGCGCGGGGGCTCGGAGCGCACCCTCGAGGTCACCCCTGTGCTGAGCGACGGCGAGGAGCGCGTGCCGGTGATCGGCGTGCTCATCGCCGGCGAGTACGTCTTCCCGTTCGACGTGAACATCGAGCTGGAGAACGTCGGCGGGCCGAGCGCGGGCATGATGTTCGCCCTCGGCATCATCGACAAGCTCACGCCCGACTCGCTCGCGGGCGGAGCCGAGGTGGCCGGCACGGGCACGATCGGCGCCGACGGCACCGTGGGCCCGATCGGGGGCATCGTGCAGAAGATGCACGGCGCGGTCGGCGCGGGCGCCGACTGGTTCCTGGCCCCCGCGGGCAACTGCGACGAGGTCGTGGGCAACGTGCCCGGCGACCTCGAGGTGTTCGCTGTCGCGACGCTCGACGAGGCTATTGGCGTGCTGCAGACGATCGCCGACGACGGTGACCTGACCGCGCTCGCACGCTGTGAACGCTAGGGGCGAACAAGCCTCGCGACCGGGGTACTTCCAAGACTCGCGCCAGTAGTCTGGTGCGGTACGCCCGCCGACTCTGGGAGCACCCTCGTGACGTCCACCGCAACACCGCCCGTCAACCGTTCTCGCGCGACTCTCACCATCAGCGCCGCCATCGTCGGCTCCCTGGTCGTGCTTTTCTTCGTCTTTGCGAACGTGTACACCGACATCCTGTGGTTCGATCAGCTGGGTTTCCTGGGCGTGCTCACGACGCAGTGGTTCGCCACGGGCGGCATGTTCGTCGTCGGCTTCCTCGGCATGTTCCTGCCGGTGTGGGCAAGCCTGCAAATCGCGTACCGCTCACGGCCCGTTTACGCGAAGCTCAACTCGCAGCTCGATCGCTACCAAGAGGTCGTCGAACCCCTGCGTCGCGTTGCGATGCTCGGCATCCCGGCCGTGCTCGGCCTCTTCGCCGGCGTGACTGCCGCGGGCCGATGGCAGATGGTGTTGCAGTGGTGGAACCGCACGCCCTTCAGCCAGGTCGACCCGCAGTTTGGGCTTGACATCTCGTTCTTCGTCTATGAGCTGCCTTTCTGGCGCGGCGTCATCGCCTTTACCTCGGCGGTGGTGCTGCTCGCGGGCCTCGCCGCCGTCGCGACGAGCTACCTGTACGGGGCGATCCGCGTCAACGGCCGCGAGATCCGCATCTCGCGCACCGCGCGCATCCAGCTCGCAATCACGGCCGCGATCTACATCGCGTTGCAGGGCGTGAGCATCTGGTTCGACCAGTACGCCACGGTCGTCCAGCCGAGCGACGGCTTCCTTGCGATCGGCGCGGGCTTCACCGAGGTCAACTCGACCATTCCGAGCCGCGGCATCCTCGCCGGCATCGCCCTGCTCGTCGCGGCGCTCTTCGTCATCACGGCCGTCATCGGCCGCTGGCGCCTGCCCATCGTCGGCACGGCCCTGTTGCTCATCAGCGGTCTGCTCATCGGCAGCGTCTACCCCTGGATCGTGCAGCGCTTCCAGGTCGAGCCCAACGCTCGCGAATTCGAGGCGCCATTCATCGAGCGCAACATCGCGGCCACGCGAGACGCCTACAACGTCTCGGGAATCGAAGAGATCTCGTACGACGCGGTCACCGACGCCGAGCAGGGCGCGTTGCGCGAAGACGCCGAGACGACCGCGAACATCCGCATCATCGACCCCGCGCTCGTGACCGAGGCCTTCGCGCAGCTCGAGCAGTTTCGGCAGTATTATCAATTCCCAGAGTTCCTCGACGTCGACCGCTACGAGATCGACGGTCGCACGCAAGACACCGTCATCTCGCTGCGCGAGCTCAACCCCGACGGCCAGACCTCGCAGAACTGGTACAACAACACGATCGTCTTCACGCACGGCTACGGCGTCGTCGCGGCCTACGGCAATCAGCGCACCGACGACGGCCGCCCGCAGTTCCTCGAGGGCGGCATCCCCGCGAGCGGCTTGCTCACGACCGAGCTCGGCGACTACGAGCCGCGCGTGTACTTCGGCGAGTTCTCGCCGCCGTACTCAATCGTCGGCGGCGGCGACAACCTCGAGCTCGACTTCCCCTCCGAGGGCAGCGAAGACCAGGCCGGCAACGCCACGTACACGTTCACGGGCGAGGGCGGGCCGGCGCTCGACAACGTGTTCAAGCGCCTGCTCTACGCGATCAAGTTTCAGTCGGAGCAGATCTTCCTGTCGGAGGCCGTGACCGACGAGTCGCAAATCCTCTACGACCGCAACCCGCTCGAGCGCGTGCAGAAGGCGGCACCCTACCTGACGCTCGACAGCGACCCGTACCCCGCGATTGTCGACGGCCGCATCGTCTGGATCGTCGACGGCTACACGACGACCGCGAGCTACCCCTACTCGACGACGGTGGCGCTGAGCGAAGCGATCGCCGACACCTACACGCCGGCCCCCGCCTTCCCGCTCGACCAGATCAACTACATCCGCAACTCGGTGAAGGCAACGGTCGACGCCTACGACGGCAGCGTCACGCTCTACGCGTGGGACACGCAAGACCCGATCTTGCAGACCTGGCAGAAGGTGTTTCCGAACACGCTCGAGTCGGCCGACAAAATGAGCGAGCAGCTGCTTTCGCATGTGCGGTACCCGGCCGACCTCTTCAAGGTGCAGCGAAACATCCTGGGCGCGTACCACGTGACCGACCCGGGATCGTTCTTCTCGACCGACGACGAGTGGCGTACGCCGAACGACCCGACCTCGCTGGCCGCCGCGCCTACGCTGCAGCCGCCGTACTACTTGACCATGAAGGTGCCGGGGGCCGACGCGCCGGGCTTCACGCTGTACTCGACCTTCATTCCCCGCACCGCGGGCGAGAACGAACGCAACGTGCTTACGGGCTACCTCGCTGCGAACGCCGATCCGGGTGAGAACTACGGAAAGCTCACGTTGCTGACCCTGCCTTCGCAGACGATCGCTGGTCCCGGTCAGGTGCAGAACCAGTTCACGTCTGACACCGAAGTGGCGAACCAACTCGCGCTGCTGCAACGCGGCGAGACCGAGGTGCTGCTCGGCAACCTGCTGACGCTTCCCGTTGGTGGCGGCTTCCTCTACGTGCAGCCGGTGTACGTGCAGTCAACGGGCGAGACGAGCTTCCCGCTGCTCCGCAAGGTGCTCGTGGCCTTCGGTGATCAGATCGCGTTTGAAGACACGCTCGATGAAGCGCTCGATTCGCTGTTCGGCGGTGATTCGGGTGCGGCTGCGGGTGACGGCGGCGTCGTGCCCACCGACCCGGCTCAGCCGACCGACCCGAGCGCGCCCACCAACCCGGGCGGGCCGGGCGGCGAGATCTCCGCGGCGCTCGCCCAGGCCCTTCAGGATGCTCGACAGGCGCTGCTCGACCGCGAGGCGGCCTACGCGGCCAACGACCTCGTGGCCGCGGCCCAGGCCGACGAACGCTTGCAGGGGGCGATTGACCGAGCCCTCGCCCTGAGCGAGTAGCGACGGTTCGAAGGTGCCCACCGCCGATCAGCCGACCGCGCTGCTCGCGCACTCGCGCACCGTCGAGTGGATGCATCCCCTCGGCGAGACCCTCTCGGCGCTTGTCGACGCGGGGCTTTGCATCGACGTCGCGCACGGGCACGACAACGTACTGTGGCGCATGCTCGCGGTGCCCAAGTCGCGCGGCGACGGGCTGTGGGGCTGGCCCGGCACGGCCCGGATGCCGCTTGGCATGAGCCTCGGCGCCACGCGTCGCGCCGACTGAGCTCGCGTCGCCGAGGCAGACAGGTCGTTCTGTCCCTCCTTCGGGAGTTCCCCCGACTGGGGATGACCTGAGGGCGCCTCGCGCCCCTAGCGTTGAGCGCGAAGGGGGGCTTGGAAGGAAGCCTCGTGTCGGCTCTGATCGCCGCTGCACTGCATGTCGCTCGTCCTTTCATGACCGCCTGGGCGGCGTGGAAGGACGACGAGCTCTCGTCGATGCCCCGACCCCACGGCCTGCCGCGCGCGGTCGCCGACGGGCCCTCCGCCGACCGCATCCTGCTCATCGGCTCCGGTCCGGCCGCTGGGTGGGGTGTCGCCTCCCACGATCTCGCCTTGCCCGGCGCCCTCGCCCGGGCCCTGCGCGCGAGCACGGGCCGCGGTGCGGTCGTCGATGTGATCAGCGAGCCCTCGCTCACGGCGGCCGGACTCGCCGCCCTGCTCGGCGGCGCTCGCCTCGACCGCTACGACGCCGTCGTCACGACGGTCGGCACCAACGACGCGCTGCGGTTCACGACGCCCCGCGAGTGGGAGCGTCGCATCGGGCGGGCGCTCGACGTCTGGAACTCGCGCGTGCGCGGCGGCACGGTGGTGCTCATGGTCGGTATCCTGCCCATCCGCACGTTCCCGGCTTTCGACGGCCTGCTCGGCCGGCTGGTCGACCGGCTCGCCCAGCTGCTCAATGCCGTCACCGAGCGCCTCGTCGCCGCGGTGCCGACCGCCCGTACGACCCTGCTGCCGGCGCTCGGCCCCGAGGCGCGCGACTCGCTCGGGCGCACGACGCCCGAGATGTACGCCTTCTGGGCCACCCAGATCGCTGCCGAGCTCGTCGACCACCTCACGGCGGCCGCGGGCGGCGACGACCGTGCCCGCTCGATCGCCGATCGCATGACGTCGGGCATCGCCGATGCCGAGTACCTCGCCCAAATCATGGGCGACGAGTCGATGAGCCTCGAGCGCATCGTGACGATCGCGGCCGCCGCCTTCCAGGCACCGACGGCCCTCGTCACAGTGCTCGGCCCCGACACGCAGTGGCACGTCTCGCGCTTCGGCATCGATCTCGAGTCGCTGCCCATCGAGCAGTCGTTCTGCGCCGTGGCCGTGCGCAACGACGACGGCATGGTCGTGCCCGACGCGACGCACGACCCGCGGTTCGCGCGCAACCCGCTCGTGACCGGTGATGCGCAGATCCGCTACTACGCGGGGGTGCCCATCGAAGACCCGCAGGGCCGCCGCATCGGCGCGCTGTGCGTCGTCGACACCAAGCCGCGCAACCACACGACCGACGCCGACCTCAGCATGCTACGTGGTCTCGGAGAGAAGGTGCAGCGCATCGTGTGGGAGACCGTCGAGCGGGCCCAGCGCGCCGGGCGGGGCGAGCACCAGCCGCCCGCGCCGCCCCTGCCCGAGCACATCGACCTCGGCGGACGCGTCGACACGACACCGCTGCCCGCGCCGATGCGGCTCGCGCCCACCCCCCAGTACCGCTGGGTCGAGCGGCCCGCGACCCTCGTGGGGGCGCTCGGCTGAGGGTTCGGCGGCGATTCGACCCCGGCAGGCAGGACTGCTACCCTGGAGGCACGCCGCGGGGTGGAGCAGCTCGGTAGCTCGCTGGGCTCATAACCCAGAGGTCGTAGGTTCAAATCCTGCCCCCGCAACCATGTCCTGTCTCAGGACATAGGAAACCCCCGAACCTATTGGTTCGGGGGTTTTCTGCGTTCGGCCTACCGATGTTCGGTATGCGAACTGCGTGAGGCGCCCTCGATTGCGGCGGGATGCCCGGCCCGCCACCATGGAATCGCCGGGTTCGGGGACCCGCCCCGGCGTGCGTTCGCCCCCCTTCAGGTACGTGACAGCACGCCGCTCGGCACGGTCGATGCCCCGAGCCATTCGGGTTGGCTCCGGGCATCGACCACCTCTGTGTGGTTCGAGTTCCGTTCGCGATCGCCGTGGAGTGGGACGGCTCGCTGGCCTCGACTGGCCATCACTATTGACCCCAGCGGTCAAGTGGCGACATTCTCATTTTGGTGGGTTTGTCAACCTCGACGGGCCTGTCCCGCGTCGAAGAGGTATGAGCGTGACCGAGACGGCACGAAGTGCGGTTGACCTTGATGATTTCGTGGCGCGCGAATACTCGAAGGTCGTCGCGGCTGTCGGCGTGATCACGGGCTCGCGTCGAGACGCCGAGGATGCCGTGCATGATGCCATCGTCGGCTTTCTGGCGCGCCCGCCTCGTCGAGAGATCCAGAACCTTGCCGCCTGGATAACGGTGGTGGCAAGCAATCGCGTGCGCGACCTTCAGCGGTCGCGCAACGCCGAATCTCGTGCACTGGCCGAAGTTGGCGTGACCGACGAGAGCACCGAGGCGCCGAGCGACGATGTCGATGTCGATGTCATGAAAGCGCTGGAACAGTTGCCGCTGCAGCAGAGACAGGCGTGTGTGCTGCACTATTTGCTCGACCAGTCGATACAGACCATTGCCGAAGGCTTGGGTGTGACCGAGGGCACGGTGAAGACGCAGCTTCACCGTGGGCGCGCGGCGCTTGCTCGACGCATTGAGAGAGGGGATCACCGTGCGTGACATCGAGAACCTCGATCAGCGGCTGCGCGACGCCCTGCACACCGCTGCCCGGCCCGCCGAGCCGGCCGGCGTTGCCGACGCGATTCGCCACCGCGTGGACGCAGGAGAGAGCGGCGCAGTCGTCTCCACAGCAGTTGCTCCTGGGTGGGGCGGTTTCGGTGGCCTGGGGTGGGTGCCGTGGATCGGCGTCGTTGTAGCTGCGGCGATCGTCGGCGGTACGCTCGGCGCCACCGGCATGGTCGGCGGTTCCGATGGTGTGACACCGACGCAGGGTTTCGATGTCTTCATTCCCCGCACCGTTGACGCGCGTTCGTGCATCGACGGCCCGGTGGTCGCGACTCTCGCGGTTGATACGCGTGTGCTCGCCGTGCAACGCAACGACGATGCGGGGTGGGCGGGCGTACGCAACCCGTCGTCACTGGGCGACATTGTGTGGGTACCGGTGCGATCTGTCGCGATCGATGAGGGTCAGCCGTCGCTCGACGGGCTTTCGCTGGGCGGCGACTGCCCCGTCATCGAGGCACTCGTGCCCACGCCAGTACCCGCGCCGATCGATGACCCCATCGATCCCGGCCCGGGCCCTGCACCTGGTCCCAATCCTGGTCCCGACCCCGACCCCGATCCTGAACCAGAACCCGTGCCCCCGCCGAGTGACACGACGCCCCCCTCGGTGCAGCAGCTCGGGGTCGACGTGAACGGCTGCCCGGCGGTCATCCAAGCCGTCGCCGCCGACAACGTCGGGGTGACGCAGGTGACCCTGTCGTGGTCGGGCGCGGCGTCAGGCTCGGCACCGATGACGCTCGTGAGCGGCACGTGGCGCTACCTCTACGATTCTGAGAACCTGCCGGAGGGCAACATGACGTTTACCGCGATCGCGCGCGACGCAGCAGGCAACGTGAGTGCCCCGGCCGGGGCCAATGTCTACATGGTGTGTCTCTCATGACCCCGCCAGCGTGGGTCAAGCCCTTGGTCGGCATGCTGACCGCGATTGCCGTCGGCATTGGTGCTGCGGTCGTTGCGGTGCAGCTGAGGTCGGTCGAAACGACGGATGCTCCGCGCGCGCTCGTCGAGGCGGCGGTGCTCGAGCCGGTTGCCGACGACGCTCCCTTTCCCGAACCAGGTGCTGATGACGAGCCGGTCGTGCCCGAGGGCGCCGACACAACTCGATCCTCGCGCGTGGTCGAGGTTCCCGACCCCGAGATGATCGCAGCTGAGGCCGTGAGCGTCGGCGCACCGCCGACCGCCTTGGCCGAGCTCGCGGCTGCGATCGACACGGCAGCAGCATCCACCGACCCGTTCTTCACTCTTGTCGACCTCTTGCCGTCGGTTCCGCCGATGCTGGGCGACCCCTGCGCCCTCGAGCCAGGTGGCGACGGTTGCCCGGCTGGCGTCACCGGAGTCGTACTCGGTGGAGACGTGCCCGAGCTCGCGGCCCGTATCGAGCGCGGCACCTGTGTGACGGCGACCGGAAGGACTATGGCGATCGCCGTGCGCACAAACACTCCTGCCGAGATCGTCGTTACAGCACGCAGCGGCTCGGTTGAGGTGGTTCGCGAGACCTCGACCGACTCTGACGATGCGGCGGAATGGAACCCGTCTGGGCCGGCGCGAATTTTCTGGCACTGCGTCGCGACCGAGGGGTGGGAGCGCGGCTCGACCGTCGACATCGAGGCTACGGTGACTGACCTGCTCGGTCGCTCGCTGATTGTCGATCAATCCTTCACGGTGCCTCTTTCGGCAGCGGCAGTGCGGCCAGACGCACAGATCCTCGGATTGAGTGGCAACCTCATTCAGGTTTCTGTCCCCTTCGCGGGTGAGCAGACCGTCGGTGTCGGGTGGGTCGATGCTGACGCCGCAACCTGCAGGTACCCGCTTTCCGGAGCGGACCCAGGCGCGGGTGTGACGCCTCTTCGCCCAGCAACAATTTCGCCGATCGACGAGGAATACGTCGCGGATAACAACTGGCTACCGCAATACGACCAGAGGTCGACGAGCGTCTTCGCCGTGACGCCCGGCAGCAGTTATCGCGTCTGCGTGGGCTGGTTCGATGGGGGAGTCGGCGACACCACAGGGCGGCCGCAGTACCGCAACGAGGTGGTGGTTTACGCTCCGGCGACCTCCTTCCCCACGGTGCTGCTGCGCGACGTGCGGCTCGACGTCGACGTGCCCGAGGGTGGGCTCAGCATCCGTGGCTCCGTGCCCTACGCGCAGTGCGGCGGCTGGAGTAGTGACGAAGCTGCGTTGCCAGCCGTAGTGTGCGATCTGCCTGCGGTGTCGACCGCGTTCAACGCGAGCGGCTACATCACGATCACGACCGAGGTCGAGACAGAGTCTGGCCCGGCGATCAATCACCACGTGCTCGACTCGTCAGCGGTGAACTGCGAGGGTGGGTGCGAAGCCCGTCGGGAGACGCTGCAGGTACCGATCTTGTCGGCGCGTCCCGGTCTCTGCGGTTCTGACTGCGCGCCGCAGCAGACCCTCGGCTGGGCGCGGTTGAGCGTGTCGTGGCCCGAGACGATCGGTCGGGAGTGGTGGCAACTGGGCGAGATGACTTCAGGCCCCATCACCGAACTCGACGGCGAGCTACCGAACATGGAGATTGCGACCGCGCGGTGGATTGTGAACCCGCGTTACGACCCTACGACCGCGACGCAGGGCGCGCGGTTCCCCTTGACTACCGATCGGCCAGTCACCGTGGTGGCAACACTGATCGGCGATTGCTATCGCACGCCCGAGCCTCCGGTATACCGAACCGAAGAGTTCTCTCAATGGAGAGGTGCGTCCGTCGAGTTTCCTGAGCTGTGTATGGGGAGCAACTACGCCGCTCGTATTCAACTCACCGATGAAGAAGGAGACGTCAGCACTTACGCGTTCGCGCGAGGAGACGAACGGTTCTGGTCAGCCTCCACGTTCTCGACCCGGCGGCTCGGGCTTGACCTGCCGTTGCGCGTGACACTGACGCCTCCCGAGGGCGAGGCCTGGTCGCTGGGAGCGAGCCAATTCTCACTGGGCGGGTCGGATGGCCGTCGCACTGGTGTCTCGACACCGGGCTCGAATGTGGGCCGCTGCTTTTCGTCAGAAGGGGGAACCGTCACCTACCGACTCAACGCCGTAACGATCGGCAGCTCCAATCGACTCGAGCTTCAGGTGAGGGTCAGGCAAGGGGAGATGGTCTCGGATGCACGAGGCCCCGACGGGTTCCGCGACTGCCGCACGCTGGCCGGTGCCGAGTACGAGCAGTTCACCGTCGCCGCCGATCTGACGCTCGACGAGGTTCGCACCGGGTCAGTCGTGACCTACACCGACCCGGGCACGGGCATTGTGGTCACGCTGCGACCCGAGCCCACGCTCTACCGCTAGCTGGTGAGGGCCGGAATGATCGCGCCCGAGAAGACCTGCCAGGCCAGTGCGGTCTTCGCCACGAGGCTCAGGGTGATGTAGCTGCGCTCGCCCTGCAGGTAGCTCTTCCACTTGCCCACCTGCTTGTACTGCAGCCACTGGTTGATGGCGAAGGTGTTGAAGAACACGAAGAGCGAGATGACGATCCCCACGACGAACGCGGGCGGCTCTGCCTCGCTCTCGCTGCCGGGGCGCAGGAAGTAGATGAGGATCAGGATCCAGGGCACGATGCCGACCATCGAGCCGAAGATGAACGGCAGCAGGCCGCCCGAGCCGGGCTGCTCGTACTTCTCCTGCAGGGCGCCGAACAGGATCATGGCCGCGTTGACGGCGAAGATCGAGAACAGCGCGGCGATATCGGTGACGCCGTTGATGGCCAGGATGAGCCAGATCATGATCGACGAGCTCAGCGAGTACTCGACCCAGCGGAAGTAGTTGCGGTTCGCGAGCAGGCCGTTCTTGTAGCGGCCGAAGAACCAGGGGCTGGCGATAAGGAAATGAAAGAAGGCGCTGAGCGCGAGGAACGCGACGACCCCGATGCCGATGTTGACCTCGAAGAGCGTCACCCGCTCGGGCGGGATCGGCACGCCAGGAGGGCCCGCGAGGTAGTCGGCCGTGACGGCGAACAGCACCTGGGTGCTCAGCATCGACAGCACGATCGCGAAGCCGATGGCCTGCAGCAGGTGCAGGCTGCCCGCGACGATGTTGTAGACGCGCAGACGATCGATCTGCTGCTCGGAGGTGTAGACCGTCTTGGCCATGAGGGGGACTCCTTCGGGGTGCGCTCCATCGCGCATGGCGATGACGCTAGCACCGCGGCGCTACGGTGGGCAGGTGCAGAGAACCCCGCCGTTCGTCCGCCGGCCCGCCCTCATCTCGTCGGTGCTCGCGCCGGTCTTCTTCATCGGAGGCACCCTCGTCGCCGAGGCCCTGTCGCCGGGATTCGACCCGGTGCGCCAGACCATCAGCGAGCTGGCGGCCGTGGATGCCCCAACGCAGGTGTTCATGACCCTGATGTTTGTGCTGACCGGCGTCTGCCACCTCATCACGGCGGGGTACACCCCCGGCCTCTGGCTCCCCGGCCGCATCGCGCTCGGGCTCGCGGGAGTCGCGCTCTTCGCCGTCGCCGCGTTCCCCCTGCCGGCGGAGGGGTCGTCGCCCGAGCATCGGCTCGCCGCGATGGCGGGCTTCGTGCTTCTCGCGCTGTGGCCGGTGCTGAGCATGCGCCTGGGGCGTCAGTACCCCTGGCTGCTGCGTCCCGCCGGCGCGGTGCTCAGCACGCTCGTCGTCGGAGCGGCCTGCGTGGCGTTCGCGTGGATCGAGGCGCAGCCTGACGCGACGCTCGTCGGACTTGCCGAGCGGGTCGCCGCCTACCTCGAGTCCGCCTGGCCGGCGGTGGTCGTGCTCGTACTGTGGCGGCACCAGCGGCGCGAGCGCGGCGCGTCGCTCAGTGCTCGGTGACCGACCGGCTCTCGCGATCGCGGGGGAGGGCGATCGTGGCGACCACGGCGATCACCAGCGCGGCCAGCGCAGCGAGCGCCATGGTCTCGGCGAACGACACCGAGAACGCGTCGATCGCCATCGCGAGCAGGTCTGGCTGATCGACGAGCACGGCCGCCGCTTGCGGGAGTCCCGATTCGACGGCCGAAACGACCGCGGGGTCGAGCCCCGCAGGGAGCTCGAGGTTCGCGCGGAAGCTCGCGAGTGCGACTGAGCCGAACACCGAGACCCCCATCGTGAGGCCGAGCTCGTAGCCGGTCTCTTGAATGGCGGCGGCGTTGCCCGCTCGCTCGGCGGGGGCGGCCGCGAGGAGGGCGGCGGAGGCTGCGGCCGAGGCGACGCTGACCCCGGCGCCGAGCAGCACCATGCCGACGAGCAGCAGTACGAAGGGCGTCTGCACGGACACGGTGCTGAACACGAGAAGGCCCGCGCTCGTCAGCAGGAAGCCGCCGCCGACGGCGCCGTTCATGCCGAGCGCCCGCACGACCTGCGGCGCGAACGGACCGCTGATGACCGCCCCGACGGCGATGGGGAGGAAGGCGAGGCCGGCCGGAAGCGGGTCGAGGCCCTGGGCGATCTGAAGCTGCTGTGTGAGCAGGAGCAGCGGGGCCGCAAGGGCGACGTTGCTCGCGAGCACAGCGAGCGCGGCCGTCGAGAATCTCACGGAGCGGAAGAGGCGCACGTCGATCATCGGTTGCGCGCGACGCAGCTGCACGAGCACGAAGACCGCGATGGCCGCGACTCCGATGCCCATGAGTGTGAGCCCCGAACCCTCGAGGCCGCTCTCGCCGACCTGCTTGATGCCCCACACGAGCGAGACCAGCCCGGCGCCCGAGAGCAGCACGCCGAGGGGATCGATGCTGACGGCGCCGGCCCCGCCGGCTTCGGGGAGTCGACGCGTGGCCACGAGGGCGAGCGCGATGAACGGCAGCTGCATCCAGAACACGAACGGCCACGCGGCGACCTGCAGGATGACGCCGCCGATGACCGGGCCCAGCACGAAGCCGGCAGCGCCGACGGCCGACCAGAGTCCGATCGCGAACGCCCGCTCGCGATCGTCGCTGAACACGGCGCGCAGCAGTGAGAGCGTCGCAGGCATGGCGAGCGCGGCCCCCACGCCGAGCAGCACCCGGGCGCTGATCAGCAGCTCGGGCGACGTCGAGAGGGCCGCGAGCGCCGTGGCTGCCGCGAAGACGGCCAGGCCGATGCGCAGCATCCGGCGTCGGCCGAAGCGATCGCCGAGTGCCGCGGTCGTCACGAGCAGCGCCGCGACCGTGAGGCTGTACGAGTCGACGATCCACAGCAGCTGGGTCGCATCGGGACGCAGATCGTCGGCGATGCGCGGCAGCGCGATGTTCAGGATCGAGGCGTCGATCGCGATCATCAGAAGCGAGAGCGACAGGATGCCGAGCGCGATCATGCGCCGTGATCGTGTGCTCAGGTCAGGTTCGCGGGTGACGGCGACGCGCATCGGGGACTCCCATCCTCAAATGTCTACACTGTAGGTCTACGGTGTAGACATATTAGGCACGGCTCCCCCCGTTTGTCTATCTTGTAGACTTCCTGGATGTCACCGAGGGCAGGACTCACGCGCGATCGCATCGTGGATGCCTCGCTCGAGCTGCTTCGCGCACAGCCCGACCGGCCCCTCACGATGCGGCTGCTCGCCACGCACCTGGGCGTCGATCCCATGGCCCTCTACCGCCACGTGCGCGACAAGCGCGAACTCGTCGCCGCGCTGAGCGATCGTGCGTTGAGCGACGGCCTGCGCGCGGGGTTCGATCGCGGTTCCCGCAGCGCGACGGCGCACGGGTTCGCCGCGGCGATCGGGCGCTCGCTCTACGAGCACCTCGTGCGTCACCCCGAACTCATCCCGATCGTCGCGACAGCGCCGACGACGATGACCTCGGCTCGCTACGGGGTCGAAGTCGTGGCACGTCTCGTGAGCGGGGGCGTCGACGAGCGCACCGCGATTATCGGCGTGAACGCAGTGGTGGCTTTCGCGCTGGGCTCTGCCCTGCTCTCGCTCGAACCGGCCACTCCGCTCGCGCCGATCGACGCCGACGAACTGTCGGCGACGCTCTCGACGGGTGGCAGCCCCGTCGAGGTGGCGACCGTGCAGAGACTGCTCGCCACGATCGACACCAATGACTTCGATGCCGGGCTCGCCGCGCTGCTCACCGGGCTTCTGGGCCGGGATTCCGCAGCCTAGTCAGTCCGTCGCGGGGGGTTGGGCTCCGAGCCACTGCACGGCAGCGGCGCCCGCGGCGACACCCCGTTCGACCGCCGTGCGAAGAGCGGCGCCCTCGCCCGCCTCGGCGAGCTCTGCCGCCACGGCGCCCGCGAACGCGTCGCCGGCCCCGGTCGTGTCGACCACCGTCACGTGCGGCGCCGGCAGGTGACCGCTCTCACCCGGCGCGGCGAAGACCGCGCCGTCGCCGCCGAGCGTGATGACGACGCTGCGGCAGCGATCGAGCAGCGCGAGCGCGGCCGCGGTCGCGTCGTCGACGGAGTCGACGGTCACGCCGGTCAGGTCGTGCGCCTCGGCCTCGTTGACGATGAGCGGGTCGCACAGCGCGAGCAGAGCATCCGGAATCGCGCGACTCGGGGAGAGGTTCAGCACCGTGCGCCCTCCGAGATCGTCGATCGTCTCGGCGGCGGTGCGCACGGCGGCGAGAGGGATCTCGAGCTGGGCCAGCAGCACCGTTCCTCGGCCGGCGACCGCGCGGATGCCCGCCTCGACCTCATGGGCGTTGACGCGGGCGTTCGCGCCCGCGGCCACGACGATCGTGTTCTCGCCGTCGCGCGACACCGTGATGAGCGCGATGCCCGTGGGGGCGTCGTCGACGACGGCGACGCTCGAGACGTCGACGCCTCCCGCGCCGAGGGCGTCGAGCATCTGCCGGCCGTTGCCGTCATCGCCGACCGCCCCGAGGAACACCGGCATCGCTCCGGCGCGCGCGGCCGCGAGCGCCTGATTCGCCCCCTTGCCGCCGGTGGCGATGACGAGGTCGTCGCCGAGCAGCGTCTCGCCCGGCAGCGGGTGCCGCTCGACGAGCACGGTGTAGTCGGTGTTGGCCGAGCCGAGGACGATGAGCGAAGCGGTCATGGCTCCATCGTGGCAGAGCGCGCGCCCACAGCGGAGCGTGCGGCCCGGTGCTCGCGCCACGTCCGCCAGGCGCCCGTCGACCACAGCGCCCACGCGACGAGCACCGGCTGGAACAGCAGCCGGACGCCCCGAGCGAGGTCGGTGTCGAGCCCGAAGCCGTCGCGCCCCTCAGTGAACTGCGCGATGTTGCCGGGGAAGATCGCGAGGAAGAACAGCGCGACCGCCCAGCCGACCCACACCCGCACCCGACCCCACGCGATGAGCAGCGCGAGACCGAGAACGAGCTCGACCACCCCCGACGCGACGACGACGAGGTCGGGGTCGAGCGGCAGCCACGGCGGCACTTGGGCGAGGAACTCCTCGCGCCCGACCGTGAGGTGCCCGGTTCCGGCGACGAGCAGGGCGAGGCCGAGCAGCCAGCGGGCGGCGTGCCGGGTTGGATCTGACATGGATTCGTGGTGCATCAAGACGCACTGCCCTTCCGGTGCTGCGGCCAAGTAGTGAAAACCTGATTGCGAGTTGTGCCTGGAGAGTTGGGTTGCGGACCTTCCATCTCTGAGATACGGTACAGGAAACGTTTCCTGACAACGATTCCCGGGTGGTCATGTCCAAGAACCGAGCGACGATTCACGATGTTTCGCGGGTGGCTGGCGTCTCAATCTCTTCAGTTTCCAGGGTCGTCAACGGGCAAACGACGAATCCGGACATCGTCAGCCGGGTGTTGGGGGCCATCGAAGAAGTCGGCTATGTGCCGAATGCTCTAGCCCGCTCCCTTAAGAAACAGCGAGTGGGACAAATCGCCTTCGCGGTCGAAGACATTGGCAATCCTGCCTACTTGGCAATGGTTCGGGCGATCGAGCCCATCGTAGGAGCCGCCGGTTTGCGACTTGTTCTCATGAGTACTGGGGCCGTTGTGTCCGAAGAAGTGGAGGTCGTTCGAAGCCTCCGGCAAAGATTCGTTGATGGCCTAATCATCTGTCCAATACGTCCGGACGAGCAGCTGCTCAATGAAATCGAGTCATCAGAGTCTCCGATCGTTGTGATCGGTTCCCTTCCACGGGCGATCGCTACAGACAACGTCGCGGGTGACTCACGCATGGGTGCTCGGTTTGCGGTGGAGCACCTCCTTCAGCAAGGTGCACGACGAATAGGTCTCATCACCGGCTCGCGTGAGACGGTGCCGGGGCGCATGAGATCTGAAGGCTTCGAGAGCGCACTTCGGGGCGTCGGTTGTTTTGACCCAACGCTGGTTCGGGAAGTTGGAGGGTTCGGGTTCGCCGACGGAGTCAAGGCTGCCCGTTCCTTAGTTGAGGAAGCTATCGACGCTGTGGTGGGTGCGACGGATTTGTTGGCCCTTAGCGCTATGCACGCTGCCAGCGCGGCGGGACTCAAGGTTCCGGAGGATCTCAGAGTTGTCGGGATTGACAACAGTGAGGTGGCACTGACTGCTCTTCCTCCACTGAGTAGCGTTGACCTCGGGGCTACAGAGCGCGGTCGCCTAGCCGCAGAGATGCTCCTTTCACGATTCGATTCCCCATCTATCTCGGCCCGGTCAGTGGTCGTGCCGCCACGACTCGTGGTTAGGCAGAGCTCCCGATGATGGCCCCGCCAGCAAGTCATGCTCAAGCGAAATTGAAGACAGCCCTTTGGCTTGGAATCATTTTGCTGCCCATTGTGACATTCAGCATTGCCCCAATCGCTATCGGGTTGGGTTTTGCGTTTACCGACGCACGTGCCGGAGGGTTGAGCGAGATCAGCTTCACCGATGTCGACAACTTTGTCCGACTTGGTGCAGATGAGCGGTTCTGGAATTCCATCGGTCTGGGATTCATCTGGGCGATTTCTGTCTCGAGCATCCAGTTCGTGTTGAGTCTCGCGCTGGCGCTACTACTGAACGGAGCGTTCGCGGGTCGTGCAGTTTTTCGCACAATCGCTATCGTGCCGTGGGCTGTGCCTCCTGTTGTAGTAGCCATAGTTTGGCAACTCGTCTATCACCCGAACGTTGGCTTGCTCAACGCGGGCCTCGAGGCAGCAGGCGTCGCTTCGACACGGACAAACTGGCTACAAAGTGAAGCGACCGTATTGCCAGCGGTAATCGTGGCCGCCGTTTGGGCCGGCTTGCCCCAGACAACCTTGGTCTTGCTCGCGGCACTTCAATCAGTTCCTTCCGCGACGAAGGAGGCCGCATGGCTCGATCGAGCTAACGCATTTCAGGTCTTCGGTGTCGCCACGTGGCCTTCGATCAGGTTGGTTGCGATAGCAATCCTCTCGCTGGACTTCATCAGCGCCTTCAATCAATTCGGCTTGGTCTTCGTCTTGACTGATGGATCGGCAAGTGGTGCATTGCGCCTTCCCGCGCTCCTGGCATACGAGGAAGGATTCCGTTTCGGCGAGTACGGCTACGCAGCTGCGATGGGACTGGCGATGGTCTTAGCGGTGCTTATCGTCTTGGCAACTTCTTTACGACTTACGTTGCTGAAGAGGGAGCAGGCAGAATGAAGGCGCGACTGCCTATTCGCGTCCTGCGTTACGCGGCACTTCTCGCTTTCTCGGTTTTCATTATCGCGCCTGCACTCTGGCTCTTCTCGACTGCCTTCAAGGCTCCCGCGGAGATCTTGCTTGGCCAGCCGTCATTCATTCCCGCAGAACCGACACTTGAGAACTTCTTCACAGTGTTCGACGAGCAGCCGATCCTTCGTTCTGCAGTCAATAGCCTCGTCGTAGCAGGCGCCTCTGCACTCCTTACTGTGCTCATGGCTTTACCGGCCGCGTATTGGCTCGCGCGTACTAGCGGCCCTGGTACCCGCTGGTTCGTGGCATGGGTGATCGTCAGTCAGATGCTCCCGTACATCTTGATAGCTGTGCCCCTCTTCATCATCCTTATTCGATTCGGTCTATACAACAATCTTGCCGGGTTAATTCTGGTCTACTCCGTCTGGAGTCTTCCATTTGCCATCTGGATCTTGCGCAATTTCGTCACGACCATTCCTCGAGAGCTCGAGGAGGCTAGCGCGGTGGATGGTGCGTCGCGAACTCAAACCTTGCGGTTGATCGTTGCCCCCCTGTTAGTTCCGGGGCTGGTGGTAACTGCAATGTTCACCTTTGTCAATGCGTGGAACGAGTTCTTCTTCGCTCTAGTTCTTATCAGCGACCAATCGCTTGCGCCGCTATCTCTTCTCCTCGTGAAATTCATCGGGATTGACGGCGCGCTGCGAACTGGGCCCCTTGCTGCGGCGGCCCTCATTTCAGCGATACCGAGCGTCATAGTGTTCGCCCTCTTACAAGGGCGAATTACAGGCGGCCTCCTTGGCGGCGCAGTCAAGGGATAGCGGTCTGCCTCAAGCAACACCATCCGAAATCCAAGAGAAAGGTAAGACAATGCGATCACGAAAGCTGGCAACGGCGCTAGCAGTCGGCCTTGCAGCGGTATCCGTATCGGCATGCGCGACCACCGCAGAGGAGCAGGACGCAGTTTCACTGCGCTTCTACACGTTGGCGTGGCAGCCCGGGGCGGTCGAATCAACTGAAGCTGTGGTGGCGGCTTGGAACGAGCAGAATCCTGACATCAATGTCGAGTTGGTGCGCGGAGATTGGGACAGTATTGACGACTTCCTCACGACGAGTTTCGAGGGAGGGACAGCACCCGACCTCTTCCACTACGAGGGATTCGAGCTCCGGAAGTTCGCCGACCGCGGGAACCTCCTGAACCTGGACGATGTGCTCAGCTCCGAGTTCGTTGGCAGCATTTCTGACCAGGCGTGGGAAACCGTCCAGTACGACGGTCTCGAAGGAACATGGGGTGTACCGTTCCTCCAAGAACCGGTGATGCTCTACGCGAACCTTGACCTGGTCGAGGCAGCGGGGGCACAGCTCCCAGAGCCGTCCGAGGGCTGGACCTGGGATGAATTCCGGTCCTTCGCGCTGGCGTTGACAGAGGACGGGCAATACGGCGCGTCGTTCGCTCTGCGTGGGTCTGGTGCGATGGGGCGAGTCATCAACATCGGACAGGGTTTCGGTGCTGACTACTTCAGCGACGCCGGCGGAAGCTGGAGTACCCAACTCGGCGATGAGGAACTCGCCTTTCCGCGAATCCTCCGTGATCTGATAGTCGAAGACGGGTCGATGTCGGCGGACGTGCTCGGCCTCGGTTCGTCCGACCTCACGACGAACTTCCTGCGGGGAGAGTACGCGACATACTTCGGCGGCGCCTACCTTCGTTCACAGATCGTCGAAGGCTCGCCTTCTTTCGACTGGGTCGCCCTGCCGGCACCGTCCGGGCCCGAGGGATCTCTCCAAAGCAACAGCGCGCAGACGATCTCCATCTCAGCTTCTTCGGAACACCCTCAGGAAGCGGCTGAGTTCCTGGAGTTCTTCTTGAACGCCGAAAATCAGGTGAGCCTCGCGCTAGGCGATTGGCTTCTGCCTACCAACGTAGAGGCACTCGCTGACCCACGACTGGCTGA
>CAYPND010000027.1:5657-33234 GCA_964412175.1 uncultured Microbacteriaceae bacterium | reverse complement strand
TCGAAACCCGTGACGACTCCCAAACGTGGTGGTCCGAATCACGGGGTCAGGCCAGTAGCGCTGGTGCGCCAAGGCTTGTGACCCCCAGCGGCGAGCAGGATTCAGAGTCGGTGGTTGTTGATGTTGCGGAAGGCGTGGGCGAAGCGTCTTGTTTTCTCAATGGTGAGGTTGATCGTTTCGGTGCCGCCGTTGACAGAGACACCTCGAGATCTTTCCGTTGACGCGTGGAGGAACTCCCATAGTGGAAGACCTCGACCCCAACCCTCCGATCCCCACGCCCGCTACCTTCACCCCGCTTCATGACGAATAGCCCGATAAAGTGTGCGTGGTTTATTCGATTACCGAGGGGAATTCTCATGAAGCGCATTACGACCGAACTCGTCGACGATCTCGACAGCACCGTCATCGGCCCGGGCGAGGGCGGCACCGTGACGTTCGCGCTCGACGGCGCGAGCTACGAGATCGACCTCGGCCGCGCCAACCAGCAGGCCCTGCGGGATGCCCTCGCACCGTTCATCGCGAAGGCGCGTTCGACGGGCCGCCGCTCGTCGGTCGCCCCGCGTTCGCGCGGCGCCTCCGCCCCGACGGGTGAGACCGCCGCGGTTCGGGCCTGGGCGCAGAGCAACGGCTATGAGGTCGGCGACCGCGGCCGCATCCCCGCCGAGATCCGCGCCGCCTACACGGCAGCCCAAGCCTGACCGCGCGCCTCGCACTGTTTCGCACGCTTCGTACGGCGCGCGCCGTATGACGTGTCGGGAACCGTCAGATGCGCGACGGACTATGCGCGCGGCAAGACGAGCGACACCGCGATCGTGACCATGACGACCGCGATGCCGGCGTCGAGCCAGCGCCAGGCGCGTGGGCTCGACAGCCACCGGCCGAGGTAGCGCGCCCCGAACCCGAGCGCGGTGAACCACAGCACGCTGCCCAGCATAGCGCCGATGCCGAAGAGCCAGCGTTCGTCGTCCCACGTGCTTGCGATCGACCCGAGAAGAAACACAGTGTCGAGGTACACGTGCGGGTTGAGCCAGGTGAGCGCGAGCGCCGTGAGGAGCACCCCTCGCAGGCGCGCGGGTGCGCTGATCGCTGCCTTCGTGCCGGTGTCGCTCGCAGGGCCCGTCGAACCGGCTTCGTCGGGCTGACCCGGGGCCGAGCCCCCGACGGTCAGCGTTGCGGGGGGGCGCCACGCGCGGCGCGCGGCGAGGATCCCGTACGCGACGAGGAAGGCCGCGCCCGACCAGCGGACGACGTCGACGAGCCAGGGCACCACGGCGAGCACGGCGCCCAGTCCCGCGATACCGGCGGCGATGAGCACGGCGTCGGAGACCGCGCAGACGATCACGACGGCGAGCACATGCTCGCGACGGATGCCCTGTCGCAGCACGAAAACGTTCTGGGCTCCGATGGCGATGATGAGCGAGAGGCCGAGGCCGAGGCCGGCGAGCAGTGCGGTCATGGCTGCCACGCTAGGCGCGTGCAAGAGTGCAATCCAGCTCATGATTCTTCATAGTCATTAGACTTGCTGTTCATGCGGATTTCCCTTGATCTTGCTCAGACAATCGCCGCTGTCGTCGACGATGGCACGTTCGAAGCGGCCGCCCGCCGATTGCGCGTCACTCCCTCAGCCGTCAGCCAGCGCGTGCGGGCACTGGAGCAGCAGCTCGGGCGCGTGCTGCTGGTTCGCTCGAAGCCCGTACGGCCCACCGAGGCCGGAGCGACGATCGTGCGACTCGCGCGACAGCTTGTCGTTCTCGAGCACGACGCCGTCGCCGCGCTCGGTCTCGATGACTCACCGACCTCCACCCTCGCGGTCGCCGTCAATGCCGACTCGCTCGCCACCTGGTTATTGCCCGCGCTCGCCGACGTCGCCCGATCGCATGCCGTCGTTTTCGATCTCCACCGCGACGACCAAGATCGCACAGCCAAGCTGCTCGAGTCAGGCGACGTGATGGCCGCCGTCACATCGCGAGCAGACCCGGTCGCGGGCTGCAGTACGCGGCTTCTCGGAGCCATGCGCTACGAGGCGGTCGCAACCCCCGCATACCTCGCGCGGCACCGGCCATCCGACGGTGGAGACAGCGCTGCCGGTGACGATTGGCTACGCGATGCGCCGCTCGTCCAGTTCGATCGCAACGATGAGCTTCAGCACCTGTATCTGCGAGGGCGAGGCGTCGACCCGGTCGCGCCCCCGAGACATGTGATCCCGGCGACTCACGAGTTCGCCATCGCTGTGCACCTTGGCCTGGGCTGGGGAATGCTACCCGAGGCGCAATCAGCCGTCGCTCTCGCGAGCGGAGCCCTCGTACGGCTCGACGGTGAGGCAATCGATGTTCCGTTGTATTGGCAACAGTGGAATTTTGGATCACCGGTCATGAACGCCGTCGCCGACGCGGTGGTCACGACGGCGCGTCGATCGCTGCGCCCGTCGGTCTAGTCGGTGCCGAAGAGCGCCTGCAGGCGCTGGATGCCCTCGAGCAGATCGGCGTCGCCGAGCGCGTAGCTGAAGCGCAGGTAGCCGCTCGGGCCGAAGGCCTCTCCGGGCACGGCCGCGACCTCGGCGTGCTCGAGCACCAGGTCGGCGAGCTCGAGCGAGGTCGTCGGCATCGAACCCTTCCACTCGCGGTGCAGCAGCCCCGACACGTCGGGGTACACGTAGAAGGCGCCGGTCGGCGTGGGAGTGACCATGCCCGGGATGCGGTTGAGCTCTGCGACGGCCACGCGCCGCCGCCGGTCGAAGGCCTCGCGCATGGTCGCGACGGCATCCTGCGGCCCCGTGAGGGCGGCGATCGCCGCGCGCTGCGAGATGTTGGCGACGTTGCTCGAGAGGTGCGACTGCAGGTTCGAGGCCGCGGCGATGATGTCGGCGGGGCCGACCATCCAGCCCACGCGCCAGCCGGTCATGGCATACGTCTTCGCGACCCCGTTGACGAGGATGCACTGCTCAGCGAGCTCGGGCACCGCCTCGACGATCGACACGGCGCGCACGCCGTCGTAGGTGAGCGCCTGGTAGATCTCGTCGCTGATGACCCAGATGCCGTGCTGCAGGGCCCACTCACCGATCGCGCGGGTCTGCTCGGGGCTGGAGACCGAGCCCGTCGGGTTCGAGGGGCTCACGAAGAGCAGCACCTTCGTGCGCGGCGTGCGCGCGGCCTCGAGCTGCTCGACCGTGACGAGGTAGTTCTGGTCGGCGCCCGCGAACACCTCGACCGGAACGCCGCCCGCGAGGCGCACGACCTCGGGGTAGGTGGTCCAGTAGGGCGCGGGCAGCAGCACCTCGTCGCCGTCGTCGACGATCGTCGCGAAGGCCTGGAACACGGCCTGCTTGCCGCCGTTGGTGATGATGACACGACCGGCGCCCGCGTCGAGCCCCGAGTCGCGCAGCGTCTTCTCGGCGACGGCCTCGCGCAGCTCAGGCAGGCCGGCCGCGGGGGTGTACCGGTGGTTCTTCGGGTCGCGGGCGGCCTCGACCGCGGCCTCGACGATGTGCTCGGGGGTCGGGAAGTCGGGCTCGCCGGCGGCGTAGCTGATCACCGGCCGCCCGGCGGCCTTGAGGGCCTTGGCCTTGGCGTCGACCTTGAGGGTCGCGGATTCGCTAATGGCGGCGATGCGGCGGGCGGTGCGGGAGGAGTCGGCGGTCACGGCGCCGATTCTACGCGGGGCTCAGCATCCGAATACCGGATGCACAGCGCTCGTCGGCGCAGCGCGGCTTGGTGCTCCCCGCGTCGTCGCCTACACTGGGCGAAGGTAGTTGACCTCTGCCATGCTTTTGCGTGCCCGAAGGTCAGCGATCCGCCGCAGAGGGCGGTGGCTCAATTGGTAGAGCAGCGGTCTCCAAAACCGCAGGTTGCAGGTTCGAGTCCTGTCCGCCCTGCAGAGTCGTCGGCCCGGGGGTTCCGCAGGGATTCCCGGGTACTTCGATGGCCCGTGTGCGAGAGCGTGCGGGAAGCACGAGAACCAGTGACAACGACGATGAGTCGTGAGGAGAGCATCACGTGAGCAATGTGATCGACGAGCCCGGCGAGGACGTCGTTGCGAACGCCAAGAAGGAGCGCGCCGAGAAGCGCGGTCCGTTCGGGCGCTTCGCGCTGTTCATCCGCCAGGTTCTCAACGAGCTCAGCAAGGTGGTCACCCCCACCCGTCGCGAGCTCGTCACCTACACGATCGTCGTGCTCGTCTTCGTGATCATCATGATGGCGATCGTGTCGGGCCTCGACATCGTGTTCCTGTGGCTCGTGCGATTCGTCTTCGGCGACGGATCGGCCGCGATCGGCCTCTAGGCCGCCGCACCGAAACCGATCGCCCGCTATACAGAGAGAAAGAGAAACAGTGACCGAGAAGCTCCCCAGCGACCTCGACTACTCGACCGCCGCTGAGCAGTCGTCGGAGGAGGACGAGGCCCAGGAGGGCAACACCCTCGACGCCGACCTACACTCGGTCGACGCCGTCGAGCACTCGGCGATGCACCTCGTCGACGAGAGCGACGAGCCCGACCTCGACGGCCTCCTCGATGCGCTCGAGGCCGCCGCCGACCCCGAGGCCGACGCGATCGTCGACGACGCCCTCGACATCGACTCGGCCGACGAGGCCGAGGCCGCCGCCGAGGCGACCCACGACGAAGCCGACGAGCCCGAGACCGACGCGGAGCCCGCCGAGGTCGACCCCTACGACGAGTTCAAGCTCGAGCTGCGCATGAAGCCGGGCAAGTGGTATGTCGTGCACTCCTACGCGGGCTTCGAGAAGCGCGTCAAGCAAAACATCGAGAACCGCAAGATCTCCATGAACATGGAGGAGAGCATCTACGAGGTGCAGGTTCCCATGGAGGACGTCGTCGAGATCAAGAACGGCCAGCGAAAGCTCGTCACGCGCGTTCGCATCCCCAGCTACGTGCTCGTGCGCATGGACCTTAACGAAGACAGCTGGTCGGTCGTGCGGCACACGCCGGGAGTCACGGGCTTCGTCGGCAACGCCCACAACCCCACGCCGCTGCGCTTCGACGAGGCCTTCCAGATGCTCAAGTCGACCGTGCAGGTCGCCGAGGCTCCGGCCAAGGCCGGGGGCGCTCGGGGCGGCGGGCTCGCGGCCCGCGTCATCCCCGCCGAGATCGACTTCGAGGTGGGCGAGACGATCACGATCAAGGAGGGCTCGTTCGCCGGGCTCCCCGGCACGATCAACGAGATCAAGCCCGAGAGCGGCAAGCTCATCGTGCTCGTCTCGCTGTTCGAGCGCGAGACCCCGGTCGAGCTCAGCTTCGACCAGGTCACGAAGCTCTAGTCACTGACCACCGCGGCGTGCACAGGGCACGCAGGCGGGAGCGCGGCATCCACCCGGATGCCGCTCGACACGAAGGAAGAGAACATGGCACCGAAGAAGAAGGTCACGGGTCTGATCAAGCTGCAGATCCAGGCCGGCGCCGCCAACCCCGCCCCGCCCATCGGCCCGGCGCTCGGTCAGCACGGCGTCAACATCATGGAGTTCTGCAAGGCCTACAACGCGGCGACCGAGGCCCAGCGCGGCAACGTCATCCCAGTCGAGATCACCGTGTACGAAGACCGTTCGTTCACGTTCATCCTCAAGACCCCGCCAGCCGCCGAGCTCATCAAGAAGGCCGCGGGCGTGCAGAAGGGGTCGTCGACCCCCCACACCGTCAAGGTGGCCAAGCTCACCAAGGAGCAGGTGCGCCAGATCGCCGAGCAGAAGCAGGTCGACCTCAACGCCAACAACATCGAGGCGGCCGAGAAGATCATCGCCGGCACTGCCCGGTCGATGGGGATCACGGTGGAGGCGTAATCATGGCACTCAAATCAAAGGCATACCGGGCCGCGGCCGAGAAGATCGAAGACGGCAAGTTCTACTCGACGGCCGAGGCCGTCGCCGTCGCTCGTCAGACCGGCTCGAAGAACACCAACTCGACCGTCGAGGTCGCGCTCAAGCTCGGCGTCGACCCCCGCAAGGCCGACCAGATGGTGCGCGGCACCGTCAACCTGCCGCACGGCACGGGCAAGACCGCCCGCGTCATCGTGTTCGCGACCGGCCCCGCGGCCGAGGCCGCGCTCGCGGCCGGCGCCGACGAGGTCGGCGGCGTCGAGCTCATCGAGAAGGTCGCGGGCGGCTACACCGCCTTCGACTCGGCGGTCTCGACCCCCGAGCTCATGGGCCAGGTCGGCCGACTCGGCAAGGTGCTCGGCCCCCGCGGCCTCATGCCCAACCCGAAGACCGGCACCGTCACCCCTGATGTGGCCAAGGCCGTCACCGACATCAAGGGCGGCAAGATCGAGTTCCGCGTCGACAAACACGCCAACGTGCACTTCATCATCGGCAAGACCGCCTTCACCGAAGATCAGTTGCACGAGAACCTGAAGGCGGCGCTCGACGAGGTCATGCGCCTCAAGCCGTCGAGCTCGAAGGGGCGCTACCTGCAGAAGGGCTCGCTCTCGACGACCTTCGGCCCGGGCATCCCGCTCGACGTCAACGCCGTGTAGCGTCCACTGTCGCGCCGCCGCTGCTGCGGCGCGACGCACGAACGGCCCCGCCTCTGGCGGGGCCGTTCGTGTCTGCAGCCCTGGGTGGTTCGGGATGCCCGGCACTACCCGCGGGCGACCTCGATGGCGATCTTGCCGCGGGTGCGGCCCGATTCGACGAGGCGGTGCGCCTCGGCGAGCTGCTCGAGCGGCAGCACGCGGTCGACGTGCACGCGCAGGTCGCCCGCCTCGATCATGCGGCTGATGACGGCGAGGGTCGCGCCGCTCGGCGAGACCTTGAAGTCGGTCGCGCGCACGCCCGCGGCCGCGGCGTCGTCGAGCATGCTCGGCCAGCTGCCGGAGGGCGCGTTGACGAGCAGGCCGCCGGGGCGAAGGGTGCCGAGAGAGCGCGAGCCCGTGTCGTCGTGCACGTTGCCGATGAGGTCGATCACGACGTCGTGATCGTGCACCTCGTGCTCGAAGCGCGTCACCGTGTAGTCGACCACGCGCGCGGCCCCGAGCTCGCGCACGAACGAGACGTTGGCCGTCGAGCACGTGGCCGTGACGGTGGCGCCGAAGTAGGCCGCCAGCTGCACCGCGAAGTGCCCGACGCCGCCGGCACCGGCGTGGATGAGCATCCGCTGCCCGTCATGGGCGCGCGCGACGTCGACGACCATGCCCCAGGCCGTGAGCGCCGCGAGCGGAACAGCCGCCGCCTCGGTCATCGACAGCACGCCCGGCTTGGGGGTGAGGAACAGCTCGGGCACCACCGCGTACTCGGCGTTCCCGCCGTCGAGCCGAGGCACGAGCGTCACACCATAGACCTCGCGGCCCGGTGAGAGCGCGTGCGACTCGTAGGGCGACTCGACCACGACGCCCGCGATGTCGTAGCCGAGTACGACGGGGTAGTGGCGGATGGCCGATGCTGCGCCGCGGCCCGCGCGCGTCTTGACGTCGATGGGGTTGACGCTTGTCGCGTGCACCCGCACGAGCACCTCGGCCCCGGCCCGCACGGGCATCGGTATCTCGGCGCTCTCGAGCACCTGGGGCCCGCCGACCCCCGTCATGACCATCGCGCGCATCGTCGCCATCGCTTCTCGCCCTCCCCCTGCTGCCCCTAGTGAACACGATGCGCGTCTCGCGCGTGTTAACTCGCTGTCACAACCCGGAGACGAGCGACGCTCGGGCGACGTAGCATGAGCGCAGTCCTCGCACCAGATGTCGAAAGGCTCGTGATCGTGACCGCTTCCTTCGTCGCCCCCCGCGCTGTCTGACCCGCCTTCCGTGGTCGACAGCCCCCGGCGGCACCGGGATGCCGCGCTCGCCGTCGTCGGCGCCTTCCTCGTGGCGGCCGCCCTCGTGCTCATCTGGCTGGCTCGCGTGAGCGTGCCGCGCGAGCTCTACGTGAGCGAGCTCGGGGCGGTGGGCGAGCCCACGGCTGAGGCGTTCCGCGCCGCTCTGCTGCTGCTCGTGGCGGGTGGCGTGCTCGTCGCCTGGTCGATGCGCGATCTGCGCAGCCAGCCCCCGCTGCTGCGCCGCGGCACGCCCGCCCTCACCTTGACGCTCGCGTGCTCCGCCTTCCTCGTCGCGGCGCAGGTGCCCTGCACGCAGTCGTGCCCGCTGCCGCTCGGCGACACCTTCACGGCGCAAGATCTCGTGCACACGCTCGCTGCCGTGGTCGCGTTCGGGGCCGCATGTTGGGCGATGCTGCAGGTGGCCTTCGCGCCCGGGCATCGGGCACTGAGCGGCATCACGTTGCTCATGGCGCTCTCGGTGGGCGTCGTCGCCGCGACCGGCGGCCTCCTGTCGCTCGCCCGGTGGAACGCCGTGTTCGGCAGCCGGCTCGAGCTCGTCGCGACGACGATCGGCATCGGCTGGCTGGTCGTCTTCGGCATCGTGCGGGCCGCCCGGCTCGTCATGCGGCCGTCGATCGCGGCCGCGGCGTCGCCGGATGCGGCCTGATCGCCGCCTGGAAAGTGAACAAGGCGGTCCCCCTTTCTGGGGACCGGCGTGCCCCCCAATGGGGGACTGCGAACGGTGTTCGTTATGCGCACACTCATTGTGGGTGACAAACCGAGTCCCCCACAGTGAGGACTCGCCGGACCCGAACCGGCGAGACCTCCTGCCACCGAGATCCCGAATGCGAGGCACCTCATGATCACGCTCCCCCTCATCGTCACCGCCTCGGTCATCGGCTTCTTCGGCCTCATTGCCGGGATCGCCGGAACCGGTCGCCGCAGCCGCGGAGCGCACCGCGCCTGAGCGGTCCCCGGTTTCTTCCCTCAGAGCCCCGGCCCCTCATCCCCTCGCGGTCGGGGCTCTTCTCTGACGACCGCATCGCGTAGTGGATGCTCAAAGGAGCCTCATAGCAATGTGCGGCTTACTGGGGGCATGGCTGACGACGATCTTCCCGACTCCCCCCGCCTCACCCGCCCCGACGGCTCGCCCGTGCGCGCGCTCGTTGTCGATGACGAGCCCTCACTCGCCGACCTCGTTTCGATGGCCCTGAAGTACGAGGGGTGGGATGTTCGCACCGCGTTGACCGGCCAGCAGGCCCTGCAGCACGGCCGCGAGTTCAAGCCCGACATCGTCGTGCTCGACATCATGTTGCCCGACCTCGATGGTCTTGAGGTGCTCCGCCGGCTGCGGACCGACGGTACCGACGTGCCCGTTCTGTTCCTCACTGCGAAAGACTCGGTCGACGACCGCGTCGTCGGCCTGACCGCCGGCGGTGACGACTACGTCACCAAGCCATTCAGCCTCGAAGAGCTCGTCGCGCGCCTGCGCGGGCTCATCCGCCGCAGCACGCTCGTCGTGAGCGAGCGCGCCGACCCCGAGATCCGCGTCGGCGATCTCGTGCTCAACGAAGAGAGCTACGAGGTGCGCCGCGGCGAGACCGAGGTCGAGCTCACGGCGACTGAGTTCGAGCTGCTGCGCTACCTCATGCGCAACCCCAAGCGTGTACTGAGCAAGGCGCAGATTCTCGACCGGGTGTGGAGCTACGACTTCGGCGGCCGCTCGAGCATCGTCGAGATTTACATCTCGTACCTGCGCAAGAAGATCGACACGCTCGGCCCCGCGATGATCCACACGGTGCGCGGCGTCGGCTACATGATCAAGCCGGTCACCTGATGAGGGGAGGGTGGTCGCTGCGCAAGCGGCTCGTAGCGGGCATCCTCGTGCTGCTCATGATGGCGACCCTCGCGATCGGCGTGCTGAGCGTGTACTTCCTGCGTGCAAGCCTTGTCGCAGAGCTTGACGAGGAGCTGCGGGTGATCGCGCAGCGCATCTCGACCATCGCGGCACCGGGCCGCGGGCCCGCGCAGAGCCTCGACCGGCCCGGCCTGCCGACGGGCTCGCTCATCGGGCTCGTGCAGGCCGATGGCTCCGCCGTGGCCGCCTATCTCGACAACGACGCGACCGTGCGCGAGCTCAGTTCGGTGCAGGTGCGCGTCATCGCGGCGCGCGCGCTCGGCGACCCCGCGACCGTGCGCCTTCCTGGCGGCCTCGGTGAGTTCCGCGTGCTCGCGACGGCGACCGACGGCCGTTCGGTGCTCATCGTCGGGCTGTCCACGGCCGAGGTCACGACGACGACCGCCCGCCTCGCGGCCGTCATCGCCGCGGTGCTCGGCGGCATCCTCATCGTCGCCGCGGTGCTCGGGCGCGAGGTCGTGCGCCTGGGCTTGCGCCCGCTCACGCGCGTGCGCGAAGCGGCCACAGCCGTCACGACGCTGCCGCTCGACCGCGGCGCCGTGGCCCTCGCCGACCGGCTGCCCGTGCTCGACACCGACCCGAGCACCGAGGTCGGCCAACTCGGCGCGGCCTTCACGCGCATGCTCGAGCACGTGCAAGGCGCCTTCGACGCCCGCCAGGCGAGCGAGCAGAAGGTGCGCCAGTTCGTCGCTGACGCGAGCCACGAGCTGCGCACCCCCCTCGCCGCCATCCGCGGCTACAGCGAGCTCACCCGCCGTAGCGGGCACGAGCTTCCCGACGACATCCGCCACGCTCTCTCGCGCATCGAGTCGGAGTCGGTGCGCATGTCGGGGCTCGTCGACGACCTCCTGCTGCTCGCCCGCCTCGACGAAGGCCGCGAGCTGCGGCGCGATGCCGTCGACCTCGCGGCCCTCGTGACGGATGCCCTCGCCGACGCTCGCGCCACCTCCCCCGCGCACGACTGGGTCGTGCGGGTGCCCGACCAGGCGGTGATCGTCGCGGGCGACCAGCACCGCCTGCACCAGGTCGTGGCCAACCTGCTCGCCAACGCGCGCGTGCACACGCCCGAGGGCACGCGCGTCACCGCCGCGCTCGGCACGCTCGAGGGTCGCGCGATCGTCACCGTGACCGACACCGGCCCGGGTATCCCGCCCGAGGTGCAGCCCGTGCTCTTCGAGCGTTTTGCTCGCGCCGACACCTCGCGCTCGCGCGCCACGGGCTCGACGGGCCTCGGGCTCGCGATCGTCGCGGCCGTCGTGCAGGCGCACGGGGGAGAGGTCGCGGCGTCGTCGCGCCCCGGTGAGACGGTCTTCCGCGTGAGTCTGCCGCTCGCGCCGAGCAGGGTCGCCGCGAGCGCCTAGGCTCGAGGGATGCGAATCGCCGTCACCGGCTCGTCCGGCAAGCTCGGGCAGGCTGTCGTCGACCACCTGGTTGAGACCGGGCACTCCGTGACCGGGCTCGACGCGGTCGGCGCCCCGGGTGAGGGCTTCGTGCGGGTCGACCTCACCGACACCGGGCAGGTGCTAGACGCCCTCGCGGGGGTCGAAGAGCGCCATGACGGGCTCGACGCGGTCGTTCATCTGGCGGCGAGCCCCGCGCCGGGCATCCGCCCCGATACGGTGCTGCTGCAGGACAACCTCGCGATGACGATCGCCGTGTTCCAGGCCGCCCGCCGCGCCGGTATCGCGCGCATCGTGCACGCCTCGAGCGAGACCCTGCTCGGTCTGCCCCTCGCCGAGGACCCGCCGTCGATCCCGATCGACGAGGCTCAGCCGACGCGGCCGAACTTCATGTACGCGATCGGCAAGCACCTCGAGGAGGAGCTCGGCCGGAAGCTCTGCCGCCTCGACCCGGCACTGTCGATCACGGGCCTGCGGTTCAGCAACGTCATGGCGCCCGACGACTACGCCGAGTTCGAGTCGTGGCAGCACGACCCTGCCGTGCGCCGGTGGAACCTCTGGGGCTACATCGACCGCCGCGACGGCGCCCACGCCGTCGAGCGCGCGCTCGCCACCCGCGGCCCCGGCTACGCGACGTACATCATCGCGGCCGCCGACACCGTGATGCGGCAGGATTCCGCCGCGCTCGTCGCCGCCGAGTTCCCGGATGCCCCGCTCGCGCGACCCCTCGTCGGCCGTGAGACCCTGCTCTCGATCGACGCCGCGCGGCGCGACCTCGGTTACGCCCCCCGCCACTCGTGGCTCGACGAGGTCTAGCGCGGGCGGCCGTTTTGCGGTGACGGCCCCCGGGCACGTATGCTGGCCTCTTGCCATAGACCGCTGGTAGTCGCCGTGTCTGCTCGCAGACTCTGTTTGCACGCAGCTCACGACGACCGAAGGTTCGCACGCTCCTCACGGAGCGGACGACGGCCCGCGCAGGTGTACTGAACTGATACCGCTTCCCTCGGTCTGACGAGGAGGAGCGATGAGGCTCGTGCGCATGCGCACGGGCCTTTCGTCATGTGTGCCGGGTTCTCCACCCTGCCGGTGGTCGAGGCGAGACCAACGACAAACATTGAGGAGCACCATGGCGAACAAGGAAGCAACGGTCGCCGAGCTGACGGAGCTTTTCCGCAGCTCGACCGCCGTTCTGCTCACCGAGTACCGCGGCCTCACGGTGGCGCAGCTGAAGACGCTGCGCGGCAACATCCGTGCTGACGCGTCGTATGCCGTGGTGAAGAACACGCTCACCAAGATCGCGGCCAACGCGGCTGGCATCGACTCGCTCGATGACATGCTCGCCGGCCCGTCCGCCCTCGCCTTCGTTCACGGTGACCCCGTGACCGTGGCGAAGGCGCTGCGTGACTTCGCCAAGGCGAACCCCAACCTCGTGGTGAAGGGCGGCTTCTTCGACGGTCGCCCGCTCGACGCCTCTGAGGTCATGAAGCTCGCCGAGCTCGAGAGCCGTGAGGTGGTGCTGGCCAAGCTGGCCGGCGCCGTCAAGGCCTCGCTGTTCGGTGCCGCGTACATGTTCAACGCGCCGCTGGCGCAGGCCGCTCGCGCTGTTGATGCGCTACGGCAGAAGCAGGAGTCCGGCAACTGATTCTCAGTTGACCGGTTTACAACATCACCCCATTAGAAGGAGAAATCATGGCCAAGCTCACGACTGACCAGCTCATCGAGGCGTTCAAGGAGCTCTCGCTCATCGAGCTCAGCGAGTTCGTCAAGAAGTTCGAAGAGGTCTTCGAGGTCACCGCCGCAGCCCCCGTGGCCGTGGCCGCCGCGCCCGCAGCCGGTGCTGCCGCCGCCGAGGAGGTCGAGGAGAAGTCGTCCTTCGACGTCGTTCTCGAGGCCGCCGGCGAGAAGAAGATCCAGGTCATCAAGGAGGTCCGCGCGCTCACGAGCCTCGGCCTCGGCGAGGCGAAGGCCGTCGTCGACGGCGCCCCCGGCGTCGTTCTCGAGGGTGTCAACAAGGAGACCGCTGACAAGGCCAAGGCCCAGCTCGAAGAGGCTGGCGCCACCGTCACTCTCAAGTAGTCACCGCGCTTCATCCCGAGAGCCCCGCCCGACGCGAGTCAGTGCGGGGCTCTCGTACGTTCGGGCCCGCTGCTGCGAGGGGCGGGCGCGTCAGGGCTGCGTACGGCTCAGGCGCTCTGCTCGCGCCGCGCGGCCGTGCTCGCCCGAACGGTGAGCGCCGTCGGTAGTAGCAGGTGCTCATCGGGCGGCGCGGCGTCGGCGTGCTCGAGCTGGCTCAACAACAGTTCGACCGCCCGCGCCCCCTGCGCGCCCGGCTGCTGCGCCAGGGTCGTGAGACCGAACATCTCGGCGAGCGGGTGGCCGTCGATGCCGATGATCGACAACTCGCCGGGGATGCTGATGCCGAGCTGCCGAGCCGCAACCATAATGCCGATCGCGATCTCGTCGCAGCCCGCGAAGATCGCCGTGGGTCGCGTGCGCGGGTCGCCGAGCACCGCGAGCCCGACTGCGTACCCGCCCTCGATCGAGAAGGCGGCGTCGCGGAAGTCGTCGTCAACCGTGACGCCCGCGTCACGCAGCGCCTGCGCGAAGCCCGTGTAGCGCTGGGAGTGCACGCGGAAGTCCATCTGCTCGTTCTGGTCGCCGCCGACGTGCATGATGCGGCGGTGGCCGAGGCTGAGCAGGTGCTCGGTCGCGAGCCGCGCCGTCTCGACGTCGTCGATCGAGAGCGAGGGGATGCCATCGATGCGCCCGCCGATGCCCACCAGGGGCTTGCCGAGCGACTGGAGCATCTGCACCTCGTGCGGGCTCAAATCGATCGCGACCGAGATGACCGCGTCGACCCTCTTGCGCACGAGGAAGTAGTCGAAGACCCGTCGGCGCAGGTCGCGGTCGGTGCTGAGCCGGTATAGCGTGAGGTCGTACCCGGCGCGGATGAGCGCCGACTCGATGCCCTCGAGCACCTCGGCGAAGTACCAGCGGTTGATGTATGGGATGACGACGCCGACGTTGCGGGTACGCCCGGTGACCAGGCTCGCGGCGGTGGAGGACACGACGTAGCCGAGCTCGGTAGCGGCATCCTCGACCCGGCGGCGGGTGTCGTCCGAGACGTATCCGCGCCCGCTCAGCGCTCGCGAGGCGGTCGACTTCGAGACGCCCGCGATGCGGGCGACATCGGCGAGGATGCTCATGGCCTCGTGCCCTCCGTTGGACGTTGGCGGTGGATGCGCGGCCGGCGGCGATCGTGCCGACCGGGCCCGGCGGGGTGCGTGGTGGCGTCAGTGTAGCCCGAATCGCGGGCGTGTGGAACCGATGCCATGTGAGAGCGGTTGCCGAGCGGAGTCGCGGAGCAGCGCGCGCCTGGGGGCGGCCGGGGAATTCGACAACGGATCGGTAACGTCCGGGGGTGAGTGGGTTGCGGCCCGTCGTCTCGTGACGTACGGTGACACCTGGAACCGGTTCCCGACGAAGTGTCCAACGGCCCTTCTGACGCCGAATTCCACCTCTTGCACCACCACAACCACGCGCGTCGATCGGCGCGCTGACCGACCTCAACGAGGAGGAAACCCATGAGTTCCACTCTCCGACGCAGGCTCATTGCGCCTGCCGCGGCAATCGGAGCCCTGAGCCTCGTGCTCTCGGCTTGCGCGCCGACCAACTCCGACCCCGGCGCTGGCGGCGGTGCCGACTGCGCGGCCTACGAGGCCTACGGCACCTTTGAGGGCGAGAGCGTCGAGCTCTACGCGACCATCATCGACACCGAGGCTGACGCCCTCGTCGAGAGCATGGCCGACTTCGAGGCCTGCACGGGCATCACGGTCGAGTACAACGGCACGCAGGAGGCGGAGACGCAGATCAACGTGCGCGCCGCCGCTGGCGACGCTCCCGACCTGATGATCATCCCGCAGCCCGGTCTGCTGCAGCGCCTCATCGCCGACGGCTATGTCGTGCCGGCTCCCGCGGCCGTCGAGGCCAACGTCGACGAGTTCTGGAGCGAGTCGTGGAAGGGTTACGGCACGGTCGACGGCACCTTCTATGCCGCACCGCTGCTCGCAAGCGTCAAGGGCTACATCTGGTACTCGCCGGCCGACTTCGAGGAGAACGGCTACGAGATTCCGACGACCTATCAGGGCCTGCTTGACCTCTCGGCGCAGATGGCCGAGCGCAACGACGGACCGTACCGTCCGTGGTGCGTCGGTTTCGGCTCCGGTGACGCGACCGGCTGGGTCGGCACCGACTGGGTCGAAGACCTGGTGCTGCGCACGGCTGGCCCCGAGGCCTACGACCGGTGGGTCGCTGGTGACCTGAAGTTCGACTCGCCCGAGATCACCGAGGCGTTCGACCTCGTCGGTGAGGTTCTGCTCAACGACCAGTTCGTCAACGGCGGCTTCGGCGGCGTGCAGTCGATCGTGACGACCACCTTCCAGGATGGCGGCCTCTCGATCCTCGACGGCACCTGCTCGCTGCACCACCAGGCGTCGTTCTACGAGGCGCAGTGGGGCGAGGGCGTGACGGTTGCTCCTGACGGCGATGTCTGGGCCTTCATCACTCCGCCGATCGCGGAGGGCGACCCTGCCGCCGTCACCGGTGGTGGCGAGTTCGTGGCCGCGTTCAACGACAACGAGGCGACCGCTGCTCTGCAGGCATACCTCTCGAGCGATACCTTCGCCAACGAGCGCGTCTCGCGCGGCGGCGTCATCTCGGCGAACAAGGGTCTCGACCCGTCGCTCGCCGGTTCGGAGCTCGGTCGCCAGTCGATCGAGATCCTGCAGGGAGAGGACACGATCTTCCGGTTCGATGCCTCCGACCTGATGCCCGCCGCTGTCGGCACCAGCTCCTTCTGGACCGGCATGGTCGACTGGGTGAACGGCACCCCGACGACGGATGTCCTCCGTTCGATCGACGCTACGTTCCCGCAGTAACCAGCACCGGCGAAAAACCGCATGACAGACCGGCCCATCGGACTCTCGCAGTCCGGTGGGCCGGTCTGTCGGGTAACGTGACGGTCAACCACGCAAACCAATGGAGGTTTGATAGGGCATGAGTGCATTCTGGTCTGATCTCATCGCGAAGTTCGGGGTGATGTTCCTAGGGCTGGCGGTCTTCGCCGCGGTCGTGGGGCTCGTCCTGTTCCTGGCCGATCGAGCTCCCAAACGGGGCCGCGACTACTGGCAGCTCGCCGCGTTCGTCGGCCCGTCGATCGTGCTGCTCGCGGTCGGCCTCGTCTATCCGGCGATCCGCACCACCGTCTTGGCGTTCTTCAGCCGTCAGACGGCGAACGGCTCCGACTTCGTCGGCCTCAACAACTTCGTGTGGATGTTCACGCAGCCCGAGATCGTCATCGTGCTCGTCAACACCCTCATCTGGGTGGCCCTCGTGCCGACCCTCTCGACGATCTTCGGTCTCGCCTACGCGGTCTTCATCGATAAGTCGCACGGTGAGAAGGTGCTGAAGTCGCTGGTCTTCATGCCCATGGCGATTTCGTTCGTCGGCGCCGGCATCATCTGGCGCTTCATGTACGAGTACCGCGAGGTCGGTTTCAGCGAGCAGATCGGCCTGCTCAATCAGATTCTCGTGTGGATCGGACAGGACCCTCAGCCCTTCCTCGTCAACTCGCCGTGGAACACCCTCTTCCTCATCAACGTCATGGTCTGGATCCAGACCGGTTTCGCGATGGTGCTGCTTTCGGCGGCCATCAAGGGCGTGCCGGTCGAGATCATCGAGGCCGCCCGCCTTGACGGCGCGAACGCCTGGCAGTCGTTCTGGAACGTCACGGTGCCGGGCATCCGGGGCACGCTCGTGGTGGTGATCACGACCATTTCGATCGCGACCCTCAAGGTTTTCGACATTGTGCGCGCCATGACGGGCGGCAACTTCGACACCTCGGTCGTCGCCAACGAGATGTACACGCAGGCCTTCAACCGCGGCGAGACGGGCTACGGCTCCGCCCTCGCCGTCGTGCTGTTCTTCATGGTCCTGCCGATCGTCGTCTACAACGTGCGCGTCATGCGCAAGCAGAAGGAGATCCGATGAGCACCGACGTCACCGCCGCTGCTGACGCTCCCGAACGGCCCACCACTCTCGCGATCGCGACCGCCGCGGGCGGCGGCAAGGCCCGCCGGGTCAAAGACCGCCTCACCTCGCCGTGGGCGACCTTCGCCGCGATCCTCATCGCCACGCTGTGGACGATCCCGACCTTCGGCCTGCTCGTGTCGTCGTTCCGAACCCCGGAGGAGATCCGCTCCAACGGCTGGTGGAACATCTTCGTGAGCCCGAGCTTCACGCTCGAGAACTACCTCGACGTGCTCACCGTGCAGGGAGCCTCGTCGGCCAACCTCGGTTCGTACTTCGTGAACTCGCTCGTGATCGCGATCCCCTCCGCGCTGTTCCCGATCATCATCGCGACAATGGCGGCCTACGCCTTCGCATGGATCAAGTTCCGCGGTTCGGGCGCGATCTTCGTGCTCATCTTCGCGCTGCAGATCGTGCCGCTGCAGATGGCGCTCATCCCGCTGCTGCAGATCTTCAGCGAGGTGCTCGGCATCAGCGGCACCTTCCCGGCCGTGTGGATCGCGCACACGATCTTCGGTCTGCCGCTGTGCATCTTCCTGCTGCATAACTTCATCAGCGAGATCCCCGGCGAGGTGATCGAGGCGGCGCGCGTCGACGGTGCGAACCACACCCAGATCTTCTTCCGCATCGTCATCCCCCTCTCGCTGCCGGCCCTCGCCTCGATCGGCATCTTCCAGTTCCTCTGGGTCTGGAACGACCTGCTCGTGGCGCTCGTCTTCTCGGGCGGCACGGCCGACGTCGCCCCGCTCACGCAGCGCCTCGCCGAGCTCGTGGGCAACTTCGGGCGCAATCAAGAGCGCCTGCCGGCCGCGGCGTTCATCTCGCTCATCGTGCCGCTCATCGTGTTCTTCAGCCTGCAGCGCTACTTCGTGCGCGGCCTGCTGGCGGGCTCGACGAAGGGCTGACCCTCCTGACACCGGGATCCCCGGTGGTCGCGCCTAGGCTCACGCTATGAGCATGGGAGGCGGCCGCCGGGGATCACGCGTGTCGGGCGGCGATGTCGCCGCGCAGCGGGCGGCCAACGCCGAGGCGCCGCGCATCCCGAACCTGCTGCCCCGCATCGCCGAGCTCTTCCGGCCGCACCGCGCACCGCTCGCGATCACGATCGCGCTCGTGTTCGTCTCGGCGGCGCTCAGCGTCATCCCCCCGCTGCTCACGCAGCAGGCCTTCGACCGCGGCCTCTTCCCGCCCGAGGGCACCCCGAACGTGCCCGTGCTGCTGCAACTCGTGGCGGGCATGCTCGTGCTCTGGCTCGTCTCGGCAGGCATCGGCATCGGGCAGACCTACCTCACCGCCACAGTCGGCAACAGCGTCATGGCGCAACTGCGCGTGCGGCTCTTCGCCCACCTGCAGTCGATGGAGCTCGGCTTCTTCACGCGCACGAAGACGGGCATCATCCAGTCGCGTCTGCAGAACGACGTCGGCGGCGTCGCGGGCGTGCTCAGCAACACCGTTTCGAGCGTTATCGGCAACACCGTCACGGTCATCGCGGCCTTCATCGCGATGCTCATCCTGAGCTGGCAGCTCACGGTCGTCGCGGTCGTGCTGCTGCCGCTGCTCGTCGTCGCCCAGCGCCGCGTCGGGCAGGTGCGAGCGCGCATCGCCACGAAGACGCAGGAGTCGCTGAGCGACATGACGGCGATCACGCAGGAGGCGCTGAGCGTCTCGGGAATCTTGCTCGCCAAGAGCTTCTTCCGGCAGCAGAGCGAGGTCGAGCGCTACGAGCGCGAGAACGACACGCAGCGCGGCCTGCAGGTGCAGCTCTCGATGAGCGGCCAGTGGTTCTTCGCGACCGTCAACGTCTTCCTCTCAGTCATCCCCGCCGTCGTCTACCTCGTCGCCGCCTGGCTCATCCAGATGGATGTCGCGGTCACCGCGGGCACGATCGTCGCCTTCACGACCGTGCAGGCCCGCCTGACCTACCCGCTCATGGGGCTCATGCGCGTTGCGCTCGACCTGCAGACGAGCGGCGCGCTCTTCGCGCGCATCTTCGAGTACCTCGACCTCGAGCCGAGCATCACCGAGCACGCCGACGCGCGCGACCCCGAGTCGGCGCAGCGCGGGCGCATCCGCTTCGACGAGGTCGTGTTCCGCTACCCGGATGCGCCGGCCGACAGCGCTCCGACCCTCGACCGCGTCTCGTTCGAGGTGCAGCCGGGGCAGTTCGTCGCCTTCGTGGGCCCCTCGGGCGCGGGCAAGACGACCATCTCGTACCTCGTGGCGCGGCTGCACGAGGTCACGAGCGGGGCGGTCGAGGTGGGCGGCATCGACGTGCGGCGGCTGCGCCAGCAGAGCCTCATCGAGAGCATCGGCATCGTGAGTCAGGAGACCTACCTCTTCCACGCCACGATCGCCGAGAACCTGCGGTACGCCAAGCCCGATGCGACGGATGCCGAGCTCGAGGCGGCGTGCCGTGCGGCGAGCATCCACGACACGATCGAGAGCTTCCCCGACCGCTACGATACGGTTGTCGGCGAGCGCGGCTACCGGCTCTCGGGCGGCGAGAAGCAACGCGTTGCGATCGCGCGCGTGCTGCTGAAAGACCCGCCCGTGCTCATTCTCGACGAGGCGACGAGCGCGCTCGACTCGGTCTCCGAGCGCGTCGTGCAGGCGGCGCTCGATGCCGCGAGCCGTGGCCGCACGACCATCGCGATCGCCCACCGGCTCTCGACCGTGAGCGCCGCCGACGTCATCCACGTCGTCGATAACGGCGCGATCGTCGAGAGCGGCGCGCACGCCGAACTCGTCGCGCTCGGAGGGGTGTTCGCGCGGCTCGTCGACCAGCAGTCGGTCGACTATATGCGCACAGCCGACCACCGCACAGCCGACGACGATGAGAGCGTCGATGACCCTGCAACGCAATACCGCACCGCTCCGGCCCGGGTGGCCAGCAAAGTTGACACGTCGCCGAGTTCTCTCTGACATCGCTGCCGAGTTGCGCACAGGCGCACCATCATGACTCGATGATGGGCACTGCGAGATTGCGGCCACGGCGAGAGTGACGCGCCGTGGACGAGGGCGCTGACTTCGACGAAACAGTGCTCGCCCGCGTCAGCGGTCAGGAGATCTTGCCGGGCCCGTCGAGGCCCTGAGTGCAGGGGCCGCCCGGTTCAGGAGACGTCGGCGACAGGCGGTGCTTCACGACGAAGTCGACAATGCGAGGATCGTCGACGCCGTCTGCGGCAACCTGTACTCCCCAGGCGCTGACCACGACGGGCGCATCAAGGTCAGGATACGGCGACAGAATCGTGTACGAACTTGGCATCAGTCGCCGCAAGGCCGAAAGATCGTCGCCTGACACGTCATCGGGGTTGTACGTTACCCAGACCGCGCTGTGCTCAAGGGAGTGTAGAACGTTTTCCGCGGGCACCTCTTGCTCGTAAATGCCGCAGTTGAGCCAGGTTGAACTGTGGGGCCCTGCCACGGGCGGAGTCACCTCATAGTCGACGGTCGTCTCCACATGCGGTGATTCAATGGGGTCAAAAACTTGTTCGCCGTCGATTTCGAGCGCCGCACGTTCTGCGGCAGTGAGGTTCTGGCTTGTGGGCGGCGGCGGGGTCGCCGAGGTCACAACGACGCCGACGAGCACGGCGATGACCGCGATGCCGCCGAGAATCGCCCCGCCAATTCCAAGCCGCCTATTGCGCTTCTCCTTCGCCTGCTTTGCCCTGAGCGCGGCAACCTTCTGGGCCCGGCGCTGCTCACGCTGCTGCTTAATCGTCAGATCGGGAGAAGACTTGTCAACCACGGTTAGTGCTCCTGACAGTGTTCCGGGCAGGGAATGTCGGCGAAAGGCGCCAGGGATGATGATGCCAGACTACGCGAAGGGGATGCTGTGAGCGTCGCTCGCAGATGGCGGGGGCTTTCCGCCCGAGCGCGTGCGCACCCGCTGGTAGATTCGGCGCATGAAGTACGCCGAAACGATCGTCGATCTCATCGGCGGAACCCCCCTTGTGCGCCTCAATCGCGTGACGGAGGGCATCGCTGCGACGGTGCTCGGCAAGGTCGAGTACCTCAACCCGGGCGGCTCGTCGAAAGACCGCATCGCGACGCGCATCATCGACGCCGCTGAACGGGATGGCCTGCTGAAGCCCGGCGGCACGATCGTCGAGCCGACGAGCGGCAACACCGGTGTCGGCCTCGCGCTTGTCGCCCAGCAGCGCGGCTACCGTTGCGTGTTCGTGCTACCCGACAAGGTGGGGGAGGACAAGCGCAACGTGCTCACGGCCTACGGCGCCGAGATCGTCGTGACGCCGACGGCCGTCGCGCCGGAGGATCCCGAGTCGTACTACAGCGTCTCCGACCGCCTCGCCCACGAGATTCCCGGCGCGTTCAAGCCCAACCAGTACGCGAACCCCAACGGCCCCCTCAGCCATTACGAGTCGACCGGCCCCGAGGTCTGGAACGACACCGACGGCCGCGTCACGCACTTCGTCGCCGGGGTCGGCACCGGGGGCACCATCACCGGCACGGGCCGCTACCTGCGCGAGATCAGCGCCGGTCGCGCGGGCGGTCGCGTGCAGATCATCGGCGTCGACCCCGTCGGCAGCGTCTACTCGGGGGGCACCGGTCGGCCCTACCTCGTCGAGGGCGTCGGAGAAGATTTCTGGCCCGCCGCTTACGACCCCGCCGTCGTCGACCGCGTCGTCGCGTCGAGCGACCAGCAGTCGTTCGACATGACGTTGCGCCTTGCGCGCGAAGAGGGGCTGCTCGTCGGGGGCTCGTGCGGCATGGCCGTCGTCGGTGCCCTCGAGGTCGCGCGCGAGCTCGGCCCCGATGACATCGTCGTCGTGCTGCTGCCCGATGGCGGCCGCGGCTACCTCGGCAAGATCTTCAATGAGGGGTGGATGCGCCGCCACGGCTTCACGCACGCCGCGAGCTCGCCGACCGTCGCTGACCTGCTCGGCACCCCGCCGCGCGCCCTGCCGCACCTGCGCCGAGAGCACACCGTCGCGGATGCCGTCGCGGCCCTCGAGGCGCACCAGGGTGCCCTGCCGGTCGTCGCCGCCGAACCTCCGTTCGTACTCGGCGAGGTGGTGGGCGCCGTCGACACCCGCACGCTGCTGCGCGCGCTCGCGACCGGCGCGGTGACCCCCGCTGATCCCATCACCGCCGCGATGGGGCCGAGCCTGCCGGTCGTCGGCGCGCACGAGAGCCTCGAGGCGGCGGGGGATCGCTTCGGTGACCGGGGGGCTGGCGGCCAGCATCCCGAGACCCTGCTCGTGCTCGACGGCGGCAACCCGGTGGGTCTCCTGCACCGTACCGACCTGATCGCCGCGCTCGCGGGAGGGGCAGCATGACCGAGCACGATCCGCACATCCTGCAGGGCTTCGCGACGCGCGCGATCCACGCCGGGCAGGCCTTCGACCCGACGACGGGCGCCGTCACCCCACCTGTCTACCTGACCTCGACCTTCGTACAACGCGCAATCGGCGACCTCCGCGGCGGCTACGAGTACGCCCGCGGCGGCAACCCCACGCGCGACGCGCTGCAGGAGCAGCTCGCCTCGCTGGAATCGGGCGCGCGCGCCTTCAGCTTCGCCTCGGGACTCGCGGCGGAGGACGCCCTGCTGCGCGCCGTGCTCGGCCCGGGCGATCACGTGCTCATGGGCAACGACGTCTACGGCGGCACCCATCGGCTCGTGCGGCGCATCTTCGGCCGGTGGCAGGTGGGGCTCACGACGATCGAGCTGAGCGACCTCGACGTGACGCGTGCGGCGCTCGAGTCGCTGCGCCCGCGCGTGCTGTGGCTCGAGACGCCGAGCAACCCGCTCATGAAGATCACCGACATCACGGCGCTCGCCGAGGCCGCGCACGCGGTCGGCGTGATCGTCGTGGTCGACAACACCTTCGCGACGCCCTACCTGCAGCAGCCCCTCGTGCTCGGGGCCGACGTCGTCGTGCACTCGACGACGAAGTACCTGGGCGGGCACTCCGACGTGCTCGGCGGCGCCGTCGTGACGAACGATCTTGAGCTCGCCGAGCAGGTGCAGTTTCACCAGTTCGCCGCCGGCGCCGTCTCGGGCCCCCTGGATGCGTGGCTCACGACGCGCGGCATCAAGACCCTCGCCGTGCGCATGGACCGCCACTCGGCGAACGCGCAGGCTATCGCCGAGGCCGTGGTCGGCCACGCCGCCGTCGCGCGCGTCTACTACCCGGGCCTGCCCGATCACCCCGGGCACGATCTCGCCGCGCGCCAGATGCGGGGCTTCGGCGGGATGCTCTCGCTCGAGCTGGCGGGCGGCGCCGCGGCCGCGCGCGCCTTCGCCGAGGGCCTGCGCGTCTTCAGTCTCGCCGAGTCGCTCGGGGGCGTCGAGTCGCTCGTCAACTACCCGAGCGAGATGACGCACGCCTCGGTGCGCGGCACCGCGCTCGAGGTGAGTGACGCGATTATCCGGCTCTCGGTCGGCATCGAAGACGTCGACGACCTGCTCGCCGACGTGCGCCAGTCGCTCGCCGCGCTGTAGCCGCTCTCCCGCGCACCGGCCCTCCGGGGTCCCGGCCCGCCGTGCATAATGGAGGCGCCGATGTGAACGTACACATCGCGACCCGAACGGACGACGATGACGACGGAGACGGAGCGCCCGGCTGAGCCGGAGCGCGTGCGCGCGCCGAACATCCGCGATGTCGCCCGCGTCGCGGGGGTCTCGTACCAGACCGTCTCGCGCGTGCTCAATGACAGCCCGAGTATTCGCCCCGAGACGCTGCAGCGCGTGCGCGATGCGATCGACGAGCTCGGCTATCGGCCCAACCAGGCGGCTCGCGCGCTCGTGACGAGCCGCTCGCGCACGATCGGGGTGCTCACGGCGCAGACGGTGCACTACGGCCCCCAGACGAGCATCCAGGCCATCGAGACGGCGGCGCGCGAGGCCGGTTACCGGCTCTCGATCACGAACATCAGCTCGACCGAGTACGCCTCGATCAAGAGCGGGCTCGACTACTTGATGAGCCAGTCAATCGAGGCGCTCATCGTCATCGCTCCGCAGGTGCGGGTCTTCGAGGCGATCAACGACCTGCAGGTGGGCGTTCCGTTCGTGACGCTCGAGGCGACGGGCCTCAACACCTCGCACTCGCTCTGGGTCGACCAGGTCATGGGTGCCCGCATGGCGACGAAGCACCTCATCGACCTCGGGCACACCGAGATCATGCACATCTCGGGCCCGCAAGACTGGATCGAGGCCGAAGCCCGTATGCAGGGGTTCTTGCGCGAGCTGAGCGACGCCGACCTGCGCACGCGCGCGCCGATCCTCGGCGACTGGACGGCCTCGTTCGGCTACTACGCCGGCCTCGAGCTGCTGCGCTACCGCGATTTCTCCGCCGTCTTCGTCGGCAACGACCAGATGGCACTCGGTTTCATGCACGCGTGCCGCGAGTCGGGGCTCAGCGTGCCGGGCGATGTCTCCATCGTCGGCTTCGACGACATCCCAGAATCAGCCCACTTCGCGCCGCCCTTGACGACCGTGCGGCAGAACTTCGCCGAGATCGGGCGACGCGCCGTCGCGCTGCTGCTCGGCGAGCTCCGCGGCGAGACCGAGATGGACCACGATCCCGTAAAGCCCGAGCTCATCGTGCGGCAGTCGACCGCGCGCCAGCCGTGACCCGCGCCCTCCCGACCGGTCGTTATCGACTTGTGACCGTTTCGCATGCTCGCTCGGTTGACACATGTGACCGTTTCGTCCTTAGATAGCCATCACGCGATGTGAACGGTCACAAAACGATCACACGCCGTCCCCTGAACCACCCCGGCGCCGGGTCCACCGTCGCCGCCGCGACGATGGAGTCTCGTGATCACGCTGAGCCCCGAGGTGCAGGTCGCCATCGCGCGCCTGCGCGACGAGGTCGCCGCCCTCCACGCAGAGTTGGAGCGCTACGGACTCGTGGTGTGGACGGGGGGCAACGTCTCCGGCCGCGTGCCCGGCGCCGACCTTTTCGTCATCAAGCCCAGCGGCGTCGGCTACGACGACCTCGACCCCTCGAGCATGATCCTGTGCACGGTCGACGGCGAGGTCGTGCCCGACACCCCCGGCAGCGACCGCAGCCCCTCGAGCGACACGGCCGCGCACGCCTTCGTCTACCGCAACATGCCCGAGATCGGTGGCGTCGTGCACACCCACTCGACCTACGCTACCGCGTGGGCCGCCCGCGCCGAGCCGATCCCCTGCGTCATCACCGCAATGGCCGACGAGTTCGGCGGCGAGATCCCCGTCGGCCCCTTCGCGGTCATCGGCGACGACTCGATCGGCCGCGGCATCGTCGAGACCTTGCAGGGCCACCGCTCGCGCGCTGTGCTCATGCGCAACCACGGCCCCTTCACGATCGGGCGCGACGCGCGCGACGCCGTCAAGGCCGCTGTCATGCTCGAGGACATCGCGCGCACCGTGCACATCGCGCGCCAGGGCGGCGAGCTCGTGCCGATCGCCCCCGAGGCGATCGATGCCCTCTTCGACCGCTACCAGAACGTCTACGGCCAACCCGCGGCGGGTGCCCGATGAGCGCGGCCGTGATCGCCGAGGGGCGCGCCGTGCTCGGCCTCGAGCTCGGCTCGACGCGCATCAAGGCCTGCCTCGTCGACCCGGCCGACGGTGCCGTGCTCGCGGTCGGTGCCCACGAGTGGCAGAACGAGCTCGTCGACGGCTACTGGAGCTACTCGCTCGAGGCTGTGCGCACGGGGCTGCAGCGGGCCTACGGGGCGCTCGCCGCCGATGCCGTCGCCGCCTACGGCGCCGCGCCGTCACGCCTCGCGGCGCTCGGCGTCTCGGCCATGATGCACGGCTACCTCGCGTTCGACGGCGCGGGCGAACTGCTCGTGCCGTTCCGCACGTGGCGCAACACGACGACGGGCGCTGCGGCGGCCGCGCTCACCGAGCTCTTCGGCACGGCCATCCCGCAGCGCTGGTCGATCGCCCATCTGCACCAGGCGGTGCTCGACGACGAGCCGCACGTCGGCCGCGTGCACCACCTCACGACCCTCGCGGGCCACGTGCACGAGCTGCTCGGCGGCGAGCGCGTGCTCGGCGTCGGCGACGCCTCGGGCATGTTCCCGCTCGCGGCCGACGGCGCGGGATACGACGCCGCGCTGCTCGCCCGCTTCGACGCCGTCGCGGCATCGGCCCTCGCCGGCCCTCTCGAGGGGATGCTGCCGGCCGTCCTCCCCGCCGGTCGCCCCGCCGGCACCCTGAGCGCCGCGGGAGCCGCGCTGCTCGACCCCAGCGGAACCCTGCAGCCCGGCGCCCTGCTCTGCCCGCCCGAGGGCGACGCCGGCACCGGCATGGTCGCGACGAACGCGATCGCCCCGCGCACGGGCAATGTGAGCGTCGGCACGAGCATCTTCGCGATGGTCGTGCTCGAGCGCCCCTTGGGCGGCGTGCACCCCGAGATCGACCTCGTGGCCACGCCCGCGGGCGACCCCGTCGCGATGGTGCACGCCAACAACGGCACGAGCGAGCTCGCCGCCTGGGTCGGCGTGCTGCGCCGCTTCGCCGCGCTCACCGGTTCCCCGGTCGACGCCGACGCCGCCTACCGCCTCCTGCTCGACGAGGCCATGACGACGGGTGCGGATGCCGAGGGCGTCACGGCCTACCCGCTCGAAGCCGGCGAGCCCGTGCTGGGTCTCGACGCCGGCCGACCGCTCGTCATGCGCGAGCCCGGCACCGCCCTCACGCTCGCGGCCCTCGTGCGCGCGCAGCTGCTGAGCGTGTTCGCGACGCTCGCCGTCGGCATGCGCGTGCTGCGCGCCGAGGGCGTCGAGGTCGACCGCATCCAGGCCCACGGCGGGCTCTTTCGCACCGAGGGCGTCGCGCAGCGCACCCTCGCGGTCGCCCTCGACGCGCCCGTCGGCGTGGTCGGTGCCGCCGCCGAGGGCGGTGCCTGGGGCATGGCCCTCCTCGCAGCGGTCACGGCCGAGGGCGCCAATCTCGCGCGCTATCTCGACGACCGCGTGTTCGCGGGCACCGAATCTACCGTCGTCACCCCTGATGCCGCCGACCTCGCCGGCTTCGCCACCTATCTCGCCCGATTCGAGGGCGGGCTCGCCATGCAGCGCGTCGCCCTCGCCCCCCGACTCGCAGGAGCCCACTCGTGACCCGCAGTATCGTGCCCGACCTCTCGACCTACGAGGTCTGGTTCCTCACCGGAAGCCAGAATCTCTACGGCGACGAGACCCTGCGCCAGGTCGCCGAGCAGTCGCAGCAGGTCGTCGCGGGGCTGCAGGCCGCGTCGAGCATCCCCGTCTCGATCGTCTGGAAGCCCACCCTCGTCGACAGCGCCTCGATCAAGCGCGTGATCCAAGAGGCGAACGCCGCCGGCAACGTCATCGGCGTGATCGCGTGGATGCACACCTTCAGCCCGGCCAAGATGTGGATCGCCGGCCTCAACGCGCTGCAGAAGCCCCTGCTGCACCTGCACACGCAGGCCAACGTCG
>CAYPND010000027.1:0-5557 GCA_964412175.1 uncultured Microbacteriaceae bacterium | reverse complement strand
GAGCTGCACCCCGGTTCCGCGCGGCACGACTCGCTGCGCTACGGCGCGGCCATCGAGCTCGGGTTGCGCGGGTTCCTCGAAGCCGGCGGGTTCTCGGCCTTTACGACCTCCTTCGAAGACCTCGCCGACCTGAAGCAGCTGCCCGGCCTCGCCGTGCAACGTTTGATGGCCGACGGCTACGGCTTCGGTGCCGAGGGCGACTGGAAGACCGCGGTGCTCGTGCGCGCGGCCGCCGTAATGGGAGCCGGGCTGCCCGGCGGCGCATCCCTCATGGAGGACTACACCTACCATCTCGAGCCCGGCAACGAACTGATCCTCGGCGCGCACATGCTGGAGGTGAGCCCCTCGCTGACCACGTCGACCCCGCGCCTGGAGGTGCACCCGCTCGGCATCGGCGGCAAGGACGACCCCGTGCGCCTGGTATTCACGGCCGACGCGGGCCCCGCGCTCGTCGTCGCGCTGAGCGACCTGCGCGACCGGTTCCGGCTCGTGGCGAACGTCGTCGAGAACGTCGCCCTGCCGGTACCCATGCCGAAGCTCCCCGTCGGCCACGCGGTGTGGAAGCCCGCGCCCGACTTCACGACCTCCGCCGCAGCCTGGCTGACGGCCGGAGCAGCCCACCACACGGTCATGACCACTCAGGTCGGCGTCGAGGTCGTCCGCGACTTCGCGCAGATGGCTGGCGTCGAGCTGCTGGTGATCGACGAGAGCACCACGCTCGAGGGGTTCGCGCGCGATGTGCGCACGAACGCCGCCTACTACCGACTGGCGCAGTCGCTGTGAACCCGACGCCCACCACCTAGACGTCCCGGGGTCCGCCCCGGGAACGGTTCTCGACTCGCAGTCGAGGCGAGAGCCGCAGCACCACCACATCCCCTATGAAAGGACACACAGTGAAGAAGAACGTTCTTCTCTCCGCCGTGGCCATCGGCGCGATGACCTTCGGTCTCGCTGCTTGCGCGGCACCGGCGGCTGACGGCGGCGACGGCGAAGGCGGAGGCCTCATCGGCGTCGCCATGCCCACCCGCTCCTCGGAGCGCTGGATCGCTGACGGCGACGCCCTCGTGGCCGAGCTCGAGGCGGCCGGCTACACGGTCGACTTGCAGTTCGCCGAGGACGACATTCCCACGCAGGTGAGCCAAGTCGAGAACATGATCACCAAGGGTGCTGAGGCCCTGATCATCGCCGCGATCGACGGCACCACCCTCACCGAGGTGCTGCAGACCGCTGCCGACAGCGACATCCCGGTCATCGCCTACGACCGCCTGATCCGCGACTCGGAGAACGTCAACTACTACGCGACGTTCGACAACTTCCTCGTGGGCCAGCAGCAGGCGTGGACCGTGCTGAACGGTCTCGGCCTCACCGACCTCGAGGGCAACGCGCTCCCGGACGCTCCGGCGGGCCCGTTCAACATCGAGCTGTTCGCCGGCTCGCTCGACGACAACAACGCGTTCTTCTTCTTCAACGGTGCCATGGATGTCCTCCAGCCGCTGATCGATGACGGAACGCTCGTCGTCAAGTCGGGTCAGACCGATATCGAGCAGGCCGCCACGCTGCGCTGGGACGGCGAAGTCGCCCAGAGCCGCATGGAGGACCTCCTCACGGCGAACTACTCGGACGGCACGAAGGTCAACGCCGTTCTGTCGCCGTACGACGGCCTGAGCCGTGGCATCATCTCGGCCCTGACCGACGCCGGCTACGCCGTGGGTGTCGACTTCCCGATCATCTCGGGCCAGGACGCCGAGGTCGACTCGGTCAAGGCGATCCTCTCGGGTGAGCAGTACGCGACGATCTTCAAGGACACGCGCGAGCTCGCGAAGGTCGCGGCCGGCATGGCCGTCGCTCTTCTCGAGGGCGGCGAGCCCGAGATCAACGACACCACCACGTACGACAACGGCGTTCTCGTCGTGCCGTCGTTCCTGCTCGGCCCGGTGCCGGTCGTCAAGGACAACGTGGAGTCGGCGCTCGTCGAAACCGGCTACTGGACCGCTGAGGAGCTCGGCCTCTAACGAGACCGGGTCACCCCGCACCAGCAGTTGAATCTGGCCGGTGGTGGGGAGTCGCACTAGGCTCCCCACCACCGGCTCTTTCCCCACCGACGTAAGGAAGAGGCAGCACGTGACCCAGAACATCCTCGAGATGCGGTCGATCACGAAGACCTTCCCGGGTGTCAAGGCGCTCTCCGACGTTACCCTCGAGGTGGCGCGCGGTGAAGTGCACGCCATCTGCGGCGAGAACGGCGCCGGAAAATCCACCCTCATGAAGGTGCTCTCGGGGGTCTACCCGCACGGCACCTACGAGGGCGACATCGTCTTCGAGAACGAGACGGTCGAGTTCCGCGACATCCGCGACAGCGAGGCCAAGGGCATCGTCATTATCCACCAAGAGCTCGCCCTGAGCCCCTACCTGTCGATCGCCGAGAACATCTTCCTCAACAACGAGGTCAAGGGCCCCCTCGGTCTCATCGACTGGAACCGCACGAACCAAGAAGCCAAGAAGCTGCTCGCGCGCGTCGGCCTCGATGAAGACCCGGTCACGCGCATCCTCGACATCGGCGTCGGCAAGCAGCAACTCGTCGAGATCGCCAAGGCGCTCTCGAAAGAGGTCAAGCTCCTCATTCTCGACGAGCCGACGGCCGCGCTCAACGACAGCGACAGCGACCACCTGCTCGATCTGATCCTGCACCTCAAGGGCCAGGGCATCACGTCGATCATCATCAGCCACAAGCTCAACGAGATCAAGAAGATCGCCGACTCCGTCACGGTCATCCGCGACGGCAAGACGATCGAAACGATCCAGCACAAAGACGTGTCGGAAGACCGCATCATCAAGGGCATGGTCGGCCGCGATCTCGAGCACCGCTACCCTGACCACACGCCGCACATCGGCGAGGAGGTGCTGCGGGTCGAGAACTGGACCGCCCACCACCCACAAGACGTCACGCGTGTCATGGTCGACAACGTCGATCTGTCGGTGCACGCCGGCGAGATCGTCGGCATCGCGGGCCTCATGGGCGCGGGGCGCACCGAGTTCGCCATGAGCCTGTTCGGCCACAGCTACGGCAGCCGCATCTCAGGCAAGGTCTTCAAGCGGGGCACAGAGATCAAGACCCGCACGGTCGACGAGGCGATCCAGAACGGCATCGCCTACGCGACCGAAGACCGCAAGATGTACGGCCTCAACCTCATCGAAGACATCAAGCGCAACGTCTCCATGGCTTCGCTGCGCAAGCTCGTGAGCTTTGGCCTCGTCAACGACAACGAGGAGTACAAGGTCGCGAACGAGTACCGCCAGAGCATGAACATCAAGAGTCCGACGGTGCTGCAGCGCACCGGTCAGCTCTCGGGCGGCAACCAGCAGAAGGTCGTGCTCTCGAAGTGGATCTACTCGGATCCGGAGGTGCTGATTCTCGATGAACCCACGCGGGGCATTGACGTCGGTGCCAAGTATGAGATCTACACGATCATCAACCGCCTCGCGAGCGAGGGGAAGGCGATCATCGTCATCTCCTCCGAGCTGCCCGAACTGCTGGGCATCTGCGATCGCATCTACGCCCTCTCTGAGGGCCGGATCACGGGCCAGATGCCCGTGGCCGACGCCACCCCCGAAGCCCTCCTCAAGCTCATGACCCTGGAGAAGCAGCGCTAATGTCTGACACCGCAACCAAGGCCCCGGCACCGTCGTCGGGCATCAAGCTCCCCTCGACGCTTTCGCACATCGTGAGCGACCTCGGCAAGAACGGCATCTTCCTTGCGCTCATCGCGGTGGTCGTGCTGTTCTCGATCACGACCAACGGCATCTTGCTGCGGCCGCAGAACATCTCGAACCTCATCGTGCAGAACGGGTACATCCTGATTCTCGCGATCGGCATGGTGCTCGTTATCGTGGCGGGCCACATCGACCTGTCAGTCGGCTCGATCGCGGCCTTCATCGGCGCGTTCTCGGGCGTGCTGATCAGGGACGCCGGATTCCCGTGGTGGCTCGCCATCATCGGCGCGCTCGTGATCGGCGCGCTCGTGGGTGCCTGGCAGGGCTTCTGGATCGCCTATGTCGGCATACCCGCGTTTATCGTGACCTTGGCGGGCATGCTCATCTTCCGCGGGCTCGCGCTCATCACGCTCGGCAACTCGAACATCGGCTCGTTCCCCGAGGAGTACCGAGCGCTCGGCAACGGCTTCATTTCCTTCGCGGGGCCCGATGCGACGATTGACTTCTTCACGCTCGGGGTCGGGGCGCTTGCGATCGTCGCTCTCATCGTGCAGCAGGTGCGCACGCGCAACGGCCGCAAGAAGTATGGGCAGGCGGTCGACCCGACGGTGTGGTTCATCGCGAAGATGGCGTTCGTCGCCGTGGGTGTCGGGGCGTTCACCTACGCTCTCGCCTCGTTCAAGGGCATCCCGGTCACGCTTATCGTGCTCGCCGTGCTCGTGATGATCTACGGCGTCGTCGCCAACCGCACGGTGTTCGGCCGCCACATCTACGCGATCGGCGGCAACCGCCACGCGGCCGAGCTCTCGGGCGTCAAGACCAAGTCGGTCGACTTTTGGCTGTTCGTCAACATGGGCATCCTCGCCGCGCTCGCGGGCCTCGTGTTCACCGCCCGCCTGAACCTGGCCGGCCCGAAGGCCGGTGACGGCTTCGAGCTCGAGGCCATCTCGGCGGCCTTCATCGGCGGCGCGGCGGTGCAGGGCGGTATCGGCACGATCTCGGGCGCCATCATCGGTGGCCTCATCATCGGCGTGCTCAACAACGGCATGTCGATCATGGGCATCGGCATCGAGTGGCAGCAGGCCGTCAAGGGCCTCGTGCTGCTGCTCGCGGTCGCCTTCGACGTGTACAACAAGCGCCGCGCCGGCGGCGGCAGCGGGCGCTGACCCGCACCCCCTCGGTGACGCGCCCCGCACCCCCTCGCTGACGCGCTCCGCGGCCCCGTGCCGCGGGGCGCGTCGTCGTCTCCGGATGCTCGCTCGACGCTCGACGCTCGACGCTCGACGCTCGAATCGATTCGACCTGCGCGCCCGCGAGGCCTACAATAGTGCGGGCCGATCGGCCCCCTCACCCCTGTTCGAGCCCCGGGAGGCTGCTGCGTGTCGACGGTCGTGCATCCCGGAGACTCGCTCACCCGCCGTCAGCGCGCCGTCTACGTCATCGTGCTCGGCGCCCTCACGGCGCTCGGTCCGTTCACGATCGACCTCTACCTGCCGGCCTTCCCGCAGGTCGAGGCGGACCTCGGGGTCTCGACCGCGGCTATTCAGCTCACCCTCACGGCCACGACGATCGGGTTCGCCTTCGGCCAGCTGCTCGTGGGGCCGTGGAGCGACAAGGTGGGCCGGCGCCTGCCGCTCATCCTCGCGACGAGCGTGCACGTGCTCGCGAGCCTCGGTGTCGCGCTCGCCCCCGACATCGCGTGGCTCATGGCCTTCCGCGTGCTGCAGGGCTTCGGCGCAGCGGCCGGCGGGGTCGTCGCGATGGCGACCGTGCGCGACCTCTTCGGCGGCTACCCGCTCGTGCGCATGCTCTCGCGGCTCTCGCTCGTCAACGGCCTCGCGCCCAT
>CAYPND010000026.1:23158-33721 GCA_964412175.1 uncultured Microbacteriaceae bacterium | reverse complement strand
CCTGTCTCAGGACATAGGAAACCTCCGAACCTATTGGTTCGGGGGTTTCCTGCGTTTCTGGGGTCCTTTGGGTCGGCCGGTTGGCTGGCAGGTCGCGGGTTGGGCTACTGCTCGGACTTCATGGCGTCCTGGATGCGGCGGTCAAGATCATCGAGCTCGGCAAGCACGTCAGATGCCGCCCACACACGGTCCTTCTTGCGGCCGGTGATCTCTTCAAGGAAACCTGCGTCGACGAGCCGGTCGATCACGCGGTATGCCTGGCTGGTGCTGGTACCCGCTGCCGCAGCGTCGATCTCGTGCACGGACATGACGGGGTGGTTGTAGAACGCGTCGATGAGACTCTCGGCTACAGAGCCGGCGCGAGGCTGCAGTTCCGCGCGCCACTCGTCGGGCATAGCCGTGAGGCGACCGATTGTCTGGCGGGAAGCAGTCGCGGCGATTCGGGCGGACTGTGCGAAGAGGAGGATGAGCGGGGCGGGGTCACCGAGCCGGTAGGAGCCGAGCGAGGCGAAATAGTCGTCGCGACGGGAGAGGAGTCCACTGGCGAGCGGGACCACCGCATTCTTGGTGACGCCACGACGTCGGAGTGCGGCAGATACGAGCGCGCGGCCGATGCGACCGTTGCCGTCGGTGAACGGGTGGATGGACTCGAACTGGGCGTGGCCAATTGCGGCCTGAACGAGTGCGGGCACGTCGTCGCGGTTGAGGTACGCGACGAGGTCATCCATGAGCGCTTCGACGCGCTCGGGTGCTGGCGGAACGTGAAGCGCGCCGCGTGGGGAGTGGTCACTACCACCGATCCAGTTCTGCATGTCACGATAGCGACCGGCGTAGCTGCCTTCCTCAGGGTCATCGGTCATGAGCGCGCGATGTGCACTGGTGAGAAACTCACCCTTGAAGTGACCAGACTCTCCAACCGTGGTGATGAGCTCGTGAAGCGCGCGTGAAGCGGCGACCATGCTGGTCGCCGACGAATTGCCCCTGTTGCCTGCCATCGCCTTGGCGTAGTCACGGGCGGTTGCGTTGATGCGCTCGATCTTCGACGAAGCTGCCGATTCGCTTCGGACCATGAACCGGCTCAGCGCGGCCGAGTGGCCTTCTGCGTCGGTGTCGGCTTGCGCGACGGCGAGAAGCGCGCTCTCGGAGGCGAGCATCTCCTCGAGTGATGGGGAGTAGTCAAGCGTGGCGATGAAGGGAGGAATGGCGGCAATGACGTTGGACACCATTCGGTCCTCGCGGGTGCCGCCTCTCACCTGCTGACGCCAGGGCAGCGTCTCGACGGTGTGCGCTGGCCATTGGGTGCTCATTCCTGCGATTGTACGCTCTCAAAGTCGCATCTGACTGACTTATGTGCGAATTAGAAACGGCGATATCGCATTTCGTGCGTCATGATGCGACTCATGGGGCGAAGCATCCGACTCGCGAAGACCTCGAGTGGGACGGCGAAGTCGCAGTATTGGACGGGCGTGCGAAGAATCACGCAGCGGAATAGGCGACGATGTCGAACGGAACGAAGGGAGCGTCGCCGCTCACGTACAGCGGGTGCCTCGGGTGGCCGTCCTTGGTGAGGTCTCCAAGGGAAACCCAGGAGCAGTGCTTGAGCTCGGGCATGGAGGCGATGTCGTGCGCGAGCTGGCGAAGATACGGGCGGGACATGACGAGTGTGCCCCAGGCGGCCAGGATCGTGAGCGGTCGCCCGCCGACGTGCTCAGCAATGTGTCTCTCGTTTGCATCCTTGAGCGCGGGGTCGAACGCTCGGTGAACCTTCTTTGGGTCGGTCGAGATCTGCGGGTAGACATTGCACATCGTCCAGCCGTCATGACCCTTTGTCGCGGCACGAGCCCTGACACGGGTCACGGTGGGATCGAGATCGCCCGGGACCGCGGTAGAAGGATTGATGCCGAAGCAGATGAGTGGGTTGTTGCCGACCTCGCCGAGCACAAACCGACTGGTTCCGTCAGGTGTCTTCTCCCAGATCCATCCGGACGACATCAAGGTGCTCATACGCGGGCACTCCATTTCGTGATGAAATACGCGGAACCGTCAGCGGTGATCGCAGGCACCTACACTTCGAGCAGCACCTTGCCCGTGGTGCCGCGGCCCGCGAGCGCGGCCTGCGCGGCACCCGCTTCAGCGAGCGGGAAGCGCGCACCGATGCGCACGTCGAGCGTGCCCACCTCGATCATGCCGAACAGTTCGCGGTAGCGCCCCGACCGCTCGGCGGGCGTGCGCAGGAAGTGCCCGAGCGAGGGGCGCGTGATGCTGAGCGAGCCACCGGCGTTGAGGTGCTGCAGGTCGACGGGCGGCACCGGTCCGCTTGCCGCGCCGAACAGCACGAGCTCGCCGCGCACGGCGAGGCTCGCGAGCGACTCGTCGAAGGTGGCCCGCCCGACCCCGTCGTAGACCACGGGAACGCCCGCGCCGTCGGTGAGCGCGCGCACCGCATCCCGAAATCCCTCATACGGGATGCTCCGCCACGCGCCCTCCGCGCGACTCAGCTCGGCCTTCTCATCATCAGAGGTTGTCGTGATCACGCGCACCCCGCGGGCGACGAGAACTTGGGTGAGCAGCAGGCCGACCCCGCCGGCTCCCGCGTGCACGAGCGCTGTCTCGCCCCGCTTTGGATGCGCCGCCGCGGTTGCCAGGTAGTGCGCGGTCAGCCCTTGCAGCGGCAGCGCCGCGGCGACATCGAGCTCGATGCCCGCGGGCACCACGACCGCGCGGTCGGCGGGCACCGTGAAGAGTTCGGCATAGGTTCCGGTCGCTTCGGCCGTGCACACGCGGTCGCCCACGCGCAGCGACGTGACGCCTTCGCCGAGCGCCTCCACGACCCCGGCTCCCTCCGAACCCGGGGTGAAGGGGAACGCGACCGGGTAGCCGCCGGTGCGCTGGTAGATCTCGATGAAGTTGAGTCCGGCGGCGTGCGTGCGCACGAGCACCTCGCCGGGGGCGGGGGCGGGAGGCGGAGCATCCACTGCCCGCAGCACCTCAGGCCCGCCGGTCTCGGTCATGACGATTGCGCGCACGGGCCCTCCTTGCTCTCCGGAGTCTCAGCCTAGAACTCCGAGAACACCGAGTGTGGCTCGGACAGGACCGCGAATACCGGTATTCTGTGTCAGTAAAGGGGAGTATTCCTTCGAAGCCCGCTCGTCAATACGGGCACGCCATCGTGCTCCGGGCGGCTTGTCTCAGTGATCTGAGGCGGAAGAGACCTTGGTCATCTGTCGTTTGACCAAGGAGTACCCCTATGGGCGTCACGCCTCTCATCTGGATCATCACGATCGCGATCACCGTCGCGTTCTTCGTCTGGGAGTTCTTCGCGCACGTTCGCACACCGCACGAACCGACGATCGCCGAGTCGGCGAAGTGGTCGGTGTTCTACATCGCCCTCGCCCTGCTGTTCGGCGTCGGCATCGGCATGGTCTCGGGTTGGCAGTTCGGCGGCGAGTACTTCGCCGGGTACCTCACCGAGAAGGCGCTCTCCGTTGACAACCTCTTCGTCTTCCTGCTGGTCATGTCGGCCTTCGCCGTGCCGAAGAGGTTCCAACAGAAAGTGCTGTTGATCGGCATCGCGATCGCACTGATCATGCGGGGCATCTTCATCGCGGTCGGCGCCACCCTCATCGCGAACTTCTCGTGGATCTTCTACATCTTCGGTGCCCTGCTGCTGGTGCTTGCCTACCGGCAGGCCTTCGCCTCGCACGACAGCGACCCGGAGAACTTCCGCATCGTGAAGCTCGCGCGGCGCGTCATCCCACTCACGAACGACTACCACGGCGACAAACTTTTGGTGAGGATCGACGGCAAGCGCTTCTTCACGCCGATGCTGCTGGTCATCATCGCCATCGGGTTTGTCGACCTCATCTTCGCCGTCGACTCGATCCCCGCCATCTACGGCCTTACGGAGGAGGCGTACATCGTCTTCACGGCGAACGCCTTCGCGCTTATGGGCCTGCGCCAGCTCTACTTCCTCATCGGCGGCCTGCTCGAGCGGCTCGTCTACCTGGCTCAGGGCCTCGCGGTCATCTTGTCGTTCATCGGCATCAAGCTCATCTCGCACGCCCTCAAGGTCAACGAGCTGCCGTTCATCAACGGAGGCGAGCCCGTGAAGTGGGTGCCCGATATTCCGATCTGGTTCTCGCTCGGATTCATCGCCACCACGATCATCGTGGCGACAGTGCTCAGTTTGTTGAAAACCCGATCGATGACGGATGCCCCGGTGCAGGTCGCCGCGGGGCACGTCGCGATCGCGCGCGGTACCGACGATGCGGTTGCGGATGCCGCGAACGGGACTGCAGGAGCGCTGACCGAGGAGCCCGCGGCTGATGGCGCGCCCAGTGCCGTCAGCGCCACGGAGTCTGACCGCCGCTAAACGACGAGTTCAGCGCGGGTGGGTCGAGAACTCTCCGCCCACCCGTGCATTGCGGCAAAAATCGAGTGACCCTTATGATCGCCACGTGGCCATTGCCGACGCGTCGCCCCGAACCGACCACGGTGACCGTTTGGCCCTGACTGCTCTGGGCCTCGCCTTCGGTGCCGTGGTGGTTGCGGGGGCACCGGCCACGCTCTCGTGGGCCGTCATTGCGACGTCCGGCGCGCACCTGGCACCGCCGATCGTCACGATTGCGTTCGGCACGGGCATCGCGCCGATGCTCGCGCTCGCGAGCATCATCACTGTCATGCGGATGCGCCGGCTGCTGTCGAGAGCGTCCGTCGCGATCGCGCTCGTGACCTGCGGCATCGCGCTTCCGCTTGCTGCCTAGACATCGATCTCGTGGTCGATCGGTTTCGATGCTGCTGACGCAGGCCGCGCGGTGACCGGCCTCGCGTCGGTCATGGTTACCCTGCTCGTCGGTGCGCTTGTGTCGGGCGCCACCCTCATCGGCATCGAGTCATCGAAACGGTTCTCCGCCGCGATTGACCGCGAACGCCCGTTCGCGGGAGAAGCTTGCCGGGCAGCTCGCGGCCGTCTCCGCTGTCGCCGGCGGGTTCGGCGCGCTGTTCGCAATTGCCAGCCCGGCATGGTGGCCAGTGCCGATCGACGGCACGCGGGCGATGATCGTCGGCATCAGCATCCTGCTCGCCGCCGGACTTCCCCTCATCGCAGCGGCAGCCATCCTCGTCGCCTCGCGCTTCCCGTCCGCCGCCACGATTGTGCGCCGGCCCGCCGCCGCCCTCGCGATCGCGTTCACCCTCATGGGCTTCTGGTACACCTCGGCGCCCGATCCCGACGCGCTCTGGTGGGTGGTCTCGCTCGCCTCGCTTTGCGTCGGCGTCGCAGTCGGCGGCATGGCGCTGCTACTACCGCTCGCCCGACCGGTCGCCATCGTCGTTGGCCTCGCCGTCGCGCTCGCGCTCGCCGCCGCGCAGGTCGCGTTCATGCTGCCGATGCTCGCGTTCGCGGTGCCGGTGCTGGCAATCGGCATCGTCGTGCTGTTGGCACGCGCCAGCCGTCAGCGCGCATTCGAGCCATCGCGCTCGGCGGCGGAGTGACGAAGCGGTCACGGCCCGGGCGCCGCGATTCGGCCCCGCGGTGACCAGCACTACAGCCAGTGCGGGTAGTGCGCCTCGACGACGTTGGGGTGCGAGCGCACGCGGCTCTTGAGCCAGTTCACGCCGAACACCGGATGCAGCGGGTTGTCGGGGTCGAGAGTGACGCCCTCGGCCTCGGCGGCCAGCTGGGGCGGGAGGGTGATCGTCGGAATCTCGGCATCGAGCGCCGGGCCGAAGAAGAACGGCACCGAGAGGCGCTCGTCACCCGCGGCGGGCGATTGCACACGGTGCAGCGTGGCCTTGAGGTAGCCGTTCGTCGCGATCTCGAGCAGCTCGCCGATGTTGACGACGAAGGCGCCGGGGACGGAGGGGGCGTCGATCCACTCGCCGTCTTTCTCGACCTGCAGCCCGCCCTTGCCCTCTTCGACATAGAGCAGCGTGAGCACGCCGAGGTCTTTGTGGGCCCCGACGCCCTGCGTGCCGGCGGCCTGCTCGCGGCCCGGGTAACGCGCGATCTTGAGGTGCGGTGAGGCATCGCCCGCGAAGGCGGCATCGAAGGTGTCGGCCGGTGCGCCGAGCGCCTCGGCCCACGTTCGTAGCAGGGTGACGCTGACGGCGCTGAGGCGGTCCATCCACTCGGTGGCCACCTCGCGCAGAGCGGGCAGCGCGGCGGGCCAGAGGTTGGGGCCCTCGAGCGCCCAGAAGTCGGGTACTCCGGGACCGAAGGGCACAGGATCCCGTTCGGCGCCGATGTCGATCTGCTCGCGCCAGTCGGTCGCGCCGCGCGTGAGCTCGCCGCCCATGCGCGTGTAGCCGCGGAAGTGCGGGCTGTGCGTGTTCTCGATCGCGAGCTTCTCGGCCTCGGGCATCGCGAAGAAGCCGCGGGCCGCGGCCATCATGCGCTCGGTGAGCTCGGGGCCGATGCCGTGCCCGACCAGATAGAAGAAGCCGATCTCGTGCGTCGCGCGGCGCAGCTCGTCGCGGAAGCGGCCAGCGTCGGCGGCGGTGCCGTCAAGCAAAGAGAGGTCGAGGACGGGGAGGGTGCGCATGAGGGTTCCTGTTTCGTGTCGTGATGGATGTCGGAGGCGGGCGCGAAGGGAGCGCACCGAGAAGCTAGATCGCGAGGCGAACTAGCGACAACAGCGACAACACGACGACAGGAGCATGATGGGTCGACGCTAGCAGGAGCCTGGGCGATCACGCAAAGGGGGTTGATCGATACCCAGGGGGGGTATAACCTGTCGGCCATGAACAAACCGCCCTCACACCACGACCACGTCACCCACGCGATTCCCGCGGGGCAGGAAGAGCACGCGAACCACGACGCGCACGCCAGTCACGACGTGCCTGCCAGCCAGAGCGGACACGATGCGCACGCCGCCCAGGGCGGCCACGCCGGTCACGGCGACCACGTCGCCCAGTTCCGCCGCCTCTTCTGGTGGAACCTCCTTCTCGCCATCCCCGTCGTCGGCTTCAGCTCGATGTTCGCCACGGTGCTGAACTACGACTTGCCGGGCATCCCCGGCATCGAATGGATCTCGCCCGTGCTCGGCGCCGTCATCTTCGTGTGGGGCGGCCGCCCGTTCCTCACGGGCGCCGTCGACGAGTTGAAGGCTCGGAAACCCGGCATGATGCTGCTCATCGGTCTCGCCATTACGACGGCCTTCCTCTCGAGCGTGGGCGCGAGCCTCGGCCTGCTTTCGCACGAGCTCGACTTCTGGTGGGAGCTCGCCCTGCTCGTCGTCATCATGCTGCTCGGCCACTGGATCGAGATGCGCTCGCTGGCCCAGACCACGAGCGCCCTCGACTCGCTCGCCGCGCTGTTGCCCGATGAGGCGGAGCGCGTCACGGTCGACGGCATCGAGACGGTGAGCCCCGCCGAGCTCGGTGTGGGCGACCTCGTCATCGTGCGCCCCGGTGCCCGGGTTCCGGCCGATGGCACGATCGTGGAGGGATCGGCCGCCTTCGACGAGTCGATGATCACCGGCGAGTCGCGCACCGTGCGCCGCGAGCCCGGCGACACCGTCGTGGCGGGCACCGTCGCGACCGACTCGGGCGTGCGCGTGCGCGTCACGGCCGTGGGCGACGACACGGCCCTCGCGGGCATCCGCCGCCTCGTCGCCGAAGCCCAGGCCTCCTCGTCGCGCGCGCAGCGCCTCGCCGACATCGCCGCCGCCTGGCTGTTCTGGTTCGCGCTCGGCGCGGCCGCGATCACCGCGATCGTGTGGTTCTCGCTCGGGATGCCCGGCGACGCCATCATCCGCACGATCACCGTTCTCGTCATCGCGTGCCCCCACGCGCTCGGCCTCGCGATCCCCCTCGTCGTGTCGATCGCCACCGAGCGGGCGGCCCGCGGCGGCGTGCTCGTGAAAGACCGCCTCGCGCTCGAGCGCATGCGCACCGTGAACGCCGTGCTCTTCGACAAGACCGGCACGCTCACGAAGGGCGCCCCGACCGTGACCGCGGTCGAGACCACGGGCACCTATGCCGAGGACGAGCTGCTCGCCCTCGCCGCCGCGGCCGAGACCGACAGCGAGCACCCGCTCGCGAAGGCGATCGTGCGGGCGGCGGCGGAGCGCGGGCTGAGCATCCCCACCGCCACCGAATTCACGTCGAGCCCCGCGCTCGGCGTCACGGCGCAGGTCGACGGCCGCACCGTGAGCGTCGGCGGGCCGGGCATGCTTGAGCGGCACGGCGCCGGCGAGCTCGCCGTCGCCGACGCGTGGCGCGAGCAGGGCGCGATCATCCTGCACGTTCTCGTCGATGACGAGGTGGCCGGCGCGCTCGCGCTCGCCGACGAGGTGCGCGCCGAATCGCGGCTGGCGGTGGATGCCCTGCAGAGACAAGGCATCACCGTCGTCATGATCACCGGCGACGCGGAGGCCGTGGCGCACTCGGTCGCCGCCGAGCTCGGCATCGACCGCGTCTTCGCCGGGGTGCGTCCGCAAGACAAGGCAGCGAAGGTCGCCGAGTTGCAGGCCGAGGGTCTGAGCGTCGCGATGGTCGGCGACGGTGTCAACGACGCCCCGGCGCTTGCCGCGGCCGATGTCGGCATCGCGATCGGCGCGGGCACCGATGTGGCCATTGGCTCGGCCGGGGTGATCCTCGCGAGCGACGACCCGCGCTCAGTGCTCTCCGTCATCGAGCTGTCGCGCGCGAGCTACCGCAAGATGCAACAGAACCTGTGGTGGGCGGGCGGCTACAACCTGATCTCGGTGCCGCTCGCGGCGGGGGTGCTCGCGCCCATCGGGTTCATCATGCCGATGTCGATCGGGGCGCTGCTGATGTCGGCCTCGACCGTCGTCGTCGCGCTCAACGCGCAGTTGCTACGTCGGCTCGACCTCCGGCCCGAGCGCATCCAGCCGGCGGAGCGCATCCAGCCGGCCGAGCGCACCTCGTCGACCGAGCACGTTCAGCCTGCGCACCGTTGATGCCCAGGCGGCGTGGGGGCCGAGTGGCTACCGTGATCCCATGACCACGATGACCACCCTCGCCCCCACGCCGATCACCCTGCTCGACGGACGAGTGACCACGTTCGGCGAGTTCGCCGGCAAGGTCGTGCTCGTCGTCAACGTGGCCTCGCGGTGTGGGCTCGCCCCGCAGTACGCGGGGCTCGAGAAACTGCAGAAGACCTACGGCGACCGGGGTTTCACGGTGCTCGGCCTGCCCTCGAACCAGTTCTTGCAAGAGCTGTCGAGCGAGGAGAAGATCGCCGAGTACTGCAGCACGACCTGGGGCGTCACCTTCCCGATGACCAAAAAGGTCAAGGTCAACGGCAAGAATCGCCACCCGCTCTACGCGCAGCTCGTCGCCTTGAAAGACGCCCACGGGTTCGCCGGGCCGATTACCTGGAACTTCGAGAAGTTCCTCGTGCTGCCGAGCGGCGAGGCACACCGATTTCGCCCGAACGTGAAGCCCGATGCCCCAGAGATCGTGGCGCTCATCGAGGCGAACCTGCCGCGCTGAGCGATCAGGCGCCGGGCATCCCGATTCAGACCTCGATCGCACCGCCCCGCTCGGCGAGGTAGCGGCGCAGGCTGAGGTCGGGCTCGGCCGCCTGCCGCGCTCTGTAGGCGGCGAAGTCGAGCTGCGCGCGCAGGCTCTCGCCGCCGCGCATGCGCTGCGCCTGGGCGAGCTCGACCGCCTGGATCTGCCGGGCCGCCTCCAGCACCGGCGCCCACTGCGCCGCGGCGATCACGAGCACGCCGTCGTCATCGGCCGCGATCATGTCGTCGCCGGTCACCTCGGCCCCGTCGAGCCAGGCGGTGCGCATCGACCGCCCGGCGGGAGGCACGCGACGCGGCCCCGGTGGCAGCGCCCCTCGGCTGTGCAACGGGATGCCCATCTCGACGATCTGCGCCGTGTCGCGGTGCCGGCCCCACACGATGAGCCCGGCGAGCCGCGCCTCGCGCGCCTCGAGCGCCACGAGGTCGCCGACGCAGGCCTCGTCGTCGCGCCCGCCGTTGTCGACCACGAGCACGGCGCCGCGCGGGGCATCGTCGATCGCCTCGAGGAAGACGTCGACGCTGCCCGCGTGCGTCACGGGCATCGCCGGCCCGGCGATCGGTGCGTGGGGCGCGATCGGTCGCAGCGATGCGGGGCCGAGCCGCAGCGGCAGGCCGAGTCGCACGCAGGCGTCGGCGAGGGCGGCGGTGGGCGCGGTGTCAGTCATGGCGGCTCCCTCTGATCGGGCGGGCGGTGCCAGACTCGCACACCGCCCGCGCGCTGTCAGCGGGCCACCCACTCCTGCGCGGCCTGCACTTCGCTGCCGTCGATGCCGTGGCCGCCGGGGCGGCCGATGCGGGTGACGGTCGCCCCGTGCTCGGTCGCCGTGCGCTCGAGCACGTCGACGCTCGCCGCGGGAGCCATCGGGTCGCCGACGCCGTTGAGCAGCAGCAGCTCGACCCCCGTCAAGTCGTCGATCGGGTCGCGGTCGCCGAAGGGGTACATGCCCGAGAACGCGACGACCCGGGTGAGCACGACCGGGTGCAGCAGGGCGGTGGCGAGGGCGATGTTGGCGCCGTTGCTGAATCCGACGGCGGTGAGCGGGGCATCCGCCAGCGCGTACTC
>CAYPND010000026.1:0-23058 GCA_964412175.1 uncultured Microbacteriaceae bacterium | reverse complement strand
TGGCGCCGTTGCTGAATCCGACGGCGGTGAGCGGGGCATCCGCCAGCGCGTACTCTTCGCGCGCCGCGGTGATGAACGCAGCGAGCTCCTCCGCCCGCACGATGACGTCGTCGACGTCGAAGACGCCCTCGCCCATGCGGCGGAACCAGCGAGCGGCACCGCCCTCGCGCACCCGCCCGCGCGGCGAGAGCACCGACGCGCGGGGGTCGAGGGGGGTGGCGAGGGCGGTGATCTCGGTCTCGGTGCCGCCCGTGCCGTGCAGCGTCAGCAGCACGGGCGCGCCCGGCTCGCCGGGCACGAACACGTGCGGCCAGGCGGCCAGGCCTCCGTCGGGCAATTCGCTCACGCGGCGACCTCGGGATTGTTCTCGGCGGGCAGGGTCACCGGGATGACGGCGTGCTCGATCTGCTCGCGCGAGGGCTCGAGCCACGGCGGCAGCTTGAGCGAGCGCCCCAGTTCGAGTAGCGGCTCGTCGATGGCGAAGCCGGGGGTGTCGGTCGCGATCTCGAAGAGCACTCCGCCCGGCTCGCGGAAGTAGATGCTCGTGAAGTACTGCCGGTCGAGGATCTCGGTGACGCGGTGGCCCTTGCTGGCGAGCTCATCGCGCCACTGCTGCTGCGTCGCCTGGTCGGGCACGCGGAAGGCGATGTGGTGCACGGTGCCGCCGGCCGTCACGCCCGGCTGCACGAGGTTCGAGGAGTGCACGTCGACGAGGGCGCCGGGCATTCCCTCACCCGCGGCGAGGCGCGTGCGGTTGCCCTCCTGCTCGACCACGCGCATCCCCAGGTCGTTCACCATGAGGGCGATCGTCTGCTCGGCGTCGCGCACCGTGAGCACGCTCGAGTGCTGCCCGCGGATGGCGTGCTCGGCGGGTACGCTCGCCGAGTCCCAGGGGTCGCGCGGGTCGTGCTCGTGCGTCGCGACGAGCTCGATCTGCAGGCCGTCGGGGTCGTGCACGAGCAGGCGCTCCTCGCTCGAGGAGGTCGAGGTGATGCGTGCCTCGGCCCCGACCGAGGCGAAGTGGTCGACCCACCAGCCGAGCGAGCCCGCGGGCACCGAGAAGGCCGTCGAGGTCGACTGGCCCGCGCCGATGCGACCCTGCTGGATGCCGCGCCACGGGAAGAAGGTCATGAGGCTACCGGGCCGGCCCGACTCGTCGCCGTAGTAGAGGTGGTACGTGCCGGGGTCGTCGAAGTTGACGGTCTTCTTCACGAGCCGCAGCCCGAGCCCGGTGATGTAGAAGTCGATGTTCTTCTGGGGGTCGCCCGCGATCGCGGTGACGTGGTGCAGGCCCTCGGTTGTTGCGGTCATGACCGATGCTCCTTCGTGTGGTCGCTCGATGATATCGATGCAAACGCATAGAGCGCGAGGGGTATTCCCCATCGGCGGCCGTTCAGCCTCGCGGCTTAGCGTTGCTCCATGCTCGAACCGTTGCGGCAGCTGCTGCGCCGCCCCGCTCCGATCACGGAGTACTGCGCCACGATCGTGGTCATGAGCGCCGTGACGAAGTTGGATGCTCTCGCCATCGTCGCCCTCGCCGTCGACCGCCCCGTCGAGCGGCAGCGCACCATGCGCCCCCTCGTCGTGCTCGACGGCGCCGACCGCGACGGCGCCTGGGTCGAGATCGAGATCCCCAAGTTCGGCGAGCCGCCGCCCCTCGCGATCGACGTCTACTCGACGATCAGCGACGACCACGCGCGGCTGCACGCCCTGTCGCTGCTGGCCCAGCTCGAGCAGTACACCGGCTGGCGCATCCGCCCCGACTTCACCGTCTGATCGCGGTTCGCGTCTGGCGCGTCGCGACGCGACCGGCTTAGCATCCGAGAGCGGGCCGCAACGCGGCGGCCTCCGCGAGAGGGAGCATGCCATGAGGTTCGAGATCGTCAAGGGCAAGAGCACCACGCAGCCGTACTTCTGGCGCATCGTGTCGAGCAACGGCCAGACGCTTGCCGTGAGCGAGAACTACGTCGCCAAGGCTTCGGCCAAGAGCGCCGTCGAGTCGGTCATGAAGAACGCCGGCTCGGCGAGCGTCGTCGACCTGACCTAGCCGCCCGCTAGGGCAGCAGGCGCGTCGGGCCGCGGAACAGGTAGGTCGTCTCGCGGATCGAGCCGAGGCCGAGCATGAGCATGAGCACGCGCGCGAGGCCCATGCCGAAGCCGCCGTGCGGCGGCACGCCGTAGCGGAAGAAGTCGAGGTAGAACTCGAGCTCCTCCGGCTCGAGGCCCTTCTCCTTCGCCTGCGCGATGAGCACCTCGACGCGGTGCTCGCGCTGCGCGCCGGTCGAGATCTCGGTGCCGTTGTAGAGCAGGTCGTAGCTGTTCGTGATGCTCGGGTCGCCCTCGCGGCGCATGTGGTAGAACGGCCGGATTCCCGTGGCGTAGTCGGTCACGAACACGAAGTCGCTGCCGCGGTTGGCCTTCACCCAGGCGCTCAGCCGGCGCTCGCCCTCGGGGTCGAGGTCGCCGTCGGCACGGGGGATCTCATAGCCGCCGTCGGCGACGATCTGGCGCGCCTCGGCGAGCGGGATGCGCGGGAACGGCGTCGTCGGAACACTCAGCTCGACGCCGAACGCGGCCTCGATCGCGGCACCGTGCTTCTCGACGACCGCGGTGAACCCCGCCACCAAGAGCTGCTCGTGCATCGCCATGACGTCCTCATGCGAGTCGATCCAGCTGACCTCGGCGTCGATCGACGTGAACTCGGTCGCGTGGCGCGAGGTGAACGAGGGGTCGGCGCGGAAGGCGGGCGCGATCTCGAACACCTTGCCGAAGCCGGCGGGTTGCGCCATCTGCTTGAAGAACTGGGGGCTCTGGGCGAGGTAGGCCTTCGTCTCGAAGTACTCCATCTCGAAGAGCTCGGCGCGGCTCTCGGAGGCGCTCGCCATGAGCTTGGGCGTGTGGATCTCGATGAAGTCGCGCTCGACCCACCAGCTGCGCAGCGCGTGCTCGAAGGTGGTCTGGATCTTGAAGATCAGGGAGGCCTCGGGGCGGCGCAGGTCGAGGAAGCGCCAGTCGAGGCGCTTGTCGAGGCTCGAGTCGTCGGCGATGGGCGTCTCGGGAAGCGCCTCGCTCACCACCTCGAGGGTCGCGATCTTGACTTCGATACCGCCGAGCTTCACGCGCTCGTCGTGCTTGAGCTCGCCCGAGACGCGCACCATCGTGCCGTGCGCGAGCCCGCCGATAGTCTCGGTGAGCGCAGCGGCGGCGTGCTCTTCTGCCGAGGCGCCGTCCTCGAGGTCTCTCGTCGCCGGGTTGACCAGCTGCACGGCCCCCGACTCGTCGCGCAGGATGACGAACTGCACCTTCTTCTGATCGCGCACCGTCTCGACCCACCCCGCCACTGTCACGAAGCCGTCGGGGAAGGGGGCGAGGTTTTTGATGGGGGTGCGAGTCACGAGAGAAGAGCCTACCGTCGCCCGGATGCGCGGCTCGGGGCTCTCTCGTGAGAGGTCCGCGTATCCGCCCGCTGGCATCTTTGGCGTGTCCGGCGAGGCTGACCCTACGGCTTCCCTGCCGCTCGTCGGGGCAACGCTCACATCAGTGACGTTGTAGGCCGCACATCGAGGGTTCGGCAACAGCCTGAAACCTTCTGCAAGGTATTCATCATCGATAAAGGACGATAACATCGCTGATACTTAATGTTTACAGAACGAAGAGGAGCCAGCGTGATTTCAACGATCGTTGTCGCTGCAGGCATGTTCGCGGCGACCAATATCGATGACATCGTGGTGCTGACGGTCCTGTTCCTGGCCTCGACGCGGGGCGGACCCCGACCTTGGCAGATCGTGCTGGGCCAGTACCTCGGTTTCAGTACCTTGGTCGCCATCAGCGTGGTCGCCGCGCTGGGTCTCACCGTTGTTCCGGATCAGTGGGTTGGCTTCCTCGGCGTCATACCACTTGCTATCGGCGTCATCGGGCTCTTTCGCGGGCTCCGCAAGAGCAAAGACGATGACGATGACGAAGCAGAGTCGGCGCTGAAGGCGGTCGGGCTTCTCGGTGTCGCGGGGATCACCATTGCGAATGGAGCGGACAATATCTCGCTCTACACGCCGGTGTTCCGCACCTTTTCGCCGACAGACACGGCGATTACGATCGTGGTGTTCCTCGTCCTCGTGGCCGCATGGTGCGCGCTCGGGCGGGCGATCGGCACGAACCGGAGAGTGACCGAGGCGCTCGAACGAATAGAGCATTGGCTCGTGCCCGTGGTCTTCATCGGGCTCGGCCTCTTCATCCTTGTCGAGTCGGGCGTTGTTCCTCGGTTGATCGATGTCCTCGGCTGACCCTTGCGATCGAATCATGACGGTGTCGACGTCCGATTCCGCTCGGTCGGTTCTCAAACCGGCGGCCGCTCTGTTTCACAGCCTCGCCGATCCCGCTCGCCTCGGAGTGCTACAGATTCTTATGAGCGGAGAGAAGAGGGTTGCCGAGATCACCGAGCAACTCGGCTTGGCTCAGTCCACCGTCTCCCAGCACCTTGCTTGTCTCCGCGAATGTGAACTGGTGGCAGTGCGCCCGGTGGGGCGTTCCTCGCTGTATTCGCTCACCCACCCTGAGCTCTTTGACCTACTCCGTTCAGCTGAGCGGCTGCTCGACGCCACCGGCGAATCTGTGGCCCTCTGCAAGAACTACGGCGCCGCGTCTCGCTGACGCCACTCCTGTCAGTGTCACGGCACACTATCCGGCCGCCAGTTCTGGCGAGCGTTCCCGCCGCTTCGGCTCCGACGGGTGCGCGGTGCTGGCCATGCCGGGGCTGCGACCCAGGCTTCTCCGTTCTCTTAGACTTGAGTCGTGCCCGCCGACCTCGTCCATCTCGTGCGCCACGGCGAGGTGCACAACCCCGGGCACGTGCTCTACGGGCGGCTCGAGGGGTTCGGGCTCAGCGACCTCGGGCACCGCATGGCCGCCGCGGCGGTCACGGGTCTGGCCGGGCATCCGGTGACCGCCCTCTATGCCAGCCCGCTGCAGCGCGCGCAGGAGTCGGCGGCGCCGTGGGCCGAAGCCTTCGGCCTCGACATCCGCACCGACGAGCGCCTCATCGAGCCGACCAACCGCTTCGAGGGCAAGCGCATGGACGGCCGCACGATCGCCGACCCGCGCAACTGGCACTTGCTGCGCAATCCCCGCCTGCCCAGCTGGGGCGAGCCCTTCGCCGATATCGCGGCCCGGATGCTCGCCGCGATGCACGAGGCGCGCGAGACCGTCGACGCGGGCGAGGTCGTCATGGTCAGCCACCAGCTGCCCATCTGGATGGTGCACCGCGCGCTCGCCGGCGAGCCGCTGCACCACGACCCCCGCCGCCGCCGCTGCTCGCTCTCGAGCGTCACGAGCTTCGCGTGGGTCGACGGCCGCTTCGCTGAGACCGACTATCAGGAACGAGGAGCAGACTTGAGAGCGAAGGCCATCGATCGAGGAGCAGTGTGAGCACATTCGCTAGGGGCCGCCGACGCCGTGTGGTCGTTGCGCTGACGATCTCGGGCACGATCCTGCTGAGCGGGTGCGTCGCCAACGACTCCCTTGCCGAGCAGTTCCGGTCGGGAAGTGGCCAAGGCTACATTTCAGGCGATGGCACGTATACGGTAGTTGCGGAAGCCGAGCGAGGGGCACCCATCGAGTTCTCGGGCGTCGTCGAGAACGGCGACACCATTTCCAGTGATGACTTCCGTGGCGAGGTCATCGTGGTGAACTTCTGGTACGCTGCTTGCCCGCCGTGTCGTGTGGAGGCTCCTGACTTGGAGGCCATCGCGCAACAGTTCAAGCCCGAGGGCGTGACGTTCATCGGGGTGAACATCTATGACCAGGCGCCGACCGCTGTTGCGTTTGCGAAAGAGTTCGGCGTGACCTACGAGTCGATCCTCGATGTGAACTCCGGTTCAGTCCGTCTCGCCTTTGCCGGTGAGGTGGCTCCCAACGCCGTGCCCAACACTCTTGTTATCGATCGGCAAGGGCGGGTCGCGGCGCGCATTTCTGGGTTGGTGAGCGAGCCCAGCGTCTTGCGGTCGATGATCACCGACGCGCTTGCTGAGGCGCCGTGAGCAGACTCGCGACGGTCGTCAACCCGATCGGCGAGATCGTCTTGAGCGGCAACCTCCTGCTCGCACTACCGATCGCGCTCGCGGCCGGATTCTTGGCCTTCGCCTCGCCCTGTGTTTTGCCGCTGGTACCCGGCTACCTCGCCTACATCGGCGGTGTGACGAGCAGCGAGGAACTCGGGCAGCGGCGAGGTCGACTTCTGCTGGGCGTCGTACTCTTCGTCTTGGGGTACAGCATCGTCTTTGTGGGCCTCTCGATTGTCTTCGCGACGGCGGGGTTGCTCCTCATTCCCTGGATCGACCTCATCACGCGGATCGCCGGAGTCATCGTCATCCTCATGGGGCTCGTGTTCATTGGCCAAGTGTCGTTCTTGCAACGCAAGGTCGCACCGCGCATCCAGGTCGCCACCGGGCTCGGCGGCGCCCCCTTGCTCGGCATCGTCTTCGGGCTGGGGTGGGCACCGTGCATTGGGCCGACTCTCGTCGCGGTCAATGCACTGGTCATCAATGAGGGCGACATCGGTCGCGCGGCGATCATTGCCCTGACGTACTGCCTGGGCCTCGGCATCCCCTTCCTGCTCGTGGCGTTCGGCTTCCGTTGGGTGGCGGGCGCAACCGAGTGGCTCAAGCGCAACATCCGCATTATCAATATCATCGGCGGCGCTCTCCTCATCGCAATCGGACTCGCCATGGTGACGGGCTTGTGGCAGCAGTTCATCTCGAGTCTCGGGGCGGTGATCGGTGGAACCGTTACGCCCCTCTGACCACTTCGACAGCGCCCGCGACGACACTGAGGCTCTATCGTCGCGCGCGGTTATGCAACCGAAGCTTGATGCCGCCGGATGGCTGCGATTCGCATGGCGGCAACTGACGAGTATGAGAACGGCGCTCGTGCTGCTGTTGCTTCTTGCCGTCGCCGCCATTCCCGGCTCGCTCGTGCCACAGCGTTCGGCCGATCCCAACGGCGTCGTTCAATACGAGCGAAACAATCCCGAGATGTTCGCGGTTCTCGACGCACTGCAGGCCTTTGACACCTACAGTTCTGTCTGGTTCTCATCCATCTACTTGCTGTTGTTCATTTCGCTCATCGGTTGCGTGATTCCGCGTACTCGTCACCACTGGCGCGCCTTGCGAGCCGCCCCTCCCGCGACACCGGCTCGCCTCGACCGACTGATCGGTCACACCTCGCGGCAGGTCACGGCAGACGTTTCCACCGCCCTCGCTTCGGGCGAACAGATCTTGCGACGCAAGGGATACCGTGTCGCGCGGTACGGCGACTCGATCAGCGCCGAACGGGGATACATTCGCGAGACCGGAAACCTCGTCTTTCATTTCGCTCTGCTCGGCGTCCTTCTCACCGTGGGCGTAGCGGGCGGGTTCGGCTACAACGGCCAGCGTGTCATCGTTCAAGATCAGGGCTTCACCAATCAGCTCACCAGCTACGACTCGTTCAAGCCAGGGCGCTTTTTCGATGAGACCCGTCTTGACCCTTTCTCGATCCGACTCAACGACTTCGTGCCTGTGTATGACTTGAACACGCAGACCGGAGCACCGATTCCGCTGGACTTCACGGCTTCAGTGACAGTCGTTGAGAATGGGATCGAACGGACGGAAGACATCAAGGTGAATGAGCCGATCGATATCGCCGGCACGACCACCTATCTCCTCGGGAATGGATTTGCACCGTGGATCACAGTATTTGACCCGGAAGGAACGGCTGTCTTTAGTCAACCGGTGCCCTTCTTGCCCCAAGACTCCAACCTAACGAGCCTCGGTGTGGTGAAGGTTCCCGACGGACTTGACGAGCAGCTCGGGATGATCGGATTCTTCTATCCCTCCGCGGTGACGCTGCCGTCAGGAGCGCTGACATCGATCTTCCCTCAGCCCGATCAGCCGGTCGTCACCTTGAACGCTTTTGTCGGCGACCTGAAGCTCAATGAGGGAGTACCGCGAAGTGTGTACGCCCTGCAAACGAGTGAATTAACGCAGATCACGGGCGGCGATACCGGTGTCGAATCGTTGGTGCTTCGGCTTGGTGAATCTGCCGAACTACCGAATGGCCTTGGCTCGGTTGAGTTCACAAGCCTGCCCCGATTCGTGAGCCTTGAAGTGCACCATGATCCGACTCAAGCCGGGGTGTTGATTTCGGTGGTTCTCGCCTTCCTGGGTCTGCTCACGAGCCTGTTCGTGCCACGTCGTCGCATGTGGATCTCCGCCCAGAAGACGGGCGACAGCGTGCGGCTGCAGTATGCCGGGCTGGCCCGCGGTGATGACCCAGGTCTTGAGCGCGCCGTCGCTGAGCTCGCCGACGCTCACAGGGCCGAGCTCGGGCCGGGTGCCGATCACACAGACAAGTCCGAAGCAGCTCCCAGCCTCCCGCGCGTACACTGAGGTCCTCATGGAAAACATCGTCGCTTTGTCGCTCGTCGCCGTGTACTCGGCCATGGCTGTGTACACCATCGCGTTCATTTTTTTCACGTTTGATCTAGCGAAGCGAAGCGCCGCTCGGCCCGCAATGGCGTCGACAGTCGCCGAATCGGCGTCGACGGCGCGGCAGCAAGCAGGGGGCGTGGCGACCGCGGTGCGCGCGACGACAACGTCGACGGATGCTCCGCCCGCGGGCGGCACCCGATACCAGCGCATAGCCTTCGCCCTCGCGATCCTTGGCTGGGTGCTCCATGTTGGCGCGACGGTACTGCGGGGTGTTGCGGCGGGGCGTGTTCCGTGGGTTAACATGTTTGAGTTCGGCCTCACCGCAACCGTGATCGGCATGGGCGTCTTCTTGGTTGCACAAGCATGGAAAGATCTCCGCTTCCTCGGCGCCTACATCACCGGCATGACAGTGTTGGCACTGGGCATTGTCACGGTCAATTTCTACGTCGACGTCGTCCCTTTGTCACCAGCGCTGCAGTCGGTGTGGCTCGTCATTCACGTCTTTGTCGCATCGCTCGCGACCGGCTTCTTCGCTATCGGTGCTGGGCTCTCGATCATGCAACTCATGCGGACACGGCGCGAAATGCGAAAAGCCGAGGGCCTACGATTCCTCGACACACTTCCGAACGCAACCACGCTCGAGTCTCTCGCCTACCGCGTCAACGTCATCGGGTTCGTCTTCTGGAGCTTCACCCTCGTCGCCGGTGCCATCTGGGCTGAACGTGCCTGGGGTCGTTACTGGGGGTGGGATACGAAGGAGGTCTGGACCTTCATCATCTGGACCCTGTTTGCCGGCTACATCCACGCCCGCGCGACACGAGGCTGGCGCGGCGACCGTTCGGCTTGGCTTGCGATTGTCGGGTTCGCGGCCGTGATCTTCAACTACACGGTCGTCAATCTCTTTTTCAAGGGTCTCCACGCCTACTCAGGTCTGATGACCACGCCTATGTGACCCGTTTGCTCGGTCAATTCCTTCGACTCGGTCGCCGAGCGTCGGACGATTTCGGTACATTCCATGGTGTACCATCGGGGCATGAGCTCCTTGGCATCTTCGAGACTCGACGCCATCCATCGAATTGGCCGCGCTCTCGCACACCCGACTCGCGCAGCCATTTTGCTCGCTCTCGTTGATCAGGCACGGTATCCGGCTGAGATCTCCGACATTCTGGGAATATCGAAGCAGAGCGTGTCGAACCATCTCGCCTGCTTGCGCGACTGCGGCATTGTGGTCGCGGAGCCGGAGGGGCGCCGTGTGCGCTACGAAATTTCTGATGCGCGTCTTCGCCACGCTCTCGACGATCTTGTCGGGGTCGTGCTCGTTGTTGATCCGGAGGACGCGTGCGACGTTCATGCGGACGACGCGGCGGCCCGCTCATGACGGTGCCCGTGCCAACCGCACTGGACGCGAACCGTACGGCGGTTCTGCGCCGCCGCGTGAAGATCGTCGTGGCCATCACCATCGGGTACAACGTGATCGAGGGAATGATCGCGCTTATCGCCGGTGGTGCGGCTGACTCCGCCGCGCTCATCGGGTTCGGTCTCGACTCTGGCGTCGAGGTATTGTCGGCGGCTGCGGTGGCGTGGCAGTTCACACGGCCTGAGCCGGAGCGCTACGAGAGGCCGGTGCTCCGCGTCATCGCTGTGGCGTTCTTCGCTCTCGCCGCCTACACCGTCGTGGGGTCGACGCTCACGTTGACCGGCATCACGACCCCTGAATCGAGCGGCGTCGGCATTGTTCTGGCTTCCGTCAGTGTCGTGGTCATGCCCCTCCTCTCGCTGGTTGAGCGTCGGACCGGCAGAGAGTTGGGCTCGGCGTCGGTGGTAGCCAACTCGAAGCAGACCCTGATCTGCTCGCTGCTGTCTGCATCGCTGTTGATCGGGCTCGTTGCCAATGCTGTGTTCGGATGGACTTGGGCCGATGCTGTGGTTGCCATTGTCATTGGTGCCTTCGCCGTGAGGGAGGGCATCGAGGCCTGGAACGGTGACACCTGTGCGACGGTGATCGGAGAACTCATGGAGGGTTCGACCATTCACGCCCACGAGAACGACGAGCATGATGAGCACGATGAGAGGCATAACTCATGAGCGTTGACGTCGACCCCCACATCCATTCGGCGGGCACCGTCAATCGTCGACGCCTGGCCATCGCCTTCGGCCTCACGTCGAGTGTGCTCGTCGCCGAGGTGGTCGGTGCGATCATCACTGGTTCGCTTGCTCTGCTTGTTGATGCCGCACATATGCTCACCGATGCCGGCGGGCTTCTCGTCGCCCTCTTCGCGGCCCGGCTGATGGAGCGCCCGGCCACGTCGCGTCGAACCTGGGGTCTGCGTCGCGCAGAGGTTCTCGCTGCAACACTGCAGGCAGCGGTGCTGCTAGGCGTGGGGCTCTTCGTGGTCATTGAGGCCGTTCAACGTTTCAGCAGACCGGCAGAGATCGCGAGCGTTGAGCTGCTCATCTTTGGCATCGTCGGTCTGGTCGCCAACGTCGTTGCGATCATCGTGCTCTCAGGGGGTCGGGGCGACAACCTCAACATGAGGGCGGCCTTCCTCGAAGTGCTCAACGACACACTCGGTTCCGTGGCCGTCATCGTCGCCGCAATCGTCATCATGACGACCGGCTTCCAGCAGGCCGACTCCATTGCCGCGCTGTTGGTGGGTGTGCTGATCATTCCGCGTACCCTGCGTCTGCTACGCGACGCGATCGACGTCTTGCTCGAATCAGTGCCACGGGGCATTGATCTCGGCGACGTGCGGCAGCACCTGCTCGATGAAGAACACGTGATTGACGTGCACGACCTCCACATCACACAAATCGCCACGGGCTTGCCTGTACTCACGGCCCACGTCGTCGTCGAGGCCGAATGCTTCCACGACGGCCACGCCCCTGAGATCACTCAGGCGTTGCAGCGGTGCGTTTCTGAGCACTTCCCGATCGCGATCGACCACGCGACCTTTCAGCTCGAACCAGCAGGAGCGGTGCGCGTACACGACATGCACTGACAAATCGACGAACCTTTGTCAGACGTCGATCACCCATCGGCATCGGGCACCCGGATCAGGAGTCCGAGTGCGATAAACACGCCCGCGGCACCATAGTGGGCGAGTAGCCAGTAGCCGTCGTTGAGATTCACGGGGAACATCGGATTCCACAGAACGGCGATGAAAGCAGGCAGAGGCAGTAGCCACCATTGGCGGGATTTCACCACGAACCATCCCGTAATGAGCGCGAGCGTCGCCAAGACGAAACTGACGCCGAAGAACAGGTCACCCCCAATGGCGAGAATACCGACGATCGCCGTCACCGCACCCACGAGCCCGGGCGCGAGAGCGAGGCGTCGACGTTCACCGCGTTCGCGAGCACCCACGGACTGATTCATCGAGACCCTCCTTCTTCTGACCGTTCGGCTGGATCAAGCGCGGTTCGAGCTGCTTCAACAGCCCGCGTATCCCCTTGCTCGTGGCGATCGGAACGTTCGCGAAGACGTGTCAAGTACTCGTTGTACGCGTCGAGATCTGGATCACCGAAGCGGATGTAACGGGCATCGGCCGCCGTTGCTCGCCGTGTGTCGTCCCGAAACCATCGATTCAAGATGAATAGGAGCATGAGCACCGTCGGGCCCTCTCCGTATGACCAGGCGAGCCCGCCCGCGACACCTTGATCAAAAAGGGGATCGATTCCGAGAGAGGCAGGCGGGCTCGCGAAATAGTCCGAGACGAGCGTCGGGCTGATCATCAGGAACACGCCGAAGAACGCGTGGAGAGCGACCTCCGCCGCGAGATCGAGCGCGCGAGCGGGATGTGACATTCGGATCGGGAGCGGGTCGTCACTCAAGATGGGGATCGTGAACAGGATGCCCGCCACAAGGAAGACAACCTCGAGCGAGATATGTCCACCGGGAACAGCCAGGATCGGGTCGAGGAGGTCGCCGAGGTAGAGCCCGTAGAACAGCAGGAGGAAGACCGCGACGCTCAGTGCGGGATGAAGAATCCACCTCGCGGGCGCGCTGCGCACCACCGACAGGTAGGTCACGAGCGCCACTCTGCCGAGACCCCGGTGGTGCACACTGCGCAGAAGTAGCCGACCGGGAGAGCCGAGCACCAATAACGGCGGCGCGAGCATCATGAGAGTCAGCTGCTCAAACATGAAGACTGACAGCATCACCTGGCTGTAGTCCTCCACGGCCGACCCGGTCGTTGCGGCGACCACGACGCACCCGAGCACGAAAGAGACAGTGCGAAGAACCGACCAGCGGTGGCCGCGCATCCAAATCGTCACGGCGCCGAGGAGGTAGATCGCGGCTAATGCCGTCGCTGCGACCGGCAAAACAAACGACGTCGTCGCGGACAACCCGAGGAACTCGCCGACCCCGGGAGGCGCCAGCGGCGCGGCCGTCAGGAACATGAGGAAGGGGAGCGTCGACTCAACGGCAATTCGGCAGGCAAGGCCGCCTTCAGATCGACCAACAATGCGATCGACGGTGCCTGATCATGACGAAACTCACCCGCATGCAACCCCACTGACCTGCCCCTTTCGCCTCCTGAGGGAACCTTCGGCCCCTCATCCAGGATTTCTGTTCGTTGTCGTCAGTGATCGCGGTGGCGCAGAGAGGCCATGTTGCCACGATCACGGCTCACACAATCTGGGCCCCTCGCACGAACGCCGACACGACGGGATCGTGGCACCTCGCCACGTGCGCATGATCGGCATGCTACTGAGTAAATCTGTGCGCAGAGGTCGCCGCGACAGCGTCGACCGCTCTCGAAGGGGAAAGCTGGAGAAGTTTCGACCGCGATGATGCGAGCCGTCATGAATGATGTTGACCGCGAAACCGAGATGCCCCTTTTCGGTGCATTCAGATTTTCGTGCCGAGCGCGGCCACACTCGTGATGCCGATCGCGCCACTATTCGGCATCATGGAGTCTGCGACATTCAGTGCTTCAGCAAAAACCATGACGTCGGTCTCGACACGAGTGCCTAGCCTGCCGCGCACACGTGCATCGTCGGGTGGGATTCGGGCGCCTCGACGGTTCAGCCACTTGCCTCACGCGGCGTGAACGTTCAACCGCTAGAGAGCAGGGCGTGGCAGCGCGACAAGCGCTCGCGCCACCAGGCGGTGCGCTCGGGGACAGCGGCGAGCCGTCGCAGGGCATCCGGGTCGGCCGGGATGCGGCCCGCCGTGATCGCGCCGTCGACCGAACGCAGCTGCGGCGCGGTCACGTCATCGGCGAGTAGCGCGGCGGTGCCGAGCCCGCAGTCGTAGTCGAGGGTCGGGAGGCGGGCGGCGAGCTCGGCCCCCATCGCGAGCCCGATGCTCGAATCGAGCGCACTCGAGACGACAGCGGGCAGCCCGGCCTCGGCGACGATCACGAGCGCTTGGTCGACGCCGCCGAGCGGTGCGGCCTTGATGACGAGCAGGTCGGCGGCCTCGGCGCGCGCGACCGCGAGCGGGTCCGCGGCCTTGCGCACGCTCTCGTCGGCCGCGACAAGCACGTCGATGCGGTGGATGCGCCGCCGCAGCTCGGCGAGCTCGGGAACGGTCTCGCACGGCTGCTCGACGTACTCGAGGTCGAACTGCTCGAGCGCGCGCACGGCGTGCTCGGCCTCGTCGACCGTCCAGGTGCCGTTGGCGTCGAGCCGGATGCGACCTGCCGGGCCCAGCAGCCGCCGCGTCTCGCGCACGCGCGCAACGTCGTCGGCGAGCGTCTCGCCCGGCTCGGCGACTTTGATCTTCACCGTGCGGCACTCGCCGAACAGGCTCAGCACGGCGGCGATCTCGCCGAGCGGCACCGCCGGCAGCGTCGCATTGACGGGGATGCTCGCGCGCAGCCGGGGAGCACTCGAGTCGCGCCAGCCGAAGTCGAGGGCCGCGGCGAGCCAGGTGCTGGCCTCCGCATCGGCGTACTCGAGGAAGGGGCTGAACTCGCTCCATCCCGCCGGGCCGTCGAGCAGCACCGCCTCGCGGCGGTCCACGCCGCGGAACCGCGTCACGAGCGGAAGGCTCACCACGTGGGCGCGGCCCAGCACGTCGTCGAGCTCGGGCAGAGCATCCATGCCCCACAGTCTGTCACCGCCGCGCGCGTAGGCTGACGGCATGGCCGAGCCGTTCGTCTCCGACACCTTCGACGCCGCGCGCTGGCAGGTCGCGCCCGGGTTCGAGAACCTCACCGACCTCACGTACCACCTCGACACGAGCGGCCGCATTGCGCGCATCGCGTTCGACCGGCCCGAGGTGCGCAACGCGTTCCGCCCGCACACGGTCGACGAGCTCTATCGCGGGTTCGATGACGCGCGGCAGAACCCTCGCGTGGGCGTAGTGCTGCTGACGGGAAACGGTCCGAGCGCGAAAGACGGCGGCTGGGCGTTCTGCTCGGGCGGCGACCAGCGCATCCGCGGGCGGGGCGGGTACCAGTACGCGGATGGGGAGACGGCCGAGACGGTCGAGCCCGGGCGTGCGTCGAGGCTGCACATCCTCGAGGTGCAGCGGCTTATCCGCTTCATGCCGAAGGTCGTCATCGCCGTTGTTCCGGGCTGGGCGGCCGGCGGCGGGCACTCGCTGCACGTCGTGTGCGACCTCACGATCGCGAGCCGCGAGCACGCGCGCTTCAAGCAGACCGACGCCGATGTCGGATCGTTCGACGCGGGGTACGGCAGCGCCTACCTCGCCAAGCAGGTCGGGCAGAAGGTGGCGCGCGAGATCTTCTTCCTCGCGCGCGAGTACGACGCCGAGCGCGCCTACGAGATGGGAACGGTCAACGCCGTCGTGCCGCACGCCGAACTCGAGGCGACGGCGCTCGACTGGGCCGAGACGATTCTCACCAAGAGCCCCACGGCCATCCGCATGCTCAAGTACGCCATGAACCTTACCGACGACGGGATGGTCGGCCAGCAGCTTTTCGCGGGCGAGGCGACGAGGCTCGCCTACGGCACCGACGAGGCCGTGGAGGGCCGCGACAGCTTCCTGCAGAAGCGCGCGCCCGACTGGTCGCCGTTCCCCTGGCAGTACTAGTCCGGGGGTTCAGATTCGCCGCAAAACGGTGGATGATCCCGGCCAAAGTGCCTCTTTGCCCCAGATCTGGGCCAAGGGGGCGCGTCAGGCCTCGAGCCCGACGCCCACGCGGTCGAGCACCCCGGCGATGAGCATCCCGCGCGCCTGAGGGTCGGGCACGAAGTCGCGCAGGATGACCGCGAGGCCGTGCGCGCTCGCCTGCGCGAGCATCATGCGGCTCGCCACACGCTGCTCGTCGACGGCGCCTGGCGGCTCGAGCTCGAGCACGATGTCGCGCACGAGGTCGGCGGCGTTGGGCTCGTCGAACCGATCAGGCGGAGTCGTCATGGGCATCGACACGAGCGAGAAAAGCTGCGGCTCGGCCAGCGCGAAAGCGATGTACGACTCGCCCACTTCGCGCAGGCGGTCGATCGGGGGCTTGCCCGCGGCAGAGGAGAGGCGGGCAAACATGTCGCGCGCCATGATCTCGCGGGCGCGCTGGGCGACGGCCGCGATGAGGTGGTCGCCGCTCGGGAAGTGCCGGTAGACGGCAGCGGCACTCACGCCGCACGCCGTTGCAATGCGGCGCACGGTTACGCCGTCGAGCCCCTCGGCGCGGGCGAGGGCTTCACCCGCGTCGACGAGCGCGTCGCGCAGCGCGCCGTGGTGGTAGCGCGCGCGGTCGGCCATGTTGACAGTGTACACATCAGTGCGCTAGACATGACCGCCGATGTTAACGCCGATAACACACCCGCAGAGAGGCCGCCCCGATGGCGACACGAGAGCAGCGCATCCACCGCCTGATCGAGAAGAGCGCGGCCGACCGCCGCACCGGCGAGGTGCTCTGGCGCGTCGTGAGCCCCGACGGCTTCGACGTCGTGCACGGCGACCTCCACCGGCCGTTCTTCATCGCAAGCGTCAGCAAGCTCTTCACGGTCGCCTGCCTTGCACAGTTGCGCGCCGAGGGGCGCCTCGACTGGGATGCCCCGATCGCCGACTCCCTGCCGCACCTCGACCTGAGCGGCCTCGCCGTCGAGAACGGTCGAGACGTGAGCGGCGAGATCACCGTGCGCGAGGTCATGAGCCACACGGCCGGGCTCGCCGACTACTTCGAGGGCCCGCGCCCCGACGGTCCGACGACGCTCGAGCGCGCGATCGCCACCGATTTCTCGTGGACGGCCGAGGAGGTCGTCGAGTGGACGCGGGCCATGACGCCGGGCCGTCGCGGACGCGGCCTGTACAGCGACACGGGCTTCCAGCTGCTCGACGCCGTCGTCGAGCGCCTCGACGCCCGGCCCTTCGCCGCGTCGGTGCGGGCGCGCATCACCGAGCCGCTCGGCCTCGCCGGCACGTTCGTCTACACGCACAACGACCACGAGCGCTTCGGCGAGATGGCGGTGATCCGCAACGGCGCTGACGACCTCCACCTGCCCCTCCTGCTCGCCTCGGTCGACGGCCAGGGCGGGGTCGTCTCGACGCTGCGCGACGGCGTCGTCTTCCTGCAGGCGTACTTCGATGGCCGCCTGTTCGACGCGGCGCTGCTCGACGAGATGCTCACCGACTGGCACCGCATCTTCTCGCCGCTCGAGTACGGCACGGGGGTCATGCGGTTCCGGCTGCCCGCCGTGCTCACGGGCTTCCGCTCGTACGAGTTCCAGGGGCACTCCGGCGCTTCCGGCGTCGTCTGGTACCGGGATGCCCGCAGCGGCGTCATCGTCGTGGGCACGGTCAACCAGCTGAAGCAGCGGCAGCTGCCCTACCAGCTCATGATCCGCACCGCAGCGGCCGCCCGCTCCTGACCTACCCCAGATCTGGGGCAAAGGCGCGCTGGGCTGGCCGAAGAGCGCCCGTTCGGCCCAGATCTGGGGCAAAGGGACAGGCGACCGGAGGTAGCGTGGGCGCGTGACCCGCCCGCTCGCCGTCGTCGACACCGCTGATCCGCTCGCCTGCCTCGGCTCTCTGCGCGACGCGCTGAGCGGCGAGGGGCCTGCCGTGCTGTTCCGCGGCGGGGGCGTGAACCCCGTGCACACGGCTCCGCTCACGGTCGAGCAGCGCATCGCCCTGGTCGTCGAGACGAGCGGCACGACCGGCCGGCCCAAGCGCGTCGCCCTGAGCGCCGACGCCGTGCTTGCGAGTGCGGCCGCGAGCGAGAGCGCGCTCGGCGGCCCCGGCCAGTGGCTGCTCGCCCTGCCCGTGCAGTACATCGCGGGCAGCAACCTGCTCGCCCGTTCACTCGCCGCCGGCACGACGCCCAAGCCCGTCCCTCCCGGGCGACTGAGCGCCGAGCGCGTGCTCGAGGCCGTCGCGGCGATGGACGACCCGGTTCGCTACACGGCCCTCGTGCCCGCCCAGCTGAGCCGGCTCGTCGACGAGGCCGAGGCTGACGACGCCCTGCGGCGCGCACTCGCGGGGTTCTCGCGCATCCTCGTCGGCGGGCAGGCCACGCCCACGCCGCTCGTCGAGCGCGCGACCGCACTCGGCTGGCGCCTCACGCGCACCTACGGCTCGAGCGAGACGTGCGGCGGTGTCGTCTACGACGGCCGCGCGATCGGTCAGGCCGAGGTGCGTCTCTCCGCCGACGGCCGCGTCGAGCTCGGCGGGCCGACGCTCGCGGAGTACTACCTCGACGACCCCGAGCGCACGGCCGCGACCTTCGTTGAGCACGACGGAGCCCGCTGGTACCGCACCGACGACGCGGGCCAGCTCGACAACGGCGTGCTGCGCGTCACCGGCCGCATCGACGACACGATCGTGACGGGCGGGCTCAAGGTGCGCCTGGGCGACGTCGAGCGCATCGTGCGCGAGCAGCCGGGGCTCGCCGACGCCGTCGTCGTGGCCGGCCACCACCCCGAGTGGGGCGAGGTGCCTGTCGTCGTCACGACCGCGCGCCCCGAGCTCGACGCCCTGCGTCGCGCCGTGGGCGCCGTGCTGCCTCCCGAGGCCCGCCCCGACCGGATCGTGACGGTGGATGCTCTACCCCTGCTGCCCAGCGGCAAGCCCGACCGGCTCGCCGCGGCGCGCCGCGCGAACCCGGGTCACTAAACTCGCCGTCGTGGCCACGACGAAGAAGGCGCGCGCGAAGAAGCCCGCCGCGAAGAGCACGACCAAGCGCACGAACCCCGCCAAGGCGAGCGCCGCATCCGGCAACCCCGCGAAGGTGCAGAAGGCGACCGCCCGCGATTGGATCGCGGGCGCCCGCCTGCGCACCCTGAGCCTCGCGATCGTGCCCGTCGCCCTCGGCACGGCGATCGCGTACGTCACACTCGGCTACAACCTCGCCCTCGCAATGCTGTGCCTCGGCGTCGCGGTCTTCCTGCAGATCGGCGTCAACTACGCCAACGACTACTCCGACGGCGTGCGCGGCACCGACGCCCGTCGCGTGGGGCCGAGCCGCCTGACGGGGTCGGGTGCCGCCCGCCCGCGCACCGTGCTGACGGTCGCCCTCGTGTTCTTCGGCCTCGGCGCCGCGGCCGGCCTCGCCATCGTCGTGCTCACGGGCTTGTGGTGGCTGCTCGCCGTCGGCGCCGTCGCGATCGTCGCGGCCTGGTTCTACACGGGAGGGAAGCTGCCGTACGGCTACCTCGGGCTTGGCGAGTTCGTGGCCTTCCTGTTCTTCGGCATCGTCGCGACGGCCGGAACGGCCTACGTGCAGATCGAGCAGGTGCCCTTCGAGGCTTGGCTCGCTGGCTCGCTCGCCGGGTGCTTCGCGGCGGCGATCATGCTCGTCAACAACATCCGCGACCACGAGCTCGACGCCCGCGTCGGCAAGAAGACCCTCGCGGTGCGCATCGGCGACCTGCCCGCGCGCATCCTGTTCGTCGTGCTGCTCGCGGGCGCCTACGGCCTGCTCGTGCCGTTCGCGCTGCTCTACATCTGGGCGCCCATGGTGTTCTTCAGCCTGCTCATCACGGCCCCCGTCTCGCTCATCGTGCTGCTCGCGAAGACGCCGGGTGAGCTCGTACTCGCGCTCAAGCTCACCTCGCTCGCGGCGCTCGTTACGGGCCTCGGGCTCGCGGCCGCGATCGCCTTCTAGGTGCGCGGCACCCGCAATCGCACCTCGGCGCCCCCGCCCGTGTCGTGGGCGCTCGCCGAGCCGCCGTGCGCCTCAACGATCGCGCGCGTGATCGCAAGGCCGAGCCCCGCGCCCCCCGCGATGCCGACCCGCGGAGCCGAGCGCGCGCTCGTGCCGCGCCAGCCCGCCTCGAAGACCATCCCAACCTCGCCCGGGTCGAAACCCGGCCCCTGATCGCGCACCGAGACGATGGCGTCATCGTCCTCGGTGCCGACCGCGACCATGACCGTGCCGCCCGCGGGCGAGTGCTCGATAGCGTTGATGAGCACGTTGACGAGCGCGCGACTGAACTGCCGGGCGTCGAGGGCGGCCGTGACGCCCGTGCCCGCCGAGAGTGCGAGCGCCACGTCATGCGTGCGGGCCAACTCGCCGTGCTCGGCAACGAGATCGCTCGCCAGGTCGGTGAGCGAGACCGTCTCAACGACGAGCCCGAGCGTGCCCGCGTCGATGCGCGAGAGCTCGAACAGGTCGCCGACGAGCGACTGCAAGCGTGAGGCATGCGCGCCGAGCTGCCGCGCGTGCCGCTCGGGCTCGATCGAGAGGCCGTCTTCTAACATCTCCGAGATGGCCTGAATGCTCGCCACCGGCGCCAGTAAATCGTGCGCGATGCGCGTCACGAGTTCGCGTCGCGCCTGCTCGGCGCGTGCGGCGTCATCACGTGCACGCAGCAGGCGCGCGCTTGAGGTCACGAGCTCGCCCTGCACGTCGTCGAGCTCGGCGGTGCTCCGGTCGGCGGGCGCGACGACCTCGCCCGCGCCTAGCCGGCGGGCATCGCGGCCGAGGGCTCGGGCATCCCGTGAGAGCGCGTTCGTGAGCAGCATGGCGACACCGACGGCCACGAGTCCGCTCACGGCCGTCACGGTCAGGGCGACAGCCGTGTCGGATTCGCTGATGTACATGGCGTTGGCGGTGAGCACGATGCCCCCCGCGACGGCGAGCACCGCGGCGACAACGATGACGACGACGTGCACGATGAGGGGCGCGCGGCGCGCCAGGCGGAGAGTGAGCGCTGCGGCGAAGCCGGTCACCGCGGCCGCGCCTGCGGCAGTGCCGATGATCTGCAGGTACTCGGCCCCGGTCACAATGCCTCCCCGAGGGGCGGTGAAAGGGCCTCCGCGTTGAGGCGGTACCCCACGCCCCACACGGTCGCGATGATCGTAGGAGCGGCCGGGTCGGTTTCGATCTTCTCGCGTAGGCGGCGCACGTGCACCGTGATCGTGGAGACGTCGCCGATCGTCCAGCCCCATACCTCGGCGAGCAGCTGCTCGCGCGAGACGGTGCGGCCGGGGCGGCGCGCGAGGTAGGCAAGCAGGTCGTGCTCGCGGGCGGTGAGCGCGAGCGGTGAACCATCAAGGCTAATCTCGCGCCTTTCGGCATCGACGCGCAAGCGCCCGAGCATCACGTCGCCACCCGGTGCTCCCGCGGGGTTGGCGCGCCGCAGCAGGGCCTTGGCGCGCAGTACGAGCTCGCGCGGTGAGAACGGCTTGGCAAGGTAGTCGTCGACGCCAGCCTCGAGCCCTTCGATGCGGTGCTCGGGTTCGCCGAGCGCCGTGAGCATGATGATGGGAATGGTCGAGGTCTCGCGCAACCGGCGCGCGACAGTGAGACCGTCGACGCCCGGGATCATGCGGTCGAGCACGATGAGGTCGGGCTGCCGGGCGGTCGCGAGCTCGAGAGCGGCGACAGAGTCGGCCGCGGTGTCGACAATGCCGCCGGCCGCGCTCACGTAGGTCGCGGCGATCTCGAGCAGGGTCGGATCGTCGTCGACGATGAGCACGCGCCGCCCATCGAGCGGGCGGTCCGGCGTCGAGGCCTCAGCCACCCCGCAACACTCCTTCGAGGTTGGCGATGGGGTCGTACCAGCCGAGCTCGAGGATGAGCGTCTGCAGCGCCTTGTCGGCGCCGACGATGACGACGATGCCGACGATGATGAAGACGACGCCCATCGACCGGCGGAACCAGCCGCGCGGGTCGGCGAGCCACCCGAGTTGACGCGCGGCTGTTCGCCCGGCCAGCGCGATGAGCAGCAGCGGGACGGCGAGTCCGATCGCGTAGAGCGTCACATAGAGAACGCCTTCGGCGAACGACGAGGGCAACACGGCCGCCACAATGAGAGCGTAGGTCGGGCTGCAGCTCGTGAACACCGGGCCGAGCGCCGCGCCCGTGAGCATGTCGCCGCCGAGCGATTGCCGCTGCACCGAGGCGCCGAGCGCCCGATTGCTGCGGTCGCCCAGACCCAGTCGGGTCGACACGCGCTCCCACAAGCTCGGCACGAGAAGGTTGAAGCCCAGCAGGATGACGATGACGCCCGAAATGACCTGCCACATCTGGGTCGGGATTCCCAGCAGCGCCGTCGTCGCCTTCAGCAGCAGCGTGAACACGATGACGCTGACCGCGAGGGATGCCGCGATGACGACGGGGCGCCAGCGCGCGCGCCGGGCATCGGCCCCGTCGGCTACGACCGATCCGCCGACGATCACCGGCAGCAGCGGCAACACGCACGGGGCTGCGACGGTCAGCACGCCTGCGAGCAGGCTCACAACGAGAAGCCCTTCCATAGCCCGACCCTACGGTGCCGCGGCGAGAAGGGCGTCGAGCGTAGTGTTCTCGTACAGCACGCCCTTCGTGAGCAGTTCGCCGTCGTCGTCGACGTAGACGATTGTCGTCTGCAGAGTCACGCCATACTGCTGGCGCAGGGAGGTCGCAGTGTCGAAGTCGACCTTGAAGATTGTCATGCCCGCAGGGATCGCATTGGCCTGAATGTCTTTCTCGAGCGCGCGGCACTTGGGGCACCACGAGGCGTGGAAGAACAGCACCTTGAGCCCCGGGGTCTCGGCGATCGCGCCGTCGTAGTAGTCGAGGTACTCACCAACCGTGGCCACGGTCTCCGCATCGGCATCGGCGGGTTGCTCGTCGGTCTCCTGCGTCCGGGGTTCGGCAGCGGGCGCGGTCGCGAAGGGTGCCTCAGCAGTGAGCATGTCGCCGGTCGAGCATCCCCCGAGTCCGATCATCAGGGCGAGCGCCGCGCCCGCGACGATCGTCGTCCGTGTCGTCATGCTGCGTACTCCTCCCGCGACTGCGCCCGCCGCCGTCGGATCGACTGTAGGTCGGGGCGCGGCACCCGGGGAAGGCGATCGCCTTACGAGGTGATTACGGCTGCTCCGAGCCAGCGGTCGGAGTGTTCTCGCCCAGGGCATCTTCTGCGTCGGCATCTGGATCGACGGCAGATCGGTGCCGACGGGCCGCGAGATCGAGCGCGACGGCATCGCGAAGCGCGCCGAAGAAAATATAGGAAACGGTCATCGAGATGACGGTCGCCACGATCGCCGCCCACCACCAGTCGAGACCGATCGCGAGCAGTAGCCCGAGACCGGCGCCGAAGATGCCGAGGCGGAGGAGGGTGTACCAGATCCAGGGGCTCATGAGCCCAGTCTACGAGCGGCCTCTCGGTGCCAGCCCAGACCGTGCGGCGTAAACTCCTTGTATGACCCGCCTCCTCATCGTGCTCGTCGTGGTCGCCGTGGCGTTCACGATCTACA
>CAYPND010000025.1:14240-34208 GCA_964412175.1 uncultured Microbacteriaceae bacterium | reverse complement strand
CAAAAGATCCCTCACCGCCTACGACCACTGAACCCAATAGGACTCAGTCATCTAGGCTGAGCGCGACCGGAGCCGGCCTCGGCTTCGGCGACTCCGCCCCGAGCACGCGGGAGCAGCGATGAGCGACGACACGCCCACCGAGCGGTTCGAACCGCCGACCGCGCCGCTGCCCGCGGCCGACGGGGCCCTCGCGTCGACGGAGGCTCCGAAGGAGGGGCGGAAGCGCGGCATGCTCATCGCCCTCATCGCGATCGCCGCCGCCATCCTGCTCGCGCTCATCGTGCTCATCGTGGTGCTCGTCGGCAACGCGGGCAGCCCCGAGGCGTCGCCTGCACCCACGGCAACGCTCAGCGAGTCGCCCTCACCCACGCCGGAGGAGACCGAGCGCCCCGAGCCGAGCGACGAGCCCAGCGCCTCGCCGAGCGCGACCACACCGCCTCCCCCGCCGCCGCAGAGCCCGAGCTTCGCGACGTTCACCGGCCCCGACCGCGCCACCTGCCCCGACACCTCGAGCGCCGTCGCGATCACCTGGAGCTGGAGCAGCACGAACGCCGTCAGCGCCTGGTTCGGCATCGGAACGATCAACGCCAAGGCCGAGCCATTCGAGTCGGTGCCGACGACCGCGACCTACACCTTCACCTACCAGTGCTCGGAGGCGAGCCAGTTGTACACCGTAACGCTCGAAGATGCCTCAGGTCGGCTCACGCACAGTACGGTCGAAATCGTGAGGCAGTAGAGCAGTCGGTTGGTATCGGTACGAGGTGAGATTGCCCACAATCGGTCACGCCACGATGTAACGTCAGCCTGGGGGCCTTCGGTACCAATCCGAATTGCCATTCGCCCGACGTCAAGGGATCGTCCGGCTCATTCGCAGGGTAACGAGGGCCCGTGAAGCCATACTGATGGACGTAACAGCGCGATGCCGAGCGTCACCGACGAACGAGACGACAAGTGAAACGTGGTCGACCGCCTCTTCTGATCTCACTAATGAGCCAAGGAACAGTCACTATGCATGAGAATCACACAGCTTCGTCTGTCACACTTACCCGTCGTTCGCTCATCGGAGGCGGCCTGTCTGGTGCCACTCTGTTGGCTCTAGCCGCCTGCGCGGCTCCGGCACCCCGTCTTCTCTCTCCTAGCTCGGAGCCGGTTCTTGCGGCTGAAGCCGCGCGTGCGACCACGGGAAAGACCGTGTCAATGAGCTTGCGCGCACAATCCACGCTGATCGATCTGGGGGGCGTCCCTGTGCCTACCTGGAGCTATGGTTCCGTCCCGGCCCCGGTACTTCGTGCTGCCCTTGGCGACACCATCGAGCTTCAACTACAGAACGACCTTAGGGCCGAAACGACCATTCACTGGCACGGCCTGGCACTGCGCAATGACATGGACGGCGTTCCCGGCGTCACTCAAGATGCGATCGCCGTGGGGTCCGCATTCACGTACCGCTTCACGGCACCCCATCCCGGCACGTATTGGTTTCACCCCCACGTCGGCACCCAGCTCGATACGGGCCTGTACGGCGCACTCATCATCGACGATCCGCGAGAGCCCCTCGCCTATGACGAAGAATGGGTCGTCATTCTCGATGACTGGCTCGACGGCATCACGGCCACGCCCGACCAAGTGCTCGCAGAACTCTCGTCTGGCATGGGATCGATGGGTGAGATGGGTGGCCTCATGAGAATGGGCAACATGCTGATGGGTGCCGAATCTGAACTTCTCGGCGGTGACGCGGGTGACGTGTACTACCCGGAGTACCTCATCAATGGCCGCCCCACTGCCGACCCCGAAACCTATAGCTCCGCGCCGGGTCGGCGAGTGCGTATTCGCATGATCAACGCGGGTTCAGACACCGCCTTCCGCGTCGCGCTAGGGGGTCACCGAATGACGGTGACGCACACCGATGGATTTCCTGTTCAGCCGGTCGAGGGCGACGCTGTACTGCTCGGTATGGGTGAGCGGTATGACGTGATCGTGACCCTGGGCGATGGTGCGTTCCCGTTCGTTGCCGAAGCTGAAGGCAAGGGCGCTCGTGGCTTCGCTGTCGTGCGAACCGCCGTCGGCAACGCACCGGCGCCCACTGTCGATGTGGCCGAGCTGGGGGGAAAAGTTGTCACGGCCGATCAGTTGTCTGCAGCCGAAGCGGTTCAGCTTCCGCAGGCGCAGCCAGACCGCGAGATCACGTTGCGGCTCACGGGCGGCATGGACAACTACGACTGGGCTTTTGATGGGCGCCCGTTCCGATTCGACCGCCCACTCGATGACGCGCGAACAATTCGGGCCGGCGAGCGGGTTCGAGTGAACTTCGAGAACACCACCGACATGTGGCACCCCGTGCATCTTCACGGGCACACGTATCAGCACTCCGGCGGCGGCCCGCGGAAAGACACATCAATCGTGCTACCCAAGCAAACCTTGAGTGTCGAATTCGATGCCGACAACCCTGGTCGGTGGCTCACCCACTGCCACAACATTTATCATGCCGAAGCTGGCATGACGGGAGTCGTCGCTTACGAGGAATAGCGCGTCGAGATCGTCACCGTCGATGATAGGTATTGCCGGATGCATCGGTCGAACTATGGGCTCGATGTGTTGCCGGTACGCTGAACGTACACGTCACATTCAGGCACCTTTCCCTTTGACACGGTGCCGCACATAGCGAAGCGAGACCTGCGATGAGCCACGCCAGCCTGCCCGACAAGCCCGCCCTGGAAGGTCTCGAGAGCAAGTGGGCGCCAGCCTGGGAAGGGCAGGGCACGTATCGGTTCGACCGCCAGGCGGCCGTAGATGCGGGGCCCGACTCGGTCTATGCGATCGACACGCCCCCGCCCACCGCCTCGGGCTCGCTACACATCGGTCACGTCTTCAGCTACACGCACATGGACCTCGCCGCGCGGTTCCAGCGCATGCGCGGCAGGAACCTCTTCTACCCGATGGGCTGGGACGACAACGGCCTGCCCACCGAGCGCCGGGTGCAGAACTACTACGGCGTGCGCTGCGACCCGACGCTGCCGTACGACCCCGACTTCACCCCGCCGCTCGAGGGCGGCGACAACGCCAGCGCGAAGGCCGCGGACCAGGTGCCCGTCTCGCGCCGCAACTTCATCGAGCTGTGCGAGCGGCTGACGGTAGAGGACGAGAAGCAGTTCGAAGATCTCTGGCGCACGCTCGGCCTCAGCGTCGACTGGAGCCAGACCTACCGCACGATCGGCGACGAGGCGCAGCGCGTCGCCCAGCGGGCCTTCCTGCGCAACCTCGAGCGCGGCGAGGCCTACCGGGCGGATGCCCCCACGCTGTGGGACGTCACCTTTCGCACCGCCGTGGCCCAGGCCGAGCTGGAAGACAAAGAGATGCCCGGAGCCTTCCACCGGGTGTCGTTCCATGCCCCCGATGGCACCACGATCGATATCGAGACGACCCGCCCCGAACTGATCCCGGCGTGTGTGGCGCTCGTCGCGCATCCTGATGACCCCCGCTACCAGGCGCTCTTCGGCACCACCGTGCGCACGCCGCTCTTCGGCGTCGAGGTGCCCGTCGTCGCCCACCACCTCGCGCAGCAAGACAAGGGGTCGGGCATCGCGATGGTCTGCACCTTCGGCGACGTGACCGACGTCGTGTGGTGGCGCGAGCTCGACCTGCCACTGCGGCCGATTCTCGGCAAAGACGGCCGAGTGCTCGCCGACGCGCCCGAGGGGATCGAGGGTGCCGGCGCCGAGGTCTACGCCGAACTCGCGGGCAAGACGGTGTTCAGCGCCAAGACGCGCATTGTCGAGCTGCTGCGCGAGTCGGGCGACCTCGTCGGCGAGCCGCGCCCGATCACGCACCCCGTGAAGTTCTTCGAGAAGGGCGACAAGCCTCTCGAGATCGTCACCACGCGCCAGTGGTACATCGCCAACGGCGCCCGCGATGCCGACCTCAACACGCGCTTGCTCGAGCGCGGGCGCGAGATCGCCTTCCATCCCGACTTCATGCGCGTGCGCTACGAGAACTGGGTCGGCGGCCTCTCGGGCGACTGGCTCATCTCGCGGCAGCGCTTCTTCGGCGTGCCGATCCCGGTCTGGTACCGGCTCGACGAGAACGGCGAGCAGATCGGCGAGCCCATCGTGCCGAGCGAGGACCAGCTGCCGGTCGACCCGGCCTCGATGCCCGCGCCCGGCTTCGACGAGGCGCAGCGCGGCCAGCCGAACGGCTTCATCGGCGAAGTCGACATCATGGACACCTGGGCGACCTCGTCGCTCACCCCACAGATCGCCGCGAAGTGGGAAGACGACCCCGAGCTGTTCGGCCTGGTCTTCCCCTACGACCTGCGCAGCCAGGGGCAAGACATCATCCGCACGTGGCTGTTCTCGACCGTGCTGCGCGCCGAGCTTGAGCACGGCACCCTGCCCTGGAAGCACGCGGGCATCTCGGGCTTCATCATCGACCCCGACCGCAAGAAGATGTCGAAGTCGAAGGGTAACGTTGTCACGCCCGCTGCCATGCTCGACGAGCACGGCAGCGACGCGGTGCGGTACTGGGCGGCCAGCTCGCGCTTGGGCACCGACGCCGCTTTCGACCCGCAGAACCCGAAGCAGATGAAGATCGGCCGCCGCCTCGCGATCAAGGTGCTCAACGCGGCCAAGTTCGTCTACAGCTTCGAGGCCCCCGCTGGGGCCGCCTCGGGCGCGGATGCGGTGACCGAGCCGCTCGACATCGACATGCTCGCCACCCTCGGCGAGGTGGTCGCCATCGCGACCCGCGCGTACGAGGAGTACGACCACGCCCGCGCGCTGGAGGTCACCGAGCAGTTCTTCTGGACCTTCACCGACGACTACCTCGAGCTCGTCAAGGAACGCGCCTACGGCTCGCAGGGAGAGGCCGGCCAGGCGAGCGCGGTCACGGCCCTGCAGCTCGCGATCGACGTCTTCCTGCGCCTGTTCGCCCCGGTCATCCCGTTCGCGACCGAGGAGGTGTGGAGCTGGACGCACGCCGGCACCTCCGTGCACCGCGCCCCGTGGCCGACGGTCGCCGAACTCGGTGTCGACGCGCAGCACGGCGGCCTGCTGCCGCTGGTGTCGGAGGCCCTCATCGGCATCCGCCGCGCGAAGACCGACGCGAAGGCCTCGCAGAAGACCCCCGTCACGCGCGCCGTGATCGCGGGCCCCGCACTGCTCGAGCACGCTGCCGCCGACCTGGCCGCCGTCGGGCGCATCGCGCAGCTGACCTTCGAGCCCGCCGACGAGGTGTCGGTCGCGTCGATCGAGCTCGCCGAACTGCCGGAGGGCTCAGTGTGAGCAGAGTGTCGGTGCGAGCGATCTCGGCGGACGACGCTGCGCGCTGGCGCGAGCTCTTCACCGCCTACGGGGTCTTCTACGAGACCGCTTTCGACGACAGCGTGCTCGACGGCGTCTGGGCCTGGCTCATGGATGCTCAGCACCCCCTGTTCTGCCTCGTCGCCGAGCACGCGGGCGAGGTCGTCGGGTTCGCGCACGTGCGTGAACAGCCCGACACCTTCACGGCGGGCCCCGGCTGGTTCCTCGACGACCTGTACACCGCGCCCGAGGCGCGCGGCGCGGGCGCCGGCACGGCACTGCTCGACGCGATCGCCGAGCACGCCCGCGCGCACGGCGGCGGCACGATCCGCTGGATCACGGCGGCCGACAACGAGCGCGCGCAGCGGGTCTACGACCGGGTCGCGACCCGCACGACGTGGGTCACCTACGAGCTCGAGACGGGCGCCGGCTCCGACTGACGGGCGGCGGGCCGCATCGCTGCGAAGCGCAGGCGAATGCGCTCGAGGGCGCGCCGACGCGAGGCCGCGCCCCGTTGCGCCGAGCGGTCGATCGCGACCCAGTGCACGCGGGGGATGCCGATGAGCCGGAACGTGCCGCGGTCGAGGATGCGCCGCGCCGGAGCACCGAACCACGTCGCGTAGAGCCACGACGGCGTCGTCATCGCCACGAGCGCCGTGACACCCTGCAGCCGGTGCAGGCGACGGTGCAGCCGCCCGCCCGGCACGGGCTCGTCGAACGCGAATCCGGGTGTGAGGACTCGGTCGAGGAAGCCCTTCGTGCGGGCCGGCATCGACATCCACCACAGCGGGAACGCGAGCAGGAGGTGGTCAGCGCGCGCAAGCCGCTCCTGCAGCGCCGCGACATCGGCCCGCGGCTCGAGCTGCCGGCGCCACGCGACGAGGTCGTCGGCGGTCATCGCCGGGTCGAGCTCGGCGAGGTCGATCGTCTCGTGCGTGTGCCCGGCGCGCTCGAGACCCTCCCGCGCGGCGTCGAGCATGGCCACGACGAGGCTGCGGCGGTGCCGCACATCGCCGCCCGCGTCGAGGCCGTAGGGATGATCGAGGACGAGCAGCACGTGCATGGGGGCTCCGAAGGTCGAGGGACGCCGATCACCCCTATCGTTGCACGTACAACTGTTGTCTGTCCAACCGAGGACTGCCACCATGGAGGCGTGCCCTCCGCAGACGACCACGGCGTCGAGGCTCTCGAACTGTGGCTCGCGGCCCGCGCCCTGAGCTCGCGCCTCGAGACCCGACTCGACGCCCAGCTGCGAGCGCACTCCGGCATCTCAGCCGCAACGTACGCCGTGCTGTGCGCGCTGCGACGGCCCGATGACGCGCTCAGCCAGCAGGCCGTGGCCGACGGCCTCGGGCTCGACAAGAGCACCGTCAGCCGCCGCATCAAAGAGGCCGCGGCGCTCGGCCTCGTCATCGTTGAGCCGTCGACGAGCTCGCGCCGCGAGAACGCCGTGTCGATCACGGCGGACGGCATCGCTGCCATCGACCTCGGCGACCGACTGCTGGCCGAGCTCGCCCATGGCATCGACGCCACGGAGGCGCGCGCGCTCGCCGAGGCCCTGCACCGACAGTTCGTCGACCCCTGATCGTCCGCTATCGCCAGCGATTTCTCGCACCCACCCCCTCGATCGAAGGAGCACCTATGCAGCTCGGAACCCGCTGGACCGTCGGCGGAGAGCCGCCCGCCCGTCTGAGCCCCGAGGTGCGTGCGGCGATCCGGGCTGTCGAGGGCGAGCTGCTCGGTCTCGACACGACCCTCTGGCGCTGGACGCTGACGTGGCTCGAGAACCGGCCCGTTGTCGAGCTTGACGATGGCACGGTCATCCGCGTCGCTCATGACGGCACGGTCGTCACGGAAGACGGCGACACCCCGCGCTGAGCGACGGGAGGCGTGGGGCGTATCTCCCACCCGATGCGGATGCTCGGATCATCCGGTGGTGCATCGGTACTGCGCGTCGCTGAACGCGGGGTGTCGGTCGGGCTGGCTGCGGTAGACCGCAGCCGGGTCAGGGGCGGCTACTGCACGAAACCGTAGCGCTCGCGGCTGTCGCGCTGCTGCGCGGCCGCCGACTGCGCCGCGAGGCGCAGGGCCTGCTGCTCGTGCGTCGGCGGCAACGGCCGGCGGTGCGCCCAGCGCACGAGCGCGATTCCTGCGCCGAGGGCGAGCCGGCGCAGCGTCGACTCGCGCGGAGTCGCGTCGCACACGGTGAGCGAGATCGTGGTCATGATCAGCTCTCTTTCTGGGGAGTGGTGGCGGGGGTGGAGTCGTCGGTGGGGATCTCGACGCCGTCGAGAACGGGATAGCCGTAGTACTGCAGGTGAACGGGTCGTGAGCCCGCAACGCGCTGACCGCGGTGCTCGCGGGCGAAGTCGAGAATGAGCGTGGTGACCGCTTCGTTGAGGGCTTCGAGCTGCTCGGCCGTGACGTGCACGCTGGCGGATTGCATGGCGACCGCCTCGCGCCAGGTCGGGCTCAACCCATCGATGCCGCCCTCGACGATGGCGCGCACGCCCGCCTCGCGGTGGTGCAGCCACTCGCGCATGATGACGCGCGATGCGGCTCGGCCGGCTTCGCTATCGTCCAGCTCATGGCTGCCGAGCTGGATGGGACCGGGCACCCGTTCCCACCACCGCTCGCGGCCCGTGCCGCGACCCTCGACCTCGCGCACATAGCCGTGCTTCTCGAGCTGGCGCAAGTGGTAGCTCGTCGCACCGCTCGACTCACCGAGGCGCTCGGCGAGGCCGCTGGCCGTCTGCTCGCCGTACGTCGACAGCGCCTCGATCAGCTGCACCCGCAGGGGGTGCGCGAGCGCCTTGAGGCCGTCGAGGTCGGCGGCGCGCCCCTCGAGCTCATCGGTCTGGTGTCCCATGACCACGACGGTAGCAATGCAAAGAACTCTTTGCAAGCACATCTTTGCAATGATCCATTTGCATAGAGATCTTTGCATCTGCGGCCCTACAGTGGAGGCATGTCGAACCCGTTCCTCGCCCCGAGCACCCTCCCCTACCAGCTGCCGCCCTTCGCCGAGATCAGCGACGAGCACTACGCCCCCGCGATCGAGCAGGGCATGACCGAGCAGCTCGCCGAGATTCAGAGCATCACGCGGCGGCGCGACATGCCGACCTTCGAGAACACCATGGTGCCGCTCGAGTCGAGCGGGCAGCTGCTGACGCGCGTGCTGCGCGTGTTCTACAACAAGGCCTCGGCCGACTCGAGCGATGTCACGAACGCGCTCGAAGCCGAGCTCGCCCCGAAGCTCGCCGCCCACACCGATGCCATCACGCTCGACGCGGCCCTGTACTGGCGCATCGCACAGCTGCACGAGCGGCGAGAGACGCTCGACCTCACCGACGAGCAGCGCTACCTCATCGAGCGGCACTACACGACCATGACGCTCGCCGGCGCGGGTCTCGACGAGGCGCAGAAGACGCGACTGAGCGAGCTCAACGCCCGCCTCTCGACGCTCGAGACGGCCTTCGAGAAGAACCTGCTCGCCGACACCAACGAGCTCGCCGTCGTCATCGACGACCCTGCCGAGCTCGACGGCCTGAGCGCCGGCGAGATCAGCGCGGCCGCGCAGGCCGCCGCCGACCGCGGCCTCGAGGGCAAACACCTCGTCACGCTCGTGCTGCCGACCGGTCACCCGTGGCTCGAGAGCCTCACGAACCGCGCGGTGCGCTTGTCGCTCATGACGGCATCCCGCGCCCGGGGTTCTCGCGACGGCCAGCACGACAATCGGCCCGTACTACTCGAGATCGTTCGGCTGCGCGCCGAGCGCGCCGAGCTGCTCGGCTTCGACAACCACGCCGCCTTCGTGACGGCCGATCAGACGGCGCAGAGCCCCGAGCGCGTGGCGGCGATGCTCGAGCGCCTCGCCCCCGCCGCCGCCCGCAACGCCGCCGCCGAGCAGGCCAAGCTCGAAGCGCTCGCGGGGCACCCGATCGAGGCCCACGACTGGGCCTTCTACAACGAGAAGGTGCGCAAGGCCGACTACGACGTCGACACGAGCGAACTGCGCCCCTACTTCGAGGCCGAGCGGGTTCTGCAGCAGGGCGTCTTCGCGGCTGCGACGAAGGTGTACGGCATCACGTTCGACGAGCGCATCGACCTCGTGGGCTACCACCCCGAGGTGCGGGTCTTCGAGGTGCGCAACGACGACGGCTCCGAGCTTGGGCTCTACCTGCTCGACCTTTACACGCGCGACAGCAAGCGCGGCGGCGCGTGGATGAACGAGCTCATCGGGCAGAACACGCTGCTCGAGCATCCGACGGTCGTCGTCAACAATCTTAACGTGCCCAAGCCCGCCGCGGGTGAGCCGACGCTGCTCACCTACGACGAGGTCACCACGTTCTTCCACGAGTTCGGGCACGCCCTGCACGGGCTCTTCGCGCACGTCACGTACCCCCGCTTCACGGGCACGAACGTGTACCGCGACTTCGTCGAGTTCCCCAGCCAGGTCAACGAGATGTGGATGCTCTGGCCCGAGATCGTCAACGACTACGCCGTGCACTTCCGTACCGGTGAGCCCATCGCCCCCGAGACCCTCGAGAAGATCCGGGCCAGCCAGACCTGGGGCGAGGGCTTCGCGACGAGCGAGTACCTCGCCGCGGCCCTGCTCGACCAGGCCTGGCACACGCTGAGCGCCGCCGAGGCCGCCGCCGTGACGGATGTCGCCGCCTTCGAGGCCGCCGCCCTCGCGCGCGTGGGTCTGGGCAACCCGGCCGTGCCGACCCGCTACTCGAGCACCTACTTCGCCCACACCTTCTCGGGCGGCTACGACGCGGGCTACTACAGCTACATCTGGAGCGAGGTGCTCGACGCCGACACCGTGCAGTGGTTCGAGCAGAACGGCGGGCTCACGCGCGCGAACGGCGACCGGTTCCGGACGCATGTGCTCGGGCTCGGCGGCGCGGGCGACCCGCTCGAGGCGTACCGCGCCTTCCGCGGGCGCGATGCGGCGATCGAGCCGCTACTCGAGCGGCGCGGGCTGACCGCGTAGGGATGGCTGCTCAGAACCAGGTGCTGAGGTGCGGCGCGCGCGCCGGTCGCAGCACCGCGGCGAGGCGGGCCGCTGAGCCGGGCGATCCCTCGGCGAGGCGCCCGGCGAGACGCAGGGCGTCGACGGGCGTACCGCCGAGCAGCAGGGCGCCGAGCGCCTCGACGCCGAGGTCGATGATGGCCGCGTCGTCGGGCTCGCCCGGGTGGGCCGTGACCGTCGACTCGCCGTCGGCATCGGTGACGAGCATCCACTCACCCTCGGCGAAGCCCATCGGATCGGCGACCCGCAGCAGCACCGAGTCGGCCGCGGAGTAGCGTCGGGCGGTCAGGGCCGCGGGCACGTCGAGCACGCGCAGCCACAGGTGCTCGCGGCGGTCGGTCGTGCGCACGGCGCGCGGGTTCGAGACCATCCAGGGCAACGGCTCGTCGACGGGCCGCAGCCCGGCCTGCACGGTGGAGACCAGATCCTGGTCGAGCGCGTATCGCCACAGCGCCACGAGCGCATCATCGGTCGCGGCGCACAGGTATTCGACCGTGAGGGTGTGCGCGCTGAAGTCGTCGGGGTGCTCAGCGACCGAGTAGAGCACGAAGCCCTGCGGCTCGCCGTGCTCGTCGTCGTAGCGCGCGGCACGCAGCTGCGGGGCGTGCGACGCCGTGCGGGCGGCGATCGCGAACGCGCGATCCCAGTGCAGGGCATCGCTCGGCACCTCCCCCGCGACGCGCTCGTGCGCGCGGGCCGCGATCGCGGGGGCGAGCGGGCGCAGCGACGGGGCGTCGACGCGATGCACGCGCCCAGCGGGCGCGGGAGCCCTGACCCGCAGCCCCGTCGTGGCGATGCGGTAGTCGGCGCAGTACGCGGCGGGGCCGAACCCCCAGCGGCCGTAGATGGTCGCTTCGGAGACGGTCAGCATCGCCAGAGGGATGCCCGCCGCGTGCGCCGCGCGCAGCTCGCCCTCGAGCACGGCGCGCGCGATGCCCCGACGGCGGTGGGTCGCGGCGACATGGACGAGGCTGATCGCCCAGGCCTCGACGCTGCGCGCATCGCCCAGGCTCAGGGGCGAACGCCACGAGGCGACCGTCGCGACCGGCGTCAGTGCATCGGCGCCGGTCTCATCCCAGACCCCGACCGACCGGGCGTAGTCGAAACCCGCGCGGTAGCCGGCGAGCTCGTCGGGGGTGAAGGCCGCGAAGTGCAGCCCGCGGTAGGCCGCCTGCAACCAGCGGTCGTGCGCCGCGGTGTCGGTGGTGTCGAGCGCGGCGTAGCGCAGCCCCTCCGCGACGAGCGCCTCCCGCGAGGTGTCATCGAGCGGCAGTGCGTTGTGGGCGGCAGTCATGCGAGCAGGCTAGCGAGCGCGGCTACTGCAGGCCGCGACGCAGGGCGTCGAGCGCGGCCGTCGCGGCATCCACCCCATCGGCCGCGGCGCGCTGCTCGACGGCCCGGGAGAGCTCGGCCGGCAGCGTGAGGGCGAGGTGCTCGACGCTGGCGGGGGCCGCGGCGCGGGCATCCGACCCGTCGACCACCGCGACGGCGGGCGCGTCGCGCACGAAGATCGCCAGCACGGGCACGACGACCGTGCCGAGCACGTCGAGGATGCCCACGACGCCGAATAGCCGCCAGTACCACTCCTCGTTGCCGACGCCGGGGATCTCGCCCTCGCTGAGGATCGGCAGGATGATCATGATCGCCACGGTCGCGATCATGACGAGCGTGATCATGAGGCCGACGCGGATGACCGCACGCCGTCGCCCCGCGAGCAGCAGCAGCAGGTTCGCGTGCGCGAAGCTCACCGCGATGACGCCCGCCGTCGCGAAAGCCTTGAACCACTCGTCGAAGCCGGGGGAATCCCAGTCGCGCCAGATGAGCACGAGGCCCGTGATGAGCGTGGCCGCGCTCGCCGCCAGCCCGACGAAGCCGACGATGCGCATGGCCCGGTCGGCGATCGCGAGGTGGCAGAGGGCCGTGATGCTCGTGGCGCCGAGCAGCAGCGTCGTCAGCACGATGCGGCCCTGGGTCTCGCCGAAGTCGCCGCTGAGCAACGCGATGATGCCGAGGGCCGCGGCGAGCGAGAACGACACGATGATGCCGTAGATCGCTCCCTTGCGGGCGGCACCGACCGCGGCCTCGCGCTGGCGTGCTCGAGCGGTGGTCGTCATGGCGACTCCTCTGTCGGGGTGGGCTCGACAGTACTCCTGCGATGCGTCACGAGCATCACGAGCCCGCCGACGAGCAGCCCCCAGAAGGCGCTGCCGATGCCGAGCACGACGACTCCCGAGGCGACGACGATAAGCGTCACGGCCGCCGTGAGGCGCGTCTCGGGCGCCTCGAACGCGCTCACAAGGCCCGAGGCGAAGGCGCCGAGGAGGGCGAGGCCCGCGACGGCGATGATGAGGATGGGCGGGGCCGCGGCCACGAGCGCGGTCGCGACCCCGGCGCCGAGGCCCAGCAGCACGTAGGTCACGCCGCCCGCGACGGGGGCGACCCAGCGACGAGCGGGATCCGGATGCGAATCGGGCCCCGCCATGAGCGCGGCTGTGATGGCCGCGAGGTTGAGAGCATAGCCCCCGAAGGGCGCGGTGAGCGCTGTCGCGGCGCCGCTCGCCGCGAGCATCGTGCGCGCCGGCACCTCGCGGTACCCGAGCGTGCTGAGCACGGCGAACCCGGGCACGTTCTGCCCCGCCATCGTGACGATGTACAGCGGCACGCCGAGCGACACGATGACGAGCGGGTCGAGGGTCGGCATCGTGAGGGTGAGGCCGGGGGCCAGGGTGGCGCCGAGCATCCACTCGTCGCCCGCGCTCACGACGACGCCGATGATGGCGACGAGCATCGCCGCGGGCACGGCCCAGCGCGGCAGCCAGCGCACGAGCAGCAGCCACACGATGATGACCGGCGCGGCGAGCAGCGGCTGCTCGATGACCGCGGTGACCGGGGCGATGCAGATGGGGAAGAGGATGCCCGCGAGCATCGCCCCCGCGAGCGGCGTCGGGATGCGCGTCATCGCCCGCCCGAGCCACGGCCACAGCCCGCTCACGAGAATCAGCAGCCCGCACACGATGAAGGCTCCGACGGCCGCGCCGTACGAGCCCGTCGTGCCCTCGGCCGCGACGAGCAGCGCCGCGCCCGGGGTCGACCACGCGAAGCTCAGCGGCAGGCGGAACCGCCATGACAGCAGCCCCGCGAGCAACGCCTGACCGAGGCACAGGGCGAGCAGTCCGCTCGCGGCCTCCTCGGGGCTCGCGCCAACGGCAAGCAGCCCCGCCACGACGAGGGCGAACGAGCTCGCGAAGCCCGTGAGCGCGCCGATGACCCCGGCGATGATCGGCTGCAGCACGCAGCTAGCCTAGGGCTGCGTGCGGTTCGCTCGTTCGGGCGCCCGACTGTGGAACCCGGCGTGTCGAGGTCGACACGCCCGGTTCCAGAGTGCTGAGTACGAACGAGCGAACACGATCAGGAGGGGCACACCTCGCGCAGGGCGAGTGATGCGGGGCGCGGCTAGTGCTTGGCGCGGTACCAGTGCCGAACGTGCTGGCGATCGTGGCGCGCCTGCCAGAACTCGACCTCAGTGGGCGTGAGCGCCCAGGCCGCCCAGTCGGGGTTGTGCGGCTCGGTCACGGCGGGCCGGGCGGCCCAGTCGGCGGCGGCGACCTCGCTCGGCAGCTCTTCCACCTCGCCCGTCACGCGCACCTGGCGCCCGACCTCCGGCCAGTAGAAGGTGAGCGCCGCGCTCGGGTTCGCGGCCAGGTCGATGCCCTTGCGGGTCGAGCGCGCCCCCGCGAAGACCCACTGGCCGTCGACGAGGTCTTTCAGGATGAGCGTGCGGGCAGTGACGTGCCCCGTCGGCCCCGCGGTCGAGAGGGTGCACGCGTGCGGCTGCATGACCCGGCGCTCGAGAGCGTCGTCGAGCCACTGCATAAAGAGCTCATGCGCTTTCTCGGGTGCCGTCGCGGGGTCGAACTCGGGCAACTCGGCGGGGAAGGCGGGCAGCGCCCGCAGTCGGTCGCGCAGGGTCTCGCTCATGCCGCCAGGGTAGACCCGTCGGCCGCGAAGCGGCGCGCCGATCGTCGAACTGCTACGCCGACTTCTCGCGGCGGGGCGCCGCGCGGCGCGGCACGATCGTCGGGGCGGCGTTCTCCATGACGGCGTCGCGCGTGACGACGATGCGCTCGACATCGTCGTGCGAGGGCACCTCGAACATGATCGGACCGAGCACTTCTTCGAGGATCGCCCGCAGCCCGCGCGCGCCGGTCTGCCGCAGCACGGCGAGGTCGGCGATCGCATCGAGGGCGTCTTGCTCGAACTCGAGCTCGACGCCGTCGATCTCGAACATGCGCTGATACTGCCGCACGAGCGCGTTCTTGGGCGTGGTGAGGATTTCGATGAGCGCCGTGCGGTCGAGCGGCGTGACGGTCGTGACGACGGGAAGGCGGCCGATGAACTCGGGGATGAGCCCGAACTTGTGCAGGTCTTCGGGCAGCACCTCGCTGAAGAGGTTCTTCTCGAGCGACTTGTCGTGCAGCGGGGCACCGAAGCCGATGCCGCGCTTGCCCGCGCGCTGGCTGATGATGTCTTCGAGCCCCGCGAAGGCGCCGGCGACGATGAACAGCACGTTCGTCGTGTCGATCTGAATGAACTCCTGGTGCGGGTGCTTGCGCCCGCCCTGCGGGGGCACGCTCGCGACCGTGCCCTCGAGAATCTTCAGCAGGGCCTGCTGCACGCCCTCGCCCGAGACGTCGCGCGTGATCGACGGATTCTCGGCCTTGCGCGCGATCTTGTCGACCTCGTCGATGTAGATGATGCCGGTCTCGGCGCGCTTAACGTCGAAGTCAGCGGCCTGCAGCAGCTTGAGCAGGATGTTCTCGACGTCTTCACCCACGTACCCCGCCTCGGTGAGCGCCGTCGCGTCGGCGACCGCGAAGGGCACGTTGAGCCTCTTCGCGAGCGTCTGGGCGAGGTAGGTCTTGCCGCAGCCCGTGGGCCCAATGAGCAGGATGTTGCTCTTGGCGATCTCGACGTCGTCGGCGAGCTGCTCGGCCGCGGTAATGGTCTGACGGGCACGGATGCGCTTGTAGTGGTTGTAGACGGCGACCGAGAGCGACTTTTTCGCTGCGACCTGGCCGATCACGTACTCCTCGAGGAAGGCGTAAATCTCCTTGGGCTTGGGCAGGTCGAACTCCGCCGCTTCCGACTCGTTCGATTCAGCGAGGCGCTCTTCGATGATCTCGTTGCACAGCTCGACGCATTCGTCGCAGATGTACACGCCGGGGCCCGCGATGAGCTGCTGAACCTGCTTCTGGCTCTTCCCGCAGAACGAGCACTTGAGCAGGTCGGCGCTTTCTCCGATGCGAGCCACGGCCTCACCCCTCACTAGTGAGTCGGATCCCTGACGGATCGACCCCTGACCGAGCCTAACGCGGCGGAACGACGTTGTGCGCGCACCGCCCACCGCCCGGGTGTCGCGGCCCGACCCATCCACCGAGGGCACCGTTCACAACGCCAATCAGCTGCCCAGCGCGGGCACGGTGCCCTGAGCTGGTCATGACCCGTATCGAGCGCATCGCCGACCGACGCGGCCGTGGGCTCGACCGACGGTGCGATCGACCATCGTTGGGTTCACCGTGGGCATCGTCGTGGTGCTCGTGGCCCTCGCCGTGCTCGTCACGCTCGTGATCCGGCTGCGGTCAGGTTCCGACGCGGATGCGCCGGCGGAGCACACGCAGCCGCCGAGCGGCGCGTAGCGCCCGGTTCTGCTCAACGAGAGCCCCGCATCCCGCTGCAGGATGCGGGGCTCTCGTCGTGCGCGACGCGACCGTCGGCTAGGCCGTGATGGCGGCCGTGACCGTCTTTCGGCTCGTGAGCACCTGGTCGATGAGGCCGTACTCGAGGGCCTCGTCGGCGATGAGGATTTTGTCGCGGTCGATGTCTTTGTTGACCTGCTCGACCGTGCGGTTCGAGTGCTTCGAGAGCGTGACCTCGAGCCACTCGCGCAGGCGCGCGATCTCTTTCGCCTGGATCTCGATGTCGCTCGCCTGACCGCGACCGGCATCGCCGGTGGCTGGCTGGTGGATGAGCACGCGCGCGTTCGGCAGGGCCAAGCGTTTGCCCGGTGTGCCGGCCGCGAGCAGCACGGCCGCGGCCGAGGCGGCCTGGCCAAGCACCACGGTCTGAATCTGCGGGCGGATGTACTGCATCGTGTCGTAGATCGCCGTCATGGCCGTGAACGATCCGCCGGGGCTGTTGATATACATGACGATGTCGCGGTCGGGGTCTTGCGACTCGAGTACGAGCAGCTGGGCCATGACATCGTCAGCCGAGGCGTCGTCGACCTGCACGCCGAGGAAGATGATGCGGTCTTCAAACAGCTTGGCGTAGGGGTCTTGCCGCTTGTAGCCGTAGGCGGTGCGCTCTTCGAAGCTCGGCAGGATGTAGCGGCTGCTCGGCATCATCGGGTTCGCGGCACCGAAGGTGGGAAGGTCCATGGGTTGCGTCTCTCTCGTCTCTCGGCGCTTCTACTTCTCGCCCGTGCCGCCGCCGCCGACGATGTCGGAGGCCGATGCGCGGATGTGGTCGACGAAGCCGTAGGCCAGCGCCTCCTCGGCGGTGAACCAGCGGTCGCGGTCGCCGTCGGCGTTGACCTGCTCGACTGTCTTACCGGTCTGCGCGGCGGTGATCTCGGCGAGGCGGTGCTTCATGTCGGTGATGAGCTGCGCCTGGGTCTGGATGTCGCTCGCCGTACCGCCGAAGCCGCCGTGCGGCTGGTGCAGCAACACGCGCGCGTTCGGTGTGATGTAGCGCTTGCCCTTCGTGCCCGCCGTCAGGAGCAACTGGCCCATCGACGCTGCCATGCCGATGCCGACAGTGACGATGTCGTTAGGCACGAACTGCATCGTGTCGTAGATCGCCATTCCCGCGGTGATCGAGCCGCCGGGCGAGTTGATGTAGAGGAAGATGTCTTTCTCGGCGTCCTCCGCCGCGAGCAGCAGCAGCTTCGCCGCGATCTCATTGGCGTTCTCGTCGCGCACCTCCGACCCCAGCCAGATGATTCGGTCTTTCAGCAGTCGGTCGAAAACACTGTTCGGCATTGCCGGTTCAGCCATGGGGAGAACTCCTGTTCGTCTCGTGCTTCGAATCTACTGGCGCGCGCGTGCCAGAACGGCCGTGTTCGCCGTGGGCAGAGCGGGCCTCAGACGACGGGCGCGAGCACCGCATCGACGAGTCGCGCGACGTCGTCCTCGACCGTGCGCGGCCACTCGAGGTGCGGCTTGTGCATGCGCAGTAGCACCATGCCGTGCACGCCCGCCCACAGCACGAGGGCGTCGGCGGCGGCCGATTCGGCGGTCGAGCCCTGCGCTGTCGCCAGCAGGTCGCCGAGCAGGTCGATGAGGTCGTCGGCCGGGTTCTCGTGCGCGACGATCCCGACGTGCGGTGCCGTTTCGAAGACGAGCTGGTAGGCGCCGGGGTGCGTCATCGCCCAGCGCGCGTATCCGGTTGCGATGGCGACGAGGCGACCGCGATCGCTCTCATCATGGGGATGCCCGAGCACGTGCTCGCGCAGCGACGCGAGCTGAGCATCCACCACCGCACGAACGAGGGCCAGCTGCGAGTCGAAGTGCAGGTAGACCGCGGAGGGCGACACGCCGCAGGCTCGGGCGACCGCGCGCAGCGAGGGCAGCGGCATCGACTGCGGCGAGGTGAGCATGGCACTCGCCGCGGAAACGAGTTCTGACCGCAGGTGCTCGCCTGTGCCGCGGGCGTTCTGGGATCTCGAGGTCATGGCACCTCCGCTGGACAAACTGGGTGGACGCGTGTAAACCTATTCGAAGAACACCCGTTCACCTAATGCATCGACAGGAAGGCCTCACTCATGGCACTCGACTACCGCGGCACCACCGCGCTCATCACCGGCGCGAGCTCCGGCCTCGGATCCGACTTCGCGCGCCAGCTCGCCGCCCGCGGCGCCGACGTCGTGCTCGTCGCGCGACGGCTCGACCGCCTCGAGGCGCTCGCCGCCGAACTGCGCAGCGCGCACGGCATCGTCGCGACGCCAATCGCCGCCGACCTGGCCGCGCCGGGCGCCATCGACGCGCTCGTCGGCACGCTCGCCGAGCGGGGGATCACCATATCGACGCTCGTCAACAACGCCGGCTTCGCCACGCGAAGCCGGTTCGAGCACGACGACCCTGCCCGCGTGCACGAGCAGGTCACGCTCAACGTGACCGCGCTCGTCGATCTCACGCGGGCGCTCTTTCCGCAACTGCTCGCGAACGGACGCGGCGCGCTGATCTCCGTCGCCAGCACCGGCGCGTACCAGCCCGTGCCGAACATGGCCGTCTACGGCGCGACGAAGGCCTTCGTGCTGAGCTTCACCGAGGCACTCTGGTACGAGGCGAAGGGCAGCGGGCTGCGCGTGCTTGCCCTGTCGCCCGGCGCCACGCGCACCGAGTTCTTCGACGTCGCCGGCGAGAACGCTCGAGTCGGCTCGTTTCGCGAGCCCGCTGACGTCGTGGAGCTCGCGCTCGCGACGGTCGACCGGCGCAACCCGCCGCCCAGCATCATTGACGGCGCCGCCAACCGCGCCGCGGCGTTTCTCGTGCGCGTGCTCTCGCGCCGAGCCGCCGTGTCGCTCTCGGGTTCGGTCACCGGGCGCTATCCGATCGACGCGGTGTCCACCCCCGCGTGAGCCGCTGCACTTACTCTTCGACGACCGAAATCTCGTAGAAAGAACCGTCGAAAGAGGTGACCGTCACGACGACAAACCCGGTCGCCGACGAGGTCGAATACGAGCACCGCACGTCTTGGCCAGTGAAAATCTCGATGTCCGCCGTGCCGCAGTCGACGACCGGAGTCTCGCCGAGCGATTCGGTGATCGCATCCGCGGTCAACCCCGCGAAAGCGTCCGCCGCCTCGAGTACCGGGTTCGGCTCGGACTGCGGGGTCGGCGCCGCGTCTGAGCCGACCACGTCGAGCGCGTAGTCGGTGCCGTCGATGCTCGAGATCGTTACGGTGTACGTACCCGAACTCTCTGACACTTCATCGACGGCGCTGCAGTCGAGCGAGGTTCCGACGACGAAGGGCACGTCGTCGGTGCCGCAGTCGATATCGACCGTGAAACCCTGCTCGAGCACAATCCCCTCTGTGACGCGAGCGAGCTCTGAGGCGTTGATCGTCGTGGGAGCATCCGCGCGCACGGCGCCGGAGGTGTCGATGTCGGGAACGCACGCGGTCAGCAAGAGGGTCGCCGCCACCAGCACGATCGGGGCGCTGAAGGAGATTCTCGTCATGCCGGTGACGCTACTGCGGCGCATCGATCTGGGGCAATGAGCAAGAATTACCCGCACTCGACCGCGTCGACAGTGGGGTCGTGCCCGAGTTGCGCCCTGCCACGCCCGCCGATCTCGCCGACGTCACGACCATCTGCATTCTCACCGGCGACGACGGTGCTGACGCGACCGAGCAGTACGACGACCCCCACCTGCTCGCCCACCTCTGGGCCGCGCCGAACCTCATCGCCGACCCGGCGCTGTGCACGATCGTCGTCGACGAGGGTGGCGGCGCGGGCTATCTCGTCGCGACCGCTGACACGGTGGCGTTCGAGCGCTGGTGCGAACGGATGTGGAAGCCCGTGCTGCGCGATCGTCACCCCCTACAGGCCACGCGCCGCGATCGCGACCAGGGTCTTGT
>CAYPND010000025.1:0-14140 GCA_964412175.1 uncultured Microbacteriaceae bacterium | reverse complement strand
TGCGCGATCGTCACCCCCTACAGGCCACGCGCCGCGATCGCGACCAGGGTCTTGTGGCGCTCATCCACGCGCCCGAGGCGACCCCGGCATCCACCACCGACCTGTATCCGGCGCACCTGCACATCAACCTTCTGCCGCGGTTGCAGGGCCGCGGCCTCTGCCGAGGGCTCATCGAGCGACTCGTGGGCCCGCTGCGCGAGCGCGGCGTCGCGGGCGTGCACCTGGAAGTGTCGGGAACGAACACGCCCGCCATCGGCTCCTACGAGCACCCCGGGTTCGCACCCGTGGCGGTAGAGCCCGACGGCGGGCTGATCATGGGCTTGGCGCTGACCTAATGGTCGTGACCCTCGTGGTCGTCGTGGTCGTGACCCGCGTGGTCGTCGGTGTCGATCGCCTCGGCGACCGGCGCGACCGCGGCGGCCGTGAAGGCAGTCAGGTCGACGGCCTTGCCCTTCGAGTCGACGACCTTCGCCTTGCTGAGGGCGACCGAGAGCGCCTTCGAGCGGGCGACCTCGCCGACCATGCCGGGGATCTGGCCGTTCTGGTTGAGCACCTTGATGAACTCGCCGGGCTCCATGCCGTACTGCGCCGCACCCTGGATGAGGTACTGCGTCAGCTCGTCCTGGCTGACCTTGACCTCCTCCTTCTCGGCGAGCGCGTCGAGGAAGATCTGGGTGCGGAACGTCGTCGTGCTCGACTCGGTCACCTCGGCGCGGTGCTCGTCGTCCTCCAAGCGGCCCTCGTTCTCGAGGTGGCGGTGCACCTCGTTCTCGACGAGCGCGTCGGGCACCGGGATCTCGACCTTCTCGAGCAGAACCGCGAGCAGCTTTTCGCGCGCCTGCGCGCCCTGGCCGAACGACTTCTGCTTCAGCAGCTGCTCGCGCAGGTCGGCCCGCAGCTCGCCGATCGTGTCGAACTGGCTGGCGATCTGAGCGAAGTCGTCGTCGGCCTCGGGCAGCTCGCGCTCCTTCACCGAGAGGACGGTGACCTCGATCTGGGCCATCTCGCCCTCGTGGTCGCCGCCAAGCAGCGTCGACTCGAACGTCGTGGTCTCGCCCGCGGTGAGGGTCTCGACGGCGTCGTCGATGCCGTCGATGAGCTCGCCCGAGCCGAGCTCGTACGAGATCGAGTTGGCCGTGTCGACGGTGGTGCCGCCGACCGTGGCGATGAGGTCGAGCTGAACGAAGTCGCCCTTGGCTGCTGGACGGTCGACCGTCACGAGCGTGCCGAAACGGCTGCGCAGGTTCTCGAGCTCGGCCTCGACCTCGTCGGGGGTCACGTCGGTGGCGTCGACCTCGATCTTGAGCCCGTCGTACTTCGGGATCTCGAACTCGGGGCGGACATCCACCTCGACGGTGACCAGCAGGTCACCCGAGAAGTCTTTCTCGCTCGGCCACTCGGCGATGTCGGCCTGGGGGCGGCCGAGGGCGCGCAAGCCCTGGTCGGCGATCGCAGCCCGGTAGAACGAGTCGAGGCCTTCGCTCACGGCGTGGTTGAGAACCTCGGTGCGGCCGACGCGCTGGTCGATGATGGGCGGCGGCACCTTGCCCCTGCGGAAGCCCGGAATATTCACCGTCTCGGCGATGTGCTTGTACGCGTGCTGGATGCTCGGCTTCAGCTCGTCGGGCGTCACCGTGATGGCGATCTTGACGCGCGTCGGGCTGAGCTTCTCGACCGTGGACTGGACCAAAGGGAATTCTCCTGAATGTGTGTGCAAGGGGCGATGGTCGGGGCGACAGGATTTGAACCTGCGGCCTCCCGCTCCCAAAGCGGGCGCTCTACCAAGCTGAGCTACGCCCCGAAACCGTGACCGTGGGCCAGATCAGCGTCACGACAGGGCGTCGCGTCGAAAAATGGCCTCGGCAAGTCTAGCCGAGTCGTCGTGCTCGGCCGCTGGACGCCCGCGCCGATGCGTTACGCTGGAAAACAGGCGGGCTTTCGGGCTCGCAGCGGGGCTGTAGCTTAGTGGTAAAGCCTTAGTCTTCCAAACTAATGATGCGGGTTCGATTCCCGTCAGCCCCTCCAATTGATTTCTGGCTGCGCCGCCGCTCCTGCGGCGCAACGCGCTCCGCGCTCAGCTTGCCGCACGGTTTGCGACAGGTCTCACGAGACGATGCGTACGACGTGTCGGAAAGGGTGCGAGCTGCCCTCCCTCATCGCGCGCGCCACGCACGACGACGCCCCCGCGGCCCAACCCGCGGGGGCGTCGTCCTCACGGGAAGCTCAATCCTCGAGGAAGGGCGTGATCTCGCCCTCGAAGGGCGGCGGCAGCTCGATGACGCCCTCGACGAGCGAGACGATCGTGTTCCAGAAGCCGTCGGGGTGCTGCATCGCGTAGCCGGGCACCAGCCAGGCGTTGCCGTCGGCATCCCACAGCAGCAGCAGCGTCGCCTCGGCGGCGTCGACCGTGACCGTCACCGACGAGGGCTCGGGTAGCGGCGCGGGCTCGGTCGTGGGCTCGACGATCGGCTCCTCGCTCGGCTCGGCCGGCTCCGTCGGCGCGACCGGGTCGGTCGGCTCGCCGGGCTCGGGCTCGACAACGCCGGGCTCGACAACGCCGGGCTCGGTCGGCACCGGGTCGGTCGGCACCGACACGGCGGGCGCGCCGGGCACCTCGACCGGCGACGAGACCGAGGTGTCTCCGCCGGGCACGAGTGCAGCATCCCGCGCCAGGCCCGATTCTGCGGCGAGGATGTTCATGCCGCCCTGGTAGTCGGGCCCGCCCGCGCCGTACCATCGGCCGTCGTCGAGGCGGTCGACCGCGGCGGTCGCTGAGACCGTGCCGAAGTCGCCGCGATCGACGACCTCGATCGAGTGGCCGTAGGCCCAGGCGATCTCGCCAAGCGGGCTCCACGCGACGCTGTAGTCGATCGCCGTCGCCACGCCGTCGACCACGAGGTTCGCGGTCGCCATGGTCTGCCTGGTGTCCGCCGACACGCGCACGTCGGCGGGCGCCACATTGAGACCCATCGACGCGAAGAGCTCGGCGGCCTCGGCCCGCGCCTCGGCCTCGCTCGGGGCGAGCGACTCGCTCGCGGGGATCTCGGGCTGGGTGCACTCCTCGAACTGCTCCGTGCCGTTCTCGGTCTCGTACTCGACGAGCGCGCACACGGGCTCGGGGTAGGCGGCGGGGTTGTTGTACCACCAGTTGCCGGTGCCGCTCCAGGTGACCGTGATCGAGGGCCCGCTGCCGTCTTCTGGCCCGATGACGTAGCTGGGCCACGCGGGGTCGAAGTACGAGGTCTCGCCGGGCGCGCCCTCGACGCCGAATCGCTCGGCCATGTCGTCGAGCACCTCCTGCGGCGTGCCGATGCGCTGCAGCTGGTACACGCCGCCGCTGCCGCCCTCGGTGCCGAGGCCGGGGCCGGCCACGTAGTCGTAGTCGATCCACAGGGCGATGCGGGCGTCGGCAGCGAGCGCCGACTCCTGCGCCGTGCCGGGAGCGCTGCCCGCCGCGGCAGCCGTGAACAGCGGCGCCTGGGGGGCGAAGGGGTTGACGACCACGAGCGAGCCGACGGCCACGGCCGCGACGGCCGCGAGCGAGGCGCTCGCGGCGCGCGCGGTGCGGCCGTGGTTGACGAGCCGGGGGGCCCGCCGGCTCGAGGCCGAGGCGACGAGGTTGGGCGAGAGATCGGGGGCCGGAGCATCCGTGCCCGCGGACCGCCGGAGGCGGTCAGTCAGGTGGTCAGTATTGTCACTCATACCCGGTTTATGTCGCGGGGGCGGGCGATCTTTCAGCAGTGCCCGAATCCGTTTCGCCGAGCGCGGCGGCGAGCGCCTTCTTCGCACGGTGCAGCCGGATGCTCACCGCATTCGCGCTGACCCCGAGCGCCACTGCCGCATCGCTCACCGACAGGTCGTCGAGCACGACGAGCGCGAGCACCTCGCGGTCGCGCGGCCCGATGGCGGCCCACGCCCGGGCGAGCTCGGCGTCCGCCGCGACGAGCGATTCCGCTGAGGGCGCTGAGTCGGGCACAGACAGCAGCCCGAGCACCGAGGCCCGCGCGGCCAGCCGACGACGGTGGTTCGCCACCTGGTACGCGGCGATGCGGTAGAGCCACGGCAGTTCCTCGCCCGGGGTCACCGAGGCGCGCTTGCGCCAGGCGATCGCGAAAACGTCGGCGGCGAGGTCGTCGACGTCGGCGCGGTCGACGCGGCGGGCGAGGTACCGGCTCACGGCGGGCAGGTGCTGGGTGTAGACGGCCACGAAGGGGTCGGGCTGCGCGGGCATGCCCTCAGTGTGGCCGCTTCCTCCGCGCACAGGCACCCCAACGTTTCGCGCGTGTCGAACGTCGCGGCACTAGCGTGTGCGCATGAGCGACTCCACCCCCGATCGCGCCTGGGCCGGTCGCGTGCTCTTTCCGCGCTCGGCCGCCGAGCTGCGGTCGACGACCATCTGCCCCGCATGCCTCGTGCCCCTCCGGTCGACGGTGTGCGGCGGCTGCGGGCTCGACCTGCGCCACCCCGCGTCGGCCGAACTGGCGGCCTCCTCGGTCGCGATCGCCGACGCGCTGGATGCCCGGCTCGACATCATCGGCCGCATCCGCCGCGAGACCGCCGCCGCCGCGGTGGCCGCACCGGCCGCACCGGCCGCTCCGGCCGAGGCGGCGCCTGCGCCGGTCGCGAGCACCTCGGCCGCGTCACCCGTCACTCCCGCCGCGCCGGCTGCGGTCGACGGGCCGCGCCGGTCGGGCATCCAGATCGCGCTCATCGTCGTGGGCATCAGCCTGCTCTCGGTGTTCGCGGTCTTCGGGCTCGTGTACGCCTTCGTCACCTACGGCAGCGAGGTGCGCATGGCGATCATCGTCGCGGGCACCCTGGCGACCATGATCGCCGCGGGCATGCTGGGCCGCCGGGGGCTCGCCTCGACGGCCGAGGGCATCGCCGCGCTCGGTACGGTCATGCTCGTGCTCGACGCTTGGGCGCTGCGGCTCAACGACCCGAGCGGGCTCGGCTCGACGCCCGAGCCGCTCTACTGGGGAACCGCCCTGCTCGTCGTCGGCGCGACGGCCGCCCTCTGGTCGCGCGTCTCTGGGCTCGGCACGCCGGGCGTGGCGGCGGCGGGTCTGCTGCCGCTCGGCGCCGCGCTCGCGACGGGGCATCTCGTCGGCGAGCCGCTGCCCGCCATGGGCGGGGCCGACACGACGGCGGGTGCACTCGCGGGCCTCGTCACAGCGGCGGTCTCGTGGGCCGCCGTGCCGGCCACCCGATCGCTCGCTCGTCGCGCCGCGCAAGTCACCGCGCTCGCAACGGGAGCCCTCGCGGCGCTCGTCGCGCTTCCGAGCCTCGTCGCGCTCGATCCGGGCGCTCGCTATTCCCCCGTGATCGCCGGGCTCGTGCTCGCCGGCGCCGCGCTGCTGCACGCTGCCGCGCTCGCGCCCGCGGTGCGCCGGTCGGCGGTGCGCCGCCCCCTCGACACGCTCGCGCTCGGCGCGATCGGCGCCGGCGCAGCGCTCGCGGCCGTCGGAGGGGCCGTCGTGTCGGCCGCACGGTTCGATCAAGACCGCGTCATCGTGAGCGCGCCCCTCATCGCCGCAACCCTCGTCGCCGTGCTCGCCGAGCAGGCCTGGCGCCGAGCAGCGCAGCGGTCGGGCGATAACCCCGTGGCACCGTGGCGCACAGTCGCGGCCTCGGGAACGTTCACGGCCGCGGCGCTCACCGCCGTGGCCGGCGGGCTCGCGGCGATCGTCGCGGTCGCAGCCTTCGTCGAGGCGGGCACGCAGGGCTTCGAGGTGATTCCGCTCGCCATCGGCGACCCGGTGACCTCCGGCGAGCGCGCCACGGTCGCCGCGATCGGCGCGCTGGCACTCGCCCTCGGCGTCATCGCCCTCAGCTGGGTGCTGCTCGGCGTGCTGCTGCGTCGCGCCCGCGCCCTCACGCTCATCGCGGGCATCGTCATCGTCGCGGCGGTTCCCCTGCTGCCCGCGTGGTGGCTCGTCATGCTCGTGTTCGGCGTGCTCGCGATCGGCGCCGCCCTCGGCCTGCGCGCCTCGCGCGGCATCGCGACGACGGATGCCCGCCGCGCCCTCACCGCCCTGCTCATCCCGCTCAGCACGGGCGCGGCGCTCGGCGCCTTCGTCACGTCGTGGGCGGTGCCGCGCGGGGTCGGCATCGGGCTGCTCATCGTGCTGCTCGCGATCGGGGTCGCCCGCACGTTGACGAGCTCAGGCGCGCTGCGCGCCGGGACGCTCGGGCTCGCCGCCGCCCTCGTGCTGGGCTCGAGCCCCGAGCTCGCCCGTGACCTCGCGCTCGCGATGCCGGCCCTGACGCTCAGCGCGGGAAGCGCCGTCATCGCCGCGGCCGCGATCATCATCGCGAGCAGTCAGCTCGGCCGGCTCGCGGCGCTCGAGCGCTGGGTCGTCGGCTCGGTCGCCCTGCTCGGCGCGATGATCGCCAGCGCCGTCGTGACCCTCCCCGCCGTCGACGAAGCTGTGGCACTCGGGCTGCTCGCCGTCGCGCTCGTCGTCGCGGCTCTGCGCGGCGCGACCCCCGAGCGGCTCATCGCGCGCGCGCTGCTGCCGCTCGTCGTCGCGCGCGGCGCGCTGCTCGCCGCCGACGGGCGGGGTCTCGACCCCGCGCTCGTGGCGACGATCGCGCTCGGCGCCGTCACCCTCGTCGCCGTCACCGCCCTCCTCGCGGCGCCCGGCGTGAGCCCTGACGACCGGGCGGTCGCCGCCCGCGCGCGCACGGCGCGGTCGACCCTCGCGAGCCCGGGGTTCCCCCGCATCGTGGGCGATGCCGCGGCCGTGCTCGCCGCCGCCGCGCTCGTGCTCGACGCGGCGACGCGCTCGGAGCATCCCGAGCTGCTCTGGATCCCCGTGCTCGTGCTCGCGGTGCTCGTGCTCGTCACGGCGATCAGCCGCGACGGCCTCATCGGTTCGGCCTCGCCGCGCCGCTTCGCAGGCTGGGGCGCCCTCGCGCTCGCGACGATCGCCCTGTGGTTGCGCCTCGCCGACTCCGGCGAGACCGCCCCCGAGCCCTACGCCCTGCCGCTCGCGGGGGCCGTGCTGCTCGTCGTCGCCGCGAGCGCGCTGCTCGCCCGCCGGCGTGGCGCAGCCTCGCCGCGGTCGGCCGCCCCGCTCACCGCCGCGGCGCTGCTCGTGGCCCTCGTCCCCTCGGCCGTTCAGAGCATCGACGGCACGGATGCCCGGGCCGTCGTGGTCGCGCTCGTCGCGGTCACGCTCGTCATCGCTCCGCTGCTCGCCGAACGGCGCATCGACGGCGCCCTGCTGGGCATGAGCGGGGCGCTCGTCGGCGCGGGGCTCGGCGCGCTCGGGGTGCTCGCGATCGCGCAGTCGCTCGACCTGCTCATCGAGGCGCCGGGCACGTCGCTCGAGGGCGCCGAGCTGCTGCGGGCCGCACTCGTCGTGATCGTACTGAGCGGCGTGGCTGTCGCAGCGCGCGTGCTCGCCGAGGGGCGTCTGCGCGATGCCGCGACCGCTGCGGCCATCGGCACCGCGGCCCTGTGCGCGGGGGCGCTGGGTCTCACCGGCGCGGTCGATCCGGTCGAGCTCGTGAGCCTGCCGCTCGCCCTGGCGTTGCTCGCGATCGGCACCCTGCACCTCGACGCCGAGCCCGCCGCCCGCAGCTGGGCGTGGCTCGCCCCGGGATTCATCGCCCTGCTCGTGCCCTCGCTGCTCGCGATCGATGGTGCGGGAGAGCCGCTGTGGCGGGCCGTCGCGCTCGGGGTGGCCGCCGCATCCGTCTTCATCGGCGGCCTGTGGCGACGCCTGAAGGCACCCTTCGTGATCGGCGGCATCGTGCTGCTCATTCACCTGCTCGTTCAGACCTGGCCGCTACTCGAGCTCGTCGGCCGCTCGGTCGAGTGGTGGCTCTGGCTCGGGCTCGCGGGCGTGCTGATCGTCGTGCTCGCCGCGCGATACGAGCGTCGGCTGCAGAACGTGCGCGACGCCGCGACGCGCATCGCCCAGTTGCGCTGAGACCTGTCAACCCCCAGCGGGCGGCAGAACGGCTGTTCTACGGTGGAGTCACCTCATCCCCACGAAGGAAGGACGACCCCCATGGCCACCGTATCCGCCGCACCGAAGGGTGCGAAGACCGCCGAGCTCACGAAGGGCGTTGCGACGTATCTCACGCCCGTTGTCATCGACCTCATGGCCCTCGCTGTCGAGGGCAAGCAGGCCCACTGGCACGTGCGCGGCGTCAACTTCATGCCCGTGCACGAGCTGCTCGACACCCTCGTCGACCACGCTCGCGAGTTCAGCGATCTCGCCGCCGAGCGCATCGTCACGCTCGGGCAGCCGCTCGACGCGCGCGTCGCCACGATCGGTGCCGCGACGACGGTCCCTGCCGTGAAGGAAGGCTTCCAGTCGACGGATGCGCTGATCACCCAGGTGATCGCCGGCATCGACGCGACGCTCGTCACGCTGCGCACCGCGATCGACGAGCTCGATGAGATCGACCCCGTGAGCCAGGATCTCGCGATCGCGATCACCGCTACGCTCGAGAAGGACCGCTGGTTCCTCTTCGCCCACATCGCGGCCTAGGCGCCGCAGGGGCGGCGTCGTGTGAGAGCTCGAGGGCCGCGCGCGGGCGGCGCCGGGCTAGACCTCGAGCGTCGCCCGAGCGCGCAGGGCCGCGTCGGCGTGGGTCACGCGACCGCCGAGCATCGTGAGCGCAACCGGCATCGTGCGCAGCGACTCGGGATCGACCGCGAGCGGGTCGACGTCGAGCACCACGAGGTCGGCGGGCTCGCCGACCGCCACGAGGGTGCGGGTCGAGGCAGCGAGCGCCTCGACGACCGTGATCGACTGCTCGGCGTGGAACGCCGGGCGGCCGTCGCGCGTGCGGCTCGTCGCCGCCGCGATCGCGACCCAGGGGTCGAGCGGCGCGACCGGCGCGTCGGAGCCGAGCACGATACGCGCGCCGGCGTCGAGGAACGAGCGCAGCGCGAAGGCCCGCCGCGTGCGGCCCGGCCAGTAGCGCTCGGCCACGTCGCGGTCGTCGACGGCGTGCTCGGGCTGCACGCTCGCCGTCACGCCGAGCGCCGCGAAGCGGGCGAAGTCGCTGTCGTGCACGAGCTGCGCGTGCTCGATACGTCCCCCGCGCCCCAGCTGGGCGAACACGTCGAGAGCCAGACGATTGGCGCCGTCACCGATCGCGTGCACGGCGAGCTCGAAGCCCGCCTCGCTGCCCCGGGCGAGCAGGGGGCGCAGCTCGCAGGGGGGCACGTTGAGGCGGCCGTAGGCCTCGGCGGGAGCATCCGGATACGGGTCGCAGCAGTAGGCGGTGCGCGTGTTGAGCGAGCCGTCGGTGATGACCTTGAGGGGGCCGACGCTCACGGTGCCGGCGAGCGGCTGGCCCGAGCGCAGGCCGAGGTCGATCGCGCGGTCGAGGTGCTGCGGGTAGACGCCGAACTCGACGCGCAGGGCGTCGAAGCCCGCGGCGACGCGGCGGGCCCAGTCGTCGCGGTTCCAGCGCATCTCGAGGTCGACCACGCCGACGACGCCGCGTGCGGCCGCCTCGGCCGCCGCCTCGGCGACCCAGGTGTCGAGCTCGTGGTCGGGAGCGCTGTCGAGGCGGGCCGTGATGGCGAACGCGGCGTCCTCCCGCAGCACGCCGTCGCCGTCGGCGCCCGCGGTGGTGTCGACGCCGAAGTGCACGAGGGCGGCGCTGTTGAGCCAGACGCAGTGCACGTCGGCACTGATGAGCACGACAGGGCGGTCGGGCGCGACGGAGTCGAGCAGCGCGGCGGTGGGCGCATCCGGCCACAGCCCGTCACGGAAGCCGACGCCGACGACGACCACGTCGCGCGCCTCGCCGCGCGCGAGGGCCGACCGCAGGATCGCGGCGGCCTCGGCCGCGCTCTCTGCCGGGGCGAGGTCGATGCGGCGGCGGTGCTGGGCCCACTGCGTGAGGTGCACGTGCTCGTCCCACAGCCCGGGCATGATGAAGCGGCCCTCGAGGTCGAGGTCATCGGGCCCGGCGGTCTCGATGCCGGCCGGCAGGATGCCGACGATCAGCCCCTCGTCGATGAGGAGGTCGATCGGGTCGTGGCCGCCGAGCGGTCGCGCGTTACGAATCGCGCGCGTCATGGTGTCTCCTCATCTCGCGGGCGAGGCCCGGGTGGCTGTACGGCCCGTCGCCCTCGAGCGCGCCGATGATGCGCTCGATGACCTCGACGGGCTTGTTCTGGCTGAGCTTCGCGCGGGCGTCGAACCGCGTCACCCGCACGCGAACGCCGACCGTGCCGCGGGCGACACGTCGAGAATACTCCGGGTCGAGGTGGAGCCCGCGGGGGTTGACGACGTGGCGTTCGAAGTGATCGGTGAGCGCGGAGAGCGCCTCGAGGTTCTCGTCGTCGGTGAGGATCTCGGGGGTGCCCCACAGGTGCGCGGTCACGTGATTCCAAGTCGGGATGATGTCGCCCGGCTCGTACCAGCTCGGCGAGATGTAGCCGTGGGCACCCTGCACGATGAGCAACACCTCGTGCTGGCCCAGCTCGTGCGCCTGCTCGTCGGGCCGACCGACATGCCCGATGAGCACGATCTCGTCGCCCGTCGACGCCTGCTCATCGAGCAGGAAGGCGTAGTGCGAGGCGACGACGCCGCTGCCGGGCGGGCTCGAGACGATCGTCATCCACGGGTTCTCACGGATCAGCCGGCGCACCTCGTCGGGGTCGGTCATCAGGTAGTGCGGCGTGTGGCGCATCAGACTCCTGCCTGGCAGTTCGGGCACCAGTAGAGCTTGCGCCCCGCGGCGACCTCGAGGGAGATGTTCGTGCGGCAGATGCGGCACGGCAGGCCCTCGCGCTTGTAGACCCAGTGCCGGTCGGCGCGGTTGCGCAGGGCCGCCCGCTGGCCCTCCTCATCGAGGCCGTCCATCGTGAGCATCTGACCGGTCTCGACGCCGACGCCCAGCAGGTAGCGCCAGTCGCGCCACAAGTCGCGGATGATGTCGTCGGGCAGTGCCGCCCCCGTGACGTGAGGGTCGAGCCGCGCGCGGAACAGCATCTCGGCGCGGTAGACGTTGCCGATGCCGCTCACGACCGACTGGTCCATAAGCAGCAGCCCGATGGGCACCCGTCGGCCCCGGATGCGCGCGAGCATGCGCTCCTCCCCCGCGTCGGTGTCGTCGACGAGCGGGTCGGGGCCGAGCGCGTCGATGACGCGCTGCACGCCTTGCGCGTCGAGCACCTCGCACGCGGTGGGCCCGCGCAGGTCGGCGACAGCGCGCTCGGTCAGCAGGCGCACGCGCACCTGGCCGACGGGCTCGGGCGGAAAATCGGCGAGCGCCGCATCATCGACGATGCTCTCCTTCTCGGCCTCGGCCATGCGCAGGCGCGTGCGGCGAGGAGCCCCGATCGATGAGAGGGATGCCTCGTGCTCGCCGACGACCGTCGTGCGAGCATCCGGTGCCGCAGCGAGGTCCGTGCCGGTCATGTTCGTCTGGCCCATGCGACCGTCGATCAGGCTCGGGTAATCCCGACCTGCCGCATCCTGTTCCGCTCGAAACTCACTCTGCTCTGGGCGCGCGGTCGCTGTTGCGACCGCGCCCGAGAAGTCCCACGCCCCGTAGATGCCGAGGTGCACGCGCAGCCACAGGGCATCGTCGAACTCGAGGAACATCTGCTTGCCGACGGCTTTCGAGTCGGTCATGGTGCGGCCGTCGATGAGGGCGGCTCCGTCGGCGAAGCGGCCCTGCGGCGAGCTGACGAGCACGGGCTCGCCGACGAAGTGCCGCGCGAACTGCCGCGCGATGCGATGGACGGAGTGGCCCTCGGGCACCGCTAGACGATCTCGTGCCCGGCGATCGCGCCGGTGGTCTCGTACTCGGCGAGCTGGGCGATGCGGCGGGCGTGACGCTCGTCGCCGGGGTACGGCGTCGCGATGAACAGGTCGATGAACCGCAGCGCCTCGTCGACCGTGTGCTGGCGCGCGCCGATCGCGATGACGTTGGCGTCGTTGTGCTCGCGGGCGAGCTGCGCGGTCGCCTCGCTCCAGACGAGGGCGGCGCGGATGCCCTGCACCTTGTTCGCCGCGATCTGCTCGCCATTGCCCGAGCCGCCGAAGACGATGCCGAGCGTCTCGACGCCCGCCGCCTGGTCGCGCGCGACGGCACGGGCGGCGTTGATGCAGAAGCTCGGGTAGTCGTCGAGCGCGTCGTAGTGCTGCGGCCCGTGGTCGTGCACCTCGTGCCCCTGGGCGGCAACGTGCTGGCGCACCGTCTGGCTGAACTCGAGGCCGGCGTGATCGGTCGCCACGTGGATGCGCATGGGGTCGATTCTACGAGGAGTGATCGGGGCGGCCGCGCCCTGGAAAGTCATGATTCGTGGCGAGAGTCGTGCAATGTTTCGTGACTCTCGCCACGAACCGTCACTCTCGCCCGGGCTCAGGCGATGTAGACCTTGCGCAGTGTCTCGAGCACGCGCCACTCGGTCTCTTCGCCGTCTTCCAGGCGACCGACCGAGCCGGGAACAAGCTCGGTCTCCGAGCCGTCTTCCCGCCGCAGGATGGCGTGGCCGGCGAGCACGATGAAGATCTCGTCGACCTCGACGTCGGTGACGGTGCCGGGCGTGAGCTCCCACACCCCGACCTCCCAGTCGTCGAGCTCGGCGAGGGCGAGGATGCCCGAGGTCGGCGCACCCTCGACGACCTGCTCGGGGTCGACGGGCTCGTGCTCGAGCTCGATCGCGAGCGCCTGCAGCACGAGCGCGGAGTCGAGGGGAAGGGTCACGAGTCGAACCCTAGACCCACCGCGTCGAGCGTGCGCAGATACGCATTTCTCTTTCCCGAATTGTGATCTGCGTGGTCGAGCGCCCAGCGCACCGACTGCACGGCCGGATACGTCGCGGGCTCGGGCGGGAACGGCAGCGGCATGCTGCGCACCAGGTCAAGCGAAGTGCGCTCGGTCTCGAGCCCCGCGAGCTGGTCGAGCATGACGTTCGCCGCGAAGCGCGTGGCCGCAACCCCGAGCCCCGTGAAGCCCGCCGAGTAGGCGACGCGCCCCTGGTGGGCCGTGGCGTGGAAGGCGCAGAACCGGCTGCAGGTGTCGATCACGCCGGCCCATCGGTGGCTGAACCGCGCGCCCTCGAGCTGCGGGAAGGTCGTGAAGAAGTGGCTCGCCAACTTCTCGAAGGACTCACGGCGGTCGTCGTACTCCGGGCGGATGCGCCCGCCGAAGTGGTAGATCGCGTCGTATCCGCCCCACAAGATGCGGTTGTCGGCACTGAGGCGGTAGTAGTGAAACTGGTTGGCGCTGTCGGCGACGCCCTGCCGACCCTGCCACCCGATCGAGGCGAGCTGGGCATCCGTCAGCGGCTCGGTCATGAGCACGTAGTCGTAGACCGGCACGGCGTGCAGGCGGTAGCGCTTGAGCAGCGACGGGAAGGCGTTGGTCGCGAGCGCCACGCGCGCGGCCCGTACGGTGCCGCCGCCGCGCACGCTCAGGGTGACGGCGTCGCGCTCGGCGCTGAGGCCGCTGACGGGGCTCGCCTCGAAGATCTCGACACCCGCATCGAGGCACGCGCGCATGAGGGCGATCGCGAGCTTGCCGGGATGCACGAGCGCCGTATCTCGCATCGACCACAGCCCGCCCTCATAGGTGGGCGAGTTGATCTGCGCGCGCATAGCGGCGGCGTCGTAGAACAGCTCGTGCTCGCCGTCGTGCGCGGCCTCGAGCTCGGCCACCTGGTAGGCCTCGGTCGCGACCGCGATGGATCCGACGCGCTCGAAGTCGACCGCCCAGCCCTCGCGTTCGACCGTGGACTCGATCTCGTCGAGGTTCTGCATGCCCAGCCGATCAAGCGTCGCGAGCTCGTCGGGGAACCGCGCCTCGCCGTTCTTGGCGCCGTGCGTGAGGGTGGCTTCGACGAAGCCGCCGTTGCGGCCGCTCGCCGCCCAGCCGATGCGCTTGCCCTCGAGCAGCACGACGCGGCTCTCGGGGTCGCGCTGCTTCGCGAGTAGCGCCGTCCAGAGGCCGGTGTAGCCGCCGCCGACGACGGCGAGGTCGTCCGTCTCGCGTCCGGTCAGCACGGGGCGAATGGGCCGCTCGGGCAGGTCGTCGAGCCAGAACGGCTGCAGCCGCGAGCCCGCGAGGCTCTCGGCGATCAGGCGGGCGTCGGGGCGGCTGCGCTCGAAGACGGTCGTGTGCATGGGCTCATGGTCTCACGAGTTGTCCA